>CAYTTA010000037.1:0-25176 GCA_964440655.1 uncultured Balneolaceae bacterium
CCAGCTGCTCCACCCCGCGGTGAGATTTTAAATGTAGGCATCATTTAAGCTGAAGTCAAGGCCTCTTTTCCTTTGAAGCCTCTCTCTGCCTGCGGATCTGTCATTTATGCTCCCGAAATCCGTACCTTGTTTTCTTTTTCTCACGAAGGACGGCACCATGTTCGATCAACCACTGATTCGCCAGTTCCAGCAGCTGGAGACCCCTTTTTTCTACTACGACCTTGAACTGTTACAACGAACCATCGATGCGGTTCGCATGCACGGGGTCTCGAAAGGGTATCACATCCACTACGCCATGAAGGCGAACAACAATGACCGGATCCTGGAAGCGATGAGAGAGGCAGGTTTCGGGGTGGACTGCGTAAGCGGAAACGAGGTGGAAAAAGCGATCGAAGCGGGATTCTCCCCTGAAAGCATCGCCTTTGCCGGTGTTGGAAAAACCGACCGGGAGATCGAAACCGGACTTCGCCACAACATCTTTTCGTTCAACTGCGAATCCCTCCAGGAGATCGAAGTTCTCGACGCTCTGGCCGGCCGCAACGGCAAAAAAGCACGGATCTCCCTCCGTATCAATCCCGATATCCGTGTGAATACGCACAAATATATCACCACGGGACAGAAGGAGAACAAATTCGGGATTCTGGCCGAGGATCTTCCCTCTCTGCTGGACCGGGCCGGCTCCTATACTCATCTGGAAATCACCGGAATCCATTTCCATATCGGATCGCAAATCCTTGAGCTCGGTTCATTCCGTGAGCTGTGCGAGACGGTAAACCAGCTGCAGGAGCTGATCGCCGGCCGTGGTGTTACCCTCCAGCACATAAATGTGGGGGGCGGCCTCGGGATCGACTACCAGAGACCCGATGAGAATCCGGTTCCCGATTTTGAAGGCTACTTCGCCCAGTTTCATCAACACCTGAAACTGCGCCCCGGCCAGCAGCTCCACTTTGAGCTTGGACGGAGCCTGGTGGGACAATGCGGCTCCCTGATCTCCAGGGTTCTCTACATCAAGCAGGCCCGCAACACCCGCTTTGCCATTGTTGATGCGGGGATGACCGAGCTGATCCGGCCCGCTCTCTATCAGGCAGAGCATCAGATCGGTGCGCTTACGTCGGACCGACCGGAGCAGCTATACAATGTGGTGGGACCGATCTGTGAATCGGCCGATACATTCCGGGAGGGAATCTCGCTGCCGGAACTGGAACGGGGGGATCTGATTGCGATCCGGAGCGCCGGAGCGTACGGTCAGGTGATGAGCAGCGACTACAATCTCAGGGACCGGGCGGCGGCCCGCTATTCGGACGAGTTCCGCTAAGCGGGAGTCCGCAACGTTTGGACAACCGGCTCTTCCGGGGGTTCATTTGGGTAATCCCCCACCAGGTCCTGCGGATCTGTCCCACATCACATCCTATTGGTAATCTCCGATCACTGCTTCGGAGGGCGAACGCTCCCGCTGCAGACGGCGGGAAACCTCCTCCACCTCCCGCATCACCCGGAGAACATTCAGCCCGGCGATCTTTTTCAGCTCCTGCTCGCTGTATCCGCGGCGGAGCAGCTCGGCAAAGAGATCGGGATAGGTCGTCACATCCTCCAGCCCTTCGGGCACCTGTGCGATTCCGTCAAAATCCCCCCCGATGCCGATATGATCGACACCGATCCGGCCCCGGATATAGTCGATGTGGTCAGCCACCTGATGCAGGGTCGCTACCGGAGCGGGATTGGTGCGGTTCCACTCCGCCATGCGGCTGCGGACCTCATCGGGCTGTCCCGGATAGAGCTCCGAGAGACGACGCCGCTCGGCGTTCTCGGCCGCATAGTGCAGACGGAGTTCTTCAGAGACGAAAGAGGGAACAAAGGTGACCATCACCACCCCGCCGGTCTCCCGGACCATGTCGAGCACATCGTCCGGTACATTCCTCACGTGGTCTGAAACCCCGCGCGCAGAGGAGTGGGAGAAGATGACCGGTGCTTCCGAAACATGGATGGCATCCCTCATTGTGGCCGGTGCAACATGGGAAAGATCGACAATCATCCCCAGACGGTTCATCTCCCGGACCACCTCTTCCCCGAACGGAGAAAGACCATCGTGTCTGGATTCACCGGTGGAAGCATCCGCCCAGTCGAGGGTTCTTGAATGGGTGAGCGTCAGGTAGCGGGCGCCGAGGCTGTAGAACTGCCGAAGGGCACCCAGAGAGTTCCCGATCGAGTGCCCCCCCTCCATTCCGATAAGCGACGCAATCTTCCCACCGGCAAAAATCCGCTCCACATCATCGGCCGTTAGAGCCAGCTCAAAATGATCCGGATAGGATTCAATCATCCGGTGAACAAAATCGATCTGGTTGATGGTGTTCAGAACCGCTTCGCTCTCCTCCTGATTGGCCGCGACATAGACCGACCAGAACTGCCCTCCCACCCGGCCTTCCCTCAGCCGGAGTATGTCGGTATGCATGGGAGGCTCCTGCCCTCTGGTGTCCATAAAATCGAGACGGGAGAGCTTGTGGTCGAACCGCATCTCATACTGCCAGGGGGCGTCGTTGTGCCCGTCAATGAGAGGGACCTCTTCGAGAATTCGCTCTGCCTGTTCCCGATAACTTTCCGTTCCGCTCTCCCGGGAGGCTTCCGCGCAGGAGACCAGGTGGAGCAGAAGAAGATTCAGCGCGATAAAAAGTGTCGTTTTCTTCATGGTTATTGAGCCGATTGGGTATGATCCTGGTAAGGATAGAGAAGGGTTCGGGTCTGAATGATGGGATCGGTCTGGGTCCATGCTACCAGCACACCCTCCTCCAGTCCAACCAGGGTGGGTGATCCGCTCAGTTCAAGCGGGGAGGTCGCCCCCAGGTTGACGGGCTCACCGATCGGGCCGGACGGACCGAAGGGCTGGAGCACGACATTGGCGAGGCTGGATCCCATCCGCAGCCAGACTGCCCGGAAGGTGCCGTCGGGTGCCGATGTCACATCGATTCTCCTGTAACCCGACATCGTACCGATCCGGACCGGCGCGGCAAACGACTCTCCCCGATCTTCGGAAAAGGCCGCCCGTACCAGACGGGACGGGTTACGGGAGAGCAGGCCGGTCGATTCCGCAGATTCCGCAGATTCCGCCTCTGCCCTGTCGGTCCGCCCTTCCGATTGTGCCGGGTCAACCGTTTCACTCCAGATCACAACCACCCTGCCCTGCTCACCATCCGCATCTGCCAGAGCCGGGGTGAATGGATCACCGATTGCCCCTTCATGGACCGTTGCCGGTGTTCCCCATTGATCCTGAACAGGATCGTACGCCGCCAGACGGATCCGGCGCCTCTCCCCTTCACACTCCTCCCAGAGAGCCAGAACAGACCCGCCCGATCGGATCAGGTCTGTCGTCCCCTCCTCGCAAAGAGACCCGGCGGGAGGGTCGATCCGTGCGAAAGTCCCGTCCGGCCGGACAAGTGCCGCCTTCAGCCCCTCCTCATCCGCCTGGATGGCCAGAACAGATTCCGGACCTGCCGGAATCATGGAGAAGGAGAAGGGGCGGGCAGGCGGAAAAGGGAAGACATGGTACCAGTTTCTCTCCCCTGCCGGTATGGAGATATGGAGCTGCTGCTGCCCGCCGTCAGGGTACCCCATATACCACCTGAGCCAGGCGAACGCCACCTCATCACCCATCGGAGCCACAACGGGAGGGAGACGCCAGTCAAAAACCGGATCACCACCCACATTTACCGTTGTCGGCTGCTGCCATCTTCCCTGATCTCTTACGGTGTACTGCAATGCATAAAACTGCTCGTCCAGTCCGCTGATCCAGCTCATATAGAACCGGTTGCCATCCGGAGAATAGAGAACAGGATAGCGGCTTCCGTTTGCTGTCGGGTTGCTGATGGTGAAACGCAAGTCGGAACGCTGCCTTGATTCCGAACAGGAGAAAAGAACCGGAATGAAGAGCAGCAGAAAAATCAACCGGATCGTTTTCATCAACTGTGTGATTATTTTGTTGATTCCATGTTATAGCAAACCTGCAGAGCAGGGGTCGGCCCCGGTTCAGAGGCACCCTGAAGGCAGACAATGTAGGAATATTTTTCCGAACCTCCTGCCGGCGCGCTCAAACCGATGACCCGAATCCGCCCGGTTTTTCCTATTTTTGACTCCTGTGTTACAGATCAGCAACATAACGCTCCATTTGGGAGAACGCAGACTCTTTGACGGGATCAGCACCCTCATCAATCCCGGTGAACGGGTTGGCCTGACCGGTCCCAACGGTGCCGGCAAATCTACGCTGCTCCGTGTGATCGCGGGAGAGCAGCAGCCGGACGAGGGGGATGTTGTTCTTTCCGGAAGTGCCTCTGTCGGCTACCTCCCGCAGGACGGAGTGCCACCCGATCCGGAACGGAGTGTGATGGAGGAGGTGGAACAGGCGTTCGAGGAGATCGGACGCCTCCATGAAGAGGCCGAACGACTCCAGGAGGAGCTGAAACATCTGGACCCGGAAAGCGGCGACTACCGGAAAACGCTTGAACGTTTCGGGGAGGTGCAGAGCCGGCTGGATCATTCCGGTGCCTGGACGCTCCATGCCGAGATCGAGCGGGTGCTGTCGGGACTCGGTTTCCGCCCGGAGGATTTCGAACGCCCCACATCGGAGTTCAGCGGGGGGTGGCTCATGAGGATCGCACTGGCCAAACTGCTCCTTAAGAAACCGACCTTTCTCCTGCTGGACGAACCGACCAACCACCTCGATATCGAGTCTCTCCAGTGGCTCGAGCACTTTCTGGAGAGTTATGAGGGGGCGATCGTTGTGGTCTCCCACGACCGGGCATTTCTTGACTCCCTGACACGAAGAACCCTGAACCTTGATCGGGGCGAGCTCAGGGAGTACGCCGGCAACTACTCTTTCTTTGAAAAGAAGAGTGCGGAGGAGCAGGAGCTCCTGCGCCGGAAATATGAGAATCAGCAGAAAGAGCTCCGGCAGACCGAAGAGTTCATCGAGCGGTTCCGCTACAAGGCGACCAAGGCAAAGCAGGTCCAGAGCCGGATACGGATGCTCGAAAAACTGGACCGGATCGAACTGGATGACAGTCAGGAGGAGATCTCCTTCCGCTTTCCGGCTCCCGAACGGAGCGGACGCATCGTGATGGAGCTGAAGAATGTAACCAAACGCTACGGGGAGCAGACCGTCTTCTCCGGAGTGGATTACCAGGTGGAGCGGGGAGACAGGATTGCGGTTGTCGGCCCGAACGGTGCGGGGAAATCGACTCTGATCCGGATCCTGGCGGGTCTGGAACCGGTGACTTCCGGGGAGAGGGTTGTCGGCTACAACGTGACTCCATCCTACTTTGCCCAGCACCAGGCGGAGGAGCTCGACCTCTCTCTGGATGTGCTGGAGGTTCTGCGGCAGGCCGCTCCTCCGATGGGAGAATCCGCCCTCAGAACCCTCCTTGGCAGTTTTCTCTTTGAGGGGGACGATGTCTTCAAGAAGGTGAGGGTTCTTTCCGGCGGTGAGAAGAGCCGGCTGGCGCTGGCCCGGATGCTTGCCGACCCCGGAAACTTCATCATCCTCGACGAGCCGACAAACCATCTCGACATGCAGTCGAAGCGGATGCTTCAGCAGGCTCTTCAGCAGTTTGAGGGTACCTATATGATTGTCTCCCACGACCGGGCCTTCCTCGATCCGATTGTCAACAAGACACTGGAGGTTCAGCCCGGCCGGATCCGGACCTGGCTGGGGAATGTGAGCTGGTACCTGGAGAAGAGGCGGGAGATGGAAGTGACGGGAAACAGTACCGGAAGCAGCGCCGGGAGTGGCGGCAATCACCGGCCGACAACAGCCTCTTCCGAGCGGGCCGGTGTAGCGGCATCCGCCGGGGACTCCATCACTCCGGACGGATCAGCCACTTCTTCCGGAAAGAACAGGAGCGGACTGACCCGGAAGGAGGAGAGACGTCTGGAGGCGGTCCGCCGGCAGGAGCTCTACCGGAAGGTCAGACCTCTCAAGAAAAGACTCCGTACGCTGGAAGAGGAGATTGAGCAGATGGAGGCCCGGAAACAGGAGATTGAAACCGCCATGGCCGATCCCTCATTCTATGAAGATGCAGACCGGGTGAAAGAGACCACCCTCGAGTACGACCGGATTAGAAAAGAGCTGGCCGCGGGCTACTCCAAATGGGAGGAGCTGGCGGGACGGATCGAATTTGCCGAACAGGAGCTGGACTCCTGATCCCGGGGTATTCCGGGATCTCCGGCTCTACAGGATGCGATTGATCTGACGAACCGCCTGGCGGATGCGGTGATTGTTCTCCACCAGGCTCATCCGGATAAACCCTTCGCCATCCGGCCCGAACCCGATACCCGGGGAGACCAGCACCTCCGCCTCATCGAGAAGCCATTCGCTGAACTTCAGGGAGCCCATCTCCCGGTATTTCTCCGGAATCGGTGCCCAGACAAACATGGCCCCGCGGGTCCGCGGGATCTCCCAGCCGGAGCGCATCAGCCCGTCCAGAAGAAGATCCCTGCGCTCTTCATACTTCCGGGCAACCTGGCTGACCTGATCACCTGTGTGTCGCAGAGCGGTGATGGCTGCCACCTGGATGGGGGTGAAAAGACCGTAATCGAAGAAGGATTTGATCCGTGACAGAAGCGCGACCACCTCGGCATTCCCGATGCAGAATCCGCACCGCCAGCCCGCCATGTTGTAGGACTTGCTCATGGTGAAGAACTCCACAGCCAGCTCCTTGGCTCCCTCCACCTGAAGGATGCTGGGAGCCTGGTAGTCGCCGAAAGTAATATCCTTGTATGCGAAGTCGTGGATGATGAAGACGCCATTTTCCCGGCACCAGGGCACGATCTTCTCGAAGAAGGAGAGATCCACTGTGGTTCCGGTCGGATTGTGCGGGAAATTGAGAATGATCACCTTGGGGGGGGCTTCCAGCTCTTCCAGACTCCGGATGAACTCATCCGCATCGTCCGTAATCGGAACATTGACAACACGGGCATCGGCGATGATCACACAGTAGTGATGGATGGGGAAGTAGGGTTCGGGAACCACGGCCACATCACCCGGCCCCAACAGGGCAAGAGCCAGATGGGAGAGCCCCTCCTTGCTGCCGATGGTGACAATGACCTCCCGTTCCGGCTCCAGATCCACATCGTAGAGCTCCTTGTAGTGGTCGGCCACCGCTTTGAGCAGGTTGGGCAGACCGGTGGCACTCCGGGTGTAGCGATGCGCTTTCTCATCCTCCACCACATCGTGGATCTTCTGGACCGTCTCGGCCGGCGAGGGCATGTCCGGATTTCCCATCCCGAAATCGATGATGTCAATCCCCCGGCTTCTTCGCCGGTATTTCTCCTCGTTGAGTCTGCCAAACAGATAGTGGGGCAGTTTTTCCATCCTTGCGGATGGTTTTACTGGAAGTCCGCTCATGTAAACCGAAACTTATGTCTCTTTACCGGCTCAAGTACTTGCTCAGCTGAAAACTCAATTCACCTCAGCACGATCAGCCGCCGGAACTGGATAATGGGTTTGCCGCAACCGGATGATTTCCGGGGTCGGATACCGGAAAGGCGGATCTGTAAATGGGTGATCCGCCCCGCCGGAAATCGCGCTGCAAGGTACTGAAGGTACGGGTTTTCCCAATAAACTCTATGAGATTCGGTTGGCCTTCGAGCGGAAATCCTGCTATTTTTTACTGTTTGCGGCCCGAACCCGAAACTTCTACCATGTCGAACAACGTACGCGTACGCTTTGCACCTTCCCCGACCGGCTATCTCCATATCGGAGGGCTCAGAACCGCTCTCTACAACTGGCTTTTCGCCCGATCCAAAGGGGGTGTTTTCATTCTCCGGATCGAGGACACCGACCAGTCCCGGCAGGTGGAGGGTGCAGAACAGGACATCATCGACTCACTCACCTGGTGCGGTCTGAAAGTGGATGAAGGTCCCCATGTGGGAGGCGACTACGGCCCTTACCGCCAGAGTGAGAGAAAAGAGATCTACAAGAAGTACGCGCTGCAGCTGGTCGAGGCGGGCCATGCCTACTACGCCTTCGATACGGAAGAGGAGCTCGACCTGATGAGGGAGCGTCTTCAGAAGGCGGGCAACCCCTCCCCCAAATATGACTACATCACCCGTCAGTCGATGACCAACAGCCTGACCCTGCCGAAAGAGGAGACGCAGCGGAGGCTGGAAGCGGGCGAGCCCTATGTGATCCGGCTCAATGTCCCCCGACGGGAGACCATCCGGTTTGAGGATGAGATCCGTGGGGTGGTCGCCTTCGAAACACGGGGACTTGACGACCAGGTTCTGCTCAAATCGGACGGAATGCCCACCTACCACCTGGCCAATGTGGTGGATGACCATCTGATGAAAATCACTCATGTGATTCGGGGCGAGGAGTGGCTGAGCAGTACGCCAAAACACATTCTTCTCTACCGCTATTTTGACTGGATGCCACCGGTGATGGCCCACCTCCCCCTGATCATGTCCCCTTCCGGAGGGAAGCTCTCCAAGAGAAAGGCGGAGGAGGAGGGGATTCCTGTGAACACCCGGGATTACATCTCCGGGCACTATGAACCGGAGGCGCTGGTCAACTTCCTGGCATATCTGGGATGGAGTCCGGGGGATGACAGCGAAATCCATTCGCTGGAGGGACTGGCCCGCCTCTTCACGCTCGACAGGGTGAGCAAGGGAGGGGCGGTGTTCAACCACAAAAAGCTGCTCTGGTACAACGAGCACTACATGCGGGAGCGATCCGATCACGATCTGGCCGCCGAAATTGAGGAGATTGCTGCCGGAGCGGGCCTGGAGGGTCTGGACCGGGAGTATCTGCTTAAGGTGATCCCCCTGCTGAAGGAGCGGGTAAGCAAAGTGGATGAATTCATCACGGTAGGTCGCTTCTTCTTTGAAGATCCCGAAGAGTATGACCCCAAAGCGGTGAAAAAATGGAACCCGGAGAGCGCCGATCTGGTCCGCGCCTGGCGCGACCGCGTTTCCGGATGGGACGCGGAGCAGTTCCGGGCCGAGGAGCTCAAGGCGGCGCTGCAGTCGGTCGTGGAGGAAAAGGGTGCAGGTTTCGGCAAGCTGATGATGCCGCTCCGGATCGCCACGACGGGACTGGGATACGGACCGGATCTCTTCCCCTCACTGGAGCTTCTGGGACGCGACCGCGTGCTTCAAAGAATCGACCGGGCGTTGAAAGTATTGGGCGAGTAGGCCATCACGGGCTGTTGACAGCCCCAGCCCCTTTGTGAAAGACAGGCGTTAAAATCTGCCCGGTGTGAAAGCCAGCCCGGTGTGAAAGCCAGCCCGGTGTGAAAGCCAGCCCGGTGCTAAAGCCAGCCTCGCGTTAAAGTGCGTCCGGCGATGGCAGGCGCCGGGGGTCAGATCCCGGTTTTCTGCTCCTTCCGCTTGTCGTGACGCTTTCTCTCGTTGTGATCGAGCCAGAGCTTGCGGATCCTCAGGCTCTTCGGGGTCACCTCAAGCAGCTCATCCCGGTCGATGAACTCAATGTGTTGCTCCAGGCTCATCTTTCTCTCCTGGGAGATCCGCACCGAATCGGCCGACTGGGTCGCCCGGTGGTTGGTCAGATTTTTCTTCTTCACCACATTTACCACCATGTCGTCATTGCGGCGGTTCAGACCCACAACCTGACCGGCATAGACACGGTCACCCGCCTTGACAAAGAACTCACCCCGGTCCTGAAGACCCTCCAGTGCATAGGTGGTCACCTCACCTGTCTCCAGGGCGATCAGGGCTCCCCTTGAGCGTCCGGGAATCTCTCCGCTGAAGGGTTCATAGCCGTCAAATCGCTGGTGCAGGGTTCCGGTGCCGCGGGTTTCGGTAAGGAGTTCACTCCTGAATCCGATCAGACCGCGGGAGGGGATCCGGAAGGTCATCCGATGATTCTCCCCCTCCTGAACCAGTGAGAGCATGAGACCTCTTCGCTTCTGAAGATTGTCGATCACCCGGTTTCCATAGTCCTGGTGCACATCGACCATCGCCTCTTCGACCGGCTCCAGCAGGACCCCATCCTCTTCCTTCATCAGCACCTCAGGCCGGGAGACCGCGAACTCATACCCCTCCCGCCGCATTGTTTCAATCAGGATGGCCAGCTGAAGCTCACCCCGGCCGGAGACCTTGAAGATCTCCGGATTGTCGGTCGGATCCACCCGGATGGAGATATTGGTCCGGGTCTCCCGCATCAGCCGGTCCCGGATCAGGTTGGAGGTCACATACTCCCCTTCCGTTCCGGCAAACGGTGAGCTGTTCACGCGGAAGAACATGGCCATGGTGGGCTGGTCAATCTCGGGACTGTCGACGGGCACCGGATCGGAGAGATCGGTCAGGGTATCGCCGATGTTCACACTCTCGTATCCTGCGAGGGCCACGATATCCCCTGCCCCCGCCTCCTCGACGGGATTCCTGTTCAGCCCCGAGAAGGTGAAGAGCCGTGTGGCCCTCCCCTGCTCCTTCTTCTCCCCTGCGCGATCCAGCAGCAGAATCTCCTGCCCGGTTCGGACCACTCCCTGTTCGACCCTGCCGATGGCGATCCGTCCCACATAGTCGTTCCAGTCGATGCTGCTTACCAGCAGTTTGAAGGGGGCGTCGCGGTTCTGCACCGGCGGCGGAATGTGGCGGACAACCTCTTCAAACAGCGGCTCCAGACTCTCCGACTCATCATCCAGTTCCCGTTTGGCGATCCCCTGAAGTCCGATGGCGTAGAGAACCGGAAAGTCCAACTGCTCATCGGTGGCATCAAGCGAGACGAACAGATCGAACACCTCATCCAGTACAGCATCGGGCCTTGCATCCTGCCGGTCGATCTTGTTGATCAGAACGATGGGGCGGTACCCCATCTGAAGGGCCTTTCTCAATACAAACCGGGTCTGCGGGAGCGGGCCCTCGGCCGAATCCACCAGAAGGATCACCCCGTTGATCATCTTCAGGATGCGCTCCACCTCGCCTCCGAAGTCGGCGTGTCCGGGGGTGTCCACAATGTTGATCTTGATCCCGTTCCACCAGACTGCCGTGTTTTTGGCATGGATGGTGATCCCTTTTTCCCGCTCCAGCTCGTCGGAGTCCATGACCCGCTCGACCATCTGCTGATTTTCCCGGAAGGTGCCGCTCTGCCGGAGCATCTGGTCGACCAATGTGGTTTTCCCATGGTCCACATGGGCGATGATGGCGATATTTCGAATCTCTTCCGGCATCGTTTCTCTGTTCTCCGGCATATTTGTCTCTGCTTTGCGGGATGGGATTGTGTTTTTTTCGTAAACCTGACAAGTTACCATTTTCCTGACCGAAGCGGTACTGGTCCGCTTTTGATATATTCAAGGTTCGGAAAGGGTTCTTTTTCCGATTGGAGAAGGATCAGAACGGTGATCTCTTTCAACACGACGCCCGAACCCCCTAACCTTCCTGACTGAAAAGAAATCATGGACCTGAAACTCGAAAACCAGCACTTTCTCGTATGCGGAGCCAGCAGCGGATTCGGCAATGCAGTGGCACAGACGCTTCTGGAAGAGGGAGCCCACTGTGTACTGACCGCCCGGCGGGGAGACTTTCTCCGGAAAGAGTTTGCCGATCGCTGGCCGGGACGCGTTGAAATCATCGAGGGGGACCTGACCGGGGAGGAGACCCTGGATCAGGTGGTCCGTTTCTTCGAGGAGAGACCCCTTCACGGGGTACTTTTCAATGCGGGTGGGCCGCCCACCGGAACTCCCCTCGAGACCACCATGCAACAGTGGGATGAAGCGTACCGGCTGGTAATGCGCTGGAAGGTGGATCTCGCATTGAGACTCGCGCCCCGGCTGGTAAATCAGGGTTACGGGCGGATGGTCTTTATCGAGAGCAAATCGGTCAAACAGCCCATACCCCTTCTGGTGCTGAGCAATGCATTCCGCGCCGGTGTGGTCGGTTTTGCCAAATCTCTCGCCCTGGATGTGGCTGCGGGCGGGGTCACGGTCAACGTGATTGCCCCGGGCACGCACGACACTCCCGCCATTGAACGGGTTATCCGCAAAAGGAGCGAAACGGAGGGGATCTCCGAAGAGGAGGCGCGCAGAGCGTCGGAAGCCTCCATTCCGGTGGGCCGGATGGGTCGGGCGGATGAACTCGCGGCCCTCGCCGCCTGGCTCCTCTCCCCTCTGAGCGGCTACGTGACCGGACAGACCATCAGCCATGACGGAGGGGAGATCGCCGGACTGTTCGGATAGGTTTAACGAGGAGAGATTATCGCCGTTTGGTCAGTCTGAGCAGACGGGACATGAGGGGTGCACGCCCATCGGGAACATTGTTCTCAAAGGAGTATCGGACATCCTCCACCGAATAGAACGCCTCCGGGGCGTAACGGTCGATCAGATGCGTCAGCTCTTTCCATCGCTTCCGGGGCGTCACGGAGAAGATGATCTTGACAGGACCTCGGGCACCCTCCGCATCGATCGTGGTGATCCGGAAGTCCTCTTTTTTTAGCATTTCGACCAGCTTGCCCGAATCCTGATTGGTGATGATGCGGAAGATCTGAGTACCCACCTTCATCTTCTCCTCGATCCTCATCCCCACGTAGTTTCCGGTCGAGAATCCGGCCGCAAAAGCGATGTAGTTGAGCCAGTTGTCGAGATTCTGGATCACCTGCACAACCACGATGATCCAGATAAGAACTTCGAAGAATCCGATCAGGGTTGCTTTGCCCCGCACCCCGCGGGAGATGAGCATGATCCGGATCGTTGCCAGACTTACATCGAGTATCCTCGCGCAGAAGATGACGAGGGGAACGAGAACATCGGGTATGGCATCAAACATCCGGAGATATTTTAAGAAGAAGGGCCTGTTGCGGAGAGGGAGGGATTCGAACCCTCGGTACCCGTAAAGGGTACAACACCTTAGCAGGGTGCCGCTTTCGACCACTCAGCCACCTCTCCGGTATCAATAAAAAGGGAACGCACGAAAAAAAACGAACAACGACGGATCGATCTCCAACCATCCACGGGCAGGTGACACACGCTTGCACGCCCCGTCCGAGGTGCTCAAATATAGCAACCTTCCTTCGCCATCTGCAAGGGAATAAATTCCCCCGGAGACGGATCAGGAATCCCGCTCCCGGGCCGCCCGCCGGAGCGTCAGAACCGTACCTGTTTCAGCGTCGCACCGCACCCCGTTGGAGATCGTTCCGGGCCGCTCTTCACCGGCCGGAAAGAGGACCGCGGCGATTTTCCCCTCCCCATCCTGAAGCACCCTTGCCTCCTTGCGGTGGACGGGAGAGATCTTCCGGTTGGTAAGCAGATCCGACACATTCTGGGATCCTTCCATTCCGAAGGGATTGATCTGATCCCCCTGCTCCCAGGAACGAACGGTAAGCGGCCAGACCAGCTTGCCGGCATCCAGCTGAAGCTCCTCCGGACGGATCTCTCCGTCCCACTCTTCGAGAGAGATCAGAAAATCCTCCAGCTCCAACTCCCCGGACCCTGCCGCTTCCCGTGAGATCTCCACCGCCTCGAAAACCTTCTCTCCGGATCTCTCCCGGATCACAAACCGGTCGCGATCGCGGAGCAGCTCCCACCGCTCGTCGATACCGATCCGTTTGCCGGTCTGAAGTGATCCGATCCCGTCCAGATTCTGGAGGGATCCCCCGCTCACCGTAATCTCCGGTTCTGTTTTCTTCAGGATCTGGAGCAGAAGCGGCCTGCGGATCTCTTCAGAGATGGCCAGCAGCCGCTGCCGGTCGATCACACCCGGTTCCGGGGTCATGGAGCGAACCAGGCTCTCCACCAGGGCTTCATGTTCCCGGGCCCGGTCGGGCACTTTCAGAATGTTGTCCCGCCAGCCGGGGAAGAGATCGTCCAGGACCGGGAACCAGCCGTTCCGAAGAAAATTCCGGGCATAGGTCGACTCCTCGTTGCTGCTGTCCAGGCGGTAGGGAACTCCGTTGGCCGATGCATATCGCAGGATCTCCGCCTTGCTCACCTCCAGCAGGGGGCGGAACAGTTCGCCGTTCCACACCTTCATCCCTTGCCAGGCAGTCAGTCCCGCTCCTCTCAGGATCTTCTGGATGACGGTCTCCAGCTGATCGTCCTGGTGGTGTGCCGTGACGATCGCATCGGCTCCCGACTCCTCTTTCACTCCGCGGAATATCCGGTAGCGCCGGTTGCGGGCCCAGTTCTGAAAATTGACCCCTTTCGCCTCCAGCGGATCGAGACGGAAAGAGATCACCTCATGGCCAAGTTCCGACGCGGTCTTCTCCACCAGCGCCTGATCCTTGTCGGAACTATCCCCCCGCAGCTGGTAGTTGCAGTGCACCACCGTGAGGTCAAGATTATCATACCGGGAGAGCAGCCAGAGCAGGCACATCGAGTCGGGCCCCCCGCTAACCCCGAGGACCATGCGCCCCCCTCCCGGGAAATACCGTTTCAGATGGTCATCCAGTATGTTCACAATCCGGGTGGATTCTGATCTGCTCATAGGTAAAGGTCCTCACTTCGAGTCCGGGGGTGAGCACGATAAGATACCCTCTTTCGTTCACCCCTAAAAATTTCACTTTTTCCCGGTCCAGCTGCCCGTTTACGCTGATATTCACCCACTGACCGTACCCCGTGAGGGAATGATTGATGTCACGGAGAAGCCCCGGATCCTGCTCCTCCCACCGACTGTAGGCTCCCTCGATCTGTTCCAGAATATGGCAGAGAAGCTCTTCCCGAACCGCTGTTCTCCCCAGTTCCACGGCAAGGGATGTGGCCTGTCCCAGATCTTCCGGAAACTGCTGCTGATTTACATTCAGGCCGATTCCGACCAGAAGACGCTCCAGCACCGATCCGCTGAAGACCGCCTCGGTGAGGATGCCCGCCACTTTCCGGCCTCCGATCACCACATCGTTCGGCCACTTGAGATGAAAAGGGATTCCACTGTAGTTCTGGAGGGCCCGGGCGACTCCCCAGGCCGTGGCCAGTGTGACAATCGAGAGCGCCCTGGAGGAGCGGGGCTTCAGCCCGATCGTCAGGGTAAGATTCTGTCCAGGTTCGGAGATCCATTTCCGTTGATGCTGCCCCCGCCCCCTCTCCTGGCGGTCGGCCAGCAGAACCATCCCGTGAACCAGTTTTTCCGACGGGATTTTTTTCAGATGAGTGTTGGTCGAGTCGATCTTTTCAAGGTACAGAAACGGGTATCCAAGCCATTGGGTCTTCAGCTTCTCCTTGAAAAGGGAAATATCGAACATTTCTAGAATTCGGCTAAGCGACTCTTGAGAAGGTCGATCTTTGCAATCGGAGTCGGATCCACACGGTAGATCAGAGCCAGATAGATACTGATCCAGTCCCCCAGCTGGACCAGGGAGAACTGCCGGGCCAGACGACTTTTTCCGTTGGTTTTCAGACGTGTGACAGAAACCGCCAGGTCATCCACAAGATCGCGGACAATCTCCATTCTCTGTTTCACTTTCGGATGATCGGACTCATCTTCCAGAAAGAGTACCGAGAGCCGCCCTGTCAGATGGGCAATCTGCTCCCAACCGACAATCTCATTGTGATTCATCTCGGGAATGGTGTTGCCGTAGGCCAGGATTTTGGAATTCTCTTCAAACTGCCCCCGCCAGCGAAGGCCTACCGGCTCCATCAGGCCCGGACCGGTATAGATGATCGGCAGGGTGTCCTGAATATCACGGGCGATGTCCAGGGCCTGGCTGTTCTCAACATCCGAAAGGAGCTCAACCTGGGAGGTGAGCATCTCGGCCGTCTCCAGAAGCGCCTCCTCTCCCTCATCGACCAGTCCCAGATAATCAAAAAGCCGGAACAGGGGGACAAAACTGTAGGCGAGCGCCGCCCTCGGGGGCATCCCGCCAGGAATACGAACGTAACCGAACCCTTCCCTTGAAGCTTCCACCAGCAACGCCCCTCCCGAAGTGACCGCCACCACCTGGGCGCCCGCTTCCTTGGCCAGTTCCAGTGCCGATAGGGTCTCCTCGGTGTTTCCGGAGTAGCTGCAGGCGACAAAGAGGGTCTCCTCTCCGACCCATGCTGGTATCTCGTAGCTGCGGTTCACGAAAACCGGCAGACGGGAGGAGGGATGGGTATAGGCGCGCAGAAGATCGGCTCCGATGGCCGATCCCCCCATGCCGGAGAGGCAGATGTTCCGGATTCTCTCTTTCTCGATCAGCCAGTCTGCCTCGAGGGAGAGTTCCATCGCCTCCCTCCAGTGGTCGGGAAAGGCCACCAGCTTCCCCCACATGTCATCCTGGTCAATCTCTTTGATCCGGCTCGGTGTGATATCCATATAAGTTTTCTCTGTGTTTGATTTGTACAGGCTTGTTCAAGTCGTTCTTGCTGCCGGTTACAGGTACTCCTCTTCCCACACATTGAGGATCTGTTCCGCTTCCTCGATCCCCGAGGCACTCATCAGGGACTCCTGCAGCTCACGGAGTCTGCTCAATTCGAATTTACAAAGAACCTGCTTCACCGTGGGGATGGATGCCGGATTCATACTCAGCTCCCTCAAGCCCAGTCCGAGAAGTGCCGCAGCGAGCAGCGGGTTCCCTGCCATCTCTCCACAGATATTTACCGGAATGTCGCACCGCTCCGCCGCCTCCACACTCATCCGGATCAGCTTCCAGACAGCGGGATGGGCAGGCTGGTAGTAGCGGGATACCTTTTCGTTCCCACGGTCCGAAGCCAGGACATACTGAATCAGATCGTTCGATCCGATACTGAAGAAATCGGCTTCCCGGGCTGCTTCGTTCGCCTGCAAGGCGATAGCGGGAACCTCGATCATGATTCCGACCGGAATCGGGCCGGGATCGCCCCCTGCCGACTCCCTGCATCTTCGGATCGCCTCGTCGATCTTTTCTCTCATCCGGCGGAGTTCACCGATGTCGGTGACCATCGGCAGCAGGATCCGGATCCTGCCGGGATATTCACAGGCGACCTCAAGGATCGCCGTCAGCTGATCGGAAAGGAGCTCGCTCTCATCCAGCAGCATCCGGGTGCCCCGCCACCCCAGGAACGGGTTGAGTTCATCCGTGGCCTGGCCGGGAAGCTTGTCCCCGCCGATATCGAGCAGACGGATCGTTACCGGATGATCACCGGTTCGCGAAAGCACCTGGCGATAGAATCGGGCATGCTCGTCGATATCAAAATAGCCCTGCCTCAGAAAGAGCGATTCGGTGCGCAACAGTCCGATTCCCTCCGCCCGGTAGGATGCCACCCGCTCCATCTCCTCTTCGAACTCGATATTGGCGCGGATGCGGAAAGGGGTGCCGCAAAGCAGACGGTTGGGAAGAAGACCCGCCTGAATCTCCTCCTGCCGGTGGATTTCGGCACTTTTCTGCCTCTCGGCAAAGTCGGCAAGGATCTCCGCATCGGGATTGATGACCACCTCCCCCCTGCTTCCATCCACCGCCGCGATCCGGGCTTTTTCAATCTGGGTCCTGCGCCAGTCCACCCCGATCACACAGGGAATGTCGAGCGCCTGAGCAATGATGACCGCATGGGAGGTGATTCCGCCAAACTGCATGACGATGGCAGCGATCCTGTTCCGGCTCAGATCGATGATCTGGGCGGGGGAGAGCTCTTCGGCGAAAAGGATCGATCCGGATGGGCCGCTCCGGAGAAACTCCGTCCCGTTGATCTGATGGACGATCCGGTCGCGCAGGGACTGCAGATCGACAATCCGGTCCCTGACCCACTCCTGTCCGCTCTGCTGCAAAAGCTGGATGAACTCGTTGAAGGCGGTATAGAAGGCGAGACCTGCGCTCCGTCTCTCTTTCAGGACCAGTTGCTGTACCCGCTTGAAAAGCTCCGGATCGTGAACGATCTGGATCTGTGCATCCAGAATCTCATGAATCTCCCGGTTCTTCTGTGTCTTCTGCAGACCGGTGAGCTGATCGGTTACCGCCTCAAGGACCTGTCTCGCCTTTTCCAGGTGAAGATCGGTCTCATCATCCCCGATCGGATCGGTACTCAGTTCCAGATCCCTGCGGGTGACCAGCCGGATGGCGCCGACCGCGACCCCTTTCGATGCGGGGGATCCGCGGAGAGTGATCGGAGGAGAATCCACATCCATTCCTATTCCTCCGGACCACTAATCATCCATGCCAAACCGGTTCTCGAAAAGTTGTACGATGGCCTCCATCGCCTCGGCTTCATCCTCTCCATCCGTAATAAGCTCCATCTCTGCACCGGTTTCTGCCGCCAGTGTCATGACACCGAGTATGCTTTTTCCATTTACACGGTATCCCTGCATCTCAATATAGAAATCCGACTCGTATTTTGAAGCGAGTCTTACGAGAACGGATGCCGGACGTGCATGCAATCCCTCTTCATTCCGCACCTGGACGGTTTTTCTCATCATATTCGCGACGCAACCTCACATTCGGACCCGATCCCCGGCTCTTCAGCCCGGGCCGGTTCAGCCGGTCAGAATGACAATGCCGATCAGCACCAGCAATGTAATTTTAAAAAGCAGCGATTTCCAGTTCTTCATCCCTTGCCAACGTTAAACGATTCGTAGAAAAATCAGAGAGAGAGCAGATTTAAAGGGATCTATAAGTAATCAAATAAAAAGTTAATCACAAGTTATCCACATTATTTTCCTGTGATTTTTTTTCCCTCCGTTTTCCGTGGTTTGGAAAGTGGATCCAGGATTCCGAACCTCACGGAAAACAGCCCTCTACAGATCTTATCGTCGAAGCGATATTTTTCTGAAGTGGCCGGGCAGCAGATGATTCGAGGGTTCCACCGATTGAGACGCGAACCGGGCGCCTCCCCTCACACCTCCAAAGGAGATCTCTCTGCGGGCATTTTACCTCACGGGTGCGGCGGTCACTCCACCGTCACGCTTTTGGCAAGATTCCTGGGCCGATCCACATCGCAGCCCCGGTTGACCGCTATATAATAGGAGAGAAGCTGCAGGGGGATCACCGTAAGAAGCGGAGACAGGCAATCCTCGGTAGAAGGGATGGGTATGAAAAATTCCGACCGGCGCCGGACATCAACATTCTCCTCACTGGCGATGGCGATAATCCTCCCTTTCCGGGCACGAACTTCCTCGATGTTGGAGATCATCTTCTCGTTGGTATGATCGGTCGCCGCAATCACCACGACCGGCATCATCTCATCGATCAGGGCAATGGGACCGTGCTTCATTTCGGCGGCCGGATACCCTTCGGCATGGATGTAGGAGATCTCCTTCAGTTTCAGGGCCCCCTCCAGGGCTACGGGGAAGTTGTAGGTTCTTCCCAGGTAGAGAAAGTTGGGGGCATCGGTAAAGAGACGTGCGATCTCCCGCACCTGATCTTCCCGGGATAGTATCTGCCCGATCTTCTCCGGAATCCTCTCCAGCTCCCGGATCAGCCGTCCGGCCGCTACCGAACCCAGACAACCCCGACGCTGGCCGAGAGCGATCGCCATCATGGTGAGCACCACTACCTGGGTTGTGAATGCTTTGGTGGAAGCGACTCCGATCTCCGGCCCCGCATGGGTGTAGACCCCCGCGTCGGTCTCCCGCGCGATGGTGGATCCTACGGCATTGCAAATGCCAAGCACCAGCGCGCCTCTTTTCCTGGCCTCCCTCAATGCGGCCAGGGTGTCTGCCGTCTCACCGCTCTGGGAAATCACCAGCAGGATATCCCCTTCACCGATCAGCGGATCCCGATACCGGAATTCGGAGGCATACTCTACCTCCACAGGCAGCCGCGCCAGATGCTCGAAGAGGTATTCACCGACCAGACCGGAGTGCCAGCTCGTGCCGCATGCAGCGATCACCAGCCGGCGCGCCTGCACAAGACGCTCCATCACATCGTTCAATCCGCCCAGCTGAATGGAGGCGCCGGCAGGATTCAACCGCCCTCTCAAGCAGTCTGCGATTGCCCGGGGCTGCTCGAAGATCTCCTTGAGCATGAAGTGGTCATACCCCCCTTTCTCGATCTCCTCCAGCGTCAGTTCCAGCTCATGCACCTTTTTCGCAAGCACCGAACCGCCGTCCGGACTCCCGGCACCCTCCACCCTGCCGTCAGCGACCTCATCATCCAGATCATCCGCATCAACAATGCGCTTCACCTCCCAGGAGTCACGGGTGATGCACCCCATCTCTCCATCATCCAGATAGATCACCTTGTTGGTGTACTCCACAATGGGCGAGGCGTCCGAGGCGATAAACATCTCATCTCTGCCAATGCCGAGCAGGAGCGGCGAACCATTCCGCGCCACATAGATCCTGTCCGGCTCCGCCGCATTGATCACGGCCAGGCCATAGGTTCCGGTGATCTGCCTCAGAGCAAGCCGGAACGCCTTGCCGAAAGAGATCGCTGTGCCGTCGCCGTAGAACTCCTCGATCAGCTGAGCAATCACCTCGCTGTCGGTGTCGCTCCGGAAGGTGCGCCCCTTGCCGGTCAGGGTCTTCTTCAGGGAGGTGTAGTTTTCGATGATTCCATTGTGCACGACCGCAATGTTTCCGGACTCACTCAGATGGGGGTGGGAGTTCCGGTCGTTGGGCTCCCCATGCGTCGCCCACCTCGTATGTCCGATTCCGGCGCTCGCGGAAATGGAAATAGAGCGGAGTTTGTTCTCCAGCTGATCCACCCTCCCTTTGCCTTTGATCACCTCCAGGCGGTGGTTCATCAGAGCGAGACCGGCCGAGTCATACCCCCGGTACTCCAGCCTTTTCAAACCTGAGACAAGAATGGTGTCTGCACTGTTGTTGCCGATGTAGCCTACAATTCCACACATGGGGGTGAGTTTGTGTAAAGTTGGACGAACAGATCCCGGAAGGCCCTGCTACGAAACTTTATGGGCAGGATCAGGTTAACGGCTCATGAAGCCCCGCGGCCTGAACCTGGCATGTCATTTGTGCGAGGCCGGAGAAGAGTCCATGGGGTACAAGAATCCGGGATTCAATAAACCGGGGAAAAATAAAAAGTGTTCCCGGGAAAATGGAAATGGTAATTTCTATTTTGTCACTCTTTTGAAACCTGCCATATACTCCTTTTATTGAAGTCTTCCATAGAATTGAGACAAGATTTTTGGGTTGATGCGATCAAGTAAAGAGATTTCTGTCTGTTTTTTTGATGATGAACAGTCCCTCCATTTTCAGCCGCTCACGCTGACGCGACCCATGGATGATCTCCGTGTAGGAATTCGGACCATCCGGGAAAAGTGGCTCGCCGATCTGAAGACGGAGCGGTTTCAGCGGGTCCCGCGCCCCGAACTCTTCAATCTCTTCCCCTGTGATGGGGAGCCGGCGGGCATGGTTTTGTGGATCAACAGCCGCCTTCTTCCCGACCCGGAGATTGTCTCCCAGGCGCTTGCTCTGCCGATGAACGGGGTCATCCAGATGAATGGAACGCTCCTGGTCTGCCGGACCGACGCTCAGACCACCCGCGCATGGCTCAGGAACGGAATGCCGGGAAACCTGGCAGATCCGGAAGCAGACGACTCCCCGGCGACCACCCAACTCTCATCGGGTCGCACCTCTTCCGTCCGCAACGTATCCCCGGTCCGGAACGCATCCCCGGATCGCAATTCAAAGGAGACCGCTTCCGACAGAATCTTCTCCCCCGCTTCCGAACCGGTCCTGCTCGAGCAGCTCTGGGACCTACTGAGATACAATGCGGCAGAGATTGCGCAAGACATCGTGCGCGATTCCGGGCTGGAACAGCTGAAACCGAGGGCGGCCGACGGGATCTACATCTATGGAGAGCATCCTGTCTGGGTGAGTCCGGAAATTCATCTCGAGCCCGGCCTCACCTTCGTCACCCTTGAAGGCCCGGTTTTTATAGGCAAGGGAGCCACCATCATGGCCGGCTCCATCGTCCGCGGACCGGCCGCCATCTGTGAAGGCTCCGTCGTCAAGATGGGTGCCAAAATCTACGGAAACACAACCATCGGTCCGGTCTGCAAGGTGGGGGGAGAGATCAACTCGGCCATCTTCCACTCCTACACCAACAAGGCGCATGAAGGGTATGCGGGAAACTCCATCTTCGGACAGTGGTGCAACCTGGGGGCCGACACCAACACCTCGAACCTGAAGAACAACTACCAGACAGTCCGCTTCCCCGACTGGCCCACCGGCGAGGAGCAGGATACCGGAGAGCTCTTCCTGGGAACGGTGATGGGAGATCACGGCAAGACCGGGATCAACGCCATGCTCTCGACCGGCACCAACTGCGGGGTCTGCTGCAACCTCTTCAGCCACGGTTATCCTCCGAAACTCATTCCCTCCTTCAGCTGGGTAAACTCGGTCGGCATCACCCCCTACCTGTTCGACAAGGCGGTGGAGACGATGAGGCGCACCATGAAACGGCGCAAGGTCACCCTGTCGGAAGAGTATGTCCGGATGATGCGGCACATCTTCGAAAACCGGCTGAAGGTTGAGAACGGAAGCGGGTCCCTTCCCGTCTCTTCGTCCCGCTCCCCGGGTTTCCCGGCCAGCGCCGTGCAGCTGTAGCCGTTGCGGCAGCTGTAGTGATTGTCGCTCCCTTTCGTCGTATATTTCAGCATGACTTCCAACCATTCCGAAAGGCAGGGACTGCCCGCTGAAATCCGCCGGCTCATCATCAAAGTGGGGAGCCGGATCCTGGTGGATGAAGAGGGCCGACCCGACATTGACAAGATCGGAGCCATCACCCGGCAGATCATCGAACTGCACCGTGAAGGCCGCGAGGTGATCCTGGTCACTTCAGGAGCGATTGCGGCCGGCGTGCAGAGGCTGGGGTGGAACGAACGCCCCACCCAGCTCCCTGACCTGCAGATGGCAGCCGCAGTCGGGCAGAGTGTCCTGATGCATCAGTACAACCGGTTTTTCTCAGAAGGCGGGTGCATCATCGGACAGGTGCTCCTCACCCATGCCGACCTTACCGACCGCGGACGCCACCTGAACGCACGAAACACCATTCTGGCGATGCTGCGGAACGGGGTGATTCCGGTTGTAAATGAGAACGATGTCGTTGCGGTCGACGAGATTCGCTTCGGCGACAACGACCTGCTCGCCTCGATGGTCTCCTCTCTGGTCGATGCGGATCTGCTTGTCCTGCTCACCACCGCGGACGGGCTTCACCGGGTCGAGGGGGATGAGATGAAGGAGCGTATCCCGCTTGTGAAACGCATTACCGATGAGATTCTCGATATGGCCCGCGGGAAAGGGAGCAGCTGGTCTTCCGGCGGCATGGCCTCCAAGCTCAAGGCCGCGCGGATCGCTGCCAGCTCCGGCACTCCCGTCGTCATTGCCAACGGGAATGAGGAGGGGGTCCTGCGAAAAATCCTCGACGAGAAAGATACCGGAACCCTGATTCTGCCGGCCAACGGAAAACAGCGGCTGAACGCCCGGAAGAAATGGATGGCCTTCTTCCACCGTCCCGAGGCGGGGATCGTGGTGGATGAAGGGGCCGTGGATGCGATCCGCAACCGGGGCAACAGCCTGCTGCCGGTCGGAATTGTAAAGACCTTCGGCCGTTTCGAGCCGGGATCCCTGGTAAACGTCCAGAGTCCGGAAGGGCAGATCATCGCCCGGGGGATCACCTCCTACTCGCGTGAAGAGATCGAACGGATCAAAGGGCGCCGTTCTGCGGAAATTGCCGCCATCCTTGGGGAAAATCATTATTTTGAAGAAGTTATCCACCGTGACAACATGGTAATAATGGAGCAAACCAATGAGTGAATCCATCACCACCCAATCGATTCAAGAGCAGGTTCATGCCATCGGGCGCCAGGCACGCGATGCCTCCCGCGAACTGATGGGGCTCACCACGGAGCAGAAGAACAAGGCACTTCATCTCATGGCCGATGCCGTGGAACGGCGTCGCTCCGAAATCGTGAGCCAGAACAGCCTGGATGTCGAAGAGGGCAGGAAAAACGGCCTCTCAAGCGCCATGGTGGACCGTCTGATACTGAACGATTCCCGGATGGATGCGATGATCCAGGGAATCCGGGATGTGGCCAATCTGCCCGATCCGGCCGGACAGGTGCTCAAAAGCTGGGAGAAAGAGAATGGCCTGATCCTGCAGAAGGTCTCGGTCCCGATCGGAGTGATCGGAATGATCTACGAGTCGCGGCCCAATGTGACGGCCGATGCAGCCGCCCTCTGCCTGAAAGCTTCCAACGCGATCATCCTGAGGGGCGGGTCGGAAGCCCTGCGGAGCAACCTCGCCATCGCCGGCGCACTACTCGAGGGGATCCGGGAAGCCGGCCTGCCGGAGCATGCGGTTCAGGTGATTCCCGTCCGGGACCGTGAGGCGGTGTCCCATCTCATTACAATGGATGAATATGTGGATGTGATCATCCCCCGGGGAGGTGAAGGGCTGATTCGTGCGGTTGCGGAGAACGCCACCGTTCCGGTACTGAAACACTACAAGGGGGTCTGCCATATTTTTGTCGACTCCGGGGCCGACCGCGAAAAAGCGTGGAAAATTGTGGAGAACGCCAAGATCCAGCGACCCGGAGTCTGCAACGCCGTCGAGACCCTGCTGGTCGACCGCTCCATCGCCGGTGAATGGCTGCCCGAAATGGCCCGCATTCTGACCGAACAGGGTGTGGAGCTGCGGGGGTGCGAGGAGAGCCGCAAATTGGTTCCCGAAATGAAAGAGGCGACCGAGCAGGACTGGCATGAAGAGTATCTCGATCTGATCCTTGCGGTCCGGTTGGTGGATGGCGTCGAAGAGGCGGTACGTCACATCAACCATTACGGTTCCGGCCACTCCGATGCGATTGTCACGGAGAATCCCGAAAGCCAGGACTACTTCGGAAAGCGGGTCGATTCGGCCGCCGTCTACATCAATGCCTCCACCCGCTTCACCGACGGTGCGGAGTTCGGGATGGGCGCGGAGATCGGCATAAGCACCGACAGGCTCCATGCCCGTGGACCGGTTGCCCTCGAGGAGCTTACGACCTACAAGTATGTGGTGAAAGGGGACGGC
Source organism: uncultured Balneolaceae bacterium (assembly GCA_964440655.1). GTDB lineage: Bacteria > Bacteroidota > Rhodothermia > Balneolales > Balneolaceae > CAYTTA01. The sequence goes on from CAYTTA010000037.1 coordinate 24,854, forward strand.
CAGATCCGGCAGTGATTCGGGTCGGACTATGAGTCCTTATCCGGCAGCCGGCAGGCTCCCCATCTCCGTGAGGTTCCAGGCGCCGGGAGAGGTGAGAGTTCCTTCTTCCGAACCCTAACTCATGGAAAAACAGAGGCGGGAAGGAGGCGGTTAAAAAGCGGCTCTTCTATTGCTTTCGGTGCGATAACGTTGCTATATTTGGCATTCCAATTTGACAGGATGATGTCCTGCCGATGGCAGGTCAACAGGTGCCAGCCCAGGTGGCGGAACTGGTAGACGCGTGCGTTTCAGGGGCGCATGTTGGTGACAACGTGGGGGTTCGA
>CAYTTA010000038.1:0-10779 GCA_964440655.1 uncultured Balneolaceae bacterium
TTGGATGGATGATACTTTCCCTCCTGATTAAGCCGGTCGGAAACCTCCAGACCATACTCATATACATTATCCCGGCCTCCTCCCTGGAACATCTTAACGATATTTCTCCTGTCTATGGATTCCCCTGCCTCAAGAAGGGCTTGGTTGATTTCAAGCAGTTTCTGCTCCAGTCGTTGATTTAGGGCCTTATGGGATGGGTGGGAGCTCCTGACTCTTCCGGCCGCTGCATTCCAGAAACGGCTCTCAACGCTGTAACCGGTGGATAGAAGGGAATACTTCCGGTTTTGCGTGATTCTAATATAGATAGGTATTTCCCCGTTGGCCTTCTTTCTCCGCTTGAGGAGGCAAAGCTTTAGCGTGGTGTTCATGTTGTGGTGCTTTCTTGTGTGGTGCTTTGTCGGTAACATTGTTACCAACATTGTTACCAACAATTATATGTATTTAATGCTTTAGCTCAAAACATTAAATACCATAACTACAAGAAATAGAAGGGATTAGAAGGGGTCAGAAGGGATAAGGAAGAAAAGAAATGCAGGGAGTTGCAATAATTTGAGTCCCCCCCTGGGCACTTGAAGGCTTGTAACTCATTGAGTTGCAAGCTTTTTTTATCTCATCTCGTCTTTCCCAATTCATGGTACCAAGACAAATGGACTTCTCCCGTTCGGATTCCTTCTTGCTTTAAATACTTTTCTATCTGAATCACCTTTAACACATTCTGGAACGAGCCTGCATGACCAGAATCGGGTAGTACGGGCTTATAGTTTGGAATAGAATGAAGGCAGACTATTTTTCGTTACACAATAAACTTGGTAAGCATCCATGAAAGTGAAAGTCATTTTTCATAAAGCAGAAGAAGGTGGATATTGGGCAGAAGTTCCCATGTTGCCGGGTTGTGTAAGTGAAGGCGAAACGCTCGAAGAGACAAAAGCCAATATCAGACCAATATCAGAGAAGCAATAGAAGGTTACATTGAAGTAATCAATGAAGACCTTCAGAGTGAATCGGAAGGGGAAATCTATGAAGTGGCAATTTGAAACTCGTTTCGGGGAAATATTTTTGTCAGATACTTGATGTTATAAATCCCTTCTTCTAACCCCTGCTTCACCCTTCCGTCACCTCCCGGATCACCCGGAGCCAGTTCAGGCCCAGAATCTTGCGGATCCGCTCTTCCCGATAGCCCAGCCTCTGCATCGCCAGTGTAATCTGGGGATAGTCGCTGATATCCCGGATTTCACGCGGGAGTTCCGGACCACCATCAAAATCGGAACCCAATGCGATGTGATCCTCTCCCACAAGGTTCACACCATAGTCAATGACCCGTGCCAGCTGGTCCACGCCCATCCAGTACTCATCCGGAATGCGACCCCGAAAGGTGAACGGCAGCCCTTCTGCCACCTGGCGGTCCACCTCTGAGATGGAAAGAGAGGGATCGGTATTGATATCGGGCGCACCCGGAGTGGGCGGCAGAGGATTTTTTGAAGCCCATTCTGTGAACTTGGGATTGTTGAAAGTACTGCCGAACTGAATTCCGATCACCCCTCCCCTGGCCGCCAGAGCGACCGCATTCTCATCGGTGATGCATCTGGGGTGATTTACGATCCCGCGAAATCCGCCATGACTGTAGATCACCGGCTGGGAACTTGCCTCCACTGTCTGCCGGATCCCCTGGTCGGAGGCATGAGCCACGTTGATGACCATACCGAGCCGGTTCATCTCGGCAATCACCTTCCTCCCATGTTTATTGATACCACCCCATCTGGGGGCATCCGAGGAAGAGTCGATGAACGCATTGGTCATGTTGTGAGCCGTCAGCTGGAGAGATCTCAGACCGAGACGGTAGAGTGCCCGAAGAAGGTAGAGATCCCCTTCCAGATCGAATGCCCCCTCCAGGTCGAGGAATGCGGCTATTTTTCCACTTCTGCTGATGCGCTCAATGTCGGTAGCATTGAGAGCGAGCTCGAGGACATCGCTGTGCTTTTCTATCTGACTCAGGGCCAGTTCCATCAGCCGAAAGGTGTTTTTCACCTCATGACGGCCGGGATAGTAATCCTCTTCCGAATAGATGCTGAAAAAGATGGCGTTCAGCCCGCCTTCCACAATCCGGGGCAGATCGACGGAACCGTCCGGATAGCGCTGGCCGATGTCGAGGTCTTCCAGAAGCTGGCGGCTCATTACATGCACATGTCCGTCCATGACGAAAGCATCGTCATGGAGGGAGGTGCCCTGCAGGGAGCCCAACGAAAAGGCACGCCCGGAGAGGTGACCGGTGAACTCACCGGATCGGGTGGTCAGACCGCCTGCCCGGGCTGCGCCGGATGCAAGTCCTGCAAGTGGAAGGAGTGCCAGTTTCTTTAACAGATCACGTCGTTTCATAGCGGTCATCAGGGTCTTTTATCAGTCTGTGGTTTGATTCTGATTTATGACGGAATCTTCAGGTATCACCCAGGTATCATCTTATCAGGAGTTAGGGCAGATCCCGATTACTGGTCAAATCCCCGGAAATAGGGTTGCGCGGGAGGCCGGGGTCCGGTATTGAACTGCGCCTCCCTTGTGGTGCGGTAGGTCATGTCGAGGAACGGGGTCTCCACCCGGCGGCCCACTGGAGAGTAGCGTCCGTTTTCCCAGTTCGACTGCATGTAGTGGTTCACAATCCCGGAGGAGAGGAGGAGTCTTTCCGCATGAAAGGGCTCCTTGCCGGTCACCATCATCTCCGTGATCCAGTGTGGCTGCGCGTTGGAGGCGTGGTACTGATCGTACGGACCGGCCCATCCCAGCATGGAGGTGATAAGGGGTTCGTTCCGGCCTTCAATATCTCCTGCCCAGGTCCACCCTACCCCCCTGCCTCCGATTGCCGCCGCCCGGGTCCCGTCATTGTATTCAATCAGACACATGTTGGTCCGCTCATTCTGCCGGAAATGGCCCGGATCAAGATTGAACCGCTTCTCAACTGCTGAGATCAGATCCGCAGCCCAGGGGTTTCGCTCCACCCAGGCCCAGGTTTCTGGACCGCGAATGGATTGAACCGCACGGACCCCGGTCTCTCCCCCTCTCCGACGCTCCACAAAAGCCTGGAGGACATCGATCACGTGGAAAATCGCCCCTTCATCCGCTGTGCCGCCGATCACGATGGAGTTCCGTATCGGGATGTCAATTTCCGGTTCGATTTCGGGCTGCCGGTAGTAGACAGGAATGGAGGAACCACCGGTGAGAGGAAAATCGAGCTCCCGGGATTTGTCAAACATCCATTTCGACTCATCCCAGTTGTAGGAGAGGTGCTTGTCGTTAAAAACCGGAACCGACCTCCCACTCCGTTCAAAGACACGTACCATCTGGTTATAGATCCACCAGCGCGGCAGAAGCCAGTGCCCCTTAAGGTCGGTGGGATACTCTCCATGCTCCGCAACAATCACCACACCATCCACAGCAAGCTCATCCCCTCCGAGCGTAAGCGCCTCGGCCACACTTCGGTAGACCGGAATGTCATTCGCTTCCGCCACTTTCCTGCCAAGCGTACTTTCATCATGCTGGTGGAGATAGAGAGAGGCCACTTCCACCCTGGACTCTCTGTGCGCTCCCTGCCACCAGTACCCATCAATCAGCTTGTTGATGATCCAGTCGGCATGGGAACGGGTGGCCCCCCAGTAGCTCGCCAGACAGGCGATGCGGGGGCGCGATTGCGGCATGGAAAATGCCATTCCGGGTACCATGCCCGCAATGGTTGCCACCCCCGCCATCCCTGCAACTTTCAATATTTCGCGGCGGGTGAAATGAGGGTTCGGCTTCCTGCCTTCGGCTGCGTTTTCCGGATCAATCGGTCTCTGATTGCCTGGTTTGAACGGCGCCACAGGTTCAGGATTCACGGGCATTTCTTTTAGTTGTTTGGATCTCATGGGGAGTGGTATTGTGAATGGATGGAATCCAGAGTATCAATTTATTTCTGGAGACGCCAATGATTTATACGGAGATGTGATATTTATCCAGCATTCCATCTGTGAAACGAACCCTCTTCACCGATGCGTTCTCCAGACAGACGAAGACCAACCAAACCTGTCCCTCTCTGTCGATAACCCGTTGCCATGTCCATCAGGAAGAATGAGCCGGTAGAAGAGAAACCCGAGGTCGATCAGCCGGGAATCGGCAGACTCCGGGAGCTGGTCTCCAATCTGGTCTGGAATCAGATCCCTGCACCCGCGCGTCTCTGGAAGGACAGCATTGCGGGGCTCAACACCGCCATCGCCAATGTTCCGGATGGCATGGCCAATGGGGTTCTGGCCGGTGTGAATCCGGTTCATGGACTTTATGCATCCATGATGGGACCCTTTGTCGGAGGAATTGCCGCCAGCTCCCAGCTGATGATCATCACCACGACGGCAGCCGCTTCCCTGACCGCCGGACAGTCCATCAGCTCACTGAGCGAAGAAGAACGGGCAGTCTCACTCTTTGTCATGGTGGTTCTGGCGGGAATCTTTCAGGTTCTGGTCGGTTCTCTCCGGCTGGGCAATCTTACCCGCTGTCGAGCAGACCGGCTACGTCACCACCGCCGAGCGCACTCCCGATCCGCTCGACTATCCGGGGATTGATCCCGGCCTGCTTGTTCCGGGGTCGCTTGTTTTCTTTCCCGCAGACAGGGCACTGCGCAGCCCGAGCGTTCACAACTGGTGGAGATACGTACCGGGTGCCTGCTGGAACCGCCCTGAAGGACCCGGTTCCTCGGTGGACGACCGTCTCGACCATCCGGTTGTCCATGTGACCCTTGAAGATGCTCTCTCTTATGCCCGATGGGCAGGCAAGGACCTTCCCACGGAAACTGAGTGGGAACTGGCGGCGCGGGGTGGGCTGGAAGGTGCCGTGTTCGTCTGGGGTGATGAGGAGAGGCCGGGAGGCCGGATCATGGCCAACACGTGGCAGGGAGAGTTCCCATGGCAGAACCTTCTGACGGACGGTTTTTTCCGCACCTCACCCGTCGGGTCCTTTCCACCCAACGGATATGGGTTGTACGACATGGCGGGCAATGTATGGGAGTGGACCAGCGATCCCTATCGGCCATATCATGCCTCCCCGGATGCACGGCCGGGAAAAGTACAGAAAGCGGTAAAACTCTTCGGAGCCAATGGTATTGCAAAGAGATCCGGAAGCTGCTGCAGGCCGCCGGACACCCCGCGTGCCATTCCACAATATGTTGTAAAAGGAGGCTCCCATCTCTGCGCTCCCAACTACTGCATGCGATACCGTCCGGCAGCGCGACAAGGCCAGGAGATTGATTCTTCGACCAGTCATATCGGATTCCGGTGAACGAATCAAGCCCGGCGAAAGAGGCAAACCCTGTTCGTGTGGAGAGCGGACAGAGGGATGAGAGGCCCAACATCCTCATTCTCTGCATGGATCAGTGGCAGACACATATGGAGCTGCCGGAAGAGGTCGCACTCCCGGCACTGGAACGGCTGGAGCGGGAGGGGACCAGTTTCGACCGCCACTACTGCACGGTCCCCCTCTGCACCCCTTCGCGTTCAACCATGTGGACCGGGGTTCACGCCCGGCAGACCGGACTCTGGGACAACACCAACTTTGCCTGGATCGACGAACTCTCTCCCGATCTCCCGACCGTCGGCCACATGATGCGTCAACTGGGGTACTACACCGCCTTCAAGGGGAAATGGCACTGTTCGGAGGTGCCGCGCAGCGAAGACGCCCTGGAGCGATACGGGTTCAGCGATTATCAGCAGTGGGGGGATATGTACGGTGCTCCCCTTCAGGGGGCTCAGCTCGACGGGACCGTTGCCTTCGAGACCATCGACTGGCTGGAGAACAGGGCTCCCAGCCTGGAAGATCCCTGGCTTCTTGTCTGCAGCATGGTGAACCCTCACGATATCATGTTTTTCCGGTCCGATCCTCTCGAAGAGCCGCACGAACAGGGCGCGATGAGAGGACTTCAGACCACCGAGCAGCGGCTCGACTGGTTTGAAGCCCGCTGGGATGTGACCCTGCCGGACAAATTTGATGATCCGTTCCATCTGCAGCCGTTCGGCGTTCTCTCCTACAAGGAGACCATCGAGAAGAACTACGGTCGCATCCCGGCCCATCGGGAAGATCTCTGGCTCAAACGCCGGAACTACCTGATCAACGCCATGCGTCGGGTCGATTCGGAGTTCAACCGTATCCTCCGGACACTCGACCGCCTGGAGCTGTGGAAGAACACGATTGTCATCTTGACCTGCGATCACGGAGAGATGAACGGAGCGCATCGTCTCACCCAGAAAGGGGCCATTCCGTTCGAGGAGGCGGCCGTGGTCAATTTTACCGTCTGTGTCCCGGACGGTCCTAAAGGAGTGAGAACCGGTGCGGTCGGCTCCCATCTGGATCTGGTCCCGACACTGCTCGATTTTGCCGGCGTCGATGAAAACGAGCGTCTCCGGAAATTTCCTCACCTCAAGGGACACAGCCTAAAACCGGTCATTCTCCACCCGGAGCAGAATGGCCCCCGCGGGAGCAGGAAGGAGCCCGGCAAAGGCGCGCTGATCTGCTGGGACGGACTGAACATGCTCGATCTGAGGTGGTCACTTTCGGGAGCTCTTGCAGAGCTTACCGACATGGAAGGGGGACCAAGACCTTCAAAGGCCGAACGCCTTGGAAAAATGAAAAAAGCGGGAGAACTCTATGGGGCACCCGATTTCAGCAAACGCACCCTTTTCCGTGCAGTGACGGATGGTCGCTACAAGCTGGTGAGATGGTTCAGCCCCCTGGAGTACGGGAACCCCTCCACTCTGCAGGAACTCTACCAGCAGAGCGATGTGGCACTCTACGATCTGGAATCCGATCCCGGAGAACTTGAAAATCCGGGACATCCGGACCACCCCGAACATCAGCCGGATCTGGTGCTGCGACTTCTGGAGAAGCTCCACGACCTGATCGACCATGAGCTGGGAGAAGAGAGTCCGCCGTTCGATCTGGATATGTTCGGCACCCGCCAGATCAGGGAGTGACCACTCTTCACAGGCTCGAACCCCTTCATTTTCAAGCAATAATTCCCTATATTTGGATGCTGTCCGCCCGTTTCTTGAAGACGGTGATCCTTTCTTGCGGACGGCTTTTTTCACCTGCTTTTCTTCCGATTTTTCATGTTGGACAACATATTTCGACCCAAACTTTTTTCTTTGATCAAAGAGGGACGGCTGACCCGGAATCAGCTTGTCAAGGATTCCCTTGCCGGGCTCATTGTGGGCATCATCGCGCTGCCCCTGGCCATTGCCTTTGCGATCGCATCGGGGGTATCTCCCGAAAAAGGGCTGATCACTGCAGTCGTGGCCGGACTGACCATCTCCATCTTCGGAGGGAGCCGTGTCCAGATCGGCGGCCCGACCGGTGCTTTCATTGTTATCGTCTACGGTGTTATCCAGCAGCATGGATTCGAAGGGCTGGTGATCGCCACGCTGATGGCCGGCTTCATCATGATCATCATGGGAGTGCTCCGGTTCGGAAACCTTCTCCGGTTCGTTCCCTATCCCCTGATCATCGGTTTCACAAGCGGTATTGCCGTCATCATCTTCTCCACTCAGATTCAGGACTTCTTCGGCCTTCCGGGCGGTGGAGGCTCGGGGTTTCTGGAGAGCTGGATGACCAACCTCTCCCAGATGGGAGGAATGAACGGATATGCCGTGACGATAGCATTCCTCACCATGCTCATCTCCCTGAACTTCCACAGGGTAACACGCAAGGTGCCCGGCTCCCTGGTTGCCATCATCCTTTCCACTCTGATCGTCGCCCTGTTTGATCTGCCGGTGAGCACCATCGAGAGCCGTTTCGGGGAGATCCCCTCCTTTTCGCTCCCCTCGATGCCCCGGTTCAGTTTCGAGACCTTCACCACGCTCATCCCCTCCGCCTTTGCCATCGCTTTTCTGGGCGCGATCGAATCCCTGCTTTCGGCGGTTGTAGCCGACGGGATGATCGGAGGAAAGCACCGGCCCAATACCGAACTGATCGCCCAGGGCGGAGCCAACATCCTTTCCAGCCTTTTTGGCGGCATTCCGGCAACCGGAGCCATCGCCCGGACTGCTACCAATGTGAAGAATGGCGGAAGGACACCGGTTGCCGGCATCGTCCATGCACTCTTTCTTTTCTTCAGCCTGCTGCTCTTCGCTCCCTATGTGAAACTGATCCCCATGGCCACGCTGGCGGGGATCCTGGTCGTAGTTGCCTACCATATGAGTGAGTGGAGAGAGTTCCGGACCCTACTGAAAGGGAGCGGACCCGATGTGCTGGTTCTTCTGGTCACCTTCTTCCTGACCATCATCTATAATCTGGTCGTGGCGATCCAGGCGGGCATCATCCTCTCCGCCTTTCTCCTTATGAAGCGGATGAGCGATGCGGTGCGTGTCCAGTATACCCCCCTCATCGGCCCGGATCAGGAGAAACTCTTTGAAGAGGAACCGATGCAGCCCCTTCCGAAGGGAGTGGCGATGTTTGAGGTGAGCGGCGCTCTCTTTTTCGGTGCCGCCCTGCACTTCCAGAACACGCTTACCGATATCTCGGAGCTTCCGAGGGTGATGGTCCTGCGGATGACCAATGTTCCCTTTATCGATGCCACGGGAGTATTCCGTCTCAAGGAGACCGTCCAGACATTGAAAAAGAAGAATACAGAGACGGTACTTGCCGGGGTGCAGGAGCAGGCCATGAAAGATTTGATCAGCGGCAGCATCACCGACGTGCTGGAGAAGGAGAATATTCACAACGAACTTGAAGAGGGTTTGAAAAGGGCACGGGAACTGGCGGAACAGAAAAATTGATCCACCGACGTCCGGATCCCGCGCCTCTCGCACCACACATTTTTTCTATATTGATTTCATGAGTTCATCCTCCCCTACGAAGAGCAGAAGCCCCCTCCGACAGCTCCTCTCCTACATGAGGCCCTACCGGAGAAATGTCTGGCTGGCCACCCTCTTTTCTGTTCTGAACAAGGTGTTCGACCTGGCCCCTCCCATGCTGATCGGCCTGGCGGTGGATATTGTGGTGAAAGGGGAGCAGAGCCTGATCGCCCGGTTCGGAGTTCCCGACCCGGCCGGGCAACTGATGATTCTGGCCGGGATCACCGTCGTGGTCTGGGTGCTGGAGTCCTTTTTCCAATACCTCTACGAGGTCTGGTGGAGAGATCTGGCGCAGTTCACCCAGGATCATCTGAGGAAAGATGCCTACCGCAACCTCCAGCAGCAGGAGCTCTCCTTCTTTGAGGATCGGGCAACCGGGGACCTTGTCACCGTACTGAATGATGACATCAACCAGCTGGAACGATTCCTCGACCACGGGGCCAACGATCTGATCCAGCTCCTCGTGACGGTCATAGTGATCGGCTCGATCTTTCTCTTTTCAGCACCGGAGATCGGCTGGATGGCGCTGCTTCCGATGCCTTTCATCGTCTGGGGTTCGCTCTGGTTCCAGAAGAAGCTCGCTCCGGGATACCGGAATGTGCGGGAGAAGGCAGCCGATGTGAGCACCCAGCTCGTCAACAACCTCGGCGGCATGGTCACCATCAAGAGTTTCGGTGCCGAGGCGTGGGAGAATGAACGGATTGCACGGCTTTCGGAGCGCTACAAGGAGGCAAACCGGCGGGTGATCCGGCTCAGTTCCGCGTTCGTTCCGCTCATCCGCATGCTTATCATGGTCGGTTTCATCGGCATTCTTGTCTTTGCCGGATTCCGGACACTGGAAGGAGAGATGGAGGTAGGACTCTATAGCGTGCTGATCTTCATCACCCAACGGCTTCTCTGGCCACTCACCCGTCTGGGCGAGACCTTCGATCTCTATCAGCGGGCAATGGCCAGCACCTGGCGCATCATGAAACTTCTCGAAACCACCGAAAAACTGCCCGAGGGAACCATTCCGATCGATCCCCGGGTTGTGCGTGGAGAGTACCGTCTGGAGAATGTCTCCTTTACATACCGCACCGGAGTAACGGTGCTCCAGGATCTCAACCTGGTGATCCGGCCGGGAGAGACGGTAGGCATTGTCGGATCGACCGGAGCAGGAAAAAGCACACTCATCAAGCTCCTGATGCGTTTTCACGATGTAAGTGAAGGGCGCATTCTGCTGGACGGGATCGACCTTCGTCGCTACCGGACCAAAGAACTGAGCCGGGTCGTCGGTCTGGTTCCGCAGGATGTCTTCCTGTTTGACGGGACGGTGGAGGAGAATATCCGGTATGGCAGTTTTGATGCCACGCGGGAGCAGATTGAAGAGGCTGCCCGTCTGGCAGAAGCACACGATTTTATCGTCAATCTGCCGGACGGATATGAAACAATGACCGGGGAGAGAGGAATCAAGCTTTCGGGAGGCCAGCGCCAGCGGCTTGCCCTGGCGCGTGCCATCCTCCGCGATCCGCCGGTACTGATACTCGATGAGGCCACTTCAGCGGTTGACAACGAGACGGAAGCGGCCATCCAGCGCTCGCTGCGCAGGATCTCGGAAGACCGAACAACGGTGATCGTGGCACACAGGCTCTCGACGATCCGTCACGCAGACCGGATTCTGGTTCTGGAGAACGGAGAGTTGATCCAGACAGGAACTCATGACGAGCTTATTGAACAGGAGGGGATCTACCGCCAGCTCTGGATGGTGCAGTCCGGCGGTGCGACGGTCGAATCGTGAATTGGCACAAGCCCCTTCATCAACCAAAAACCGAATCAGCAGTTCCGGACAAAACAGAGAGGACTCCATGGCTGGCAACATCACCCGAAAAACCTTCCTGCAATGGGGTACGGCTGCACTGGCGGCAGGAACGGTCGGTTTTCC
>CAYTTA010000038.1:10879-15893 GCA_964440655.1 uncultured Balneolaceae bacterium
GATGCGGCCCGAAGCAACCGGGTTCATCTTGCCATCGGGTACCGGATGCAACATGAACCCAATACGCAGACCATTATCCGCTTCGGAAGGGAACAGACCTACGGAGCGGTGCGTGAGGTGAGAGCCGGAGCGGGTTTCCGGGGCAACCACCAGGAAGGCAACTGGAGAGCGGTCGCTGCGATGGGCGGAGGCGCGCTCTTCGACATGGGTGTCTACTGCATCAACGGTTCGCGCTATGCGACCGGAATGGAACCGGTTGCCGTCAAGGGCAGGATGTGGCATGAACGGGAGCAGTACCGGGATGTGGATGAATACACCGAATTTGAGATGGAGTTTCCCGGAGGCGTCACCGCGATCTGCGAGACCAGTTTCGGCAAATCGACCAACAATCTCGATATTGAGGCGGAGCGGGGGTGGTACCGCCTGCGTCCCTTCCAGTCCTACAGCGGCGTTCAGGGAGAGACCAGTGACGGAACAAAGCTGCCGCCCGACCCTCATCATCAGCAGGCCCGGCAGATGGACAACGATGCACTGGCCATCAAGGAGAACCGGATGCCCCTTGTGCAGGGCGATGAAGGTCTGGCTGACATACGTGTTGTGGAAGCGATCATGGAGTCCTCCCGCAGGGGTGGCGACCGGATCGGTTTGTAAGCGTGCATGAGCACCCGGATATCACATAGCACTCTGCTGTTCTGGCTTCTGCTGGTCCCGATCTGGCTGTCACCGGCACAGACAGAAGCCCCGGAAGCCTCTCCCCTTCCGGACCGGATGTCGGTGGCGGGCGAAACGGGTGCCTCTTCAGAAGAGGAATATCCGGTTGTCGTCCCCTCTCCGATCCGCCATCTTTTTGCCATACAGCGGCCGGGTGAGTATCTCTCCAGTCTGCTGCGGAACGAGGATGGAGCCTCCCTGGGCTGCCGCCTGCGCATCAGGCACCGGATGGAAGCCAGGATCCGTTGTCTGGCAGCCATTTTGCTTGATTTTTCCGATACCATTCCACGGAGTCTCACTCTCCGCCCCCTGCTCTACCCCTTCCATTACTTCCTGTAGTCCATTTCCCCCATCCATTCCCCATCACACAGGATCTCATGCGTTGAGCTTCTGCGATGAGTTCCCGCCATGTTCCTCTGAACGACGGTCTGAGGCGGGTGATGGGGAGGCTCTGCCTTCCAGTCTGAATCAACAGAAACTTTTTTGAACATCGAAATGGATATCACCACAATTATCGTCGTCTCGCTTGCACTTGCAGCATTTTTCATTCCTGTCCTCTACTATGAGATCTTCAAGAAGGGGGCAGCCAGAAAATTTGAGAATGAATTCCTCGAGCTCGGGAAGAAGGAGGGGCTCTCACTTGCCGATCATGACATCTGGCGCAACCGGTATGCCATCGGGGTCGACAGGAAGAAAAGAAAGCTCCTCTACCTCAACAGGAAGGGAGATGGCATCGAGACCCTTACGGTGGATCTCGCCAGAGTGGCAAATTCCCGCCTGTCCCGCGAAGAGAACCGTAACGGCGCGCCATCCGGATACCGGATTGAGATTCATCTCAGCTCTCCGGAGTTCGAAGGCGGAAGCCGCCGGATCGAGTTTTTCGACAGCGAAGGGAAAAAGACGGAACTCAATGAATCGGTACTGGCCGACAAATGGCTGCGTATAATCCGGGAACGCCGTTGAATTCCGCATCTGCTGCCGGGGAGAACAGAACCCCGGCAGCTGTTTTACTCAGATCCGGACTACCGCCGGAAGATGCGGTCCAGTGAGAGGCTTCCGGGACCGGTCAGAAAGAGAAAGGCAAAGCTGATCAGGAAGAAGAGGGTGAGCTCTTTCCGGGGAAATGGGTCATTGGCGTGATAAATGAAGAACGCCACCGACATGTTGATCAGCAGGGGAACAAGCGCAATCCGGGTGAAGAGGCCTGCGAGCACAAACAGGGCACAGAAAAACTCTGCGAAGGCAACAAGAAAGAGAGTGGGGACAGGGCCGATGCCGATCGGATCGGAGAAGGCGAACTCTCCGTTCAGAATGTTCATCAGCTTCGGCGTGCCGTGGGTAAGAATCAGCAGGGCGACACCGATCCGCAGCAGGCTTACGGCAAAATCGGGACTCACAAATTCATTAAGGCGGGAAGAGCGAAGTTTACGAAGCATCGTTCTGTAGATTTGGGGTTTATCGACTCATCGGCAAATCTGGTGATCGTCGATTTTCGAAGCCGGGCATTTTACGTAACCCTTCCCATTAAATCCATCTGCCAGATCCTTCAATTCCAGATCGCCCCACTTCAACACCATCTGCCAGCAAGGTATTGCGGGACTCACTCCTGCTGATCCTGCCGCCCCTCACTCTTCTTCTCACCGCTCTCTTCATCCGGTTCATCCGGCAAGGAGATCCCGAGCCTTTTCGCCCGCTCTCTCCATTTCTGGCGGGCCAGCTTCTGCATGTCGTCGATCGTGTCGATCTCATCCACAATCTCCATCCCCAGAAGGGTCTCCACCAGATCCTCCATTGTGACGATACCGGAAAAACCTCCATACTCATCCACCACCGCCGCAATCTGCTCCTGCCGGGTCAGGAAGCGCTCCATCAGTGCTTTCAGAGAGATGAACTCCGGTACTATCAGAAGTTCCCTCTTGATCTCTTTCAGTCGGGTCTTCCCCTCATCGCGGGAGAGCCGGAGCAGCATCTCATTTTTCAGGACATACCCCTCAATCTCCTCTTCGTGGTCCCCGTAAACAGGAAGCCTTGAGAAAGGAAGACCTTTCCCGGACTCTCCCACCACCTCTTCGATCGTCTTCTCCTGATGGAACTTCAGAACCACCGGTCGGGGAGTCATGATATCACTCACCTTCAGGGAACTGAACCGGATAAGATTCTTGAATATGGTGGACTCCTCCTCCATGAAGATCCCCTCTTCCACCCCCTGATCCGCCAGGGCGGAGAACTCTTCCCGGCTGATGGTCGGCTGGGCTTCACCGCTTGCCAGCCATTTGGTGATCCCCTTGGAAAGAAGGACAAAGGGGTACATCAGAACAATCAGAACCCGGATCGTTAGGGTAACGAAACCGGTAAGTCGCCTCCAATGGATCACCCCCAATGTTTTGGGAAAAATTTCCGACAGAACGAGAATAAGAAGAGTAAGAATGGCCGACGTGATGCCAACGGAGGAACTGCCGTATACAAGCTGGGCCTGGGCTCCTACCCCCGCGGCTCCGACCGTGTGGGCGATGGTGTTCAGACTAAGAATGGCCGAAAGAGGCTGATCGATATCCTCCCTCAGCCGGTTGAGCAGCCTGCCGGTGGGTTTCCCCTGCTGGACCAGCATGGCTGTGTAGGAGGGTGTAATCGAGAGCAGAACCGCTTCAAGAAGGGAACAGAGAAAGGAGATCCCCAACGCGGCAAAAAGATAAAAGAGAAGCAGACCCATATTCAGTTTTGATAATTCCGGTTGCGGAAGACGCTCCGGTCTGTCGCGCCAAAGAGATTCCAGACTCTTCAGATCTCCCTGAATTTACTGAAATAACAGCGCATCCTCCGCTCCTGCAATATCTTGCAAAATGCCTCCGATATGTAAGAAAATTTCTGGAACTTTGTCATAACTACCCGGTGTTAGGGTGAGAGCATTCAAGGACAGAGAAACTCCATTTTTTACTACAATTAAGAGACCCCTTATGATCAACTTTCACTCGATCACCGTGGAGGCACGAGACCTCTTCAACGTCTTCCACAATCCGGTAGAGATCTATATTGATGAAGAGGGAGAGATCCGGGACATCGAGTTCCAGGAAGGTGACTGTGTAGATGTATTTCTGACAGACGGTTCCCAGTTCCTTCTCCAGTACGAACAGGAGGAGTGGGTCTGCAGACAGTTCATTTCGGCCAATCCCCGGCTCGATCCCCTGGTGGAGGGGGAGCTGGTCACCGTATTGGGAAGATACCGGGAACTTGAGGAGGCACTGAATCACCTTATCTCGAGAAAAAACTATCTCACTCTCAACTGATTTTCTGCAGCCGGAGAGGCAGCGTACCCGGCTCTGGACTGCCATTTCCGTTTTACCTACAAAGCGATCCTGCAAACTCTACAGGAAGTTCACAGAAGCTCCGATACCGGTTCGCACGCGGATGCACTATGCTGTTACCGTTGGCGCGAATCTCTCACTCCGGTCCGATGTGGAAAGGTGCAGGTATTGGTGAACGGTGGCTGACGGTTCTTGTTGTGATTTCATTTCCGATCGCCTCGTGCGATCTATTCAGCAATCAGACAGGACGTGAGCCGTCCGATGCCGGTGAACTGGCATTGAGCAATCTGAGTCTGCCGGATACACTCATACACGGAGATGTTCTTTCCCTTGAACTCACCGTGAAAAACTTCGGTGAGGAAACATCCCGGAGCCGGGCGGAGATCACCCTGGATGCCCGCAACGGAGAGATTCGTTACCGCATTGCTTCTCACACCTTTCGGGATACGCTTGCGGCGGGCGACTCTACCCTTCTCCGTTTCCAGTGGGAAACCAGGGAATATTCTCCCGGCAGCTGGATCATCGAAGCCGGTCTTGAGCAGAAAGAGGGAGAGATGATCACCGGGCCTGAAGCCTCCCTCGTGATCCTGGAGCCGCTCCGGAGTGATATCGGAGTGGTACGGATTCATCTGCCCGACTCGATCCGGTCCGGCGATGAGATCCCGGTCGCCGTAAGCCTTGAAAACCTGGGGCAGACCGATGTAATGGCTCCATTTGCCGTCGTTCTACTTAACGAAACGATGAAGAAAGAGATCGGAATCAGGATCGTTTCAGGACTTGAGCGCGGGAGTGTCACCGCCCTCTCCTTCCTCTGGAACACCTCTGAACTTGTAACGGGCACCTATCAGATCCGTGCGGGGCACGACAGTCCGGATGAAAACCCTGCCAACAACGAGATACAGGTTGCTGCGAGACTGTTCGACCGCGGGGAGCCTCTGCCAGCACTGGAGAATCTGGCCGTTGACTGACGGAGTTTTCTCGAGGTCTTCCCCCTGTTTTCC
>CAYTTA010000038.1:15993-24485 GCA_964440655.1 uncultured Balneolaceae bacterium
GGAGAATCTGGCCGTTGACTGACGGAGTTTTCTCGAGGTCTTCCCCCTGTTTTCCATCCCCTGCTTTACTTCCACCCGCTTTACTTACTGACTGTTGGCCTTCTTCCTGCTACCCTTACTTACTACCTGGTTCCCCTGCTTCTTTGCCTTCAGCCTTCTGCTTGAAAGATCTTCCCGTTTCCTGTACCATCGGTTTATGACCAGAAGGAACACATTCATTCTCCTGATCCTGACCCTCACGTTCCCGCTGTTTTTCTCAGGGAGCGGATCCGGTACGCCCGGAAAAGAAGGCAGCATCCAGGAGATTGTCCGCCATCAATACGAAATCGTCAACATCTTTCCCCACGACAGCAATGCATTCACCCAGGGCCTGCTCTACCGGGATGATCATCTGTTCGAGAGTACCGGACGGCTGGGATTCTCCTGGCTGCGCAAGGTTCACCCCAACACCGGACAGGTAATCCGCCAGCTGGACCTGGAAGATCACTACTTTGGTGAGGGACTGACCCTGAGGGGTGAAGAGCTGGTTCAGATCACTTTCCAGTCCGGTATCGGTTTTGTATATGATCTGAACACGTTCCGCCTGCTCCGGACATTCCGCTACCGCGGCGAGGGGTGGGGAATTGAGTATGATGGCAGCCGGTTCATCATGAGTGACGGCACGGCAGAGCTGCGGTTTCTCGATGAGGAAACTTTTGAGGAGACAGGCCGGCTTACCGTAACGGAAAACGGCGAACCCCTCCGCCTTCTCAACGAACTGGAGATCGTGGAAGACAAGCTCTTTGCCAATGTGCTCTTTTCGGATGTGATCCGCGTGATCGATCCCGAAACAGGGGTTGTTACCGGCCATCTGGATCTGAGCGGACTCCGGAAGCTGGAGGGCGGGGATCCGGACAATGTACTGAACGGAATAGCCTGGAACCCGGAAACAGGTCACCTCTTTGTAACGGGCAAGCTCTGGTCAAAGATGTTTGAGATCCGTCTGCTTACAGAAGAATCCTCCTGACGCCCAGAAAACGGTCCGACCAGTAACGCTCGTTCAGACTGGAGATCATCACTCCCATTGTGGTCGATGCGTGAAGAAACTCCTCGCGGTTGATCGCGATTCCCACATGAAGATCGGTCCGGGTGGTGCGGAAAAAAATCAGGTCACCGGGCATTACCGCATTTCTGCGGATTCCTCTGCCGATGCGGAGCTGATCCCGGGTCGTGCGGGGAAGGTCCAGATTGAAGTGGTTGCGATAGACCACTTGGGTGAAGGCAGAGCAGTCGATACCGTTCTTTCCGTTACCTCCCAGACGATAGGGTGTCCCTTTCCATTCACGATGTGCCAGATGCAGCTCCTGCTGGATGGCCCGAAGCGGACGCGACGGAGCCGCAGTACGGGCCTCTGCCCGCGGCGGCGCTTCTTCACCGGCGGGCCCGGTGACAACGGTCCGGCTTGCAACCCCGCATCCGGAAAGCAGAAAGATCACAACGAGAAGGGCAAACGGCCATGCCGGCCGGGAGAGAATGAATAACATTTGACTCAAAGCTTTACATTGAGTGCTAAATTCCTGAATCGCCATTAAAAATACAAAGATGCAGTTACTGGTAAATATCGATCACGTTGCAACCCTCCGGAATGCCCGCGGTGAGGGGTATCCCGATCCGGTCGAGGCAGCCATTGTGTGTGAACAGGCCGGTGCGGCCGGAATCGTTTTCCATCTTCGGGGCGACAGACGCCATATACGTGATGAGGATGTGGCCCGCCTCAAGGAGGTAGTGAAAGGCACTCTTGTCTTCGAGATGGCAGCCACTGAGGAGATGCTTGAGATCTGTCGCCGGACAGATCCCGATGTGATCACCCTGGTACCGGAAAAAAGAGAGGAGCTGACGACCGAAGGAGGCCTGAACATGAAACAGGTCTTTGATGATTTCCGGGAGCGTGTCATTCCTGCCCTTCGCAACCAGCGCGGGAGAATCAGCCTCTTTCTGGATCCGGTTCCGGAAGATATCAGGATGGCCGCCGAACTGGAAGTGGATCTGGTAGAACTTCACACCGGGATCTACTCCAATGCAAAGGGTGAGGCCGCAAAAAACGCGGAATTGGACCGGCTGGCCGAGGGTGCGAAACTGATCCACTCCCTGGGAATGAAAGTCAATGCGGGCCACGGATTAAATCAGAAAAACCTGCCCGGTCTGGTCCGGACCGTCCCCCACCTGCACGATCTGAGCATCGGGCATGCCCTAATTTCCGAAGCGCTGTTCGACGGTCTTGAGAACACCGTAAAACACTATCTGGAAATCATACAGTCAGTGAACGAGGAGCGGTGAGCGAGTCATGAGTGCCTCCGCGAGCAATCCCCCTGAATCCCACCGGTCCGGTTATGTGGCCCTGATCGGTCGTCCCAATGCGGGCAAATCCACCCTGATGAACAGCATCATCGGGAGCAAGGTCTCGATCGCGACCCACAAGCCGCAGACGACCCGGCACCAGATTATGGGAATCTGGTCTGATGAAGCCTCCCAGATCATCTTTCTGGATACCCCGGGGGTGCTCGATCCTTCCTACGCCCTGCAGTCAGCCATGATGCGTTTTGTGGAGAAGGCGCGGAATGATGCCGATCTGGTTCTGCTTATTGTTGACGGAACCGATTCCGATCCGCCTGAAGAGGTGATCGCTCTGCTGAAGTCCCTGAATGTTCCCATCCTGCTGGTGATCAACAAGATGGATCTGATCGGCCGGGAGGAGGCGGAACGACTGGCGGAAGAGACCGCCGGTCTGATCCGGGTCGATTCCACTCACTTTGTATCGGCACTGACGGGGGAGGGGATTGAAGTGCTGATGGAGAGGATGAAGCAGGGGCTGCCTCCGGGTCCTGCGTACTATCCGAAAGATATTTTGAGTGAACAGCCGGTCCGCTTTTTTGCGGCCGAACTGATCCGCGAGCAGATCTATCTTCTTTTTCATGAGGAGATTCCCTACTCCTGCACGGTCGATGTGATTCAGTACGAGGAGCGGGAGGATCTCGACTATATCGGCGCCGAGATCATCGTCAACCGCAACTCACAGAAGGGGATCCTGATCGGCAAGGGGGGCAAGGCGGTCCGCGAGCTGGGTGTCCGGTCACGCGAAGCGATCGAGGAGTTCGTCGGCCGGCCGGTCTACCTTGATCTGCACGTCAAGGTGCGGGAAAAATGGAGAGAGCAGGAGAACTGGGTCCGGAATCTGGGTTACCGGTAAGGGCGCAGGGTACTATTTCCGTTGAAACCTGGAAAAGCAGAAGTTCCTGTAGGAACGGGAATGGCGGGTCTGTTGAAGAAACTGCGGAACCGCCGGGACGGGTGGAACCTGCCCCGGCAGACCGCAGCGAAATGAGAGACCGTATCGAAATCAGTTCTGGCGACCGGAGGAGTGCCAGGCTTCAAAAAGCCACTGGTTGCCGTCATATACATAGACAATCGTGAATCGCAGCGGCACCAGCCTGTCTTCCCCGTCCACGGTGACGGTCACATCGGAGATTCCGTTCAGGATCGCCACGCCCTGACCCACAAACCGCACTTCCAGATCATCGTGATCGAGATCCCGATAGACCACCTGTCCGGAGCGAAGTGATGCAAAGTAGACCTCCTTGTCATCCTTCGTGCCGTTGGAGTGCGTATAGGTCATGGTCGGAGAGCTCATCTCCTCCAGCCGGTCCAGCTGGCCGCTGGTGAGATATTCCACTCTCTGCTGTTCGGCCCTGAGAATATCATCGGCATCCTGAGCCGCACCGGGGGCCGAGTTTCCGCAACCGGCCAGCAGCAGAAGGCTCAGGACAGCGGATGCGAATAGCGTCTTTAATTGATACATAAGAGCAGATCTTGTGGTTACAGGTTGGACCCATAATCGCAAATCAGCCCGGCATTAAAAAATCGTTTGCGAAAAAAAATAAAAAAGCGGTATATTTGTCCTTGATGGAAAACAGAAAAGCATATCACTCTCTTCTCGGTGGCCGGGCTCTCATGATGGAGTGTATCATGATGGGATGTATGTGTATGGCTCGCCAATGAACCGGAGGGAGATGAGTGTAAATCTGTAACGATTTCAAAAAAGCCCTCCACGATGAGGGCTTTTCTGTTTTATCTGTTCTTTGTAAAACATCAGCTCTTATCAAGAAAGGTGGAGGGACCAGGCCCTGTGAAACCTTAGCAACCGCCTCGAAAGAGGGACAGGTGCTAATTCCTGCCCCGGCTGCTCTGGGGAAAGATGATAGCGGCGTTTTGAGTGGATCTATTCAAAAAGCTTCTTTCGAATCTTTCCGGGGCGGTCGGAGATCGAAAGGGGCTTTTTTTTTGGTCGTCATCCCGGAAGCTGCAGCGATGCCTGATCCGGCCACTTGCCGGCCTTTGCGGCCGGTTACAACCCATAACAACCAGCATCCAACTCAAACCCTATATTACAAAACCTATGAGCAGCAACGGAAAACCTCGCAATTACCGCTTTGAAACCCTGCAGGTTCATGCGGGACAGGAGCCCGATCCGGTTACCGGTTCACGTGCCGTACCGATCTATCAAACCACCTCCTACCTCTTCAAAGATGCGGAGCACGCGGCCAATCTCTTTGCACTGAAGGAGTTTGGCAATATCTACACCCGGATCATGAATCCGACGACCGATGTCTTCGAGAAGAGGGTCGCAGCACTGGAGGGCGGCACATCCGCTCTTGCTACGGCATCCGGGCAGTCTGCGCAGTTTCTGGCCATCATTACCCTGGCCGAAGCCGGCGACAACATTGTCTCCTCCTCCTTCCTCTATGGCGGAACCTACAACCAGTTCAAGGTCTCTTTCCCGCGACTGGGCATCAATGTAAAATTCGTGGAGGAGGATTCTCTCGATGCATTCGAGCGTCAGATTGATGAACGCACCAAGGCGATCTACGTAGAATCGCTGGGTAACCCGACCATGAACGTGCCCGATTTCGAGGGGCTGGCGAAACTTGCCCAGAAGTACAACATCGCCCTGGTCGTGGACAACACCTTCGGCGCGGCCGGAGCCATCGTCCGCCCCATCGATTATGGAGCCAACGTGGTTGTTCAGGCTGCAACCAAATGGATCGGCGGACACGGCACCAGCATCGGTGGAGTGATTGTCGACGGTGGAAACTTCAACTGGGGGAATGGCAACTACCCGGTATTCACCGAACCGGCACCCGGTTACCACGGCCTCAAGTTCTGGGATATCTTCGGTGATGGCGGCCCGTTCGGCAACATCGCCTTCTCGATCCGCGCGCGGGTGGAAGGACTGCGTGATTTCGGTCCGGCCGCCTCTCCATTCAACAGCTTCCTCTTCCTTCAGGGACTGGAAACACTCTCCCTGCGGGTCGAGCGGCATACGGAGAACACCATCAAGCTGGCCGACTGGCTCCGAAACAACGAGAACGTTGCCTGGGTCGACTTCCTCGGCCATCCGGATCATCCCTCTCACGAGAACGCCAAGAAGTATCTGGCCGCAGGCAAATACGGGGCTGTTTTCAACTTCGGACTGAAAGGGGGATACGATGCAGCCCGTGCGTTCATTGAGAACGTGGAACTCGCCAGCCACCTGGTCAATGTGGGAGATGCCAAAACTCTTGTATGCCATCCGGCTTCCACCACGCACCAGCAACTCTCCCCCGAGGAGCGCGAGGCAAGCGGTGTGAAAGAAGACCTGATTCGGGTCTCGGTAGGTATCGAACACATTGACGATATCATCGAGGACTTCGAAGAGGCTTTCCGGCGGATCGGTGTAACGGCCTGACCGGATGAAAACCGTTCCCATCCGACTCTCGTCCGGCGGGGTTCTCTCGTGGAGCCCCGCCGACAGAGCGGATTCCCGATCCGAACGAAAGGCAGCCAGAGAGGCGGCCGCTCGCACGGATCAACCCGCCGCCCGCCGGGTCATCCGGCCTGAGGGAAAGGCGGAGTTTAATGAAAACCGTCATCCGATTTCATCCATGAGTCAAAGCAGGATCATACAGACCAGGTTGAAAAGACCGTTTGTTACGGAATCAGGGTACCGTTTTGAAGAGGCCGAAGTGGCCTACAAAACCTGGGGCCGGCTCAATGAGGAACGTGACAACGTCATCGTGATCTGTCATGCACTGACCGGAAATGCGGAGGCCGATCAATGGTTCCCCGGTCTTTTTTCGGAGGACGGACTGATTGATACGGATGAGCACTTTGTGATCTGTATCAACGTCCCCGGAAGCTGTTACGGATCCGTGGGACCTTCCTCCGTCAACCCTGAAACGGGAATTCCGTATCAGGCATCTTTCCCCTCCATTACCATACGCGACATGGTTCGCTTCCAGCAGCTCCTCCTCGATGAGCTCGATATTCAGGGGATCGAAACCGTGATCGGCGGATCGATGGGCGGCATGCAGGCCCTCGAATTTGCCATCATGGATTCCCGTGTCCGTTCCGCCATCCCGATTGCCATGGGCAAAGCCCACACGCCCTGGGCGATCGGAATAAGCCATGTGCAACGACAGGCCATTTTCAACGATCCCAACTGGAATGACGGTTTTTACACGCCCGATGCAACTCCGGAGAAGGGGCTTGCCACCGCACGCATGATGGCCATGCTCACCTACCGGGCCCCCTCCGACTATGAACAGAAATTCGGACGAAACCCGCAGGACGGGTCCGATCTCTTCCAGGTGGAGTCCTATCTCAACTACCAGGGTGAGAAAATGGTGCGCCGGTTTGATGCAAACAGTTATGTAGCACTCACCCGGGCCATGGATGCCCATGATGTGGCAAGAGGTCGCGGGAGTTTTGAAGAGGTGCTGGGGAAAGTGGAGATTCCGGTCCTGGTAGTTGGAATCGATACGGACCTGCTCTATCCTGCCGAGGAGCAGAGGGAGCTTGCCGCCCTTCTTCCCAATTCAGAGTATGCGGAGATTGAGTCCATACACGGACACGATGCTTTTTTGATTGAATTCGGCCAGCTGAACCGGATTACAAAACCTTTTTTCACCCGGAGAAGCCTCCTGAGAGGCTACCGCAACCGCACCGAGGTACTGTGATGTCATCTTCAAGAGCATTCAAACTGAAACAGCTGCACTCGAGCCGACTGGGAGCCTGGCGTCCCTTCCGGGCAAATCTCTTTATCGCCGGAGTGGGGGCCGTGGGGGGCACCCTGATCGAGCAGCTGAACAGCCTCGACAGCCGCAGGTATGATCTGGAAGTGATCGGCTTCTGTAACAGCACAAAGGTGGTCTGGCGTGAAAAGCAGGTGCGCAAGGATGAGCTTTACGGAGGATCGGCCAAGAACTGGGACCAGATCATTGAGAAGATAAAGAGATATGCCTCCAGCGAGGTTCCGGTTATTTTTGTGGATGCGACCGGCAGCATGGAGGTTGCCCGGCTCTACCTGGAACTGCTGGAAAACGGAATCCATGTAGTAACACCCAGCAAGCTCTCCAACACCCTGGAACAGGAGTGGTTTGAATCTCTCCGGAACACCGCCGAACGGAACAATGTCTCTTATGCCTATGAGACGACCGTAGGGGCCGGACTGCCCATCATCCAGACCATCGAGAACCTGATTGACAGCGGAGACCGGATTGTTTCCGTCGAAGGGGTTCTCTCGGGAACAATGACCTGGCTCTTCAGCCAGCTGGAACAGGGATTGCCGTTCAGCCGTGCGGTCATCGAAGCCCGAACTCTCGGTTATGCGGAACCCGATCCGCGGGATGATCTCTCCGGGGAGGATGTTGCCCGGAAATTCCTGATCCTTGCCCGGACCTCCGGATTGAAACTGGAGCGGGAGGATCTGAAGGTAGAGTCGCTCATTCCGGAAAAACTGGCCGATGTGGATGCATCGGTATTTCTGTCACTACTTTCCGATTATGATTCCGAATGGGCAGAGCGGCTTACATCAGAGCAGAAAAAAGGGAAAACACTCCGATACATCGGCAGTCTGGACGAAAAGGGCGAGATCCGGATCGGCATGGCATCGGTGGACCTTGAGTCGGAACTGGGACGACTGGACGGAACCAACAACCTGGTCACCATCCGCACAGAGAGGTATTACGATCAGCCGATGGTGATAAAAGGACCGGGAGCCGGAAAAGAGGTTACTGCGGCTGGAATCCTTGCCGACATTCAGAAGATCCTGAGAGAAGCCCGCTCCTGACCAGACCGACTCCGGCCGCCACATATCATGTTTTTAGGTCTCTGTCTTTATTCCAATACAGAGTTAATTTTCGGAATAATAACCGATGCCCGGAAAAGGATATGTATATCCTCATTCCAATAAACCGTTTCAATCTGTTGCGGCCTTGACGGCCCACCTCAAAGGCGCCCCCTCTTCCCCCCACATCCACGGCTGGTTCCTTCTCCCCTTTCCTTTTTCCCTCAACTCCCCTCCCACTGCATTCGTCTGCTCAACACGCCGCCATACATCACCCCCGCCGCACCCCGCACATCACCCCGCACCCCGCCCGCACCCCGCCGCACAACACAGGTTATCCACATTGATATAT
>CAYTTA010000039.1:0-24079 GCA_964440655.1 uncultured Balneolaceae bacterium
CGGTCTCCGTTTTGCAATCCGCGAAGGGGGCCGTACGGTCGGAGCGGGTGTGATCACCAAAATTCTGGAATAATTTCCAGAGCAAAGATCTCGTTGGTGCAGAAGCAGGGATCATCCCCGCTTCTGTGCTTTGGACGGGTGTAGCTCAACTGGCAGAGCAGCGGTCTCCAAAACCGCAGGTTGGGAGTTCGAGTCTCTCCACCCGTGCAGTCTGGCATGAACAGATGCCGCAGGAGGCTGGCGGCGAGGGAGTGCAATCAGAGACCGGGTACGTCCCGGTCTTTTCCGTCAGAGAAAGGCGGTCGCGTCCAGGGAAAGAGATAGATGGCATGAAGAAAATTACCAAGTTTTTCGAGGATGTCCGGAACGAGTTCAAGAAGGTCTCATGGCCTTCCCGTCAGGAGCTGATCGACAGCACCATCATTGTTCTGGTTTTCACAATCATCCTGTCTGCCTTCATATTCGGCGTGGATCGCGTCTACACGGCAATCCTAGATGTACTGTACCGATGACCGTGGAGAAAACCCATGACTGGTATGTGATCCGGTGCTACTCGAGCCATGAGCGAAAGGTGAAGGAGTATCTGGAGCAGGGTCTCGAGGATGCCGGCCTTGAAGACAAAATCAGGGAGATCCTTATTCCTACCGAAACAGTGGTCGAGATCCGCGGTGGGAAAAAACGGACGCGAGAAAAGAATTTTTTCCCCGGCTACATCCTGATCAATACGGTCTATGATGAAGAGGTGAACAACTATATCCGGAATGCCCCCTCATCGCTTGGATTTCTGAGGCAGGGCAGAGGAGATGTGCCTCCCACGCCTCTGAAGAAGTCCGAAGTGGACCGTATTCTGGGCCGTGTGCATGACAATCAGGAGATGCTCGAGAAGGGAGGTGTGGTGGAGATTCCCTATAGTGAAGGGGATCTGATCCGGGTGATCGACGGGCCGTTCAAGGATTTTGATGGTACGGTTCAGGAAGTGAATGCCGACAAACTGAAGCTTCGGGTACTTGTGAGCATCTTCGGCCGCAAGACTCCGGTAGAAGTCGATGTGAGCCAGGTAGAGCCGGCCACCTGATTGCTGTCCATGTGAGCTATTACGCGACAAACTGAAGAATGCATCGTTAGACGGATTCGCTTATGGCAAAAAAAGTAGAAAGAGTTCTGAAGCTTCAGATCGTTGGTGGCCAGGCCAATCCCGCGCCGCCGGTAGGACCGGCGCTGGGACAGGCCGGGATCAACATCATGGAGTTCTGCAAGGCGTTCAATGCTCAGACCCAGGACAAGGCCGGTACCATCATTCCGGTGGAGATCACTGTCTATGCTGACAAGTCGTTCTCCTTCAAGACCAAAACCCCGCCGGCAGCCGTGCTTCTGAAACAGGCTGCCAAGATCAAGTCGGGATCGGCCGAGCCGAACCGGAACAGGGTCGGCCGTGTGACCTGGAGTCAGGTGGTCGAGATCGCCCAGCAGAAGATGGAAGATCTCAATGCGTTCGAAGTTGAGCGCGCGGCCGAGATGATTGCCGGTACAGCCCGAAGCATGGGTATACGAGTAATACGGGATAAATAAGGAATTTGCGCAATGGCAAAGCGAGGTAAAAAGTATCGCCAGGTCAGCGAGCTGATCGACAGGGACCGGGAATACACGCTTGAGGAAGCGTGCGACCTGATTAAGAAGACCTCTTCCACCCGGTTTGACGCCTCTGTGGATCTTGACATCCGTCTGGGAGTCGATCCGCGTCATGCCGATCAGATGGTGCGCGGGACGGTTGCCCTGCCGCACGGATCGGGAAAATCGGTCCGGGTCCTGGCTCTGGTAAACGAGAACAAGCAGAAAGAGGCGGAAGAGGCGGGGGCGGACCATGTGGGTCTGGATGACTACATCTCCCGTATCGAAGGCGGGTGGACAGATATCGATGTGATCATCGCCACTCCCGATGTGATGGGGAAGATCGGGAAACTGGGACGGGTTCTCGGACCCCGGGGACTGATGCCCAACCCGAAGAGCGGAACCGTCACCATGGACGTGGGGGAAGCGGTGCAGGAGTTCAAGGCTGGAAAGCTCGATTTCCGCGTAGACAAATATGGAATCATCCACTCCTCCATCGGAAAGGCGAGTTTCGAGCCGGAGCAGTTGCGTGAAAATGCAGCGGCCTTCCTTCAGACCATCAACCGGCTGAAACCGGCATCCGCAAAGGGGCAATATGTCCGCAGCGCATTTCTGAGCACCACGATGGGGCCGAGTATTCCTCTGAGCCGCTCATCCGTGGGATCCCTCTAATTTCACAGGAGCCGAATCTATGCCTACACTAGCAGAAAAGAAGGCGGTTGTTGAAGAGATTACCGACGAACTGAAGAAGTCAGGGGCCCTCTACATCGCAAATTACAAAGGTCTTTCCGTTGCGGAGATCAATCAGCTCCGGGCCAAGTTCCGAAACAGCGGTGTCCGCTTCAAAGTCTACAAGAACACGCTGATCAAACGGGCCATGGAGAGCGTGGGGGGGTATGAGGATCTCTATCCCTACCTGGAGGATCAGAACGGATTTGCCTTTGTTGATGAGGAGTACTCCGCGCCTGCAAAGGTCCTGAAGGAGTTCATCAGGGAAAAAAAGAAGCCGCAGTTCGTTGCCGCTCTGGTTGACGGAGACTATTACGGCGAGAATCAGCTCGATTCTCTCGCTTCGATGAAATCGAAAGATGAGATCATCGGGGATATTGTCGGGCTGCTCCTCTCACCGGTTGCCAATGTGGTTGGCGCGCTTCAGTCACCGGGACGTACGGTTGCCGGTGCAGTGAAGACGATTGCCGAGAAAGGCAGCGAATAATCTCACATTATTACAGAATCACTCTTTTGAATTTTACCCTTTAAACCGACGAACGGAGACACAATACAATGGCTGACGTAAAAGAACTAGCTGAACAACTGGTGAACCTGACCATCAAAGAGGCAAACGAGCTGGCAAAGGTTCTCGAAGAGGAGTATGACATCAAACCGGCAGCAGCAGCGGTAGCCGTGGCAGCCGGACCTGCGGCGGGTGACGGTGCCGGCGCCGGTGAGGAGCAGACCGAATTCACGGTTGTTCTCAAAGATGCGGGTGACAAGAAGATCGGTGTGATCAAAGAGGTTCGGGCTATTACCGGACTCGGGCTCAAAGAAGCCAAGGAACTGGTTGACGGCGCCCCCAGCAACGTGAAGGAGAATGTCGGCAAGGATGAAGCCGAGCAGATCAAGGCCAAGCTCGAAGAGGCCGGTGCGGTTGTCGAATTGAAGTAAGACGCAAATCGTAGCACAATGAACCTTAGCCGGTACCGTTTTACGGTATTGGCTATTGGTGTCTTATCCAGTCAAGGTGAGGCCTGTTGAAAATCGGTCGTGCGGATACGACCGATTCACACGTCTTTTTTAACCAAAGGAGATCATCCTTTTGAGTAACACTATGGAGAAAATCCCGTTTACCGACCGCTACACATTTGGCCGTACCAAACCCGTAATAGATTATCCAGACCTTCTTGACATCCAGCTCGCCTCCTTCGAGCATTTTGTACAGATGGATGTCGCACCCAAAGATCGGCGAGATCAGGGACTTCAGAAAATATTCAATGAGAACTTCCCCATCGTCGATTCAAGAGAGACCCACATCCTGGAGTTTCTCTATTATACGGTGGACACTCCCAAGTATTCAATCGAGGAGTGTGTGGAACGCGGGCTTACCTATGCCGTTCCGTTAAAGGCCAAACTGAGACTCTCTGCGGTAGACGAAACCGATGAGGCGAGTGAGACAATCGAACAGGAGGTCTTCCTTGGGGATCTGCCCTGGATGACTGAAAGGGGTACGTTTGTCATAAACGGCGCCGAGCGGGTGATTGTGAGCCAGCTGCACCGCTCACCGGGAGTCTTCTTCGGACAGACGATCCACCCGAACGGAACGCAGCTCTACTCGGCAAGGGTGATCCCCTTCAAAGGTTCCTGGATTGAGTTCACCACCGACATCCGTGATGTGTTGTGGGCCTATATCGACCGGAAGAAGAAAGTCCCTGCGACGACACTGATGCGGGCACTTGGGTTCAGCTCCGATCAGGACATTCTCTCCATTTTTGACCTCTCCGACGATGTGAAGGTAGGCAGCAAAAAGACCTACAATGAGAATCTGGTCGGAAAACGACTTGCCACTGCCGTGGTCGTTGAAAAGGTTGAAGAGGTGGTGGATGAGGAGACCGGTGAGATTACGGAAGGAGTGAGCCGTGAGGTTCTCCTGGAGAGAGATCATGAACTGACGGAAGACGATTACGGGCTGCTCAAAGAGGCGGGTGTCAAATCGGTGCTGGTCCAGAAGATCTCCACCGAGGAGTCGGAGCGGTCGGTTATCATGGCCACTCTTCGCAAGGACTCCACGCATGATGAGATTTCAGCCCTTGCAGAGATCTATCAGCAGATCCGTACCGGAGAGATGCCGGATCCGGAAACGGCCCGTACGGTCCTGGAGCGGCTTTTCTTCAGTGATAAAAAATATGATCTCGGGGAGGTCGGTCGTTACCGGCTCAACAAACGACTCAAGCTGGACATCGATCTTGAGATCCGCTATCTGACCAAAGAGGATATTGTCTACATCATCCGCGAGCTTATCCGGCTCAAGGAGATGAAATCCCAGGTGGATGACATCGACCACCTGAGCAACCGCCGTGTACGTACCGTCGGCGAGCAGCTCGGGCAGCAGTTCGCGATCGGACTGGCCCGGATGAGCCGGACCATCCGTGAACGGATGAACTCACGCGATGCCGAGCAGCTCACGCCCCAGGATCTGGTCAACGCGCGGACGATATCCAGTGTGATCAACACTTTTTTTGGAACCAACCAGCTCTCCCAGTTCATGGACCAGACCAACCCTCTGGCCGAACTGACCCACAAGCGGAGGATGTCGGCGCTTGGGCCGGGCGGGCTGACACGGGAACGCGCCGGTTTTGAGGTGCGGGACGTTCACTATACCCACTATGGACGGCTCTGTCCGATCGAGACACCGGAGGGTCCGAACATCGGTCTGATCTCCTCCCTCTGCATCCATGCAAAGGTGAACGATTTCGGGTTTATTGAGACTCCGTATCGGAAAGTGGTTGACGGAGTGGTGACCAACGAGGTGGAGTATCTTGCCGCCGAGCAGGAAGACGAGACCGTCATCGCACAGGCGAACGCTCCCCTGACGGACGACAACCTGTTTGCAAACGATGCGATATTCTCCCGTTTCCGGGACAGCAACGTCGGTCTGGCCCGGCCGGATGAGGTGAAGTATATGGACGTGTCTGCCAACCAGATCACCTCCCTGGCGGCTGCACTTATTCCGTTTATCGAGCACGATGATGCGAACCGTGCCCTGATGGGCTCCAACATGCAGCGACAAGCTGTTCCCCTTCTGCGTCCGGAGGCGCCGCTGGTGGGAACCGGTCTGGAGCATCGGGCCGCAAAAGATTCCCGGGCGGTCATCTGTGCGGAGGGAGACGGGGAAGTGGTCTACGTGAGCGGTACGGAGGTGCGGGTCCGTTACGAAAGGAACGATCTGGAGCAGCACTGTTTCTTCGATGAAGGGATAAAGGCCTATCACCTGAAAAAATTCGAACGTAGCAACCAGGATACGACGATCAACCAGCGCCCGGTTGTCAGCGTGGGAGACCGCGTGGTAAAGGGACAGGTCCTGGTGGACGGCTACTCCACCGACAAAGGAGAGCTGGCCCTTGGACGCAACCTCCTGGTGGCGTTCATGCCCTGGAGGGGGTACAACTTTGAGGACGCTATTGTAGTCAGCGAACGTGTTGTCCAGGATGATCTCTATACCTCCATCCACATTCAGGAGTTCGAACAGCAGGTCAGAGATACCAAGCGGGGGGAAGAGGAGCTCACGCGTGAGATTCCCAACGTGAGTGAAGAGGCGACAAGGAATCTTGATGAGCGCGGGATCATCCGGATCGGTGCGAAAGTCCAGCCGGGAGATATCCTGGTCGGAAAGATCACTCCGAAAGGGGAGACCGATCCCACGCCGGAAGAGAAGCTTCTGCGGGCCATTTTCGGTGACAAGGCCGGTGATGTCAAGGATGCTTCGCTGAGGGTGCCGCCCGGAGTCCAGGGTACGGTGATCAAGACCAAGCTCTTCAGCCGAAAGCGCGATGAGCAGATCTCCAGAAAGGAAGAGAAGAAACTGGTCGAGCAGGAGAACGAGCGATATGCCTCCGAGCTCTCCGATCTGAACCGCAAGTGGGCAGACAAGATGTACTCCCTGCTGCGAGACAAGACTTCACCCGGCGTGGAGGATTACAGCGGCAACATCATCATCCCGAAAGGAGAGAAGTACAAGAAGTCGGTCTTTGAGCAGATCGATCCGGTCAACATCAACGAGAATATTGACTGGGCGACGGATGAGAATCTGGTCCGTTATGTAAAACTGCTCTTCAAGAACTACCGGGAGGAGCGACGTCGAATTGACGCCGAATCCAAGCGGCGAAAGTATCAGATCCAGGTGGGGGATGAGCTGCCGCCGGGAATTATTCAGAAAGCCAAGGTCTACGTCGCCAAGAAGCGCAAGCTCCAGGTGGGAGATAAGATGGCGGGCCGTCACGGCAACAAAGGTGTGATCGCCAAAATCGTGCCCATGGAGGATATGCCCTACATGGAGGACGGTACACCGATCGACATTCTTCTGAACCCCCTTGGTGTTCCGTCCCGAATGAACCTCGGCCAGATCTACGAGACCATTCTGGGCTGGGCTGCCATGGAGCTGGGAGTGAAGTTTGCTTCTCCCGTGTTCGATGGAGCCAGCTATGAGCAGGTTCAGGAGAAACTGGAGGAGGCGGGACTGCCGAAAGACGGAAGGGTCCGCCTCTATGACGGACGAACCGGCAAGAAACTGGATCAGAAGACCACGGTGGGCTACATCTACATGCTCAAGCTCAACCACCTGATTGAAGACAAGATGCATGCCCGGTCCATCGGCCCCTACTCGCTCATCACCCAGCAGCCGCTGGGAGGCAAGGCGCAGTTTGGAGGGCAGCGTCTCGGAGAGATGGAAGTGTGGGCACTCTATGCATACGGTGCGGCAAACATCCTGAAAGAGATGCTTACCGTGAAGAGTGACGATGTGAAGGGAAGATCCAAGGTCTACGAGGCAATCGTGAAGGGAGAGAACCTTCCGGAAGGAGATGTGCCCGAATCCTTCAAGGTGCTGCTTCGAGAGCTGATGGGTCTGGGTCTCGAGATTCATATCGAGTAATCTCGAGTAAATTGAGTAATCAGGATAATCCAAGTATATCGGAGGAACTCCCTTGCCGACTACGAAAACATTGACTGTCACCAAGGACTTCAACAGTATCGGGATTTCACTGGCTTCTGCGGAGACCATCCTGTCCCGGTCTCACGGGGAGGTCCTAACGCCGGAGACGATCAACTACCGGACGTTCAAGCCCGAGATGGATGGTCTGTTCTGCGAAAAGATCTTCGGCCCTGTCAAGGATTACGAGTGTCACTGCGGCAAATACAAGAGAATTCGCTACAAGGGCATTATCTGTGACCGGTGCGGGGTAGAGGTTACTCGCAAGGCCGTCCGGCGGGAGCGCATGGGGCATATCACCCTGACCGTACCTGTTGTACACATCTGGTATTTCAAATCACTTCCCAACAAGATTGCCTATCTGCTGGGCCTCTCTTCCAAGAATCTGGATCGGATCATCTACTATGAGACATTCGTGGTGATCAATCCGGGGCTGGCAAGAGATCTGGGTTACAAGAAAGGAGATCTGATCAGCGAAGAGGAGAAGTTTGACATCTTCGCACAGCTGCCCGAAGACAACTTCGACCTGGACGATGACGACGAGGACAAGTTCATTGTCAAGGAGGGTGCCGAGGCGATCGAGGCGCTGCTCATGGATATGGATCTCGATGAGATGGCTTTCCGTCTGCGGGAAGAGGTGAAGACCGAAACCTCGCAGATGCGAAAGAAAAAGAAACTGAAGCGGCTGCAGGTGATCGAATCCTTCCGTGCCGCCAACCAGCACACGGAGAACCGGCCCGAATGGATGGTCCAGCGGGTGATTCCTGTCATTCCGCCGGAGCTCAGACCTCTGGTGCCCCTGGAGGGAGGACGCTTCGCCACCTCTGATCTGAACGATCTCTATCGCCGGGTCATCATCCGGAACAACCGGCTCAAGCGGCTGATTGATATCAAGGCGCCCGATGTGATCCTGCGCAACGAGAAGCGGATGCTGCAGGAGGCGGTAGACTCACTCTATGACAACTCCAGGAAGTCCAACGCGGTTCGCAACAACAACCGGCCCCTGAAATCCCTGAGCGACATGCTGAAAGGGAAGAGCGGCCGGTTCCGGCAGAACCTGCTCGGGAAACGGGTGGACTACTCGGGCCGTTCCGTGATTGTGGTCGGACCGGAGCTGAAGATGCACGAATGCGGGCTGCCGAAGGAGATGGCGATCGAGCTCTACAAGCCCTTTGTGATCCGGCGTCTGATTGAGCGGGGGTATGTGAAGACCGTCAAGAGTGCCAAAAAGGTGGTGGACCGGCGCGATTCGGTGGTCTGGGAAGTTCTTGAGAATGTGATTGACGGCCATCCGGTCCTTCTTAACCGGGCGCCGACCCTTCACCGTCTGGGTATCCAGGCGTATCAGCCAATATTGATTGAGGAGAAGGCGATACGGCTGCACCCGCTCTCCTGTACCGCATTCAACGCCGACTTCGACGGTGACCAGATGGCGGTTCACCTGCCTCTGAGTCACGATTCGATTCTGGAAGCATCCGTGCTCATGCTCGGATCCCACAACATTCTGAGCCCGGCAAACGGTGGTCCGATCGCCGTTCCGTCCCAGGATATGGTCCTGGGTGTCTACTACCTGACCAGAATGGGGAATGGAAAAAGAGGGGAAGGGAAAACCTTTGCCTCCACGGACGAGGTTCTGATCGCCTATGATCAGGGCAAGCTCGATATGCATGCCAAGATCAATGTCCGTATCCCCGTGGAGGGTGAGGATGGAGAGACCGGCTACGAGATGATCAAGACCACTACCGGTCGCGTTGTCTTCAACGAGATCGTCCCGGAAGAGATGCCGTTCATCAACCGCACGCTCGGAAAGAGAGAGCTTAGGGTTCTGATCGGACAGATCCACTCCAGAGTGGGAACGGTAAAAACGGCCGAATTTCTCGACAAGATGAAGGAGTTCGGCTTCGAAACCGCGACCATGGGAGGACTCTCCTTCAGTCTGGAGGACATTATCGTTCCGGAGGCGAAACGGGAGCTGATCGACAAAGCCAAAAAAGAAGTGGAAGAGATCACCGAGCGCTACGAGATGGGTTTCATTACCGACAACGAGCGCTACAACCAGGTGATTGACAAGTGGACCAGCACGACCAACCGGGTTTCTGAAACGCTGTTCCAGAGTCTTGCTGAAGACCGTGACGGATTCAACCCGGTCTTCATGATGGCCGATTCAGGTGCACGGGGATCCAAGGAGCAGATCCGTCAGCTGGGAGGAATGCGGGGCTTGATGGCCAAGCCGCAGAAGAGTTCCCTGCAGCAGGGCAACGAGGTGATCGAGAATCCGATTCTCTCGAGCTTCCGCGAAGGTCTGAGTGTTCTGGAGTACTTTATCTCCACACACGGTGCGCGAAAAGGTCTTGCTGATACGGCCCTGAAGACAGCCGATGCCGGTTACCTGACCCGTAGGCTGGTGGACGTCTCCCAGGATATTATCATCACGGAAGATGACTGCGGAACACTTCGGGGAATCCGCATGCAGGCGCTAAAGGACAACGAGGATATTATCGAGCGGCTGGAGGATCGTGTACTGGGGCGTGTCTCCATGCATGAGCTTCATGATCCGATCACCGATGAGCTGATCTGTGAGGCCAACCAGCTGATCGACGAGGAGATTGCACGCAAAATCGGAGAGACCTCCATTGAAGAGGTGGAGATCCGCTCCGTACTTACCTGCGAGAGCGAGCGGGGAGTGTGTGCCAAGTGCTACGGACGTGATCTGGCACGAAATACGATGGTACAGGTAGGCGAGGCTGTGGGAGTCATTGCAGCCCAGTCGATCGGGGAGCCCGGTACGCAGCTTACACTGAGAACCTTCCACGTGGGTGGTACCGCCTCCCGTCTTGAAGCGGCCTCCCAGCACAAGGCGAAATTTGCCGGAAAAGTGGAGCTGGACAACATCCGGGTGGTCGAATATGACGATGGCGAAGAGGTCCACAACGTGGTTCTGAGCCGTGCCGGAGAGATCCGCCTTCTGGGAGAAGACGGGAAAATCCTGGCGAGCTACAACGTGCCTTACGGTGCAGAACTGATGGTAGAGGATGGCGAAACGGTCCCGAAAGGGGTGCCTCTCTGCCAGTGGGATCCCTACAACGCCCTGATCTTCAGTGAAATAAATGGGGTGGTGGAGTACAAGGATATTCTGCACGAGATCACCTATACGGAAGATACCGATGCGCAGACGGGTCACCGGGAAAAGGTGATCATCGACTCCAAGGACAGGACGCTGGTGCCCACGCTTACGATCAAAGGCGAAGGAGACCGTCTCCGGGAGCATACCCTCCCGGTCGAGACCCACATTGTGGTGGAGGACGGTGAACCGGTTCAGGCAGGACAGATCCTGGCAAAAATCCCTAGAGCCTCCTCCAAGTCGAAAGACATTACGGCAGGTCTTCCGCGGATTACCGAACTGTTCGAGGCACGTGCACCCGGAGATCCGGCCGTTGTGGCCGAGATCGACGGGGTGGTCCGGATGGGTGCCCGGAAACGGGGATCCCAGGAGGTGATCGTTGAAAGCAAGGATGGAACCGAGGAAAAGAGATATCTTATCTCACTCTCCAAGCATATCCTGGTTCAGGAGAATGACTTCGTCAAGGCGGGCCAGGCTCTCTCCGACGGAACCATACCTGCACAGGATATCCTGAGCATCAAAGGGCCTTTTGCGGTCCAGTCCTACCTGGTGAACGAGATTCAGGAAGTCTACCGTCTCCAGGGAGTGAAGATCAACGACAAGCACATTGAAGTGATTGTCCGGACCATGATGCAGAAGGTCGAGATTACCGACCCCGGAGATACCATGTATCTGGAAGGGGACAAGGTCGACCGGTTTGAGCTCAACAAGAGGAACGACGAACTGATCGGGAAGTTTGTGGTGACCGATCCGGGAGGAAGCGATCTGAAGCCCGGACGCATTCTGGACCGTCGTGAGATCCGTGAACTCAACAACGAACTGATCAAGGATGGCAAGGATGAGCTGCAGGTCCGGGAAGCCGAACCGGCGATCTCACGGCCGATTCTTCTCGGAATCACCCGGGCCGCCCTGAGCACGGAGAGCTGGTTGTCGGCTGCCTCCTTCCAGGAGACCACCAAGGTACTCACCCAGGCCTCTATCGAAGCGAAGAAAGACATGCTCCGCGGCCTGAAGGAGAACGTGGTGGTTGGTCACAAGGTGCCCGCCGGTACGGGTCTTCGCCGATACGACGACATCATTGTCGGTTCGAGAGCGGAGATGGAAGCCGGAGAAGCCGAAGTGCAGAAAGTGTTCGAAGCTCTCGGCGCAGAAGATGCCTCCGAAGAGAAGGAGGAGTAAACAGAGCGTGGAATCCGGCCGGAAAGGTCCGGCCGGTAACACATCCGTTCGGGGGATCCTTCCGTCGAGCTGAATATCCGGAGCTTGCCGGACGGGAACCGATTGATGGAACATGAATATACCCTGCACCCCATCGGGTGCGGGGTTTTTTATTTTAAAACATTCGAAGAAATCGGAAGGCGGGCCTGAAGAGTGGCGATGAGGAAGAGGGAGTCCCGGGCGCAATCGTGAACAATCGTGAACAGCCGTGAACAGCCATCCCGCCCGGTACGGTGGGAGACTCTTGTGGAGTTTTTCTTGAGGCAGCTCCCCCGTTCCGGGGGTATCTTCTATTTGTTTTTTTCGATGCTTTCCAGCAGACTCTCCGCTTCCCGGATAAGGTCTTCCGCCCGCTGTTTGGCACTCATCACCACCTCGTCTCCCTTCTGTTTGGCGTCGTTTGCCAGTTTCTCTTTTTCCCGTTTCAGATCGAGAATAAGACTTTTCAGGTCACCGCCCACCTTGGCCAGACGGTAGGACAACCGGTCCCGGGTGTTGCTGCCGATATCGGGTGCATAGAGGAGTGCCACACCCGCCCCTATCATTGCTCCTGCAATAAAACCCAGAGTAAAATTGGAAGATCTGCTCATTGTTGATATCTGTTGAAGGTTCTTCCCGCCATCATGAATCTTCTGATCGATCTTCTGATCGATCATTCGCCCAGTCAATATATAAAAGACGACGCTCGTTATAAACCGGAACGGCTGCGGGAGAGGGGAATTATGTCTCTATTTCTTCGTATGTTTTCACCGCTTGTACAACTCTTATATATCCTGTGCAGCAGGAGATTTCAAACCGGACAAGAAAGATGAAATTTTTTATTGATACCGCAGATCTGGAAGAGATTCAGGAAGCCCATGACCTGGGGGTTCTCGACGGGGTTACCACAAACCCGAGCCTCTGTGCCAACATCGGTGTGACCGATTTTCATGGTCACATTGCAGAAATATGCAAGATCGTGGAGGGGGATGTCTCGGCAGAGGTGGTCTCCACAACCTATGCAGATATCGTGGCGGAAGGGCGGGAGATCGCTTCGATTGCGGAAAATGTGGTGGTCAAGGTTCCCCTGATCCGGGACGGGATCAAGGCGATCAGAACATTCAGCGAGGAAGGGATCCGTACCAACTGCACACTCTGTTTTTCCGCAACCCAGGCACTGGTGGCGGCCAAGGCGGGAGCCAGTTACATCTCACCGTTCATCGGGCGGCTGGACGACATCTCGAACGACGGAATGAACCTCATTTCGGAAATCGTGGAGATCTATACCAACTACGGTTTCCCGACGGAAGTTCTGGCGGCAAGTATCCGACATCCGATGCATGTGCTGGAGGCAGCGAGACTCGGTGCGGATGTGGCAACCATGCCTCTGAGCGTGATTGAGGGTCTGCTCAAGCACCCGCTTACCGATATCGGTCTGGAGCGGTTCATGAAGGATTGGGAGTCCCTGCAGGAGAAAATGAAAAAATAAACGATCCCCAGGTTTCCCTGACTCAATAGTTAGAGAGGATACCAGGATTCCTGTGGTTCTCCTTGATCATCAGAATTTTCAAGAGTTCTGAGTCTCAGTTCTCCCTCTGCTTGATGAATCCGGTGAGCCCCATCCGGTTCACCTCGTTCATCCCCTTTCCGGCATCGGCCATGGTGGGGTAGGATCCGTAATAAACCCGGTAGAAGTCTCTGCCGTTCACAGTGACTCGGATCACTTCCGCACCCCGGATTTTCCTTGCTTCCTGCTGCGCCTTGTCGTATGAATCGAAAGAGGCGATCTGTACGGTAAAGCTCTCCTGATTGGTCGCACGGCCGCTGACAGGCCGGTCACCTTCAGTGAGAAGGAAGAGCTCCACCTCGGCCACGCCCGGTCCGATCATATCAATAGCCCGGGCAGCAGATCGGGAAAGGTCGATGATCCGGTCTCCCACATAGGGCCCCCGGTCGTTGATCCTCACATCCACCTGTTTGCCGTTCATCTTGTTCAGGACCCGGACACGAGTGTTGAAGGGGAGGGTCCGGTGAGCGGCTGTCAGATCATCCATGTCGTAAACTTCCCCGTTCGCAGTCTTCTTGCCATGAAACCCGGGACCGTACCAGCTCGCCATGCCGGATTGGATCGCGGCCCCTGCTCGTGCACCGCGGGCCGGGCCACCGGCATCGGGAGTCGATGTCGCTACCATTCCGGTACGAGCAATCCCGCAGGAGTAGAGAAAGAGTGTGGTTGAGAGTAGGATCAGCCAGTTGTGAACAGCTTGTTTGCGCATCATAAAGCAGGTTTTCTTAATCGTCGCCAATTTCGATAAAAAAACCCTAAAAATCCCGAAAGCAGGGTCTGTCCTGCCATTCCGATGGGGGGCAAGGGACTTAGTTGGCAGCCCAGCGTGATATCCGGTCCAGACGTGACTGAATCTCCTCCCGCGGCCACCACTCGCCGCGCACCATCACACCCGCCTGGTCCGAAATATGAGTGATCTCTTCCAGAGGATTGGACCGGAGAAGAATAAGATCTGCCCGTGCGCCCTTCGCGATGATTCCGAACTGACCGGCTTCATCAAAATAGAGCGCCGGATTCCGAGTTCCGGTAGCCAGAACCTGGTAAGGGGTGAGGCCGGCATCTACCATCATCTTCATTTCACGGTGCAGGGAGAAGCCGGGCACATTGAACCATTGCGGTGCGTCCGATCCGAGAGCGATGGGAGCACCTTCATCGTGCAGTGCCTTCAGCAGTTCATGGCGCAAGGCAATCAGCTGACGGGTGGCATCGGGTTGGAAATCGGGTCGTGCGTCAAAGTTCTGCTTGGAATTGACCCAATGCTGCAGAATGTTCTGTGGCATGTATTTCATCTCGGGCCATCGGATCATCTCCTCGGCAGACTCGGAGGAAGCAATATGTTCGATCAGGCTGAGGGTCGGTACATTCCAGGTCCCCGCCTCGACGGTCCGTCGGACAGCTTCCGGTATCCGGCTTCGGTCCACCCGATCAACCAGGGCGCTTCCAAAAAAGCCACCACCGGAGAGAGGAGTTCCATCCGGCGAGGCCAGAAACTCAACATAGCGATCAAGGTGATCTATGGAGGCCTGCCCCGCTTCCAGCGCCATGACAAGGCCAATCTGTTCCGGAATGTGACCGGCAAAGGGAATTTCAACTTCGTGAGCGGTCGTAGCCATCTGCTCGTAGGTTGCACGGGAGATGCTCCCCAGCTTGAGCAGGTCAAAGCCCATCTCCTTGTATTCACGCACGACACGATCCGCCGCTTCGGGAGAGGGGACATTATCGGCACCCAGCCAGGGGCTGGCTGCGTGAATTACCGGGCCCGGGAGTTCACCTGCAAGGACCCGGTCCCGCAGTTCCAGATGCCAGGGACCGCCGGACATGTTACGGACCGTTGTAACCCCGTTGGCGATATAGAGGAAGAGGACGTTCTCTGCATATTCCGGTTCTTCCTCGTTGGGAATATGTCCGTGCATCTCAGCCAGGCCGGGCACCAGGTAGTGCCCTCTGCCGTCGATCACCACCGCTCCCTCCGGAGGAGTGATTTGTTCCGAGGGACCGACCTCCATGATACGATCTCCCTGTACAAGTACGGTCTGGTCTTCCAGGATCTCCTCCTTATCGTCCGTCATGGGAAGAAGGGTGACATGAGTGAAAGCGGTTACGGATCCGTTGCGTTCAACAGGCTGTCCGCAGGAAGCCGCAATGAAGGTGAAAAACGAGAGCAGAGCGAAGAGAAGCTGATTCGAACGAGTGGAAAGGGGGGTATTCATGGTATCTGCCTCCGTTTGAAGGGTTAGAAGGGATAAAAAATAATAATCTCTGTTTCCGCAGGAAGCAAAAACAGCCGGATCAAGTCTGGTTCACACAGCCCTTCCACCGATCCGCGCCCGAACCCCTACTATTCCGAACCGGCTGGCCCTAACCGCCTTTTCACGATCCGGCCACTTCTGTACAGCCTGCCCGGGCCGGCTCTTCTCCATTTCCCCTGATCCGGTCTTGATCGTCCCCTTATTCTGAGGGACCCGGTTCGACTTCCGGTCCCGCTTCATCGGCCGGTATGAAATTCAGGGAGATCGAGTTGACGCAATGCCGGACATTCCTCGGAGTGAGCATCTCGCCATGAAAGATATGGCCGAGGTGGGCATCACAGTTGGCACAGAGAATCTCGGTTCTTCTCCCGTCGGCATCCGGCTGGCGGCGCACAGCCCCGGGGATTTCATCATCGAAACTGGGCCAGCCGCAGTGGGAAAGAAATTTATGTTCGGAGCGATAGAGAGGGGCATTGCACCTTTTGCAAAGATAGAATCCCTCGGCCATGTGATGTTCATACTTTCCTGTACCGGGATACTCGGTTCCCTTATGATCAATCACCCACTCTTCCTGAGGGCTCAGCGGGTTCCATTCGGAAGAATCCCTGGCGACTTTGAGCTTTCCAATCGTGATTTTCCCTGTATTGCTCATTTCCATCATCCTGTCAGTTTTCGGTATCCTGTCCGGCATCATTCAGACCTGCATCAAGGTCAGGTCTGCATCAAGGTCCGGTCTGCATCACAAGGTCCGGCCATCACGGCCCGGCCCCTTTCCCTCACCCCGGCTCGGATCCCCCATACATCCGGATCAATCGGATCCGCTCCGTTTTCATTCCGTCGCTTATCCCGACTTTGTAGACATGAGGGTTTTCGAACCTTTTGTACTCATCGGGCAGCCTGTCCAGCCGTTCCTGTCTGTAACGGGAAATCTGGCTGAGTGGTATGGAAGGAAGGAGTCGCTGTCCCTGCTCCATCACCTTCTCGAGCAGAGGCTCCTTCTCAAACCGGTCCAATTTCTGGGATTTCAGAGGTTCAAACGGG
The DNA here is from genome assembly GCA_964440655.1 of uncultured Balneolaceae bacterium. Taxonomy (GTDB): domain Bacteria; phylum Bacteroidota; class Rhodothermia; order Balneolales; family Balneolaceae; genus CAYTTA01. The sequence goes on from CAYTTA010000039.1 coordinate 16,485, forward strand.
TGATGCATCCGGTCCGGGGCCCCCTCATCCCACAAGGCCACAGCATCCGATCCGGCATAGGTTCCATCCGGAAGAGCCATTCGCCAGACCTGTTTCCGATGGGGAAGGGTGATTTTCCCCAGAGATTCAGAAAGTTTGATTCGTGGTTTTCCGGCTGCAAACGAAAGTTTGTATACTCCGTCCAGTGCCGCATCGGGGCGGCCGATGACCAGACTGGTCCCCACACCGAAGAGATCCACCGGAGCGTTCTGCTCGATCAGACTCTTGATCACATATTCATCCAGCTGGTTGGAGGCGGCAATTCTCACGTAGCCCAGTCCCGCATCATCCAACATCTTCCTGCTCTCTTTGGCAAGCCAGGCAAGATCGCCGCTATCGAGTCGGATCGCCTTGAGCCGGTGGCCCCGCTCCTCCATCTCTCTGGCCACGATGATCGCATTGGGCACACCGCTCCGCAGAGTATCGTAGGTATCGACAAGAAGAACACAATCCTCCGGGCGGGCGAGGGCGAAGTCGCGGAATGCATCCAGCTCGTTGTCGTAACTCTGGACAAACGAGTGCGCCATGGTTCCCGACACCGGGATCTGGTAGTCGATCCCAGCCCGTACGTTGCTTGTCGCATCGAATCCACCCGCAACGGCTGCGCGGGAAGCGTAATACCCGCCGGGGCCGTGTGCCCTGCGGAGACCAAAGTCCACCAGTTTGCGGTCTCCTGCACTGAGCCGCATCCTGCTTGCCTTGGTGGCGATCAGGGTCTGATAGTTCAGGATGTTGAGAAGGAGGGTTTCAATGATCTGGGCTTCGACGATCGGCGCCTCTACCTGTAGCACCGGCCGGGTGGGAAATACCAGGTCGCCCTCTCTGCAGGAGTAGATGGAACCGGTAAACCGGAAACCTTTGAGATAGCGGACAAACTCCCGGTCCAGACCGCACTGCAGAAGAAAATCGAGATCTTCGGGTTCAAAGCGGAGCTCTTCCAGCAGATCCAGCAGGTCATCGAGTCCTGCAAAGATGGCAAAACCACCTCCGTACGGAATCTTGCGGAAAAAGTAGTCAAACACAGTGGGATCGTTCTGACGGCCTTTCAGGAAATAGGCCTGGGCCATTGTCAGCTGATAGAGATCGGTGTAGGAGGCCGTGTAATGTATCAGTCTGGATCGGGTCATCACCGGGGGATTGGTTTTCCGTCTCCGGGTGCCGGAGAGCATGAACTCCGGCATCATCATCGGAATGATCATTGACATCACTGAAGCATCAGCCGGTAAGTTAACAGGATCCCCCTGAACCTCAAAGGAGAGTGCGTTTTCGCAGTTCCAGAAGGGTGAAGATCCCGAGCGTCAGTGCCGTAAGCGGGATGACATACCAGACGATTGCCGTGCTGAATGCGGGCAGGACATCGTGCTGCCTGGCGTCCAGAATGAGGTAGAGGGTATAGAGGATATAGTAGATAAAGAGCATGCTCCCCTCCACCCGGCTGATCACTCCCCCCGTGAAGAAGACGGGAAGAGCGAGCAGAGCCACCAGAATCATGACAGGGATATCGAAATGGACCATCGAGCTGGAGACAGTGATTCCTTCCGGAGAGAGAAGGCCGGATATTCCCAGCACGCCCATGATGTTGAAGAGATTGCTCCCCACCACGTTGCCCACTGCAATATCCCGCTCGCCCCGAAGGGCGGCGATGACGGAGGTGACCACCTCGGGAAGGGAGGTTCCTGCAGCGACGATCGTCAGGCCGATCACCACTTCACTCACGTTCATATAGCGTGCCAGTCCGATCGCCCCGTCTATAAAGAGGTGGGACCCCAGAACCAGGAGTCCCAGCCCCCCCAGGACAAAGAGGATGTTTTTAATCCAGCTTCCCTCTTCCGGTTCCGTTGAATCGGTGGAGTTAAGCACCTCTTCTTCGAAGAAACTGTTCTTCGCATTCTCACCGGTTTTTTTGCCGTCGCCGGTTTCTCTGTTTTCCCCATTTTTCCCGGAAACCCTGCGAGTCTGGAGGTAGATATACAGTAAGTAGAGACATAATCCGACCAGAAGTATAAAGGATTCAACTCGGGTCAGGATATAGTCCTGGACGAACAGAAGCAGCAGTATTGAGATGCCGATCATCACGGGGACCTCCTGACGGATAAGCGCAGGGGAGACGGAGAGGGGGATGATCAGTGCAGAGATGCCCAGAATAAAGAGGATATTGAAAATATTGCTCCCCACTACGTTCCCTACCGCGACATCACTCTGTCCGTCCAGAACCGAAAGTATGCTGATGGCGAGTTCGGGCGCGCTGGTCCCGAAGGCCACAATGGTCAGCCCCACGATCAGTGTGGAGATCCCTGCCGCGAATGCGAGGCGGGAAGCCCCTTTGACCAGCAGTTCAGCCCCTGCAATCAGCATGGCAAGGCCGGAGATCAGATAGAGTGCGATCATGCTCGATTCCGGAATCAGGAATTGGTATTATCCGTGTTTCGGGTACGAATCCGGAGGTTTTTTTGGTGATTCCGGAATCCCTATCCCGTTCAATCGCAAAATGTAGTGATAAATTCCAACAGTGACCGATGCGCAAACTCAAATACCTTATTCTGCTGCTTTGTATGGTTCCCTTTTCATGTGGCCGGTCCGGGGGGGAGGGGCAGACAGAGAGCCGGGACAGCGGACTCTACCCGGGTCCTGTTAAATCAGAGCTGCTCCTGAAGACCGCGACCGCCTGGGACGGCTCACCGATCCGCTATCCGGAGGGGGAGGCGGAGGTGTCTGCCCTGGTGATCGAAATCGAGCCGGGAGGGGAGACCGGTCTTCATCTGCATCCGGTGCCTTCATTCAACTATCTGGTGGAAGGGACGCTGGAAGTGACAAAACAGAATGGTGAAAAGACGTTGCTGCAGGCCGGAGAGGCTGTGGTGGAGGTGACCAACGAGGCTCACTACGGGCGGAACGTGGGGGATGTACCGGTACGGCTAATTGTCTTTTACGCCGGGGTGGCCGGGGAGCAGCTGACAGTCGCCGTCGATTAGAGACAGCTCCCGGGGATGACCGGGTGCAAAGAAGGAGCACCGCCTGGATTGGCGGAAGCACTGCGTCGAGAACGGCAACAGGTATCTCGTGCGCTCTGCATATGTGAGATCGCCGTGCGCCATTTGGAAAAGTGGCACCGAATTACTGCTCCGGCACCTCCGTTCCCTCTGCAAGAATTGAATTGAGATCGTGGCCGGAGGGACGCTGATACACCTCCAGGCCGAACTCCGGAATGATCGCCAGGATGTGATCGAATATATCGGCCTGGATCCCTTCGTACCGGACCCATGCGGTATCGCTGGTGAAGGCGTAGATCTCAATGGGAATCCCTTCCGGAGTCGGAGAGAGCTGCCGGACCAGCTGTGTCATGTTCTGGTTGATGCCGGGATGATTCCTCAGATAGGCGGCGATGTAGGCCCGGAGGGTGCCGATATTGGTCAGCAGCCGCTGATTGGCCTTCAGCTGGCGGTCCTCCCCGTTGGTGGCATTGGCTTCCTCCAGCTCCCTCTTTTTTCCCTCCATATAATCCCGGAGCAGCCGGAACCGGGAAAAATATTCAATCTCCTCATCGGTCAGAAAGCGGATGGTCGCTGAGTTGATGAAGATCGATCGTTTGATGCGGCGTCCGCCCCCTTCGAACATGTTCCTCCAGTTCTTGAAGGAGTGGTTCAGAAAGTTGTGGGTAGGGATGATCGTCATGGTCTTGTCCCAGTTGACCACCTTGACCGTGTTGAGAGCAATATCAACTACATCTCCGTCGGCGTTGAACTGGGGCATCTCAATCCAGTCTCCCACCCTGATCAGATCGTTGCTGGTAAGCTGAACGCTGGCTACCAGTGAAAGAAGGGTATCCTTGAAAACCACCATGAGGATGGCGGTCATCGCCCCGAGACCGCTGACAAAGTACCAGGGAGACTGGTCCGCCAGGTGAGCCACGATGAAGATGAGACCGATGATGTAGAGAATGATCTTGAGAAGCTGGATGTAGCTGGTGATCGGCCTTCGCTCTGCGATGGGAAGCGTGTTGTAGTACTGGTGTGCCGCCGTGATAAAGGAATCGATGAAGCGGATCACAACCAGAATCATGATTGCTCCGACCAGCTTCTGAAGAAAGGTCTCCATCGGTTCGGAGAGCGACGGGATCAGTTCGATCCCCAGCCGCAGGACAATGAGGGGGATCAGTACCAGTATCCGCCGGAAGACATTGTTGTCGAAGAGGTAGTCGTCGAAACGGATATTGGTCCGCCGGACAGCTTTCTGGATCAGCCGGAGCAGCACATTCCGCAGCAGATAGTGAAGGGTCAGTGCGATGATCCCCGCCAGTGCCAGTCCGATCAGTGACTGAATGACAGGGATTTTCAGCGGTTCCGGAAGCCACTCCGTGTCATAGAGTTGATGGAAGAGATTGGACTGAAAGAGTGTATCAATCATGGCTGGCGGTTGTTGCAGGATGTCTCAAAATAAGAATTTTGATGTCCAACTGCTGCCGACAGATCATGGATCTCCAGGACGACCCGGGAGGATTTCTCTGCAGTTATCTGGCGCATCGGCCACCGGCCATTGGCCGACCTGCATGCCGTCTCAGGTTTCAACGACTGATTACGGCGCTGCCCGGGTTGGCGCGAACATCGGCATAGGAGGGATCACCCTGATACACTGATCGTCAGCTTCGTCTTTTCCAGCATAAAATCATTCACCCGGGCATTTACGGCTCCCCGGATCCGGAGCTCTCCGGGGGAGGGAATACCGATCTCCATCCGCGACTCGCGTCCCGGGCAGAAGAAACAGTCACGATCGTGATGAACGGTCAGCTCATCTCCCGAGACTTCGACACGGACTCCCCGGCCCAGATCCTCCCGGGTTCCGGTACCGCGTACGAAGTGCTCCAGAGAGGGCAGAATCAGCACATCCATGCTGCCGCTGATCCGGATCCGGTCAAACTCCCCCACGTCCCAGACCTGTTCATGCCGGGGAAGAGAGGAGCTCCAGGTTTGAACTTTCTCTGTCCAGACCGATCCTTCCAGCACCACGAGAATGCCGGCAATGAGGAGTGCGATAACCCAGAGGCCGATCAGGGTGAGTGCGATCGGGGCGGGGCGGCGGGGGCGTCTGGCTCCGATCAGCTGGAGTCCGGCCAGGAGGATGAGCAGTGCCGGTATGAGGGAGAGCAGGAAGAGCGAGATCAGGATCATATAGTGAAAAGCAGCCCCCGAGGAGAACTCCAGCAAGGATACGCCGAGCCAGGCATCCGAGGTCCCCGCCAGCATGGCCACAAAGAGGATGACGAGCACAAGGGCAGCGAGGACTCCCGCTGCAATCAGCACTCCTCCTGCTGTTGTCAGAAAGAGTGGTGCGGTCCGCTGAAGAAAGGAGATGAACTTTTCGCCCGCCTCACGCAGCAGGGTGATGGCCCGGTTCCAGAACCGGCCGAACGACGAAGTGATCTCCTCCGGGGGCGGCACCGATGAACGGATTTTCTGCTCCAGTCCCGCCAGTGTGACCGGCTCACCCTTCATCTGCAGTTTCTGGGCCGGAGTCCTGGCCGCCGGCATCACCAGCCAGAGGATCAGGTAGACCAGGATGCTCAATCCCCAGAAGATTCCGAGCAGGACGAAAATGAGCCGGACCAGAGTGATGTCGAGGCCGAAATAGGCCGCCACACCTGCCGCCACCCCGCCGAATACGGCATTGTCCGGATCACGGAATAGCCGTTTGGGGGAGCCGGCTTCGGTCCCTTCCTCTCTCGGGGACCCTGTCCGGTCACCTCTCTGTTGCCCGGCCCGGCCGGCATCCGCCTCGAAGAACTCAAAATCCTCCACGGTACCGATCTGCCGGATGATCTCCTCCACATCAACCCGTCTCACGGCTTTTCTGCCCGATTCACTCCGGTGGCTCAGGATCTCCGCGACACGGTTTTCAATGTCCCGGATGATCTCTTCGCTGTCGTCATATGGTTTGAAATGGTTCTTGACCGCGGAGAGCCAGGACTCCAGCTGCCTGTAGGCCGGTTCTTCAACATGAAAGATCAGACCTGCAATGGTGATGCTGATGGTCTTATTCATGGCTTATCCTTCTTTGTAGGTTTCGATTAATCGATTGATGGAGCTGGAAAGGCCGTCCCATACCGTGGTCATATGTTCCAGCGTCTCCTTTCCACTTGCGGTCAGTGTGTAGTACTTCCTCGGCGGACCGGCTTCGGATTCTACCCAGGAGTGACTCAGCAGCCCGGCGCGATTCAGCCGGGAGAGAATGGGATAGAGCGTTCCTTCCACGACGATCAGGTCGAGGGATTTCAGCTCCCTGATGATGTCACTGGCATATACTTCTCCCTGGGAGATGATCAGCAGGATGGTGAACTCAAGCGTTCCCTTCCGCATCTGCGCTTCCACGTTCTCCAGGTTGAACTTGTTTGTTTTGCTCATGGCGCCTCGGTTAATTCAAGTACTAATTTATCACAAGCTACTTTGTTTTGCAAGGTAGCATAATGAAAAAGGTAGCGTATGGAAATGAGAGCGTAAAAAAGGCTCCTCCCGGCAGGCTGACAGAATGGAGCAAATTCTGTTGCTGACCGGAGGAGCCGGGTCTCGCTTCAGAGTTGCAGATCCGGGGAGGGATCCGGGAGTCCCTTTACCGGGGAAGTATCGGGTGTGGTACCAGCGGGAACTCGCCGGTCAGGGTCTTCAGGAACGCCACCAGCTGATCCACTTCCTCATCGGTGAAATCCCGGTTCAGCTGACTGTAGCCCATGATCCGGACAGCTTCTTCCAGCGTTTCAGCCGAACCGTCATGGAAATAGGGATAGGTGAGTTCGACGTTCCGCAGAGGGGCCACCCGGAAAACGTACCTGTCCGCTTCCCGGCCGGTGACCTGAAATCTGCCCAGATCGGGGCCCTCTCTCTCTGCGGCATGAGTAAACGGCATGAAGGTGCGTCCGCCCAGAAGAGGTCCGTTGTGACAGGTGATGCAGCCGGCTTCCTGAAAAAGGGCAAGACCGGCGATCTCCTGTTCGGTCAGGATGTCGGTGTTCCCTGCCAGGTAGTGGTCAAACGGGGATCCATGGGTGATCAGGGTGCGTTCGAAGGTTGCGATGGCCTTCACCACATTGTCAAAAGTGAGCGGATCCTCCTCATCGGGGAATGCCTCTTCGAAATAGGGGAGGTACCCGGTTGCTTCAAGCCGCTCGACAACCTCTTCCGGGGTCATGTCCATCTCGACGTGCGCCTGGATGGGGCCCATCGCCTGCTCTTCCAGGGTTTCTGCACGTCCATCCAGGAACTGTGCACTCAGAAATGCGGCGTTGAATACCGTTGGGGTGTTCCGTGGCCCCAGACGGCCCATCTCTCCAATGGCCACATCGCGGTGATCCACTCCGGCCGCTCCCACCACGTGGCAGGTGTTGCAGGAGATGATCCCGGACCGGGAGAGTTTCGGCTCAAAGAAAAGCATATGCCCCAGTTCGATCTTCTCCTCGGTAATGGGGTTGTCTTCCGGTGCGGGTGCTTCGGGCGGGAGAGGTTCAAACAGGGATGACGCCAGAATAGAGTCTTCTTCCGGCTCCGATTCACAGCTGGAAAGAAGAAGAA
>CAYTTA010000040.1:0-15357 GCA_964440655.1 uncultured Balneolaceae bacterium
TGGAGACGGCGATGTTCATGATGTTGGTCTCGACCCCCAGATCCTCCGCCATGACGGGAGCGATGTTCAGCGTCGTCTGCGCGAAGAGCCAGAAAGCCAGCACTCCGAAGATGATCCCGAAGAGAACCTTGTCGTTGCCCGTGAAAGTGGTGGTGTCTGATGAGCCGGCGGGGCTGCCGGAGGAACCGTCCCGGATGGTTTTTTGATCGGACATATGGTTAACTTTGGTTGATGTGCCCTGAGGCACCCGTGATGTGCTTTTAATGCGCCTGCCTCCTTGTGCGGCCCGCCCCGACACCGAAGCCGAGGTCCGGGAATGACACCCCGGCACAGTCGTCACCATGGCTTGGGGGGAAGTGCCCGGACTCCCTGCAGAAGCCGGAGCTGCCGGAGCATTTTACGCGCAAGAAATTGTTTCACATGGCGTTGCGCCTCTTGCAATATGCAACAGAAGATCCGATTTCTCCACACTCATATGAGAGGGATCAAAAAAAATTGAACAATCCGGCGCATATGGTGACCGTAGGGGAAAAGAAGGGCAGGACCTGACGGACCGGGTTCGACGATCCGGGTTCGACGGACCAGGTCCTCCGGACCTCCCCCGCCCCTGCCGCAACAGCAGAACTCCGTGTTAGAAAAAATCCAGCGCAGGTTCCCCAACCACCTGCAGATCATACGCCTGGCGATCCCCATCATACTGGCCAACCTTTCGGCGCCGCTTCTGGGGCTTGTCGATACGGCCACCATCGGGCAGACCGGTGTGGCCGCCGAGCTTGGCGGAGTGGCCCTTGCAACGGTGCTTTTCAATTTTGTCTACTGGGCATTCGCTTTTCTCCGGATGGGCACGACCGGTTTTATCGCTCAGGCCCAGGGGGCCTCCGATCGCGAGGAGATTCTGGCGGTACTCTACCGCTCCCTCCTTCTCGGCGTGTCGATCGGCCTGGTGCTGATCCTGTTCCAGCACCCCATCGAGAGAACAGCCCTCTGGCTGCTGAGCGGAAGCGAGGAGGTGGAGGGGTTTGTCTCCGACTATTACCGGATCCGGATCTGGGGAGCCCCTGCAACGCTGATCACTTACGCGCTGCTTGGAACCCTGATCGGAATGGGTTGGACCCGGGAGCTCATGTGGGTCCAGCTTCAGCTCAACGGGCTCAACATCCTGCTCAATATCTGGTTTGTCCTGGGCTTGGGAATGGGGATCCGCGGTATCGCCCTGGGTACGCTTCTTTCGGAGATCGCGGCCATGATTTTTGCCTGGCATCTGATGCGGCGCAACCTGAAGCTGGCACATCCCTGGCAGCGGCTCAAGGAGCTCTGGAGCAGAATTCTGAACCGTGAAAGGATCGTTGCACTGATTCGTGTGAACCGGGATATCATGCTCAGAACCCTGGCCCTTCTGGGGGGATTTGCCTGGTTTGCCGACTACGGGGCGAGACTGGGCGATGCGACTCTGGCGGCGAATCATGTGCTGCTGCAATTTGTAACAATGTCCGCCTTCTTCCTGGACGGTTATGCCCATGTGGTGGAGATGCTCTCCGGAAAGAGCATCGGGGCGCGGGACCGTAGCGAGTTTATCCGGCAGATGCGGGACTCCTCACAACTGGCCGGTGGCACTGCACTCCTGTTGGGTGTCGGGATCATACTTGCCGGTCCCCTGGCGATCCCTCTGCTGGTTCAGGACACGCAGGTCATTGAAATCGCCCGACAGCATGTTCACTGGGCCGGCATCTACATCTTCTTTTCGTTTGCCGCTTTTCAGCTGGACGGCCTCTTTATCGGGGCAACCCGAAGCCGGGAGATGCGAAACGCCATGATTCTCTCCTTTCTCATTCTCATCGGGGCGGGAACGCTGCTTACCGCCCGGTTCGGAAATACAGGGCTCTGGATCTCCTTCACCCTGTTTGTCATCGCACGGGGAGCCACCATGGCCGCCTATTTTCCCGCATTGCTGCGCGAGCTTTTCCCCTCTCCGTCGTGAGTCGGTTTTTCCGAGATCTCCGAGATACATTAACAACAGTGACAACCGTGCAGGGTGGCGCGGAGACGGGGTTGCGACTGACTGAACAGGGACAGGGTGGGCGACTTGGGCGACCTTTTTCTGTTGCCCTTCAAAGCAGAATCAGAAAATCCAGACAACGCTGAGATGGTCCACTCCCGGGTTCCATCGGCCCAATAGTCCGAATCCGTTGGAGACGTGGCTGTAGGCGATGCGCAAACGGCGGTATTGATACCCTGCCTCCAACAGAAAGTTGATCTGCGAGCCGTGCCGGATCGGAAACGGCCTGTGGAAGAGCATCATCCCTCCCTTGAAATACTCCCTCCACCTTGCCGGGGTCCAGGAGAGAGCAAACGCCCCCTGGGAGGGTGAGTCAACAAGCATCAAACCCTGCCGGATGACACGATATCTGGCCTCTCTCCAGGGATGGTAGAAGTGAACGCCGAACTCCCGGTAGAAGAGTGAAAACTCCGCCATGGCCGGTGTCTTCCCCCATAGTTTGGAGGATGTCGGGGCGACTTTCAGATAAATGGGACTCCTTGCGCCAGTCGTGTCCGCAACGGACACCATGCCGGGTCGCGCCTGAAGGATGCACGGTAACAGAATCAGCCCCAGAAAGGCCCCGAGCATCCCGGACTGAACGATCCGGCTCTCCATCTGTCTGTTCTTCTGCATACGCCTCTCCCGGCCGAGTTCAACTCATGCATACAACTTCGCCCTCCGTTGTGACAAATACCGGCGAGGGATGGAGATTAAAGGATTCTAACGGAGGTTGAGAGGTAAAATCAGCTCCCGGTTTTCCAGGGTTCATGCATCATCGGGCGGGAACGGAGCTTCCCCTTTTCCGGGCGCCGGAAAACCGCCGAACCGGGGGAGGAGATCACCAGAGGGCAGTGATGAAAGGGGTGATGCATGATCTCGACGGGGCAGTCGAACGCCATCTCGATGATCTCTCTCTTGAAAACCTCATGCGGCGATCCCAGTGCGTGTGTCCTTCCCTCTTTCATGATATGAATCTGATCGGCATACTGGGCAGCCAGGTTCAGATCGTGCAGGATCATCAGCACCGCCATTCCTTTCCTCGAGAGATTCCGGATCAGATGCATGAGCGAGTGCTGATGGGAGAGATCAAGACTGGAGAGGGGTTCGTCCAGCAAAAGCGCACAGGGGAGCCGATTCTCCATCGGTTCCCGGAGCTGGGCAAGCATCCGAGCAAACTGGACCCGCTGTTTCTCTCCCCCGGAGAGGGTAAGAAAGTCTCGGTCGGACAGATGGTCCACTCCGGCACGGGCCATGCACTCCAGTGCGATCTCCCGGTCGCGCGCCGTCTCCACTCCCCGCGTGTGGGGAATCCGTCCCATCAGCACCACATCAAGAGCCGGAAAGGAGAAGGAGAGGGTCAAGTTCTGCATCATCACCGCCCGCTGCCGGGCCAGCATGGGGGGAGGGATGGAGGAGAGATCCCTGCCTCCAACCGTAACCCTTCCCGATACGGGCCGGATATCTCCGCTCATCGTTTTGAGGAAGGTCGACTTGCCCGCTCCGTTCTTTCCCACAATCACGGAGAACTTTCCGGGCTCCAGCCGCATTGAAACATTTTTCACCAGGGGCTTCCCGTCTACCTCGACGGTGATATTTTCAGCATGAATCATCTGTTGCCTCTTTAAATCCAGGCTTTTATAGGAAATTTGTCTCCCTGTTTCTCATCAGGAGCCACAGGAAAAAGGGGGCGCCCGTCGCCGCGGTGATCACGCCGATCGGAAGCTCGGCAGGGGCGACCACCGTTCGGGCAACCAGATCCGAACCGAGAAGAAGAAGCCCTCCGAGGAGGGCGGATCCCGGTATGAGAAAACGGTGATCGGGACCGATCCAGAGCCGTATGATGTGAGGGACCACCAGGCCGACAAATCCGATGATACCGCTTACGGAGACAGCCGCTCCGACCGCGACCCCCACCAGCAGGATGATGGTTTTCTTGAGCCGTTCCACCCGGATTCCCAGATGGCCTGCCTCCGCCTCTCCCAGCAGGATGGCGTTGAGCCCGCGGGAGAGTCCCGGCAGCAGGAAGATGGCCGCCAGAAGAAAGGGAAGGACCACCAGAACGGTGCTCCACATCGCCCCACCAAGACTACCCAGGGTCCAGAACGTAAAATCACGCAGCTGGCCGTCATCAGCCATGAAGATCATGAATCCAATCGCCGCATTGGCCATCGCATTGATGGCGATCCCGGCCAGCAGCATGGTGGTCACGCTGGTCCGGCCGAAACGGGTCGAGAGACGGTAGACCATGACGGTGGCCAGAGTGCCTCCGGCGAAAGCGGCGACCGGAACGAGCCAGGAGCCGAGAAGCTCGAGGAGGGGATGGGTGAGGCTCTCCAGGAGCACAAGACAGAGAGCCGTGGCCAGGGCCGCACCGCTGGAGATCCCGATCAGGCCCGGGTCGGCCAGGGGGTTTCGGAACAACCCCTGCATGGCGGCGCCGGAGATGGCCAGAGCCGCGCCTACAAGAAGCGCCAGGATCACCCTTGGCAGCCGGATTCCCAGCAAAATGGAGCGCTGCATCTCATCGACCGGCTCCCGCAGGGAAACACCAGCCTGATCGAGCAGGATGGCAACCACATCCCCCGGCGGAATCGATACCGCCCCGATTCCGGTCGAAAGCAGGGCCACCCAGAAGAGTGCCAGGAAGAGTCCGGCCAGAACCAGAACGGAGGTCCGCACCCTGGGAGCCGAACGCATCAGCCCGATCCATGTGGTTATCGTATTCACTCTACTCTCCCTCTTCGGATGCCACTTCCATGGCCGGATGCAGGATCTTCATCAGATCCAGAACCGCCGTTCCCATCCGGGGCCCGAAACCGAGCAGATAATTCCCGTCCATGGCATGGATCCGGTTGTTCTTTGCCGCAGAGGTGAGCCCGACACCCGGAGTCTTCAGAATCCCCTCCACACCACCGATCAGCTGCATTCCGCGATTCATCATCAGGATGAAATCGGGATTGGCGGCGACGACCGCTTCCGCCGTGAGGGGACGGTACCCGCTGAAGGAGTCGAAGGCGTTCCGTCCGCCGGCCAGTCCGATCATCGTCGCGGCCGATGTCTCCAGTCCCGCAATCATCATGGCGGTGGGGCTGTGGGCATAGATGAAGAGCACGGTCGGAGGGGAATCCACCTCCCGCCGAAGAGACTCCGCTCTTGCAAGCTCCTCCCGCATACGGCCGACGATCTCATTGGCTTCTGCGCGCCGGTTCAGAACCTCCCCCAGTTTCTCCACCCGGGCGGTCGCCCCCTCCACCGATTCGTCGGAGGGGAGCATCACGATGGATACCCCGGTCTGCCGGATCTGCCGGATCACCGGTCCGGGACCGGCATCATCGCTTGCCACTATGAGGGTGGGGCGCATGGAGAGAACCCCTTCTGCCGAGAGATTGCGGGTGAAAGGGACTTTGGGCAGCAGTGCCGCAGCCTCCGGATAGAGGCTGGACTCATCCACCGCCACCAGGTTGTCTCCCGCCCCGAGCGCATAGATCGTTTCAGTCACCGCGCTGCCGATCGAGACGATCCGTGACAGGTCATACCGGGGCGTATCGTGAGACATCGACTGCCCCGTTGTGCGTGACATGGACTGCTCCATGGAACGCGAGGTTGACTGCGGCGTTGACTGCGGCGTTGACTGCGAGGCAACTTCTCCGGGCATCAGGAGCAGAAGGCCGGCACAAAGGATGATGGCCAGGCAGCTCCCGATGAGCCGGCAGTAGATATCAGATGCCATTCGTTGCTCCATTCTGACCGTTCACTCCATTTGACGCGGAAACATTCACCACATCCCCGGTCACTGCGGGTGCCTCCGAACCGTATCCATTTCCACCGGCTCCCTCTGCTCCATGCCCGTTTACTGCAAGGGCGGACCGGATCTCCAGAGCGAGCTGCCTCCATTCGGGAAATTCGGGTCGCCCCGGTTTCCTCTCGCCAAAGAAGGTGGCGATCAGATCACCGTTCGAATCGAACACCTCCAGGGAGGTGACCACTCCATCCTCGGTCGGCTTTTCCACTACCCAGGACTCGGCGATCCTGTCATGCCGCAGATGGAGGTTGAAATCGGGGTCGAGCACATTAAGCCAGGCATCCTTTTCCACAATTCTCCTCACCGGCCCGCTGTGGATCTGTACCATGCCCGGATTGCCCACAAAGACCATGATCGGCACTTCGCGCTCGGATGCGGTATGGAGAACCGTGCGGGTGGCCTCGTTGGAAACCGGCCAGGCGAATTCATCCCGGGCCAGCTCCACCGCACCGGTCCTGCTGATCTTGTATTTGAGCAGCATCGGAAAGAAGTCATGGGTATCCTTCAGCCCCGCCCACTCATGGAGAAAGGCATCCCGGTCCACCTCTTCGGGGGGGAGGGTTTTCTTCCGGGTCAGGCCGGACTGAACCACCACGCCGGGGGTCTGATCCTCATGGCGGAACTCCTCCACCAGCCGGTCGAATTCCTCCCTGCGGGCCAGATCCTTCAGATAGATCTTGTGCACCGCTTCACCCTTCTTGTCGAAGAACTGAAGACTCAGCATGGTGCCCATTGGATTTTCGACGGGAAAGGCGAATCCGAACCCCCACCGCTTGTGGAACACCCGAAGGTCGATCCGGCTGTCGAGGACCAGCCCGGCATGTCCCTCGAAAGAGACGTTCCGGTAGACACCGGTTTTTTCGTGAACCGCCGATTCGTTTCTCGTCAGGGCCATGAGAGGTCCGAGCGATTCGAGCCGATGAAAGATTGCCTCCCATTTTTTCTGCAAGCGGACAACTTTCGCTCCGTCACAGGCTGAGGCGATCAGTTCCGCTTCGCTGATCCCGATCCGTCCGGCAATGTCCCGGTTACGCAACCGCGGTTCGTTTTTTTTAATCTCGTCCCAGCGGGCACGAATCTCCCCGGGGTGAAGGGTTTTGTTCGTTTCGCTTTTCATTTCCATGGTCGATTCATTGGATGTTGGCGTTGGCTTGTCATTTTCCGGTTGCGGCTATTTCAGTTCCCGGACTCCCTCTGCCAGCTGGATCGCATAGCGGAAGGTGAAGTACTGCTCGGCCGGCCTTGTCTGCAGGTTGGCGAACTCTTCACTGGAGGGATCGGGGTTCCCCTTGTAGTAGCTCAAAATCTGGACTTTGCCATAGTGCTTTCCATCGGCGGTCCTGATCACGATGGTCTGCTCCTCTTTGGCCAGAATGGCATGTACGGGTGAACCCGTCTGTCCGGTGTAGTTGTACCATCCGGCGATGGCATTGGCCTCAACCGTATCTGTCTCGTATCCCTCCGCGGGCGCGATCTGCACCTCATCGAAAGGAACATCAAGCAATACGGCACCCGCCTGCCCTTCACCGTTCACACCGCCGTTCAGAATGATGCGGGTTCCGGAAAATCCGATGTCCCAGTTGAATCCGTCCGCATCCGCGGCCTGGACGACCTGACCACTCTTCAGGCTGAAGAGGACATAGTCGTTCTCTTCCGAAGTGCGGTCGTACGGCGCATGGAGGTCTTCGATCCGATGGACCTCCACCTCGGGATCGGACGGTCCGTCATCGGTTCCGGCGGGATTGTCCGTGCATGCGGTGACAAGAAGTGCGGGAATTGCGGCAAATGCTGCGAACTGAAGGCTCCGTTTGAGTCGTTGCATAGGGGTCTTTGATTGGTTAGAGATGTTTTGGTTGATGATTTGGGTTGATTTTTCCGCAAATGGCCCTTTTTCAAAGCGGTTGATTCAGTGGCCTTCCATCATCCGGGATTGCTTCCTTTACCCGGGTGGAACGGTAGCAGGACGCCGCTGCCAGCCAATCAGAACCGTACCGATGCCTGGAGATACCACATCCTTCCCGCCAGCCAGGGCTGATTAATGTTGCGGTAGTTGAACAGGTTGTCTGCTCCAATCTGCAGGGTGACATTTCCGGACAGCTCCCGCATCAGGGCAAGATTCCAGACCGTATATCCAGCCTCCAGTTCGTTGCGCTCTGCATAGTTGTTTCCATTGATATCGTAGAGAGCGTACCTCCCCCTAAGGACTCCCCGGAGATTTGCGCCCCACCCTGAATCGTGCTCATAAAAGAGCTTGATGGTTCCCGAATGAAGAGACCGGTTGAACATCGGCCGCATGGAAACATCGGTGCGGGTTACCACCTCTCCGTCTGGCCCCTGCGTTCGCCGCTCCCGCTCGATCCGTCTGCGTGCATCCAGCAACTGATATCCCGCCGACAGATTCAGCTCGCGGAGTGGCCTCCAGCTGAGCTCCGCCTCCACGCCCTGCATGCGCGCCTGATCCACATTCATATAGGTGAAGACCGACTGGCCGTTGGTTTTCCGGGCGACGAGGGCTGTTTCGATCAGATCCGAGACCTGATTCCGGAAGAGGTTCACCCGCAGACGAACCGGATAATTCCGGCCGTCCCTCTCTTCTCCGATATCGAGATCAAAACCGGCATTGATCGCCCGAGAGGATTCCGCCTCGATCCTGCCGATACTCTCTGCCGGAACCAGAATCCGGCTCAGTGCCCCTTCCTGCTCAAGACGTTCCAGCCCCTCCTGAAGAGTGCCCGATCCGAATACGGTGTACCCTTCGGTGGCATTGGTGAAATTGAGCCAGAGCTGGCGGAAGTCGGGTGCCTTGAAACCGCGACCGAGGGAGATGCGCAGCTGAAGACGCTTCCAGGGTTTGACCCTGGCTGACCATTTCGGACTCAGCTGGGAACTGTACTCGCTGTGAGCATCATAGCGGAATCCGCCGGTCACCTCGATCCACCCCGCCGGGTTCCAGCTGTGCTGAAGAAAGAGATAGCGGGTGGTAAAGGTGGGCTGCCCCTGATAGCGTTCAGCGGTCAGTTTCTCAACAACCAGACCGGTTCCGCCCAGTGTATGGTGCTGCAGATTCCAGCGGAACCCGGCTTTCAGTTCCGGGCGGTGGTACTGCTGTCGGAAATTGGTGGATTCATAGACGCTGCCGGCAGCGGGGACGCTTCGCCCGGTGGGGGTGAGTTCATGACCGGAATGGTAGACATTGGAGAGAAATTCGAGGTCGAGATCGAGTCGACTTGCCGGCCGCAGTGAGAGCGTAAGATGTCCCATCCATTCACGACGCGTCTCTTCCGACTGGAGGACCAGTCTTTCTGTGGTTTCATCGGGACGCGAGCTCAGGGCGGAGAGTGCCAGGTTCTGCTGCTGCTCATCGTAGAAGCGGAAGGTCCCGTCAAGATCCATCCAGTCCGTTATCTCAACCCCGCTCCGGATGTTCAGTGTGGTATTCCCATATTCAGGTACCGTCTGCGAGATGGAGTTGGGGTTGAGGCTGTAACCGGTCGACCGGTTGTGATTTACAAAAAATTCGTTCCGCCACCGCTTGCCGGAGGTGGAGAGATCCGCCTCAAGATCCAGGGTGCGGAACCGGCCGAACCGGCTCTTCACGCCGCCCCTCAGGGGCTCGTCCCTTTTCCGGGTGATGATGTTCACCACACCGGCGAGCGCTTCGCTTCCCCAAAGGGCGGAGGAGGGACCTTTTACGATCTCGATCTGCTCAACATCGCCTACCGAGATGCGGGTCAGATCAAGCGTTCCAGCCGTTCTGCCGATAACCGGGTTGCCGTCGATCATGATCAGGGTATAGTCCGGATCCAGTCCCTGGATCTGAATCCCCGAACCGTGATCATGGACCAGCTGCATCCCTGTCTGTTCTGCCAGCACATCGCTAAGACGCATGCTGCCGGATCTGCGGATCTCATCGCCGGTGACCACCGTGACCGGAATGGGGACCTCTTCAATATCCCGCACCGTCCGCGTGGCGGTCACCACAAGCGTTCCGGCTTCATACACCGCTTCCTGCATGCGGACCTCATAGCGAAAGAGAGGAGTGGTGGCGGAATCCGAAGACCCGGCATGAACCGGACGGACCCGAAGCGGTTCGTATCCGATCCGGGTAGCCAGGAGGACCGGCCCATCGGCTCCTTTTATAGAGGAATCTTCTGCCTTGTCGGATCGCTCTCTGGGGAGTGTCTCCGTACGGCTCTCTGGTTTCCTCTCAGACAGAACAAGCCGGAACCGGCCATCATCATCACTGATGGCAAAACTCCGTGTATGCTCAACGATCAGATGAACATCCGCGAGCGGCCTTCCCTCCTGATCCCTTACCGTCCCTTCCAGAATCTGGGCGGTAGCATTTGGCACGATTATAAATAATAGCGGCAGCAGTCCCGCCAGACAGACGCATTTCATTGGTATTCAATCTTCAGCCCAATTGAAAAGATGCGCAATATTATTTAGACTTGGTCTAAAGAAAAACAGCGACAGGCAGATCATGACCAGATCAGCCTGATTTCATGACCTTACCCGGATGGCTCATGACCAGATCAGACCAGCAATATTGAACCAACCTGTTGAATACCAATGAAAAACAGGTATGTAAACCGCGCCAGGCTCAGCGAGGCAAAGTTTCGTGAACTTCTGCGCTTCTTTGCGCTGGATCTGACCGCCGTGCAAATAACCAAATTGACAGGACTGAACAGGAACACCGTTAACCGGTATCTGAACGAGATACGCAGGAAGATCGAGCTCCACTCTTCTCTGCATGCCCCCGCCATACTCCGGCATCAGCAGGAAAAGATGGAGGATCCGGAAGGGGGATTTGTGATTCTGGCAAAGGAGATGGACGGGAAGATCTATACCAGACTTGCGGAACGGATTGAACAGGAAAGTGC
Organism: uncultured Balneolaceae bacterium; assembly: GCA_964440655.1. GTDB lineage: Bacteria > Bacteroidota > Rhodothermia > Balneolales > Balneolaceae > CAYTTA01. The sequence continues at coordinate 10,724 of CAYTTA010000040.1, forward strand.
CACGAATTCGCGGGAAAATGTTTATGACATGTGGATCGATCTGAGAACCGATACACACCATTTCTTTAATCTGAACGGGGATTCACCGGCGGAACTGCGGGCAAAAAGAAACCGGATCGAAAGTTTCTGGGCCGCAACCCGGCTGCGACTGGCCAAATTCAAGGGCATACACTCCTCCACATTTCACTACCACCTGAAAGAGTGTGAGTTCCGCTACAACCACCGGGACCAGGATCTCTACCCGCTCCTGCTTGCCATCCTCCGTAACCATCCTCTCTTCTAGTCATGTCCCGATAAGCCCGCCCGAAAGTGTTTTTTTCCATCAAGACCATCGCGCGATGGCTCGATGAATGGATAAAAAGGACTAAACAGGGAATAGCCGACGGATTAAACTTATCCCCATCTCTTTCTTTTACAATTTATTTCTTTTTCATTTGACCCTTCGACTTCTTTTTTTTCAGCGAAGTCTGTATGGGCAGGAAGAATTCCCCTTCAAATAAAATGGTATCACGTCATGCCACATATACAACTACCGGAAAATCTGCCTGGCATCCGCAGTCTGGTCGCCTACCGGCAGGATACCGGCAGCGTTCTCTATGAACTGGCTGAAGCCCTGCTTCGCAATGATTCCCCCATTCCATCCTCGGAACGGGAACTGATCGCGGCTTACGTCTCCTCGCTGAACGAGTGCCGTTTCTGTGCCTCGAGTCATGCCGCCGCCTCCCGTCATCTCTTCGGGGAGCGGAGCGATCTGGTCGATGCTGTCCTCGAAGATCTGGAGAGTGCTCCCGTATCGGAAAAGCTCCGCGCCCTTCTTCAGATCGCGGGCAAGGTGCAGAAGAACGGGCGCCTGGTAACCGAAGAGGATATCGAGCGTGCCCGAAAGGAGGGAGCCGGAGACAGGGAGATCCACGACACCGTTCTGATCGCCGCCGCTTTCTCGATGTTCAACCGCTATGTGGACGGGCTTGCGACCATTGCCCCCGAAGATCCCGAAGCGTACAGAGAGATGGGCCGGCGCATGGCCGAGGTGGGCTACGCCGGCCGTTTCAATCAGGTGGTAAAAGGAGGATCGTGATGGCTCATATCAAAGTGGAGGAAGGTCTTCCGGGAATCATGGGACTGCTTGAATACCGGCTCGATACGGCGGAGCCCATCCGGAAGCTCACCCAGATTTTATTGCGAGGCGAATCGACCCTAACCCAAGGAGAGCGGGAGCTGGTCGCCACCATTGTATCACATGGAAATGAATGCCGGTTCTGTGCAACCGCCCACACCGCCGCCGCCGATCTGCTGCTGGGTGACTCCTCGGTCACCGAAGCGGTCAAGAAGGAGATCGACTCCGCGCCGGTCAGTGACAAGATGAAGGCACTCCTCCGGATCGCGGCAAAAGTGCGTGAAAACGGCAGGCTTGTAACCGAAGCGGATGTCTCCGAGGCACGCAGGCACGGAGCGACCGACATGGAGATTCATGACACCGTCCTGATTGCGGCGCTCTTCTGTCTCTACAACCGGTATGTGGACGGACTGGCCGCCTGGACACCCGAGAATCCGGACTTCTACCGGACGCTTGCGGACCGGATCGTGAACCGCGGATACATGCGCCCCCCGCAGGGGTACGATGCCCACAAATATGAAGGGGACTAGGCGAATGAAAGTCCCCCTTTTCCCTGAACCGTAAACACGACCTCATTGAATAGAGACAAAGCGCTACAAACCCTACTTGCCTCTCTTATCATTTTTACTGCCTTTGCCGCAATATCCCTGACAGGGGCACAGGAACTTGCCGCCCAGACTTCCACCGTGCGCGGCCGCATTACCGATACGTCAGATCAGCCTCTTCCCGGGGCCACGATACAGCTGGAAGGAACCCACATCGGTGCGGTAGCCGACAGGGAGGGGAGTTTTGTCCTCTCCGGGATCCCTTCCGGAGAACAAACTCTGATCGTCCGTTTTGTCGGCTATTCTTCCGTCCGGCAAAGTTTCACGGTCGGGGACGGCTCCGAGCCCTTTCTGCAGTTCCGGCTCGCCCAGGACCCTCTCGGACTGGATGAAGTGGTCGTCTCGGGGACCTTCAATCCCGCGACACAGCTCGAATCGAGCACGGCCATCACTTCCCTGAATCCGACGCTTGTCGACCGGCGAATCCAGAGGGGACCGGCCGATCTGATCAAAGCGGTTCCCGGGGTGCAGGCAACCAGCAACTACGGGGAGGCCGGTGCAGACGTGACCGTTCGGGGGCTTCCGGTCACCGCCAACAGCTCTTTCCGCTACATCAGCCTGCAGGAAGACGGGTTGCCGGTTTTCGAGCCGCCGGGACTGCTCTTTGCCTTTCCGGATGCCATGGTGAAATATGACGAGACGATCGCACGCGTCGAGGCAGTAAGGGGCGGCAGCTCGGCCGTATTCGCCTCCAACACCCCGGGCGGCATCATCAACTTCATCAGCAAAACAGGCGGCAGTGAATTTGATGGCGTCCTGAAAAACAGCGTCGGTCTCCATGGCATGTACCGCCAGGACCTGAACATCGGCGGACCCCTGTCGGAGAACTGGCGCTTCAATGCCGGCGGTTACTATCGGTACGATGAAGGGGTTCGACCCATCGGATTCCCGGCCAACCGCGGCGGGCAGATCAAGGTGAACCTTACCCGCCTGATGGATTCCGGATACATCCGTCTCTACGGGAAGTATCTGAATGAACGGAACGCCTGGTACATGGGAAGCCCGATTCAGAACTACAAGAAGCCTGAACCGGTGCCGGGTGGTCCGGCCATCGGAGAGGGGACCTCCTTCGTCTCGGGCCAGACCATCTTCACTCTCCCCGATGCCTTCAATCCGGGAAGCTTCTCCCGGAAAAATATGGACGACCTCTACCACACCGAATACAAGATGGTCGGCCTGGAGCTCTCCCAGAATCTGGAGAGCGGCTGGACGCTGACACTGCGCAGCCGGATGCTCCACTCGGAGAATGACATGAACCTGATGATCGACGTGGCCGATCCCTTCCCGATCTCCGCCTTCGGTCAGCCCAATCTCCCCGCCTCCGTGCCGCGACTGGTCCGGTTCGTCCATTCGGGCGAAGTGATCACCGACCCGCAGCAGGTGGCCAACCTGAACGGAAACGGGCTGATGAGTGTGCACGGGATGGCCTTCTCCGAGCAACCGGTGACCAATTTCATCTCCAACCTTCAGGCGAGCCGGACGGTCGCGAACCACAATCTTCACGCCGGTCTTTACTACTCCACCTGGCGGAGCGAATTCCGGCTCATCCAGAACGGGGTGTTTGTCGAGGTGGCCAACCAGCCCAGGATGATCCAGGTCATGATCCCCGGCCAGGACGGGGAGCCGGTGGGTCTTACCCCGGTCCACGGATTTGCCGGGTTCAACTCCGGCTACTTCAATCTCCGGAACTACACCAACATCGCGGCCCTCTATGCCGGAGACAGCTGGCAGATCAGCGACCGGCTTCATCTGGAGGCCGGAGTCCGATTTGATCTCAACTTCAGCAACGGGGATGCCGAGCGTCCCCTTGTTCCGGGGCGGGTGGAGAACGGCGAGGTGGTGGGGCAGGAGCTCCCTCCGGGATACCCCCCCTTCGTTCCGACTCCCGAGCAGTCTGAAGCGGGAATGTTCGGAAGCGGGATTTTCCGAAAATGGGATTACACCTTCCGCACTCTCAGCGGCTCGGTCGGGTTGAACTACAAACTGTCCGACCGGCTGGCCCTCTACGCCCGGGCAAGCCGGGGGAACAGGGCGCCGGAAGTGCGCCAGTGGACCTTCCAGTCGAGCGACGGAAGCCAGGTGACCGGGGATACAAACCGCGGAGAGATCGAATCGATCCTGCAGGGAGAAGCGGGAGTCAAGGCGCAGAGCGACCGCTTGTCCCTTCTTCTTACCGGTTTCTACAGCTCCAGCAAGAATCTGATCACCACCCTGCACCGGGGTCAGGCGGACGGGAGTTTCATCTTCCTGCCGATCACCGGGGATACCCGGACCATCGGGCTGGAGGTCGAGGCGGCCGCACAGCTCTATCGGGGTTTCGACCTCCGCCTGAACACCACGCTCCAGGACCCCCGCTTCACCCGCTTTGAATATGAGTTCTTCGTCCCCGGCAGCAACCCTGAAAGCGGTCTCCACCGGAGGGATTATTCGGGCAACTACCTGAATGAGATCGTGAGGTTCATGGCCGACCTGACCGCCTCCTATCAGTACCGCCGGCTCGATCTGTTCGTGAACTGGCGCTATACAGGCGAGCGGATGGCCAACCGTCCCAACACAATGACCATTCCCGCCTACAGTGAGGTGATGGGCGGAGCCGGACTTACGTTCAACCGGCTCGCCTTCTCCGTGCGAGGCACCAACCTGTTCAACACCCAGGCAATCGCCCAGATGGCAAACCGGACGGGCGAGGATGTACTCCGGGTGAACAATGACGGCACGGCGGACGTGCTGGTCACTTCGGGGCCACAGGCGGGTACGGTCTCCCAGACCTTCTACTCCACCGGACTTGGAATTCTTCCACGAAGCGTGCTCCTGAGCGTCACCTATTCATTCTAGTTCATTCCAGCACAACCTGACCATTTCAATCTCACAGCACTGTCCGACAACTCATTCCGAATCATGCATACCACGGC
>CAYTTA010000040.1:15457-16918 GCA_964440655.1 uncultured Balneolaceae bacterium
GGCCATCATGACAAGTGAATCCACAACGGAAACCACCCGTTCCGGCAAGAGGCTGAGCGACGGGAGAGCCACGGACGCGTCCGGAAGCGGCAGGGAGGCGTCTGCAACCGCCCGGCCGACACCGAACCGCTCCTCCCGCCGATATGAGATCACCGCACTCCTGCTGGGTTTCGGAGGCAACTTCTTTGCCGGGATGTTTTCCACCCTCATGGCGACCTACCTCCCCGATTCGGTGGAGGATCTGCTCGGAACGCTCGATGAGGCACGCATCGGCTACATCGGGTCCTGGATCGGCTCCCTCTACCTGGTGGGGTGGGCAATCGGAGGGATCTCCTTCGGCTGGTTCGGGGACCGTTTCGGCCGTGCCGCAAGCCTTTCGGCCTCCATCCTGCTCATCGCCCTCTCCTCGCTCGGTGCTGCCTGGTCCCCCGGCTGGCAGATCCTTGTCCTGTTCCGTTTTCTGAGCGGCATCGGAGTGGGGGCAACGATGGTACTCTGTGCGGTGTTTGTCGCTGAAGTCTGGGGCAAAAAGGTCCGTGTGCGCCCACTCATCCTGAGCCTGCTGGCCATCGGCTTTCCGATCGGGATTATCGCTTCGGGGGCGGTCACCTGGCTCATTCCCGACTGGAGAAGCGCCTTTCTGACCGGGGTATTTCCCCTCCTTCTGTCGCTGGCCTGCTGGCTGCTGCTGCGCGAGCCGGAGCAGTGGAAGAGTCTGGGCGGGAGCGCGGGCAGCAGGGAGAGCTCAGCGGGATCGGACGGATCGGTGCCATCGGACGGATCGAACAGGGAAAGATCCGGCTCGGAAAAAGGTTCCCTTGCGGTGCTTTTCAGTGATGAGCACCGGAGCGATTTCATCATCGGGGCCGTCATCTTCGGAACCATGTCGATCGGCATCTGGTCCACCTTCTCCTGGCTTCCGACCTGGGCCCACAGCCTGACCGGGATGGGAGCTGGCCAGCAGGAGGGAAGCATTCTCATCATGCTTCTGGGGATGGGCGGGATTGCAGGGTGTCTTGCAGCCGGTTTTCTGGCCAATACCCTGGGCCGGAAACGTACGCTCATGCTTTCATTTGCGGGGGCCGGAGCAGCATCCGCTCTTCTCTATCTGACCAACAGCGAATTCAGTTCCATCATCTACCTTCATACCTCCCTTCTTTCGCTCTTTTTCGGATTCGCCCAGGGAATTCTGATGATCTATATTCCGGAGCTTTTCCCTGTGCAGATCCGCTCCACCGCCACCGGAATCTGCTTCAATGCAGGCAGGCTGGTCACCGCCGCATCCGTTTTCTTTGTCGGGATACTGGTTCCGGTTCTCGGTGGCTACGGCAACGCACTGATGGTCTTCTCGCTCACCTATCTTGTGGGATTCGCAGCCTCCCTCTTCGGAAAAGAGACAAAAAACAGGGTGTTGTGATGCCTGCGGTACGGTACAGCCTGCGGTACGGTACAGCCTGCGGT
>CAYTTA010000040.1:17018-23853 GCA_964440655.1 uncultured Balneolaceae bacterium
GCCTGCGGTACGGTACAGCCTGCGGTACGGTACAGCCTGCGGTCATGGCCGATGTGCAGGGAAGGCTTGAGTTTCTCCGGCTGATTGACCAAACTGTCCGCATACGGACCTGATAACCGCAATTAATACAGCGGAGCTACGCCATGGCACTACCAAAAGCGGACAATCCCGCAGAGGCCGAATCCACACAACCTGCGTTCCCCGTACCTTCCGCCCCAGAGCGGGTGGCACCTGCAGCGGGCACACCCCGTCATCAAGATCTTTTTTTCCGACATTACGATTCATGGAAACGAATGATATGGGGACTCGGGGTCGCCGCCCTGGGTATTCTCATTGCCGGATTCTGGAACTACCATCTGGTAGACGGGTTCGGACGGGACATTATTGCCGGGAAGACGATCGGGGACACCGGTGCTCTTGCCGGCGCCTATGACGAACGAGGGGGCGGGTTCGGGTTCCTCTTTGCAGCTATCGCCGGCCTGGCCGCCACGTTCACCGCATGCAACTGTGTCGCATTTGCCATGATCCCGGGGCTGACCTGCTCGAACGGGGTGGACTCCACCCGCAGCTCTGCACTCCGGTCGGTCACCGCATTCATCTTCCCCGTTCTGCTGATTGGAGCCGCCTATGGCATCTTTGTCGGACTGCTTGGTCCCGAAGGGGTGGAGGCGATCAACCGGATGAGTGTACGCCTCGCACAGGCACAGACGGTCTTCTCTATCATCGGTCTGGCGATGATCTTCTGGGGGCTTCTCGAGCTTGGGTATCTGCAGGGATTCACCGGCAGACTCTCGCCGGTTACACGCGAGTTTTTCTCCTCATCCACGACCAAAGCCTCCCTGATGGGAGCACTGGTTGGACTGTTCGCGGTGGGACGTCCCTTTCCCGTCTTCCGGGAGTTTCTCACCTATGCAGCAACAGCCGAAAGCCCTCTCTACGGAGCGGCCGTCATGATGATCCATGGCCTGGGGCAGATTGCCGTCCTGCTGGGCCTGCTCTTCCTCATGGTCTGGCTTGCAGGTGACCGGATGATGCACTGGGCGTCGGAAAAGCCGCATCAGCCCAGGATGCTGACGGCACTCGCTCTCCTTGGCGGCGGATCCTATTTTGTATTCTACTGGGGCCTCGCCTTTCTTTTCGACATCGGCCGGTGGGGTTTCAAACTGGGGTGGTACTGACCGTGATGGTTACTTAAGAGATCTCAACCCCTTTGTTCGAAGAACGGTTGGCATCGCTTTTCTGACATAAGATCAGAAATACCGGAATCCTTACTCTGTGGATACCCGCTCCTCTTCGTACCGGGCGAAATAGCTGCGGGTCGCCTCCATCACTTTGGGAGCGAGCAGGATGGTCGAGATCATGGTGGGGATTGCCATCATGGCAAACCAGCCGTCGATCAGGTTGATGACCAGGCTGATGGAGGAGATCGATCCGAAGAAGATGGAAAAGATGTAGAAGTAGTTGTAGTACTTCGCGTTATGGGCACCGGCCAGGAAGTTGAGGCACTTGGTCCCGTAGTAGGAGTAGGTGAACATCGTGGTGATGCTGAAGATCAGGACACACACCATCAGAACGGCCGTGCCCACAACCGGAACCCCCTTTCCGAAGGCTACCGCGGTCATGGTGACACCGTCCAGGCCGGGCTCGGTCCAGGCGCCGGTCATCAGCAACGCAAGGGCGGTCAACGTGCAGACCAGCAGCGTATCGATCGCCGGCTCGAGCATCCCGACCAGCCCTTCACGGACGGGTTCCACCGTTTTGGCCGCTCCGTGAGCCATCGCCTCGGTCCCCATCCCGGCTTCGTTGGAAAAGGCTCCCCGTCGTACTCCGTTCGATATCACTGCACCAACTACTCCTCCCGCCGCTGCCTGTCCCGTGAAGGCATCGGTGAAAATGAGGGCAAAGGCAGAAGGAACCTGCTCAATGTGTGTGATCACAATGTAGAGAACCGTCGTGAAATAGATCAGAACCATAAGGGGGACAAGTCGGGAGGCTACCCCGGCTATCCTCCGGATTCCTCCGAATATCACGATCGCCACCAGTGAAGCGATGATCATCCCTGTGAGGATGTCGGAAAGTCGGAATCCGGCTTCGGAGAGAGATGTTCCTGACAGGACCATCGTGTTGTACCCCAGCCATCCGCTATCGGCAAGCAGGATGTCCCGGATCATCTGGGTCATCTGGTTGGCCTGAAACATGGGGGTGCAGCCTATAAGACCGGCAAGTGAAAAGAAGATGGCGAGCGGTTTCCACTTTTTCCCCAGGCCTTCGGTGATGTAGTACATCGGCCCGCCCTGGATCTGGCCGTCGGTATCATACCCACGGTACATGATGGAGAGGGTACAGGTAAAATATTTGGTCGCCATCCCTACAACCGCTGTCATCCACATCCAGAAAACAGCCCCCGGTCCTCCGGTGGAAAGAGCCACCGCCACACCGCTGATATTTCCCATCCCGATCGTGGCGGCCAGGGCACTCGTCAGAGCCTGAAAATGGTTGATCTGACCGGGTGCATCCGGATCATCGTACTTCCCGGTAAGCACCTCAATGCCGTGACCGAAGTGGCGGTAGGGGATAAAGCGACAATAGATGAGAAAAAACACCCCGCCGCCTACCAGCAGCACCAGCATGGGGGTTCCCCAGGCATAGTTGGCAAACTGTACAAGTATCCGTTCGAGAAGTTCCAGACCGATCCGCTTTTTCTTCCAGACAAGACAATCCAGGTTTCACCGCATCCGGATTTTTATCTGCAGTGCAGCATACCGGCCGCACTCCTGACCGGCGTTTTGAACGGCGTTCCGATGCGAAGAAAAACCGCTCTAAAGAAATCAAATCCCCAAGAGGAATACAACATTCAGGCAGAAAGGGGAAGTGTGCGGGGATTGGCAGCGGCTTTCCCAATGGTTACCGAAAGCGGCCTGTGAATCCGGGCAAGGAGAGGAGAGTCGGGACCCGGGCGATTCCCGGCAGGCGGTTTCAAAGAAGAGACGGACTCCCGTTTCAGGAGCCCGGTCTCTGCGATATGTCTACGGTATGCGTCTAAAACTTCAGCCCCAGCAGAATGCTGAATACACCGTGACGGATGTCATCATCAAACTCCTCCTCAAAGACGGAGATGAGGCCCATCCCGTAGCGGACCTGAAGGTCTATGGCCGACATGCCGATATGAAAGTCCGATCCGATTCCGAAATGAACACCGAAATCGAAATCCCGCGCCTGATCCGATACATCGACCCCCGCGCCGGGAACTCCGAGATCATCGATCACACCATCGGTGTTGATGTTGTATCCCACGTATGGACCTACCAGCAGATGCGGTCTTATGTCGGAATAGCTGGTGAAGAAGAGCTTCGCCACAACGGGAAGTTCCAGATAGTCGACATTCAGATCGGTACCGGCCACCTCGGCGCCTTTACGGGTGTAGAAGACTCCTGTTTCGATTCCAACGGGCGAATTAATGGATGAGAAATCCAGTACCAGACCGATAATGGGGGTTGCCCGCCGGTCGGTATCCAGATCTGTATTGACAAAATCGACGATGTTGACTCCACCCTTGATTCCTACCTGGGGCGATTGCGCCTGTGCCTGTGCTGAAATCACTCCGACGATGAGAAACCCGGATAGAACGAATGTGAATAACCTGTTCATCTCTCTTGAATATTTGTTTCGGGGTTGAATGGAAATGATAAAAACTTCCGGTGGAACCCGATGTAATAAAAAAAACTTTATCTGCCATCAACAGGCAGGCAACCCGTTGTCTGCAGGCGTTTTTCACTCTTGCAGAATGGTAGGACAGGAAAAATCCGGGACTCTCTACAGGACCTTGCGGAGATAGCGTCCGGTATGGCTTTCAGGAAGGGCTGCAATCTGTTCGGGTGTACCGGCCCCGACGATCTGCCCTCCGCCGTAGCCCCCTTCGGGTCCGATGTCGATCACCCAGTCCGCACTCTTGATCACATCCAGGTTGTGTTCGATGATGATCACCGAGTTGCCGCTCTCCACCAGTTCGTGGAAAGAGTGCAACAGTCGGGAGATATCCTCGAAATGGAGCCCGGTCGTGGGCTCATCAAAAAAGTAGAGGGTGTGACCCGCCGATCCGCTCCGGTTCAGGAAACGTGCGAGTTTGACCCGCTGAGCTTCTCCACCGGAAAGCGTTGTGGCACTCTGACCAAGACGCAGATATCCCAATCCGACATCTTCCAGGGGTTGCAGACGGGTGGTGACTGCCTCCTCATCGACAAAGAACTCCAGCGCCTCCGAGACCGGCATCTCCAGTACTTCATGAATGTTCTTGCCCCGGTATCGGACAGAGAGAACATCCCGGCGGAAGCGCGTCCCCCCGCAGGTCTCGCAGACCAGCTCGATATCGGCCATGAACTGCATCTCGATCTTCTGCACCCCTTCTCCCTGGCAGGTCTCGCAACGGCCTCCCGGAACATTGAAAGAGAAATGGCCGGGCGTGTATCCCATCATTTTCGCCTGGCGGGTGGAGGCAAAGAGGGTTCTGATTCCGTCAAAAGCCTTGGTATAGGTAGCGGGATTCGAGCGGGTGGAGCGGCCGATGGGGCTCTGATCCACCATCTCGACCGATTCGATCTGCTGGATTCCGGTCAGGGAACGGTGTCGGCCCACCTTCTCTTTCCAGGTCCCAAGCTTCTTTTGCAGAGCCGCATAGAGCGTATCGTGGACCAGTGTCGACTTGCCCGAACCGCTCACTCCGGTCACACAGACCAGCTTCCCGAGAGGGAACTCCACATCGATATCTTTCAGGTTGTGCTCGGAGGCGCCTTCAAGACGGATCACCTTGCCGGTCCCTTTGCGCCGTTTCTCCGGAACGGGGATCGACTTGCGCCCGCTCATATATTTCCCGGTAAGAGTCGGTGCCTCCAGCAGCTCTTCGTTTGATCCGGCGAAGACCACTTCCCCGCCGTGTGTGCCGGCAAAGGGGCCGATATCGATGATGTGGTCGGCCGCACGGATCATCTCCGGATCATGCTCCACAATGAGAACTGTATTGCCGATGTCCCGTAACGAGGCCAGAATCCGGATCAGCCGGTCGTTGTCGCGCGGATGAAGCCCGATCGTCGGTTCGTCCAGAACATAGAGACTTCCGATCAGAGAGCTGCCAAGGGAGTTGGAGAGACTGATCCGCTGGGACTCCCCGCCGCTCAGGGTGCTGGTGAGCCGGTCGAGCGTCAGATAGTCGAGCCCCACCTCGTCGAGGTATTTCAACCGTTTGCGGATTTCGAAGAGGATCTGACCGGCCACCTCCTGCTGCCACTCCGAAAGCTCCAGCTCCTCGAACCACTTCCGGGCATGGCCGATCGTCATCTCGGAGACCTCCCCGATGTGAAGACCGTTGATCTTCACATAGAGCGCGTCGGGACGAACGCGGTAACCCTCGCACTTGCGGCAGCGGCTGTACCCGCGGTAGCGGGCATAGAATATCCGCATGTGAACTTTGTAGAACTGGCTCCGGATCTCCTCGAAAAAGCCGTTGATGCCAATGTACTCATCCTTCCCGTCCCAGATGACACGGATCACTTCGCGGGGCAGATCCTTGTAGGGAATGTCGATCGGGAGGCTGTACCGGGCGAACACCTTCACCAGATCACGCAGATACTTGCTGAATTTCGGGCTGGAGAAAGGGGCGATGGCACCGGCCCGGATCGAGAGTGCCGGATCCGGAATGACCAGCTCCTCGTCTATTCCGGCCACCCGACCGAACCCTTCACAGGTGTCGCATGCACCGAAGGGGTTGTTGAAAGAGAACATCTGGGGGGTCGGCTCCAGAAACTCCATCCCGTCCCGTTCAAACCGCTCGCTGAAAGGGAGCTCCTCCCCGTGGCGGATCTTGATCGAGCAGCGGCCGTTTCCGTTCAGAAAGGCGGTCTCCAGCGACCCTGCAATCCGGCCGCGGGTCTCCTCATCCTTGCGGATCACCAGCCGGTCCACCAGGACCCGGTATTCATCCGGATTGATCGTAGCGGCCGCCTTCTCCCCATCCCCGGTTGTGAGCTCCAGCACCTCTTCATCCTCCAGTAGGAGCAATCGGGTGAATCCTTTCTCCTTCAGGACGGCAAGCTCCTCGGCCGCACTCTTCTTTTCCCGCCGTGGAATCGGAAAAAGGATGTAGAACCGCTCTCCCTCTTCCCGCTCTTCAAAAAGCTCACGGATCACCGTGGCGGTGGTGTCCTTTTGAACCTCCTTGCCGGAGACGGGGGAGATGGTCTTGCCGATTCGGGCAAAGAGAAGCCGCAGGTAGTCGTAGATTTCGGTGGAGGTCCCGACGGTTGAGCGGGGGTTGGTAGAGCTGTTTTTCTGCTGGATCGCCATCGCAGGGGAGATGCCCTGAATGTGATCCACATCCGGCTTGTCCATCCGTTCAAGAAACTGTCGGGCATAACTAGAGAGACTCTCCACATAGCGGCGTTGACCCTCGGCATAGATGGTGTCGAAAGCGAGGCTCGACTTGCCCGATCCCGATACCCCGGTAATCACCGTGAGTCTGTTGCGGGGAATGGTCACATTGATATTCTTCAGGTTGTGAACCCGCGCCCCTTTTACGACGATCGGCCGCGTGGCCGCCAAGCTCCCGTTCCGGTTTTCCCCGGATGAAACCTCTCTGTTTTTCTCTTCTTTTCTGCTCGTTTCTGTGCGACTCATGAACCGGATCTGTTTGCGAAAGACAAACCCTGAATATACAAAATGTTCCGCTTTTTCAGGAGACAGGGGAGGGTTGTTTTTTCGCTGACCGGAGAAAGCCTGGGGGATGAAGCCTACGCGGCGGTTACCGGAATGTTACGGGAGACCCTGGCGCCTCCCCGGCGCGCCG
>CAYTTA010000041.1:0-23314 GCA_964440655.1 uncultured Balneolaceae bacterium
TGCTCTTCCTGCGGGCTTGACCCTGCAGGCGGACGGTTCGTTCACGGGGGCTGCGACCGAGTCGGGGAGCTTTGTCTTCACGGTTCAGGTGGAGGATGCCGACGGAGCCACGGCGAGCATCGACCTGGAGATTACAATCAACCCCGCCCCGAGCATCACGGCCGTTCCGGAGCTTGAGGCTGCGGTGGTGGACCAGGAGTATGGTCCGGTCGCGATCGATGTGGCTGGGGGTACGGCTCCGCTTGCCTTCGACGTTCCGGCTGGGGGTCTGCCCGCCGGGTTGGCGCTTGATCCGGCCACGGGTGAGCTTTCCGGCACGCCGACCGACCCCGGCACCTACACGTTCACGGTGGTGGTCACCGACGGGGCGGGCGCCGAGGCAGAGCTTGAATTTACGCTGGAGGTGGAGGAATCAACATCAACCCCCGCCAAACTGGTTCTGGTATCGGGCAACAATCAGTCGAACTGGACCCGTAGCTGGCTGTCCGACTCACTTGCTGTTCAGGTTCTGGATGCGGCGGAGAATCCGATTGCGGGAGAATCTGTAACCTTTGAGTTCGCAGGGATACCGCAAGGTGCAGAGGATCAGGAACTTTCCGAAGAGAAGGTGGTGAGTGGCACGGACGGAATAGCCCGTGTAGCCGCAAGGCTAGGATCTGTCGAAGGAAGTTATACAATCCGCGCGCGCACTGAAGATGGATTGATCGACCCGGTCACCTTCACATTGAAGGCCCGGGAGGCGGCCCCGATCCCCTCTCTGATCGATTCGGTCAACACGATCGTCTTTGACGGCGGTCTGGACTCTTACGTCTACGCCGAGCCCGATCCATCGCTGGATCAGCCCGAAGGGTTCAACTTCGAGACCTGGATCATGCTCAGTTCGCTGGGCAGCGACGGGTTCATTGCCGCCCGCTGGGGCCAGGACGAGGAGGGCCGTCAGTTCCGCATCCGTCTGGTTGGCAACACGCTTATTGTGGAGATCTACGATGAGGCGGGCACGCTTCACACCTTCCGGGTGGAGGAGTTCTTCGATACGGATGGTGAAGCAGCAACCAGAGCGGCCGGTACACAACCCGGCGTGGCCGCCCGCGCCTCGGGCGGTCCTCTCTTCAGCTGGACGCACATCTCGCTGGTGGCCGATCCGGTCGGGGAGCGGATCCAGCTCTACCGCGACGGGTTCGAGGTACACAGGGCCCCGCTGTTCCGCAACGTACGCTCCTCGACGGCCCGGCTGGAGATCGGCCGGGGTCTGACGGCCGAGATCCACGAGATCCGCCTGTGGGACCGTCCGCGGAGCCGTTCCGAGATCCAGGCGACCAAGGACATCCGCCTGAATGGGGATGAGCCGAACCTGGTTCTCTACCACACGTTTGCCAGCCGTCCGAAGGATGCGGTCTCCCTGGATCAGACGGCGCTGGGCAACCACCTGTATGCCGAGCAGGCGGTGGTACGCGGCACGGGTGTGCGCAACGTGACCCGGGTGCTTCTGCACCAGGGCGAGGACTTTATTGTTCGCCTTGCGGCTCTGGACCGCACGGGAGGTCCGGTGCAGGCCGAGGTTCGGGGTATTCCGGCCCACGGCCGGCTGTTCCATCTTGACGGGGAGCTTCGCCGTGCCGGGGAGATCACCACGGCCGGGACCGTGCTGAGCGAGGCTCTGAACCGTTCTCTCTACCAGCCGGATCCGGAGTTTGTCGGGGTTGACACGATCGGCTACCGGATCTATGACCAGTATGGCAACTGGTCGGATGCGGTCATGGAGATGCATGTTCTTCGGGTTCCGCGTCCGCCGGTGGTGGCTCGGATCGGGGATGCCGAAGGTCGTCTGACCTTCAACCAGCGCGACACCGTCCGCATTGATCTGGACACGCTGGTCACCCACAACCTGTACGGCGCGCAGCAGATCAGCTGGCAGATCGAGATGATCGATCAGCGCTTTGACGGGCTGGGCCCGAGCCAGGCGCTGCGTGATCTGGCCGCCCGGCTGCAGGAGCAAGGCCGTACTCCGGGCTCTGGTCCGCTTCCGTCTTACACATACAGCGGTATTCATCAAAGCGGCGTCGATAATGATGAGGAGACTTATGGAGCCTCGGCTGCATCGATTTTGAACCATTCAGGCAGCTCCTCGCTGTACACCTCCACAGGTGCAGGTGCCACCTACCGGCACGAAGGTACCCGGATGGAACAACAGGCCGCCCGGGAGGCTGCCGGCCGGCAGGCGGCTGGCGAGCAGTACCTGATTGCCGACCTGGACAACGACCGGAGGACGCTTGTTTTGACGACCACGCCGCTCTTCCATGCCGAGGACATCCAACTTCGGCTTACGGCAATCGATCCGGACGGTCTGGTGGGCATGCGCGAGTTTCTGGTGAGCGTCAAGCAGGTGAACGATCCGCCGGCTCCGGTCGAGCTTCTGTACCCCTCGGCCCAGGATACGGTTCCGGTCAACCGGTTGCGGTTCGAGTGGACGGAGTCCTCCTCCCTGGAGGGCGAGGCGATCGTCTACACGCTTCTTTTCCAGCGTGATGACGGGGCCGAGTACCGGCTTGAGGAGCTGAGCGACACCACCTGGACGCTCGAGTCGGAGCATGAGTTTTTCCTGCCGAACCGGGAGTACAGCTGGACGGTGGTTGCCAGTGACGGGACCGATCAGACGGCGAGCCTTCAGACGCTTGAGTTCCGCACCCGGGAGGCCGTTCCGCTGGTTTACAACCTGCGTCAGAACTGGCCGAACCCGTTCCGTGGAGGCACGACGATCGAATACTGGCTGCCGGTTCCCTCGCAGGTTCGTCTGGAGGTCTACGATGTGCTTGGCCGTCGTGTGGAGACGCTGGTGGATGAGGCGTCCCGCCCCGAGGGTGTCTACCAGATCCGGTGGGATGCCGGCCGTCTGGCCAGCGGTGTTTACTTCTATCGTCTGGTGGCCCGTGGGGAGAACGGTTCCCGCTACATGAAGACCTTGCAGATGACCGTGATCCGGTGATCCGTGCGGTTCTGCAGGGATTTCGGTTTAGGCATCAACCCGTATCAAACAAAACCGATAGAGCTCAGGGTCGGAGTTCATTCCGGAAGGCGGGATGGAGTTGATGTTACGGTAGCGGTTCCAATGGAATGCCAGAATTAGAAACCGTATTTTATGCAGGTTGATCAGTGCGGAATAACTTGAATTGAATGAGGATAGGAATATGTCCAGGATAAAAGTAGGTATTAACGGATTTGGTCGGATTGGACGGCTGGTCGCGCGCTCCATTCTACAGTATCACAAAGATGAAATCGAACTGGTCGGTGTGAATGACCTGACCGACACCAAAACACTGGCCCATCTGTTCAAGTACGATTCAGTACACGGCAAATGGCAGGGAGAAGTGAAAACGGAAGGAGAGTATCTCATTCTGGACGGGATGAAGGTACATGTTGCTGCCGAGCGGGATCCTTCCAACCTGAAATGGGGTGACCTGGGTGCCGAAGTGGTCATCGAATCGACCGGATTTTTCCGTGATTCACAGAGTGCGGGCAAACACCTGGAGAGTGGCGCTAAAAAGGTGATTATCTCTGCTCCTGCAAAAGACCAGGTGCCCACCATTGTAATCGGTGTGAATGACCATCTGATTGACAAGGATGCGAAAATCTACTCCAACGCCAGCTGTACAACCAACTGTCTGGCTCCCATGGTGAAGGTTCTGGATGATGCCTTCGGAATCGAAAAAGGATTCATGACGACGGTTCACGCCTACACCGGTGATCAGCAGCTGGTAGACGGTCCCCACAAGGATCTGCGACGGGCCCGTGCAGCAGCTCAGAACATTGTTCCGACCACCACGGGTGCCGCATCCGCCGTCGGTCTGGTGCTCCCCCAACTGAAAGGAAAGCTGGATGGCAGTGCCGTGCGTGTGCCGGTTCCGGACGGATCACTGACCGATTTCATCATGATTCTGAAGAAAGAGGTGACGGAAGAGGAGGTGCTTGCTGCATTCCGACAGGCTGCGGACGGACCTCTGAAAGGGATTCTCGAATACTCCGACGAGGAACTGGTCTCTACCGATATCATCGGCAACCCGCATTCCTGCATCTTCGACAGCAAGATGACCAAGGCAAACGGGAACCTGGTGAAAGTGGTAGGATGGTACGACAATGAGGCAGGATATTCCGCACGTACCGCACAACTGGTTACCAAAATAGTCTGAGCCGGGTAACCGGAAGCAAGGTCCTGGCAAACGGGCAGAGCTGCAAAACCTGCAAAAACCTGCATAACGGTTGACCTGAAGCCAGGATCATTGCCCCGACGGAACCAGGTTCTTAGAGGTTTTGTAGAAGATAGGATGGCGCCTTCAGGAATGGAGGCGCCATTTTGGTTTCTAGCCCTTTTCAGGAATCTTCTGCCCGCCAATATAGACTGATCTCAGGCTTCGGAGATTCCGGACATCCTCCAGCGGGTTCTCATCGAGAAGTATAAAATCGGCTGCCTTGCCCGGAGCAAGTCTCCCCAGCTCTTCCAGTCCCATACAGCGGGCGGCACGGCTCGTGGCCGAAAGCAGCACCTCCAGAGGAGACATCCCGGACTCCTGCATCATCTCCATCTCCATATGCTCAAAGTATCCCTGAAATCGTCCGGGAGGTCCGCTGTCTGTTCCCATGGCAACGGGGACTCCCGCACGGTGCAGGGTCATCATGTTCTCACGGGCCAGCGGAAGGGCCTGCATATAGTAATCGGGCGCTGCTCCCAGGTATCTCTGCTGAATTTCCGGTTGAAGCAACTGCCGGATCACCTCCGGATCGGCCTCTCTCAGAAAAAAGGGATCATCAAAGAATTCGGGCCGGTCCCTGTAGATGAAGGTGGAGATCTCGCGTGTGAGGGTCGGGGTGATGCAGATTCCGGCATCGAGCATCAGGGTGATTAGCTCCTGATCCACCGGCTGATCCCTTACGCTGTGGGCAATCAGATCGGTACCTTTGCGAACCAGATCTTTTGCATCTTCCAGAGTGACTATGTGGGAAGCGTGGGGGATTCCGTGCTCATGGGAGGTCTCTATGATCGCCTGATAGATATCCGGAGACATTTTCGTGTTCCGGCCAAGGTTGTCATCCGCCCGAATCTTGGTCCAGTCAGGGTTCTGTTCCGCCCGATCTCGCACTTCCCTGCGGGCTTCCACCGGATCCGATGGATTCAGAACCGGACCGGAGAGAAAGAACCGGGCCATTTTCATCTCGACGGGATCCTCCTGATGACGTACATCAAAAGCCTGAGGCGGTTCATCCCCCAGACTTACCACGGTGGTGATGCCATAGCGGGCGTAGAGCCGGAGCTGATCAAGCACATTTTCCCTGGAATGGATGGATGGCCCTGTCTCCAGACCCAATGCCGAACCAACATGGCCGTGGGCATTGATGAGCCCGGGGATGATGTAGCTTCCTTTGAGGTCGATGCGTTCCTGGACATCCGGAAGTTCCTGTCGGTCCAGGTCGATCACTTCTTCCACTTTTCCATTGCGGATGATGAGGGCTCCATTGCGGATGGGAGAAGCATCATCACCGGTCCAGATGGTTGCATTTAGAAACGCGATCTCTCCATCGCCGGATCTCCCACCACAAGCGGTTGATATAAGCATCAGGAAAAGCAGCACAGCAAGGGTCCGGGTCATTGACATGGCAGTAGAAATGAGTAAAATCAGTGTATTGAATCGGGTTGATAACTCGAACCTGAATATCCGGAAAGCATACCGGAAAATAAAAAGAGACTGCTTTTTGTTTATGGAAGCCTTATTTTAAGGGTTTCGGGGCGTGGCGCAGCTCGGTAGCGCGCATCGTTCGGGACGATGAGGTCGCAGGTTCAAATCCTGTCGCCCCGACCATTCATCTCTTTACAATCTTTCCAAACGGACATGCGGAGTTGTACCCATGTCCGATTTTTGTTCAGGTCAGGCGGCCTCGTTTCGATTGCGCGAGCGGTGCTCGCGCGGTTCAAATCCTGTCGCCCCGACCATTCATCTCTTTACAATCTTTCCAAACGGACATGCGGAGTTGTACCCATGTCCGATTTTTGTTCAGGTCAGGCGGCCTCGTTTCGATTGCGCGAGCGGTGCACATTCTCTAAATCAGAGCCTGCTCGATATCGGCGATAATATCATCCACATGTTCCAGACCGACGGCGATGCGGACCAGGCCCGGTGTGATGCCGACCGATGCCCGCTCTTCGTCACTCAGCTTGGAGTGGGTGGTGGAGGCGGGATGAGTGATAATGGTCCGGGTGTCTCCCAGGTTGGCTGAGCGGGAGAGCATCTGTACTTTGTCCATGAATGATCGGGCTTTCTCGAATCCTCCACGAATTTCCACACAGAGGATCCCGCCGCCCCGTCTCATCTGCTTGCGCGCCAGCTCCTGCTGGGGATGATCCTGGTGGAAAGGATAGATCACTCTCTCGATTTTTCCGTGATTTTCAAAATAGGCAGCTAGTGCTTCAGCATTGTCGCAGTGGCGCTCCATGCGGACCGGCAGGGTTTCAAGGCTCTTGCTGAAGATCCAGGCATTGAAAGGGGAGAGTGCAGGGCCGGTGTTGCGGGTGAATCCGTTGATCTCTGTGATCAGCTCCTCGCGGCCGACGATCACGCCGCCGATCGCGCGCCCCTGTCCGTCGATGAATTTTGTAGCGGAGTGGACAACCAGATCCGCTCCATATAGAGCGGGTTGCTGCAGCCAGGGGGTGGCAAAACAGTTGTCGACCGCCAGAATGAGATTGTGGGCTCTTGCAAATTGTCCGGCCCACTCAAGATCGATCAGATCGAGCCCGGGGTTGGACGGCGTCTCCAGAAAGAGTATCCGGGTGTTTTTACGGATATGGCTCTCCCAGGTTTCCGGTGCATGTATGTCCGCATAGGTGGTGGTGATTCCCCAGCGTGGAAAGATTTTGTTCAGAATCTGGTTGGTGGAGCCGAACAGGGAGCGGGAAGCGAGAATATGGTCACCCTGCTGCAAAAGAGCAGCCAGGGAGGAGAAGACTGCAGCCATGCCGGAGGCGGTCGCGACTCCCGCTTCGGTTTTCTCCAGCCTGCAGATCTTGTCGATGAATTCCTGGGTATTGGGATTGGTATAGCGGCTGTAGACATTCCCCTGCTCCTCGCCGGCGAACAGGGCACGTGCCTGTTCCGCGGAATCGAAGAGATAACTGGAAGTAAGGAACAGGGGAGAGGAGTGTTCCCGCTCGGGTGTGACATCGATCCGGGTGCGGATCGCATCGGTTTCAGGTTTTCTTTCAGCCATGGGGCACCTGTCAGTTTTCCGGGCTTGGCCGGGCTCCGATTATGAGACAGGCAAGATCGCAAATGATTGAGAAAAATTCTGAAACCGGCCGGAAATTTTATCTTATTTGCCGGCGATCTCGAAACTGGTGGTGATTTTCGAGGTCTTTTCCAGAGCTTTCGATACGGAGCAGTACTTCTCGACAGAAAGTTTGATCGCCCTCTCCACTTTGGCAGGGTCGAGATCCCCCTCCAGGATGAAATGCATATGGATGGTTTTGTACTCCGACCAGGTCTCCACTTTCTGACGATCCCCATCCACCTCCACACGGATCGATTTAAGCTCCTGTCTCTGTTTTTCCAGAATATTCACCACATCGATCATGCTGCAGCCACCGGCTGCCGCAAGCAGTGTCTGCATGGGAGCGAGTCCGCCTTCCAGACCGCCAATGCTTCTGGTGCCATCCAGTCGGATTTTGCCTCCTTCCTCGTTGGAGGCTTCCATATGGCGTTCTTTCTCGAGCTTTTCTACAGTGATTTTCATCGCAGTACAGTGAATCTGAACCCGGACCGGCGGTTTGTTTCCTTTCCACCGGTCCGGTCGATTCAATCCGTTATATGAACATTACGGTCGGATTCCGCCTAATCAGGTATCAGGCGGTCTGAGACTGGATCTCTTCCAGAGAGGAGATGACTTTATCGCACATCTCCTGCGTCCCGACCAGCCGTTCCCCCTCGCCGCCGCTGTAGATATCCCCGGTGCGGTAACCGTCCGTCAGGGCTTTTTCGATGGATGCCTCAATCCGGACGGCGGCTTCTTCCAGCCCAAGAGAGTAGCGGGCCAGCAACGCTGCCGATGCAATCGCTGCCAGAGGGTTGGCCTTATCCTGACCGGCGATGTCCGGAGCGGATCCGTGAACCGGCTCATAGAGGCCGGGGCCATTCCCCAGGCTGGCGGATGGAAGCATGCCGATCGATCCTGTCAGCATGGCGGCTTCATCACTCAGGATATCCCCGAACAGGTTGGAGGTCATGACCACATCAAACTGTTTGGGATCGCGGATCAGCTGCATGGCGCAGTTGTCCACCAGCATGTGAGAGAGCTCGATATCGGGGTGATCTTTCGCAAACTCAACCACGGTATCTCTCCAGAAACGGGAGCTTCCCAGTACGTTGGCTTTGTCGACGGAGCAGACTTTCCGGTTTCTCAGCCGGGCTGCCTCGAAAGCCTTTTCAGCCAGACGCACAATCTCCGAACGGTGGTACTTCATGGTATCGAGAGACCAGGGATCATCGGCATCGAGCTCGGTGACCCGCGGTCTTCCGAAGTAGATTCCACCGGTCAGTTCGCGAACGATAAGTATATCAACTCCACTGATCACCTCGCTTTTCAGGGTGGAGGCGTGCGCAAGTTCGGGATAGACACGAACCGGGCGGAAGTTGGCAAAAACCTCCAGCTCACTTCGCAGTCGCAATAGTCCCGATTCAGGACGGGCATCTCCTGTCAGGTGATCCCATTTCTCACCACCAACCGCACCCAGAAAGACCGCATCGGCCTCTTTGGCCGCCTGAAGCGTCTCCTCCGTGGCCGGAGTATCATGCAGATCCAGTGAGGCACCTCCAAAGGGGTGCTCCTCGATCTCCAGTTCCACTCCGTGGGGTTCGCACGCTTTTTTCAGTACGGTCAGCGCCCCTTCTGTCACTTCGGGGCCGATTCCATCTCCCGGCAGGGCAACAAGCTTCACCTTCCCCATCAGGCAACCATCCCTTTTTCACGTGCATAGGCAAAGATACCACCTGCCTGGATGATCTCCTCCACACTCCCCAGAGAGCGGATCTCGTAGGTCTCGTTCCGGGTGAGATTGCGGATCTCGAGCTTTTCAGTGTCGATCTCCAGCTCGTCTCCCGTCTCGACCCGGGTGCTCAGGTCCTCGGTGCTTTCGTACGGGATCAGGAATCCTCCGTCAACGGAGTTCCGGTAGAAGATCCGGGCATAGGAGGGAGCGATGATCGCCTTAACTCCCGCGATATCCAGTGCGGCAGGGGCGTGCTCCCTGGAGGAACCGCAGCCGAAGTTGTGGCTGCTCACAATAATGCTGTATTCGCTTTCGAACTGGTCCTCTTCCACAAGGGGAATATTTCCTTTGGGGAGTCCGGACTGTTCCCGGGGCACTCCGGAGAGGGCGTATCTTCCGTAGAATTTCCGCTCCTCGGGTTTTTCCAGACTGTAGACAAGGTGTGCTGCCGGAATGATCTGATCGGTATCGATATTCCTGCCGAGCACGAACGCTTTTCCTTTAATCATGTCAATCGATTGAATTTGAAAAATGTCGGACTTCCCTGCCCGGTCAGCCGCCAGGAGCGGATGCCGGAAGAAGGCACGCGGTTCATCTTCCGGGAGTTCCTTATGCGGGCATCCCGGATGAATGCAGGCCGTCTATATCCGGATTTTCGGTAGAGGGAAGTCAGGAGCCGGCCTTACGCCACCGGCTCCATGATGAATTCCCGCGGATCGGTAATGACTCCGGTAATGGCGGATGCCGCCACTGTGTAGGGAGAGGCGAGATAAACCTGCGCTGCCTTGGATCCCATTCTTCCCGGGTAGTTCCGGTTGGTGGTGGAGATACAGATCTCGTCACTGTTCAACCGTCCGAACGTATCCTCCGGGCCGCCAAGACAGGCTGCACAGGAAGCGCGTCCGATCTTGCAACCGGCCTCTTCAAAGATCTGGATCAACGGTTTTCCGTTCACCATCTCCGTCTCCAGGCCACGGGCTACTTCGGTCGATGCCGGTACGATATAGGTATCGATGGCAAGAGAGTTTCCGTCAATGAGCTCGGCTGCCGCAACGAAGTCGGTCAGTTTACCTCCGGTACAGGAGCCGATGTAGGCGCGGGTAAGCTTCGTTCCCTGCACCTCTTCGGCCGTCGCCTTGTTATCCGGGCTGTGCGGTTTGGCAACCATCGGAACCATCTCTTCCAGATTGTAGCGGTGGACACTGTGGTAGGTCGCATCCGGATCGCTGTAGAAGAGCTCGAAGGGAGCATCCGTTCTCTGGCGGACATAGTCGATCGTAAGATCATCTGCTTCCACCACGCCGTTCTTTCCGCCCGCCTCGATAACCATGTTGGTCAGGGTCATCCGGTCTTCCATATTCATCGCCTTGATGCCCGGCCCTGCAAACTCCATGGCCCGGTAGGTGGCTCCGTCGGTTCCGATGTCCCCGATGATCTGAAGGATGATATCCTTGGCCATCAGATAGGGAGGCATCCGGTCGCCGTAGAATTCAAAGCGCATCGTTTCCGGTACTTTGACCCAGAGCTTGCCGGTCCCCATGATGAAGGCCGCATCGGTGTTCCCGATCCCGGTGGCAAACTGGCCGAATGCCCCTGCCATACAGGTGTGGGAGTCGGTTCCGAAAAGCACATCGCCCGGTCGTGTGAACCCTTCTTCCGCAAGTGCGACATGACAGACCCCCTTGTAGCGCTCTGTACCCACATCGTAGAAGTGGGGGAGATCCTGGTCGGCCGCGAACGCCCTCAGGATATCGACGTTACGGTTTGCGTATTTGTCCCGGGTAAAGATGTAGTGGTCCGGGATGATGACCACTTTGTCGCGGTCCCATACACGTGCATCCTCACCGAACTGATTCTTGAAAATGCCGATAGTGGGGGGTCCGCAGACGTCGTGCGTCATAAGGATGTCCACATCCACCCATATATTGTCACCCGGTTCGACCGAGCGCCTGCCACTTTTCTTGGCAAGGATCTTTTCCGTTAAGGTCATTCCCATGATAGGTGTGATCTATTTTACGATTGGTAGCTTACACTTTGTCTGCATGCTGACTTGCAGTCAGCATGGATCCTGCACATCCTGAATTCGTGGAGGACATCCTGAAAACCTGTAAAGTCCCTGAAAACCGTAAAGTCCCCGTATAACGTAATTTAACCCTGATTCGTACAATTTCGTACAAAGAAGGGCAACCCTGCAGGCTCTAAACCGGTGAGACGGTCGAATCCCCTGAGATCCTCCTGCCCAGTGTTTCCGAGACGAGGTCCCTCAGATCGTTGTCATCCACCCGTTTCTTCTCATCCGCAAGGCCGGTAAAGCGGTGGTACACCTCGTTCAGCTCTTCGCGACCAAGCCGGTAACCCAGGCTTTCCAGTTTCTTGCTCAGAGCGAACCGTCCCGAATGCTTGCCGAGTACGATCCGGTTGGAGGGGACTCCCACCGATTCAGGGGTCATGATCTCATAGGTCAGAGGGTTGTTCAGCACCCCATGCTGGTGGATGCCCGCTTCATGTGCAAAGGCATTTTCACCCACAATCGCCTTGTTCAGCTGCACATCATTCCCCGTGATCTCGGCAAGCAGCCGGCTGGCAGCGTAGATCTCCTCGGTCCGTATCTGTGTATACTCCCTGAACTCCGATTGGCGTGTTGCCAGGATCATGACGATCTCTTCGAGAGATGCGTTTCCGGCCCTTTCCCCAATTCCGTTGATGGTGCACTCGACCTGCCGCGCACCGTTCCGGATCGCAGCCAGGGAGTTTGCCACTGCCAGTCCGAGGTCGTTGTGGCAGTGCGTGCTGATCACCGCTCTCTCTATGCTGGGGACATTCTTACGGATCCCTGCAATCAGTTCACCATACTCCCACGGAAGGGCGTACCCTACCGTATCGGGGACATTGATAATCGTGGCGCCTGCCTTGATGACTTCCTCGAAGATCTCATAAAGGAACGCGGGATCACTCCGTGAGGCATCCTCTGCAGAGAATTCCACTTCATCACAATTCTCACGTGCAAACTCCACTGCCTGTACAGCCGCGTCGAGCACCTCACTGCGGCTCTTCTTCAGTTTGTACTCCAGATGGATATCGGAGGTGGCGATAAAGGTGTGAATCCTGGAACGTTCGGCGTGCACCAGAGCGGCCGCAGCCCGTTCAATATCTTCACGGGCTGTCCGTGCCAGGGCGGTGATCGTACATCCCCGGATCACCTTGCCGATCTCCCTGACCGTTTCGAAATCCCCCTCCGATGCGATCGGGAAGCCCGCCTCGATGACATCAACATTCAGACGTTCCAGTTGATGCGCCATCCGGATCTTCTCCTCCTTGGTCATGCTGTATCCCGGAGACTGTTCGCCATCGCGGAGCGTCGTATCAAAAATGCTGATCTGGGTTTCCATGGTAGTCTGATCCTTGTTTGCTGTATTCCGGATTACTCTGTTCCGGTTCGTCCGCCGGAGGTGCCGGCATCTCGGTGAGTGTTCTCCGGAACGTCTGCCACCTCTTCCTGTTCCGGGCTCCCTCCCGCAAAAACCTGCCCGTCTCCGGCATGGTTCAGCAGGTAGTAGTTAAAACTGTCGCAAAGAGCCTGCCACGTTGCATCGATAATGTTCTGGGAGACGCCGACGGTGCTCCAGGAGCCCCCGTCGTCCCCGGAATCGATCAATACACGGACACCCGCACCGGTTCCATCCTTCTCATTCAGGACACGCACTTTGTAGTCGTGAAGCTGAACATCGGTGATATGAGGATAGAATTTCCGGAGCGCCTTTCGAAGGGCCTGGTCAAGAGCATGCACCGGACCGTTCCCCTCCGCGGCGGTATGCTCCATGTTGCCATTGCAGATGAGGCGGAGGGTTGCTTCGGACCGCACCTCTCCTCCTGCATCTTTCTCGACAATGACCCGGAAACCCTCCAGGGTGAAAAACTCCTTCCATGGCTCGGTCATCTGCTTGACCAGGAGTTCAAAAGAGGCTTCGG
Organism: uncultured Balneolaceae bacterium; assembly: GCA_964440655.1. GTDB lineage: Bacteria > Bacteroidota > Rhodothermia > Balneolales > Balneolaceae > CAYTTA01. The sequence goes on from CAYTTA010000041.1 coordinate 12,998, forward strand.
CGGCCTCGAACTGAAAGCCCTTGCTCTCCAGCTCCTTGAGACGCTGGACAATCTGGGGAACCCGGTCGGCGTATTTCTCCAGATCGATCCCGAGTTCCTGAGATTTGTACTGAATGTTGCTCTTGCCCGAGAGATCAGAGACAAGCACCCGTCGCATGTTGCCCACACTCTCCGGCGGCACATGCTCGTAGGTGTGCTCGTTCTTCATCACGGCGCTGACGTGAATTCCTCCCTTGTGCGCAAATGCGCTGCGCCCTACATAAGGGAGCTTGTTGTCGGGGTTGAGGTTGGCCACCTCGCTTACAAAGCGCGAGAGGGAGGTGAGGTTTACGAGCTGCTCTTCCGGAACACAGTTCCAGGACTGTTTGAGCTGCAGGTTGGGGATGATCGAACAGAGATTTGCATTTCCACACCGCTCCCCGTATCCATTGATGGTACCCTGAATATGGCGGCATCCAGCCTCGACGGCAGCTATGGAGTTCGCCACGGCGAGCTCGCAGTCGTTGTGAGCATGAATGCCAAGCTCGGTGGAGATCACCTTGCGAACCTCGCCGACGATCCGTGAGACTTCATCGGGAAATGTCCCGCCGTTTGTGTCGCAAAGTACAATGGTGTCCGCGCCCGCCTCTTCTGCGGCTCGCAGCGTCTGCAGGGCATACTCCGGATCGTGCTTGTAGCCGTCAAAAAAGTGTTCGGCATCGTAGATCACCTCCTTCCCGTGGGATTTGAGAAAACGGATGGAGGAGGAGATCATCTCCAGGTTCTCTTCCGGTGTGATCCGAAGTGCTTCACGCACATGAAGAAGCCAGGACTTTCCGAAGAGAGAGATCGCAGGGGTTCCGGCCTCGATCATGGCAGCCAGGTTGGGGTCTCCCTCCGGGGTGTTTCCCGGTCGCCGGGTGCTTCCGAAAGCCACAATCTTCGCATTCCGGAAGTCCCGACCCTTGACCCGCTCAAAAAACTCCATGTCCTTGGGATTGGACCCCGGCCATCCGCCCTCTATGTAGTCGACGCCGAACTGATCCAGCCGTTCGGCGATGCGGAGCTTGTCCTCGGCGGAAAAACTCACCTTTTCCCCCTGGGTTCCGTCCCGGAGCGTGGTATCGAATATCCGGATTTTCTCGCTCTTCATTCTGCTGGAGTACCTCTTGCTTCCTGTTGATGCTGCCGGACGGTGCCATACAACCGCCCGCGGGCAGACATTTCCAGTCGGTCTGTTACTTCAATTTCAATCGTTTAAAAAGGTCTCTCCCGGTATCGTCCCTTATCGATCCCGGGAGAGACCGTCCGGACCGGTCTGTCCAGGGGTGTCTATCCCCTGGGAATCCAGTCCATCATCGAGCGAAGCCGCTCGCCCACTTTCTCGACCTTATGATCGTCCAGATCGGACCGCATGGAGTTGAGCTCCTTGAGTCCGTTCTTGTTCTCGGCAATCCACTCTTCGGCGAAACTGCCGTTCTGGACGCGCTTGAGAATGTCCCGCATACGCTCCCTTACCGAGTCGTCAATGACTTCCGCTCCACGGGTCAGCCCTCCATACTCGGCCGTGTCACTTACCGAATAGTACATCCCTTTGATGCCGCCTTCGTAGATCAGGTCGACAATCAGTTTCAATTCATGGAGGCACTCAAAATAGGCGATCTCCGGCTGGTAGCCCGCTTCAACCAGGGTTTCGAACCCTGCCTTGATCAGTTCGCTGGCACCCCCGCAGAGTACGGCCTGCTCACCGAACAGGTCGGTTTCGGTCTCCTCCTTGAAGGTGGTCTCCAGAACACCGGCCCGCGTTCCGCCAACGGCATCGGCATAGGCGAGCGCTGTGGCCGCCGCCTTGCCTGAAAAGTCCTGGTGAACTGCGAAAAGGCAGGGTACTCCCGATCCTTCGGTGTAGACACGGCGAACCAGATGGCCGGGCCCTTTCGGGGCGATCATGATGACATCCACATTCTCCGGAGGAACGATCTGGTTGTACTGGATATTGAATCCGTGTGCGAACGCAAGCGTATCACCTTCCTTGAGATGGGGAGCGATCTCCTTCTCGTAGACCTCTTTCTGATGCTGATCCGGAATCAGGATCATCACGATGTCTGCCTGTTTGGCCGCTTCAGCGGTGGAGAAGACCTTGAGTCCGTCTTTCTCCGCCTTTTCGCGAGACTTGCTGCCTTCATACAGACCGACGATGGTATTGACCCCGCTCTCTTTCAGGTTGAGGGCGTGTGCATGCCCCTGGCTTCCGTACCCGATGATTGCAACGGTTTTGCCGGCCAGTAGGGAGGGATCGGCATCTGACTTGTAATAGGTTTTGGCTTGCATTGTATTGTTTCTGAATTAGTATTTAAAAAACCGCACTCCGGGCCAGTCTCCTCTTGGGGGGCACACCCGACGCGCCGGTTTTCTTTTCGTCCTTCAAAGTCGTGCTTCACAGGGTTTGCCTGCAAAGCAGCAGCTGTCCGCACTTTCTCGAATCACTGCCCGCACTGCAAGGCGACAGCTGACAGCTGGTCAGTTGGTGTTCTGAAACTCCCGTTTCAGAGCCACAGATCCGGTACGGGCCACTTCCGTCACCCCGTAGGGTTTCATGACATCGATGAAGGCATCGATCTTGTCCTTGTTACCGGTCACTTCGAATGCCAGCTTGTCCCCGCTGATGTCGACCACCTTGGTCCGGAATGCCTGTGCAACCATCATGATGTCGGAACGGGTGGTCGGGGTGGTGGAGACCTTCACAAGCGCCAGTTCCCTGGCAATGCTTTTGGTATGTGTCAGGTCGGTGACCTTCAGAACATCGACGATGTTGTGGAGCAGTTTGCAGATCTGCTCAATCACCTTCTCATCGCCCCGTGTGGTCAGCGTGATCCGGGCATATTCCGGATCGGCTTCCTTTCCGAGACTGATGCTGTCAATTTCGAATCCTTTGCCGCTGAAGATCCCGATGATCCGCGAAAAAGCATTCAGATTGTGATTGATCAGCACCGAGAGGGTGTGACGTGGAGGTGCAACGACCTGTCTGGCTTTCATCTATTGAAACTCCTTCTGTTTCCTTCTGTCTGGTGAAGTCCCGGGTTACTGTGTCGTGAAAAATCTGAGCTTCTACGTAATGCTGCTGATTTCTGCTACTTCTTGAAGTCGTCGTCGCTTTCGACCATCTCGTTCAGGGCGGCGCCGGTCGGAACCATCGGGTAGCAGTTTTCCTGCGGGATGATCCGGAAATCCATCACTACCGGAACGTCGTTGATCTTCATCGAATCTTCGAGCACCCGGGCCATCTCTTCATCACTGGAGGCCCTCATGCCCACCGCACCATACGCCTCGGCAAGCTTGACGAAATCAGGGTTCCCCTTATGGAGCTGACAGTGGCTGTAGCGGTTGTTGTAGAAAAGCTGCTGCCACTGGCGGACCATCCCGAGACTTTGGTTGTTCATGATCGCAACCTTGACCGGAATGCCGTATTCGACAGCCGTGGCCAGTTCATAGGTGGACATCTGGAAACTTCCGTCACCGGTGATACAGACGACGGTACGGTCGGGGCTCGCCAGTGCGGCTCCCATGGCAGCGGGGAATCCGTACCCCATGGTACCCAGGCCGCCCGAAGATATAAAGGAACGCGGATGATTGAAACGGTAATGCTGGGCGGCCCACATCTGGTGCTGCCCCACATCGGTCACTACAATCGCATCGCCGTTCGTCACGCGGGAGATCTCCCGGATCAGTTTCTGTGGAGAGATTCCATCCGTGCCCTTTGCCTCCGGAAGGGGGTGCTCCTTCTGCCACTGACGCAGGGTGGCCCACCACTCTTTCGTGTCCGGTACCTCCCGGGTCAGTTCGGTGAGCTGCGCCAGGATCAGTTTCGCATCCCCGACGATCGGAACCTCCACCTCGACGTTCTTGCCGATCGAACTCGGGTCGATGTCGATGTGGATTTTCTTCGAATGGGGGGAGAATCCGTCAAGGCGTCCTGTTACCCGGTCGTCGAACCGGGCGCCCACCGCAATGAGAAGATCGCACTCGGTCGTGGCCATGTTGGCGGTCCAGGTTCCGTGCATCCCGAGCATGCCCAGAGACTGGGGCTTGCTTTCGGGGAATACACCGAGTCCCATCAGGGTGGTGGTGACCGGAAGGTTGAATTTTTCGGCAAATGCAGTGAGCTCCTCCCAGGCGTTGCCCAGCATGACCCCGCCGCCGGCATAGAGAAGAGGCTTTTTGGCCTGGGAAATCATCCGCGCAGCCTTCACAATCTGGCTGTGATTTCCGGCAGTCACCGGCCGGTAGCTCGGAAGAACCACTTCTTTCTGTTTCCCCGAGTAACGCCCGGTGGCGTTGAGCATGTCTTTGGGAAGGTCCACCAGTACGGGACCCGGGCGTCCGCTTGTGGCGATATGAAACGCCTCCCGGATTACCGACTCCAGTTCGTTCACATTCCGCACCAGGTAGCTGTGTTTGGTGATCGGCCGTGTGATCCCCACAATATCCGCTTCCTGAAAGGCATCATTACCCATCACGGTTGTGGCAACCTGTCCGGTGAAGACAACGATCGGAATGGAGTCCATCGCCGCTGTTGCAATACCGGTTACCGTGTTGGTTCCGCCAGGTCCGGAGGTGGCCAGCACGACACCCGGCTTCCCGGTTGCGCGGGCGTATCCGTCGGCAGCGTGGGTGCCGGCCTGTTCGTGACGCACCAGGATGTGGTTCATCTCCAGTTCGTCGTAAAGCGCATCATAGACGGGGAGAACGGCACCTCCGGGATAACCGAAGATATACTCCACCTGCATGTCCCTGAGCGTGTGGATCAGGATCTGGGATCCGGTCATGACCTGATAATCCGCGGACGGTTTCGCGATCGAAATGACCTTTTCGTTCTGTTCTGCTTGGGCTTTCGGGGATGGACTCATGTGACCTCGGGATATAGTTTTCCTGCCAGAGGTCAAACTTAAATAAAAATGATGTCATTTTGTGATAGAAGTTCCAACCCCTGGCGCGGTATTGTTAGCGGCTAAGTAGAATTAGGTTTAGAATGCCAGAGAGTGGAAGAAGCAGAAGTGCGACTTGTACAGCTTGGGCAACCAGGCCGGCAAACCCTGAGTATGAAACAGCGAAGGCAGAATCAGAGGGCGTGACGCCTCGTTCTGAAAGAGCAGACACACCGATGCCGTTCCGTCCGCAAGGGATCGGGAAAGCAGATGCGTGCTGAAAGTTTGCTGTTTCCATTGAACTTCGGGTTGGCTTGATCGCTTCCTTGTAAATTACCCTTGAACCATTTCGAAGTCAAGAGAAAAATTTGTTATAAAATGGCGATATTTTCCCGGGTGCCCGGGTTTCCACCGGATGACTTTCTCAGACGGATGCCTCTCCGGGTAGCATCCGCCGGCAAAAGCCTCCGACGGATCACCACCGCTACGTTGCCAGCCGGCACCAGAACATTGTCGTAAAACCATTTACAGAATCCGTCATGTCACAGAAACTGAACAAGTACAGCTCCAGACTTACAGAAAACGAAGCCCAGGTCGGCTCCATGGCCATGCTCTACGCCACCGGGATGAGCGAAGAGGATATGCAGAAGCCCCAGGTGGGAATCGCAAGCACCGGCTGGGACGGCAACCCCTGTAACATGCATCTTAATGGCCTGGCGAAAGTGGTGCAGGAGAGTGTCCGCGACGACGGGATGGTCGGATTTGTTTTTCACAGTATCGGGGTGAGTGACGGGATCTCCATGGGGACCCAGGGGATGAAGTACTCCCTTCCCTCGCGGGACATCATTGCCGATTCGATCGAGACGGTCATGAGCGCCCAGTGGTATGATGCCAACATCTCTGTGGTGGGATGCGACAAGAACATGCCGGGATCTCTCATGGCGATGGCACGGCTCAACCGCCCGTCCATCATGATCTACGGCGGGACTATCCGTCCGGGCAATCTGAACGGCCGGAAGCTCGACCTGGTCTCCGCATTCGAGTCCTACGGGAAATATCTCTCGCGGGAGATCGATCAGGAGGAACTTCATCAGGTTCTGCGTCACGCCTGTCCGGGAGCCGGAGCGTGCGGCGGAATGTATACCGCCAATACGATGGCCTCTGCCATCGAGACGATGGGAATGAGCCTGCCTTACAGCTCCTCCGTGCCGGCCACCCATGAACTGAAGGTGGAGGAGTGCCGCAGGGCAGGCAAGGCGATCCGTACCCTGCTTGAGATGGATCTCAAGCCCCGCGACATCATCACCCGGAAATCTCTGGAAAATGCCGTTGTGATGACCATCGCGCTGGGAGGCTCCACCAATGCGGTGATTCACCTGCTTGCGATCGCCCATGCGGCGGGCATTCCCTTTACCATCGACGATTTTCAGGAGGTGAGCAGCCGCACCCCTTTCCTGGCCGACCTCAAGCCGAGCGGAAAGTACGTGATGGAGGATCTCTTCAATGCAGGGGGAGTGCCGGCCGTTCAAAAACTGCTTCTGGAAGAGGGGCTTCTGCACGGGGATTGCATCACCGTTACCGGCAAGACCCTGGAGGAGAATGTCAGGGATCTGCCCGGCCTTCTCGAGGAGCAGAAGGTGATCCATCCCGTCTCCGATCCGATCAAGAAGACCGGACACCTGGAGATCCTCTATGGGAACCTGGCACCTGAAGGAAGTGTCGGAAAGATCACCGGAAAAGAGGGGATCCGGTTCAGCGGAACGGCCAAGGTGTTCGATTCCGAAGAGGAGTCCCTCAAGGCGATACAGAACGGCGAGGTCAAGGAGGGAGATGTGGTGGTGATCCGCTATGAAGGGCCCAAAGGGGGGCCGGGGATGCGGGAGATGCTCTCCATCACCTCCGCCATCATGGGTGCCGGCCTCGGAAGCAGCGTGGCGCTGATTACCGACGGGCGGTTTTCGGGAGGGACGCACGGTTTTGTGCTGGGTCATGTCACTCCGGAAGCGCAGGAAGGAGGACCGATCGCGCTGGTCCGGGACGGCGACAGGATCACCATCGATGCCGAGGAGCGGGTGGTCAATGTGGAGATTTCCGACGATGAGTTCGCCAGGCGCCGCGCCGAATGGAAGAAGCCGCCCGTTCAGGCCACGCATGGAATCCTCAAAAAATATGCGGCGACTGTTTCGTCCGCTTCCCGTGGCTGTGTGACCGATCTATGATCCGGCTCCGACAGCTTCCCGGCAAGATCCTCGACTGGGTGGAGAGGGGGGGCAACCGCCTCCCCGATCCGGTCACGGTCTTTCTGATCATCATCGGGCTGGTGATGATCATTTCGCTCGTCGCCTCGGTGGCGGGCGTCCGGGTTGAGCACCCCGGCACCGGGGAGGTTGTGGAGGCGGTCAACCTCTTCAGCAAGGAGAACGTCCAGCGCATTTTCTCCGAGATGCCACGGACCTTTGCCGAATTTCCGCCGCTTGGACTGGTCCTGGTGGTGATGCTGGGTATCGGGGTGGCGGACCGCACCGGCCTGATCGCCACTCTCCTGAAACGGTTTGTGGAGGGGGCACCCAAACCTCTGATCACCGCCGCCATCGTTTTTGCCGGTATCATGAGCAGTCTTGCCGCCGATGCCGGGTATGTTCTTCTCATTCCTCTCGGAGCGGTACTCTTTTACGGAGTCGGGCGTCATCCTCTGGCAGGTCTTGCCGCCGCGTTTGCAGGCGTATCGGGAGGATTCAGCGCCAACCTGCTTCTCACCAGCATCGACCCGCTTCTGGTGGGTTTCACCACCCCGGCCGCACAGCTGGTGGATCCCGACTACTTTGTCAGTGTCGCCTCCAACTGGTATCTGATGATCGCCCTGGTACCGGTTCTGGTCCTGGCCGGCTGGTATGTGACCGAGAGGATCATCGAACCACGACTCGGTCCCTATGAGGGGGTTCCGGAAGAGTCGGGAGAGGAGGCGGATCGGGAGGTCACTCCTCTGGTGAGGCGAGGGCACCGAGTGGCGGGTCTTGTCGCGCTGCTCTGTCTGGCCGGCGTCGCCCTTCTGGTCATTCCTGAAAACGCTCCCCTTCAGGGCGAAGGAGGGAACCTCATGCCCTTCTATCAGAGTCTGGTTGCACTGCTCTTCTTCTTTTTTCTACTTCCGGGGATCGCCTACGGAGTGGTGACACGCCAGATCCGCAGTGACAAGGATGTTGCCCGCATGACCTCCGAGTCGATGGCGAGCATGGGGGCCTACATTGTCCTCGCTTTTGTAGCTGCCCACCTGATCGCCTTCTTCAACTGGTCCAATCTGGGTCTGATCATCGCAGTGACCGGTGCGGAACTGCTCCGGAGCATCGGATTTGTGGGCATTCCACTTTTTGTCACCTTTGTTCTTTTTACCTCCATGATAAACCTTTTCATCGGAAGCGCGTCCGCCAAGTGGGCCATCATGGCACCCATTTTTGTTCCGATGATGATGCTGCTCGGCTACTCTCCGGAGCTTACCCAGGCAGCTTACCGGGTAGGGGACTCCTTCACGAACATCCTCACGCCTCTGCTTCCTTATTTCCCTCTGGTGATCATTTTTGGCCAGAAGTACAAAAAGGATCTCGGGCTGGGAACACTCATCTCCCTGATGATGCCCTACTCGGTGGTGTTCGGCATTCTCACCACCCTGGTTCTGATCGGCTGGATCCTCTTTGAAATTCCTCTGGGACCCGACAGCCCCCTCTATTACACGCCCTGATTGCATTCCCTCATCCCGGGGAAAGGGATCTCGATCAGGATCCGGGCAGATTCGGAACCTTGATGCAGGCGGCAAAATGGCCCGGCGCTTTCTCGGCAAGGGGAGGGATGATCCGGGCGCAGTCGGCATCCTTGAGCGGATGGTTGCAACGGGGATGGAAAGGGCACCCCGGCGGGGGATCGGCAGGGGAGGGGACATCCCCCTTCAGAACAATTCTTTCGCGCTTCTTTCGGGGGTCTGCAACAGGCACGGCCGAGAGAAGTGCCTGTGTATAGGGCATGAGGGGAGTACGGTAAAGATCATCGGCATCGGCCAGTTCTACAATCCGGCCGAGATACATGACAGCGACCCGGTCGGAGATGTGCTCGACCACCGAAAGATCATGGGCGATAAAAAGGTAGGTGAGTCCGAAACGCTCCTGCAGATCCTGGAGCAGATTGAGCACCTGGGCCTGCACCGAGACATCGAGTGCAGAGACCGGTTCATCGCAGATGATCAGATCCGGTTCGACGGCAAGTGCCCGGGCGATCCCGATCCGCTGGCGCTGGCCTCCTGAGAATTCGTGGGGGTAGCGGACGGCGTGTTCGGGAAGCAGCCCAACCAGCCGGAGCAGTTCAGAAATCCGCTTCTCGGCCGCCTTGCCTTCTGCCAGCCCGTGCACCTGCAGCACCTCCCGCAGCATCGTCCCCACGGTCATCCGGGGATTAAGCGAGGAGAAGGGATCCTGGAACACCATCTGGGCCTGTCGCCTGAAAGCTCTCAGTTCGTTGCGGTCCATTTCGAAGATCTCCTTTCCTTCAAACCGCGCGCGCCCTGAGGTCGGTTCCGTGAGCCTCAGAAGTGCCCTTCCGGTGGTGGTCTTCCCGCATCCCGACTCGCCGACAACTCCCAGGGTCTCCCCCCGGAGGAGATCGAACGAGACCCCGTCCACCGCACGAATCTCCCCCGACTTCCGGGAAAAGAGCCCTTTACGGAGAGGGAATGCTTTCTTCAGCCCCCGTACGGATAGAAGTGCCTCTGTCGGCGGCGGCAGATCGTCCGGAGTACGCCCGCCCCTGTGGGAATTGCCGGCAGCCGGGGGAAGATCCGTTGGATCCGTCAGGTTCTCATGATTCATGGTTCTTCAGCCTGGTTCTCATCCACATTTCCGCTCGTTTTCGCCGATCCGTCTGTCCCGCCCGTAGCACCCGGTGTGCCCTTCATGCCTGTCCGGCGTTCGGGCTCCTCGATCAGCCAGCATTTGCTCCGCCGCTCCGCTTCCTGGTCGAACAGAGGAGGCTCCTGCCGGACACATCTCTCCCAGGCGTAGGGGCACCGTTCATGAAACCGGCATCCATGCGGCCAGTTAAGCGGGGAGGGGACCGTGCCCGGTATGACCGCCAGCCGGTCCGTTTTCACTCCCAGCGTCGGAACCGACCGCAGCAGGCTCTCGGTATAGGGATGTGAGGGTTCCAGCAGCAGCTGCTCCATGGGTCCCTCTTCAACCACCTGTCCGGCATACATCACAATCACGCGGTCGCACATCTCCGCCACGACCCCGAGGTCATGGGTGATGAAAATGATCGACATCCCCAGCTCCCGCTTCAGCCGGTTCAGCAGGTCGAGGATCTGGGCCTGGATGGTTACATCGAGTGCCGTGGTCGGTTCATCCGCGATAAGGAGCTTGGGATCGCAGGC
>CAYTTA010000042.1:0-22429 GCA_964440655.1 uncultured Balneolaceae bacterium
CATGTGGAGAATCCGTTGCTGCCGCGTCACCCCTCCATGCTGTATGAGTCGCTCTCCGCTCTGCTGATCTTTCTCATTCTGATGGGGATCTATCACCGGTATGATAAGAGACCCCCTGAAGGATCGCTCTTCGGCACCTTTCTGGTTCTGCTCTTTACAGGACGGTTCCTGATCGAGTTCACCAAGCTTCCCCAATCCGATTTTGAAGCGGCGCTCATTCTCAACATGGGCCAGCTCCTCTCCATACCGCTCGTGCTGTTCGGACTCTGGCTGGTAGTGATGAAGGTGGAGTGGAGAGGTGCAGCCCCGGCCCGGACAGCCGACTGACTGAGGCCGCCGCTTACGATTCGCATACCAAAACCGGCCAAAACCGTGCGGAGCAAGCCATGACCACCTGGATCCTCCCGTCCGTCCCTCCACACGACTGGACTCTCTGTCTGGATGTCGATTCCTATTTCGACCTTGAACACGATCCGCTCACACTTCCCGAAACAGGATTCACCCGTCCTGTTCCTCTCGAAGAGCGGGATGTGATTCTCACCATCCATTTTAATGAAGACCCGGAAAAGCCGGAATTTGCCATCCGGTGCGACGAAGAGCTCTCCAGCGATGAGATCGCCCAGGCCAACCGCTCACTCTCCCGGATCCTCGGGACCGATCTGGACCTGCGTCCTTTTTATGACCAGGCTGCCCGCGACCAGGTTTTGGGCCCTGCCATGAGCGAACTTTACGGACTGAAGAGGATGAGCCGGGCCACTCTGTTTGAAGAAGCACTCAACCGCATCATCCAGATGCGTCTCTCGCACAAGCCAACTGCGAAAAAGATGGTCTACTCCCTGCGTGAACGGTACGGCACCCTATTGATGGCACGCGATCAGCCGCTCCCCTCCTGGCCACGCCCCTTCCAGCTGGCCGGTGCCGATCCGCTTCAGATCCGGAAACTGGGACCCACGCTGAGGAAGGGTGAATATGTAACCGGACTTGCCGCAGAGATCCTCGCCGGTGAGATCGACATGGAGTGGCTCGACCGGCACGCCACCCCTTCCCAATTTTATGAAACGATAACCCGGGTGCGGGGGATCGGCCCTTCACTGGCTCAGGATCTCATGCTCACCCGGCCTCGCACCGATGCGCTTTTCCCCTCTCAGCTCTCGAAAGGGATGGAGACGGGGATGCGAAAGTGGATCATCATGCGCTACGGGGGGGATCCGCAACGAACCGATGAGAAACGTTTTGCCTCCATGACAGAAGCGTGGAAGGGGTATGAAGCGGCCGGAGCGGAATTTCTTTTTGTTGAATGGCTGCTGGAAGAGAAAGCGGAAAGAGAACGAAGAAAACAATAGCGGTAGTCGGGCGGATGCCCGTCATCCGGCTGCCCGCCGAACAGTCGACGTGTAACCCGCCATACAAGTCAACCGTCTCCTCAGAATAAGTCATCCGGCACCCTCACAAGTCATCCGTGCTGGTCTCCAAACAGGCAGATTAAAAAAAGGCCTCCCCCGGAGTAACCGGACGAGGCCTTTGAAATCGGGCAACGGAAGTCGCCGGACGGCTTACATCATGCCGCCCATTCCTCCCATCGCGTCCATGCCAGCCGGCATGCCGCCCTCTTTTTCATCCTTGGGCGCTTCAACGACAACCGCTTCGGTCGTCAGCAGCAGAGAGGCGACGGATGCCGCGTTCTCCAAAGCGGTACGGGTCACCTTGGTCGGGTCGATCACACCCGCCTTAATCAGGTCCTCGTACTTCTCGGCCCGGGCGTTGTATCCGAAAGCACCCTCGCCTTCCAGTACTTTCTGGACGACGATGGAACCTTCCACCCCGGCGTTGTTGGAGATGGCGCGCAGCGGAGCCTGCAGTGCCTGGCGGATGATTTCGTGACCCACTTCCTCATCCTTGGTGTCTCCTTTCAGGTTCTCGATGCTCTTGAGAGCCCTCAGGTAGGCGACACCGCCACCCGGCACGATTCCCTCTTCCACTGCGGCACGGGTAGCGTGGAGCGCGTCCTCCACTCTGGCTTTCTTCTCCTTCATCTCCACTTCGGAAGCGGCTCCCACGTAGATCACCGCCACACCGCCGCTGAGTTTGGCCAGCCGCTCCTGCAGCTTTTCGCGATCATAGTCGGACGTGGTGGTTTCGATCTGGGATTTGATCTGGCTGATCCGTCCCTTGATATCCTCATCTTTTCCTTTCCCGCCAACGATGGTGGTGTTGTCCTTGTCGATGCTTACCCGGTCGGCCTGGCCGAGTGAATCGAGCGTGGCGTTCTCCAGCTTGAAACCGCGCTCTTCACTGATAACGGTACCGCCGGTGAGGATGGCGATATCCTCGAGCATCGCCTTGCGGCGATCGCCAAAGCCGGGAGCCTTTACGGCTGCCACCTTGAGCGTACCGCGGAGCTTGTTCACCACCAGCGTGGCGAGGGCTTCCCCTTCCACATCTTCGGCGATGATCAGAAGCGGACGGCCGGTCTGGATCACTTTCTCAAGGACGGGCAGAAGGTCCTTCATGTTGGAGATCTTCTTGTCGAAGATCAGAAGGTAGGGCTCTTCCATTTCGACCGTCATCTTTTCACTGTCGGTCACAAAGTAGGGAGAGAGGTAACCGCGGTCGAACTGCATCCCCTCAACCGTTTCAAGGTAGGTATCGGTGCTCTTGGCCTCTTCGACCGTGATGACACCATCCTTGCCCACTCTTTCGAAAGCCTCGGCAATCTTGCCGCCGATCTCATCGTCGCCGTTGGAGGATACCGTAGCGACCTGCTTGATCCGGTCGGGGCTGTCCTGGACACTCTGGCTGATCTTCTTTAGCTCGGAGATGACAGTAGATACCGCAGCATCGATCCCGCGCTTCACTTCCATCGGGTTGGCACCGGCGGTAACGTTCTTCAGGCCGTTGGCGATGATGGATTGCGCCAGCACGGTCGCGGTGGTGGTCCCGTCTCCCGCATTGTCAGCGGTACGGGAAGCCACTTCACGCACCATCTGTGCTCCCATGTTTTCCACCTTGTCGGCAAGATCGATCTCTCTTGCCACGGTAACCCCGTCCTTTGTGACGGTTGGCGCCCCGAAGGATTTCTCGATAACGACGTTGCGACCCCGGGGACCGAGGGTCACCTTTACAGCATTGGCCAGTTTGTCCACGCCCCGTTTCAGCGAGTCGCGGGCTTCAGAGTCATAATAAACCAGTTTGGCAGACATAGTGCTTCCTTGTTTTTATTCAGGTTAAAATGATGGATCAACGAAGAAGTCAGGAGATGACTCCGAGGATGTCGGCTTCGCGCATGATCAGGTACTCCTCACCGTCCAGTTCAATCTCGGTTCCGGAGTATTTGCCGTATAGAACCTGATCCCCCTCTTTTACGCTCATATCGATCTTGGTTCCGTTCTCGACCTTTCCCGGTCCTACCGCAACCACCGTCCCCCGCTGGGGCTTCTCTTTTGCTGTATCGGGAATGATGATCCCGGAGCTGGTGGTCTCTTCTGCAGCGTCCGGACGAACCAGAACTCGATCACTCAAAGGTTTGATTGTAGCCATAAATGACTCCTTACGGTTTATTTGTTTGATGTTATTTGTTCAGAAACTCTTCAGAGTCGAGTCGTGACACGAAAAAAAGGGTTGTGGATGGCGAAATATCGCACCCTGCACTTCCTAAGCAACTTCCGTACCAAAAAAGATTTTCTGATTCAAAGCGGAGGTTTCACGGAAAATTTCTCCTTTTTTCACCTCTCTTCCCTGCGAACAGGTCGAAATTTCAGGTCAGAGTGCCATCTTGTTCAAGCCGGGCTGTCAACTTTTCATAAAGTGCCGGCTCCCACGCCTCTGCCCGTTTGTCATAGTCGAACTCCGGATCCTCCGGCAGAACTCCCAGACTCTTCAATGCATTGGAGAGCTTCTTTCTCCTCTGCTGGAAAGCGAGCCGGACCACCCGCTTCAACCCATGGTCGGTACAACTCAGCTCCGGACGGTCGAACAGCAGCTGAACGACCGTGCTGTTCACCGCGGGCGGAGGAGAGAAAGCCCCCCTGGAGACATCAAAGAGAAGAGACGGGCTGCTCATCAGCTGAACCTGCACACTCAGGATCCCGTACTCCTTGGTCCGGGGCAGGGCGACCAGCCGTTCCGCCACCTCTTTCTGCACCATCAGGGTGGCGCTTTTCACACTCTTCCGCTGCCCGAGGATGGAAAAGAGGATCGGACTGGTTATGTAGTAGGGAAGGTTTCCCACCACATGCAATTCCCCCTCCCCCTTTACCAGGTCCTCCCAGGAGAACCGGAGAATATCCTGATGAATCACCTCCAGTGCGGGATACTCCCTGCGCAGAAGTTCCACCGCTCTCCGGTCGATCTCGACCGCAGTCACATTGCCGAAACGTGACAGAAGCTCTTCCGTAAGCATGCCCGTTCCGGGACCGATCTCCAGCAACCGGTCCCCTTCAGCGACGGGAAGGGAGCCGGCTATCTTGCGGATGATGTTGCGGTCCCGGAGAAAATGCTGTCCCAGGCTCTTTTTCGGTTCGATGGGATTCATCAATGACTTGCAGAACCGATTGTTTTGTTTAGATTTAATGGATATTCCGGGCGTTACGGCAGGCTGGTAAAGGCATGTTAACTTAGAAAATTGCCGTTCTGCAACCAATTCCATTTTACTATTTTGGGCAGATGGAGATCCATCCGATGGATACCGAACAGATTGGCATCAAGACCCTGGAGAAGAGACTGATCCGGTCCGATTCCGGCACCTCTCTCCGGATCGGTCTCCCGCGGGAAACCGTCCGGGACGAACGCCGCATCTCCCTCACCCCGGGGGGAGTGGCCACCCTCTGCATCAACAACCACCAGGTTATTGTAGAGAAAGATGCGGGGAGTCATGCCCGCTTCTCCGACCATGAATACTCCGAAGCCGGTGCGGAGATTGTGGAGGATGCCTCGGAACTCTACCGGAATTCAGAACTGATCGTCAAGGTCGCCCTGCCCACCGCAGAGGAGGCGGAGTGGCTCCAGCCCGGCCAGATTCTTATCTCCACCATCCACCTGGGAACACTGCGTGAAGAACTGCTGAAATCCATGATCGCGCGGGGAATCTGCGGAATCGGTTATGAATTCATGATGGATGAGGAGGGGGAGTTCCCTCTGGTCCGTATGATGCATGAGATCACCGGCTCCCTGGCCGTTCAGATCGCCGTCCGCTATCTGGAGAACTCCACAGGCGGTCAGGGTATCCTGCCGGGCGGGGTGACGGGCATCCAGCCTGCCACGGTGGTCATACTGGGTGCCGGCGTGATCGGAGAGTATGCCGCCCGTATCGCGCTTGGTTACGGAGCCAGAGTGTTCGTGATGGATCAGGATCTTGCACGTCTCCGAAGACTTGAGAACGCCCTGGACCGGCGTATCATCACCCTGATGGCAAATCATCAGCAGCTCTCCACAGTTCTCCTCCATACCGACATCCTGATCGGAGCGGTCATGGCCGAGGGGGAGATCAGTCCCTGCTGGGTGACCGAACCGATGGTGGCATCCATGAAGGAGGGGAGTGTGATTGTCGACACGGTGATCGACCAGGGGGGGTGCATCGCAACCAGCCGGCCCACCTCCCATTCCGATCCGGTCTACACCCGGCATGGGGTGATCCACTACTGCGTCCCGAACATTCCCTCCAATGTGGCCCGGACAGCAACCCACTCCCTGAACAACGTGCTTCTGCCCTATCTGCTGGCAATCGGAGATGCCGGAGGGATCAGTCCCTGCCTCTGGACCAACCCGGTACTGCGCCACGGCACCTATATCTATAAGAAGCATCTGACCAAACGCTCCCTGGCAGAACGGTTCGATCTGCCGTGGCGGGATATCGAAATGCTGATCGCCTCCAGGATCTGACCTGCCCTGAACGCTTTGGAACTCAACGAACGGAACTATCGGCGCATCCTTGTCCTGAATCTGCTCCTTCTTCTCCCCTCGGGACTATTGTTCGCGTGGCCCTACCGCTTTCTCTGCACCGATGCCGGTATGGGTCCGATCTGGTGCGGACCGGGAAGCCTGCTCTTCGCCCTGCCGTTCGTCCTCACCATCCTGCACGGTCATGTGACCATGGTACTGGGCCCTCTTCACCGGCATCACTTCTACAACTGGCTGGCCCGCCATCCGGTCGGAAGAGTCCTTTTCCATCCGGCTCTTGTCAGGACACGAACCCGGATGCTGCTGCTTCTGGTCACTCTTGTCTGGTCGGTCGCAGCGCTTCTGTTCGGTCCATGACCGGTGGTGCACTTCTGTTGTCGGCTTGATTGTGATGCGCGAGCCCCCAAAAAAAAGCCCGGACCTGAATCAGGACCGGGCCATTTTCTTAACGGGAATTCCGGCTGGTCGGACCGGACGGTCAGACCGCTTTCCCGTTCTTGATCTCCTCCACGACGGAAGGATCCAGAAGGGTCGAGGTGTCTCCCAGGTTGGAGAGATCGTTGGAAGCGATCTTGCGCAGAATACGGCGCATGATCTTTCCCGATCTGGTTTTCGGCAGGCCCGGCACAACCTGGACCTTGTCCGGCTTGGCGATGGGACCGATAATCTTGGTCACAATATCGTTGATCTCCTTCTTGAGCTTGAGCAGGTCTTCGATTCCGTTGTCGAGAATGACAAAGGCGTGGATCCCCTGCCCCTTCACATCGTGCGGATATCCGACCACAGCCGTTTCGATCACATTCTCGTGTTCGTTGATCGCATTCTCGATCTCGGCCGTGCCAAGCCGGTGTCCGGAGACGTTCAGGACGTCATCAACCCGGCCGGTGATCCGGTACATGCCATCTTCCTCACGCCGGCAGCCGTCTCCGGTAAAATAGTAGCCGGGATAGGTGCTGAAGTAGGTCTCCATGTAGCGCTTGTGATCCCCCCAGATGGTACGGGCAATGGAGGGCCAGGGCTGGGCGATGCAAAGATTCCCCTCCACATCCCCTCCTTCAAGGACATTTCCGTGCTCATCCAGAATCGCAGGTTCAATCCCCGGAAGCGGATAGGTGGCGTAGCTCGGCCGGGTCGGTGTCACACCCGCCATCGGTGAAATCATGATTCCGCCGTTCTCCGTCTGCCACCAGGTATCGACAATGGGGCAACGGCCTCCCCCGATATTGCTGTGATACCAGTGCCACGCCTCCTCGTTGATCGGTTCTCCCACGGAACCGAGGACCTTGAGGGAGCTCAGATCATACTTTTTCACATAGTCCAGATCGGCTTTCATCAATGCACGGATAGCGGTAGGCGCGGTATAGAAGTGCGTGACCCGATACTTCTCCACCACTTCCCAGAAACGTCCCGGGTCGGGATAGGTGGGAATCCCTTCAAAAATAATACCGGTTGCCCCGTTGAAAAGCGGGCCGTAGATAATGTAGGAGTGCCCGGTAATCCAGCCCGCATCGGCCGTACACCAGAATACATCCTCCTCGGAGACCTGGAAGACGTTGCGGAAGGTGTAGCTGGTAAAGACCATGTACCCTCCGCAGGTATGGACCATTCCCTTCGGCTTTCCGGTCGAGCCGGAGGTATAGAGGATGAAGAGCGGGTCCTCGGCATCCATTTCCACCGCTTCATGGTGCCGGGAGGCGTTCCGGATAAGCAGATGCCACCATTCGTCACGCCCCTCCACCCAGTTGATCTCGCGGTTGGTCCGCTGACAGACAATTACATTCTTGACCGAAGGACAGTTTTCGAGCGCCTCGTCCGAGATATCCTTCAGCGGCACGTGTTTGTCTCCACGACGCAGTCCGTCGTTGGTGATGAGCATCTTTGCCTGGGAGTCATTGATCCGTTCGGCAAGGGATTTGGCGGAAAATCCGGCAAAGACGATGGAGTGAATGGCTCCGATGCGTGCGCATGCGAGAGCCGCGATCACCAGCTCCGGGGTCATCGCCATGTAGATGCAGACAACATCTCCCTTCTTGATCCCCTTTTCGGTCAGCACGTTGGCGAACCGGCAGACATCCTCATGAAGCTGCCGGTAGGTGATTGTACGGCGAAAACTGTCGGGGTGGTTCGGCTCAAAGATGAAGGCAACCTTGTTTCCGATGGTGTTCAGGTGACGGTCCAGGGCATTTTCCGTGACATTCAGCTTCCCTCCCTCAAACCACTTGATGTCCCCCGTCTCAAAACCCCCGCTCTGAACTTTTTTCCAGTGCTTCCTCCAATAGAACGTTCCCGCTTCATGTTCCCAGAACGCCAGCCGGTCTTTCCGGCTCTCTTCATATACCTGCTTGTACTCATCGAAGGATTTGATATTTAACCACATAGTAAAACCCCTATTAAAATTTAATGCATTGGATATACTGGAAATAAAAGAGCCGGGCGAGCCCGGATGGCCCTCAGCAATGCATGTTGGTATTTTTTGGATCTTTTTTCAAGTAGAAAAAAAGAAAACGAAATGGATGGCCCGGGCCGTGAGATTCAACGGCCTGATTTGCGGCGATAGCACTCATGCAGCCGGGAAGTGATACGGGATTTCCGGGTCCGGACATTCGCGCTGCTCAGCCCGAAACGCTCCTCCGCCTCCCGTGTCGTCGTATCGGGGTGCCGGATAAAGTGAAGAATAAAGCTCCTTGACTCCTCGTCCAGCTCACCCAGACACTGTTTCAGGATCTGGTACCGCTCCTCATCGAGAAGATTCAGAATCTGCTGTGCCGGCTCGACCATCTCCCTGGCAGGCGTCTCATCATAATGGAATCTCTTATGATACCGGACATAGCGGAGATATTCGTGACGGCACGCCTTGAGGAGATAGCTGAAAATATAATTGTGACCCTGGATGTTTCCCTTGCGTATCTGCTCAAAGACATCCAGAAAGGCCTGCTGCACGCATTCGCCCGCCGTTTTCACATCAGCACCCATTGCGACGACCAGATACTCCTCCATCCGGGGCAGAATTTCCTTCAGAAGTTCGTCTGCCTTCGCATCATCCCCCCGGATCAGCGCTTCCACCAGTTCTGAATAATCTACTCTGGACACGGACAACCGAATTGATTCATTTTTAGCCACGATCACCGGGCAGTTGCAACCGGACAAAGGTACGGTCAGCAAAGGAAAAAACGATATCCAACTTTCCTGCCCCGGGAAGAGTGGCCTCCTTGCCGGAACCGGGCTTGCAATCTTCCCTCCTCTTTTCCTTTTCTCTTTCCTCCTCTCCATTCACAGATCCGTACAGGAAAAGAAGAATGAAATGAAAAAAACGGAACGGAGACACGGGGTTACGGATTACAAAGTAATCTGAAACCGAAAGAGTCTGTAACAAAACCGGAGGGCATGACTCTTTAGGTTAAGCTATGTTGAGATGTTTCAAACCTGAACCAATAAATGGATTCTGGCATGTTTTACGTAGAAATGCTAAAAAAAGGGGTAATGAAGTTTTTGACCATAACCCTTCTGATAGGCATGGCAGCTGCCTGCAGCTCTGTTACCGACGCCAATGTCGATCTGCCGGCCACCAGCTCGCAGATTTCCGGATCGGACAACGATCCCTGGTATGAGTCCAACGGGGACACGATGGATCCGATCATCCCCCGGCCGCCGAACCCGGGTCTCCCCTGAGACACGGACCGACAGGAATCCCCAACAAGTAATACCCGGCATCTGCCGGTATTATCCACAAAAAAGGAATAACACCATGAATTCATTCAAATTCTTGCTTGCCGCACTTGTGGTCTCCATGTTTGCCGCGTGCAGCTCCGTAACCGACGCCAATGTCGATCTGCCGGCCACCAGCTCGCAGATTTCCGGATCGGACAACGATCCCTGGTATGAGTCCAACGGGGACACGATGGATCCGATCATCCCCCGGCCGCCGAACCCGGGTCTCCCCTGATTTCACGAGACGCTCCTGCCGAAGCGTAAGCTTCGGCTTCCGAAACCCGGACGGCTCCGGCAAGATCCGGGGTTTCACCCTTCCCGGCCGGCCCACGGCCGGAAGAGACGGGACTGCCGCCTGCCTGCTCCCGGCAGGCGGCAGATTCCGGACAGGCAGAATTGATCGGAGGCACACTCCTTTTTTTACTATTTTTTCCGAATGCCTGTTTTATTTGCCCTTCTTCTGCTCTTTCCTTCTGCACCGGACCAATCCGATCCTCCGGACCGGGAGATCTCCGACTGGATCGGCCGGATCGAACGCGGAGAGCAGCTGTCCGAAGCCCTCTGGGCAATTTCCCAATACTACCGGGAGTCGGAGATCTATCGGGAAAAACTTTTCCGCCAGGCCCGCTCACTGGGAGCCGGATGGCTTGGGCTGCTCGACCGGGACTCTTTTAATCCTCACTCCCTGTACCGGCTCGCTCTCCATTTTCAGAACGAACACCTCCTTCTCTATCTGCAGCTGTTCCACTTGCCGGAAGACCGCGAAAAAAGAATGGAGTATTTCGATGAATTCTACTCCCGCTCGCAGGTCACTTCCCTGAAGGAGCTTATCCGTAAAGTCGCCAAAGCGGAACCGATCCGGGCGGAGGAGCTTCCGCGTACCTGGGATTTTTCCCATTTTCTGCTGACCTACTACCTGGAGAACCGCTATCCGGACTCCGAAGAGTTCTACTCGGATGTTGTCCCCCTGTTGCTCGAAATGACCGACCAGGCGGTGGAGAGCCGGCCCGTCCAGCGGGATTATCTTTTTGCGTCTCTGTTCCAGGCCCTCTATATGAGCGACCGATTTCAGGAAATCATCCCCTTTTATGAGATGCTGACCAACCTGAAACATCTGCCGTCCGTCCGCCTGAAGCGCAATATCTACCAGGCTCTCGATTTCACGCTCTACCGAAGCGGTCTTGTGGAGAGGAGCCTGGAGATTCAGCGCCTGCACACCATCCCCCTCTCCAGGCTCCTGGGCGACCGTGAAGGGCTCAGTGCCATTCTGGCCACGCATGGTGGCTATCTCTTTCTGCTCGGGCGTTATCCGGAGGCCAAGGCAACCTTCCAGACCGCCCTTTCCGACAGCTCCCATCTTACTCCCTACAACCGGACACTGCTTCTCAACAACCTGAGCCTTGTCTATTATAAACTGGGGGAGATGCACCGCTATGTAGAGACCCAGATGCAGGCACTGGATCATGCTGTGGAAAGGAGCGATTACGGGCACCAGCTCCGGATCTACCGAAACCTTCACATCTATTTCCGGGAAACCGGAAACCGGGAACTTGCACTTCAATATATGGAGAGGGCGGTGGAGCTGGCTGAAGAGAGCGGTACGGAGAACGATCTCGCCTCTCTTCTCATCTCCAGGGCGGTATTCCATGACCGTTACCTTTCGCAGCCGGATCAGGCTCTCTCCTATCTTCAGGAGGCGGAAGAGCTCCTGGAAAGCACCACCGATTACCGGCTTCAGGTCCGGATTCTCTCCGAACGGGCTGAACTGTTACGCTCACGCGGAGCTCTGGATCGGAGCCGGGAAATCTACAGGCAGGTCTATTCCATCGGAGCGCTCAACAACAACAGCCCGATGCTCCTGGAGGCTCTGGTCAACATGGCCTCCGTGGAGCTGGAGATCGGCGGGATTCAGAAGGCAGAGGAGTACCTGGATGAGTTCTCGGACCATCCGGAAGCATCCAACGCCGACTTCCCTCTGCTGGTCGATGCCCACAGGATCCGAGCGGAGATCGCCTTCCGTCGGGGCCGTATGGACCAGGCCGAAGAACTCCTCTCCCTCACCTTTCATCAGGTACTTGAACGCACCGAGAATACGACCGATGTCGAAGCCGGATATTGGCATGTAGAGAGGGAGTACCTCCGCCTTTTCGAACTGTATGCCAGACTTCTCGCTGCACAGGACCGACTCACCGATCTGGTCGGTCTGCTCGACCAGCTCAAGACCATCAACGACGCCTCTCTCTTCGACAATCCGCTGATCCAGGCGGGCCGGATGAGCGACGAGGAGCTGGCGGAAAGCCGCTCTATCCGCCATGAGCTCGATCAGCAGAGGAAACGGCTCCTGACCGCCTCGGCCGGAGAACGGATCGACATACAGAACCAGATCTCCATGCTCACCGCACGGAAAAACCTTCTCACCCGCAGCTCCTTCTCCCTTTCCCACTATCGTCCGCTCAATATCCGCACCATTCAGGCACACCTCGCCCCTCACGAGATGATTCTGCACACCACCCGGATTATGGACCATTTCTACCTGATAATGATCGACTCCCGTTCGCAGCGGATGATGGTCCGACCGCTGGGCGGACATCAGGAGGGGATGTTCAAAAGGGCGATCCGGGGTCTCTCCTCCGGACGGACCAATCTCGATCATCTCTATGAAGTCTATTGCTGGCTGGGGCTCGGGGAGATTCCGGAGCGGATCACTTCCCTCACCGTCATCCCCGACAGCTACCTCTTCCAGCTCCCTCTGGATGTTCTTCCCGTCTCGCCTCCCCCCTCCCCCCAGAGCTACGGGGCAGCCACCTATCTGATTGAAAAGATGGAGCTGCGTTATCTCAACAGCCTGCAGGACCTCTTCAGCCGAGAACCGGTCCGCTCCTACCGATATGATTTTGCAGGGATCGGAATCTCCTCCTTTCCTTCCGATGAGAGCGAACCCCTCGTGCCCCTTCCGTCAGCTCCGCGTGAGATCCGGAACATCATCCATGAACTGAGCCGGACAGGCTCCAAAAAAGCCCATCTGGAGGAAGAGGGTACTCCGGAGGCTTTCAGCCGGAGTGCTTCCGATTCACGGATCCTCCATCTGGCCTCGCACAGCCGGATATCAGGCAACGATCCGCTGTTTTCCACCCTCTATCTCGCCCCGGGAGAGAATGAGAATCCGGAAGACCCGGGAGCGGGACGAATCTATGCCTGGCAGCTTTTCGAGATGGATATGACCAACGAACTTGTCATGCTCAACTCCTGCGATTCCGGTTCGGGCGAATACTTCATGGGATCGGGCATCATGGGGATCAGCCGCGCCCTTCGCTATGCCGGAGCCCGTAGTCTGGTTCTCAACTCCTGGGCGGTCAACGATCAGTTCGCCTCCGATTTTGCGGTCCGGTTCTATAGAGGTCTGAACCGTGGTTATACCAAATCCCGCTCTCTGAGGCAGGCGAAGATCGATTTCCTGAAAAACAAGAATGCCAATCCCCACTACTGGGGATCCTACATGCTGAACGGTTCAAACGATCCCGTTGTAGAAAAAAGGGGCGAAAAGGGAATCCATGCCGCTCTGGTGGCACTCTTCATGATTCTTCTGGTGATCAGCCGTTACCGCCTGCGCGGGGGACACCACCCTATTTGTCCGCAAGGGCGGTGAGATAGCTCCAGGCAATCCGGCTGTAGGCTCCGTCCAGATTGTAGGCGTTCTGAAACGCCTCCCTCGCCAGCTCCAGATTGTTCAGCTGAAACCAGCTGTTGCCCAGATACCACCAGGCCCGCTCCCGCAACAGCGGGTCGCTGCCTTCGATTCCTGCTGCCTCTGAGAAGAAGCCGGCCGCTTCACGGAAGCGGGAGGCGTTGTAAAGAATGGAACCGCCATGAATATAGAGCTGGACCTGCTCATCGGGATGTTCTGTCCGCCTGATCTCCTCTTCAATCACCCGTACCGCTGCCAGCGTCTCTCCCTCATTGGCCAGAACAATCGCCTGACGCACGACTCCTTCCAGCCGGGTCGGATCTGCAGATCCGGCGGAAGAGCGGTAGTAGTCCAATTCGATCGAGGCAACCGGAGAGAGTGAAACCCCGTCTCCCGTGGGGGCATAGAGATAGAAGAGTCCCGCAATGATGAGAACGGCAGCAGCCGCAAAGGACCAGCGCAGCCGTATTACGGAACCGCCGGAACCTCTCTCCATCTTCCTGCGCTCTTCATCCAGAGAGATCTGCCGGATTGCAGCGATCGTCTTCAGGTAATCAAGCGCTCCGTCAACCTGTATCATCTCGGTCCAGAGTTCATCAATCTGTGATTCGGTCAACCTGCCGTTCACATAAAGATGCATCTTTCTCTCCAGTTCCGGGTGTATGGTCAGTCTCTTCATCTTCGCTTCACCATTTATAATCAGGTCGGGATGGATATTTCAGATGGATGATCATGAGATCGGGATGACCGGTTGTGCCCCCCTGCCAAGGCATGTTACAGACCGGCCGGAATGCCATCCTGCGCCCCTGGTTTTCTGCGGTTCATTCCCTTCTCAGTTATCGTCTGATAGAAAGACTTTCTAACGGGAGGATTGTTACAGACTATTCCATTAACTTTTCCTAATTTTTTCGGCCACAGAGGTGGCCTGGCGAGATTCCGGGTCCAACCTTTCCAATCTTTCGGAAACCTCTTCCCGAGAAATTTTCCGGATCGATATACCGGCTTCTATCAACTGTCCTTAAGAAACGAATGATCTTCCCATTTTCATCCATGCGCAACTTTCAGACGGAACCATGGGTACCCCGAATCCGCTCCTCCCTGCTCTCTCTCACTCTTTTTCTGATATTTGCGGTGAACGGATGTGCCGGTACGGTGGACCCTCTTCTGCCGGATGATCCGCCGCTGGAGGAGAAGATCGGCCAGATGCTGATGATCGGTTTCCGGGGACTTGCCGTCGATGAGAGCCCGCACATCGTCCGGGACCTGAAAGAGTACCATCTGGGCGGTGTCGTCCTGTTCGATTATGATGTTCCTTCCCGAACGCCGGTACGAAATGTCGATTCTCCCGGGCAGGTTGGAGAACTGGTTGCCGCATTGAAGTCTCATGCATCCTACCCGCTGCTGGTTGCGATCGACCAGGAGGGTGGTAGAGTGAACCGCCTGAAGGAGAGGTTCGGATTTCCCCCCACACTCTCCGCCGGGTATCTGGGAGAGACCGATCATCCCGATACCACCCGCTTCCACGCAGAACGGACCGCGAGGATGTTGTCCGAACTCGGCATCAATCTCAATTTCGCACCGGTGGTGGATCTGAATCTCAATCCGGACAATCCGATAATCGGCGGGATTGACCGCAGTTTTTCGGCCGATCCGCACCAAGTAGTCCGCCATGCCCGGATTTTCAGCGAGGCACACAGGAGAGCCGGAGTCCGCTCCACCCTGAAACATTTCCCCGGCCACGGAAGCTCGGAGGATGACTCCCATCTGGGCATGGTAGACGTGACCGGACTCTGGTCGGAGTCCGAACTGATCCCCTACCGGGAATTGATCCGCAACGGAGACGCGGAGCTGATCATGACCGCCCACATTTTCAATCAGAAACTGGATGAAGATCACCCGGCAACCCTCTCCCGCAAGGTGATCACCGGCATCCTCCGTGAAGAGCTCGGGTTTGACGGCGTGGTTGTCTCCGACGACATGCAGATGGATGCTGTCCGCTCCTACTACGGAGTGGAGAAAGCGATCGAACTGGCCATCCAGGCGGGGGTCGATATCATTGTTTTCGGCAACAACTCCGTCTACGACGAAGAGATCGTCCCGAAAGCCCATGAAATCATCAGCCGATTGGTGCAGGAAGGGAAGATTACCAGGGAGCGGATCGATGAGTCATGGAAAAGAATCCGGGGTCTGAAACTCGCTCTGGAAGAGGAGAAAGGGTGAGTTGTAACGGAATCTAAAAAAATGTAAAAAAGATGTACACGGGCCGTTGCAGCCCGATTTTTCCCCGGGGTTTGGGTAGGTTGGGATTTGGGAGCTCCCGAATCTCCGGCCCATGGTTACAGCATTCTTCCTGATCCTGTCGGCTCTTCTCTTAACCGACACCCCCACCTTCTCTTCAGAAGCTTCGGGCAACCGGAACGCCTCCGAGCGCCCGTCGGCCCTTGCAGTCCATTCCGGTCCCTCCCGGCAGGAGGAGGCCCTGATCCGCGGGCGCGTACAGGACCAGCAGGGGAGCCCGGTTCCAAGCGCCACGATTGCCCTTTACGACTCCACCGGAATGGTCCTGATCACAGGGACCGCAAGCGGACCGGAGGGAGAGTTCACCCTCCGCACCGCACCCGGCTCCTGGATGTTGCAGATCTCCTTTGTCTCTCACAGCCCCTACAGGACCGGCCTTGAACTGGCTCCGGGAGAGGAACATGACCTTGGAACCGTTACGCTTCCTGAGGTCTCCACACAGCTGGATGAGGTGGTAGTGGAGGGGGAGCGCTCCATGCTCCAGATGAATTTCGACAGCCGCGTCTTCACCGTCGGTGAGGATATCACGAGCATGGGTGGCAATGCGCTCGATGTCCTGGACCGGGTTCCTTCCGTCGCTACCGACTTTGAAGGAAATATCAGCCTGAGAGGCAGTGAAGGGGTTCAGATCCTGATCAACGGCCGCCCTTCCAGTCTGGTTCGAGGAGGGGGCGAGAGCCTGCGGAGCATTCCGGCAGAGCTGATCGAGAGGGTGGAGGTGATCACAAATCCTTCCGCCCGCTACCCCGCTCAGGGATCGGGCGGCATTATCAACATCATACTGAAAGAGAATGTGCGGCTCGGGTTCAACGGATCCGTTGCGGCCAACACCGGCATCCCCCAGGATCACGGCATTACCGGCCTCTTCAATTGGCAGGAGGGAAGCATAAACTGGTTCATGCAGCTGGACAGCGAGTATGAAAGCCGGCCAGGCGGTGGAGACCTGTTCCAGCGATTCTCCTCCCCCGACACCTCCTACATCTACCGGGAGCAGGTCCGTGCGGACGACAGCGAACTGGAGGGGAGGATGCGTGGTGGCGCCGAGATCTGGCTTCCGGCAGATCAGCATCTGAGAGCTACCCTCGGTGTTCAACTGGAGGGCGGTGAGAACCGGTCGAACGGCGATTACACCGACTATCGGACTGAAAGCTGCCCCCGGATGGCGTGCCTGCCATCGGACAATCTGGAAGTCGCGCGACTTACCGACCGGAAGGAGTGGCAGGAGGAGCGGGAGAGCGAACAGGAATACCGGCTGGAGTATGAAAACCGCTTCGGACCGGACCATCGCCTGACGGTCGATCTCGATTACGAGCGGGGAGGAGAGTGGGAGGAGGCGCTGCTGAGGGAGAGTCTGCCAGGAAGTCCGGCGGGGATGAGCAGCCGGCAGAGCGATGAAGAGGAGAGATATCGCGATCTCAGGATCCAGGCGGATTATCAGCGTCCCATCGGTCCGGGTGGCCGTCTGGAAGCGGGTTTGCGTTCCAACTTTGACCGGATCGATAATGAGTATCAGCAGGAGGAACTCAGGGAGGGAGTCTGGGTGACACTGCCGGCACTCGAGGACAATTTCCGACATGATGAGATCATCCATGCCCTCTATGCCATCTGGTCGGGGCAGACGAATCCCTTCTCCTGGCAGATCGGGCTCAGGGCCGAGCGGACCAGCATTCGCAGCCGGCTCGATCTCACCGATCATCAGACAAGCGTGGAGTATCTCCATCTGTTTCCGGCTCTTTTTCTCACCTGGCAGCTCAATGAGGGCAACTCCCTCCAGGCCAGTTACAGCCGGCGTGTGCAGCGTCCCTGGGCCCGGATGCTTCTTCCCTTCCCCGCCAGTACCGATTCCCGCTCCTACTCCAGAGGAAATCCGCAGCTCCGCCCTGAATTTTCCAATTCGTTCGATACAGGCTGGATGCGCTACTGGGAGACAGGGTCGGTACTGGCCAGTCTCTACTACCGATACCGGACCGGAGTGTTCGAGCAGATCACCGGACAGGAGAACGACGCGCAGGGCAACCTGGTGACCGTCCGTTTTCCCATCAATCTGTCGACAGAGCAGGCGTGGGGGCTGGAGCTTACCGGCGAGCAGGAGATCACCCGGCAGCTGCAGCTCTCGGCAGGCATCAATCTCTTCCGTTCACGCTCCAGGGGAAACCATGAGGGGCAGGAGCTCTTCAGCCAGTCGGATCTCTTCCAGGGGAGAATGCAGATAAGGTGGCGATTTCTCCGGGGCTGGAACTTCCACTCCTCTCTCCGCTATCTGGGACCACGGGAATCGGTTCAAGGTCGGCGGCCGGCCCGCTCGTTTATCGATCTGGGGCTCTCGAGGGAGCTGATCCCGCGAACGCTGATCCTTTCACTCAGCGTCCGGGACCTGCTTGATTCCCGCCGGCAGGAGATGGTTGTGGAGGATGAGTTCTTCTTTTCGGAGAGGATGTTTCATGGAACCACCCGGTCGGTCCGCCTCACATTGCGGTATCAGTTCGGCGGAGAATAGCGGAGAGTGTCGGCGGAGAGTGACCGGTGTCACTCTACCCGAGCATGACATCCAGAATCATCATCACACAGAAACCGAAGATGGTTCCCATCGTGGCGATATCGGTATTCCCGTGCTGCTGGGACTCGGGGATCAGCTCTTCAATCACCACATAGAGCATGGCACCGGCTGCAAACCCGAGGGCATAGGGAAGTATCGGCTGAACAAGAATGACCGCCACCGCACCGATCACGGCAGATACCGGCTCCACAAGTCCGGAAACCTGTCCGTAGAAAAAGCTTTTCCGGATGGAGACCCCTTCCCGCCTCAGCGGAAGGGAGACCGCCATTCCTTCCGGAAAATTCTGGATACCGATACCGAGTGCCAGCGCCACCGCTCCCATGACGGTGGCCGTTCCGGTGGGATCGATCCCTGTGGCAGCCGCACCGAAGAGTACACCCACGGCCAGTCCTTCAGGAATGTTGTGCAGGGTGATTGCCAGGACAAGAAGCGTGATCCGGCGAAAGCGGGTCTCCATCCCCTCGGCCTCGGATCGGGGAAGCCCCATGTGCAGATGGGGGATGTAGGCATCGCACAACCTCAGAAAGAGTGCCCCGGTGATCAGCCCGACCACCGCAGGCAGCCATTCGATTCCCCCCATCCGGGAGGTCATATCCATCGACGGAATCAGAAGGGACCAGACGCTTGCCGCAATCATCACCCCGGCGGCAAAACCCAGCATGGTATCGAGCAGGGTCCTGCTCACCGAACGGGTCATGAAGACGGCCGCAGCACCCAGGGTTGTGGAGGCCCAGCCGAAAAGTCCGCCCAGCAAGGCCTGCCAGACCGGGCCGAGTTCCAAAAACCAGTTTGGCATTTCTCTTAACTACGTTTCCGACATTGTTCTGACTGACCCGGACAGATGTCCGAAATATTTCCGAATAACCGAGAACAATCTAATCACAAAATATTTTTAGTCAAAGCTAAATTTTTCCGGCATCCAAGGAAATGATCGGCCCTGCCGCTTTAACCGGTGAGTTTGCAGGGTAATTATTCTATCTTTTTGGAAAACCGTCACTTGAACCGCACTTCTCACCTCGCACAGATGATAGATTTCACCCAGGATTCGTTTGCCCGCCGCCACATCGGTCCGGATGATGAGCAGGTCCGGGAAATGCTGGAGGCCATCGGCCTCACCGGCCTCGATCAGCTCACAGATCAGACCCTTCCGGAAGGGATCCGCCTTGACCGGCCTTTGGGACTGCCCGATCCCCTGAGCGAAGAACAGTACCTGCGGCAGCTGGAACAGACCCTCTCCAGGAACCGGATTTACCGCTCCTTTATCGGTACCGGGTTCTATGATACGGTGACCCCGAAGGTGATCCTGCGAAATGTGCTGGAGAACCCGGGCTGGTACACCGCCTACACCCCCTATCAGGCGGAGATCTCTCAGGGCAGGCTTGAAGCTCTTCTCAATTTTCAGACAATGATCAGCTCCCTTACCGGAATGGAGATCGTCAACGCCTCATTGCTCGATGAAAGCACTGCGGCAGCAGAGGCGATGCTGATGCTCTGGCATCTGCAACGGAGGGGAAGCCGGTCGAAGTCGTCCCGGTTCTATGCCTCCGACCGGTGCCATCCGCAGACTCTGGCCCTACTTGCAGGACGGGCGGAACCGCTGGGGATCGAGCTGGTGACGGGTTCTCCGGAGGATCTCGATCCGCAAGATCCGGAACTGTTCGGCATCCTGCTCCAGTATCCGGCCACGGACGGATCACTGCAGGATCCCGCCGGGTTGATCGGCCGGGCACATGATGCGGATCTGCTCGTGGCTGTGGCAACCGATCTGCTCGGACTGACCCTGCTGCGGCCGCCCGGAGAGATGGGTGCGGATGTCGTGGTGGGATCCTCTCAGCGTTTCGGGGTACCGATGGGTTTCGGAGGACCTCACGCCGCCTGGCTGGCAACCCGCCAGGAGTTCCAGCGCCAGATCCCCGGCCGGATCATCGGAGTAACCCGCGACCAGGAGGGACTGCCCGCCTGCCGGATGGCGCTCCAGACTCGTGAACAGCATATCCGCCGCGAACGGGCGACATCCAACATCTGCACCGCACAAGTCCTTCCGGCGGTGATGGCCGGTTTCTATGCGGTCTGGCACGGACCCGAAGGACTTCGCCGGATCGCCCTGAGGGTCCACGGCCTGGCACGGCTTGCAGACAAAGGGGTGCGGCAACTCGGCTTTCTCCCCGAACACCCTACCTATTTCGATACGCTTTCCATTCCGGTGGAGGCGGTACTTGTAGATCGGATCAGGGAGGAAGCCCTGAAACGGGAGGTTAATCTGCGATACGAAGAGGAGCGGGTTCTCCTCTCTTTTGATGAAGCCAAGGGGATGGAGGATGTCACCCTGATACTCGATCTGTTTGCCGCCGCCTCCGGGAGGGAGAACCGTTTCCGGCCCGAAAAGGAGAGTTCCGGGGTGAAACCGGGTCTCCCCTCCTCCCTGATGCGGACCACCCCTTTCATGGAGCACCCGGTCTTTCACTCCCACCGCTCCGAACATGAGATGCTGCGCTATCTCAAGCGGCTGGAAAACCGGGACCTGAGTCTGACCCACTCGATGATTCCGCTCGGTTCCTGCACCATGAAACTCAATCCCACCACCGCGATGATCCCCATCACCTGGGCTACCGCAGCCTCTCTCCATCCGTTTGCTCCGGCCGATCAGACGGAAGGGTACCGGATCATGATCGGGGAGCTGGAGGAGTGGCTGGCCAGGATTACCGGTTTCAAGGCAGTCTCCCTGCAGCCCAATTCGGGTGCCCAGGGGGAATTCACCGGTCTGATGATCATCCGCGCCCGGCATCGTGACCGCGGAGAAGCGCACCGGAATGTCTGCATCATCCCCTCTTCCGCCCATGGCACCAATCCGGCCAGTGCCGTTCTTGCAGGGCTGGAAGTGGTGGTGACCCGCTGTGATGAAAACGGAAACATCGATCCGGAAGATCTCCGCCTCCAGGTGGAGCGGTACAGCGACCGTCTGGCCGCCCTGATGGTCACCTATCCTTCCACCCACGGGGTCTTTGAAGAGCAGATCCGCGAGATCTGCGGCCTGATCCATCAGCACGGGGGCCTGGTCTATATGGATGGTGCCAACATGAACGCACAGATGGGACTCACCTCTCCCGCCCGGATCGGAGCCGATGTCTGTCATCTCAACCTGCACAAAACCTTCTGCATACCGCATGGAGGCGGCGGACCGGGGATGGGCCCTGTTGCGGTCACCGAAGAGCTCTCCCCCTACCTTCCCTCCCACCCTCTGGTCCGGACCGGCGGCGAGAAAGGGATCGCTCCGGTTTCGGCCGCACCCTGGGGAAGCGCCTCCATTCTTCCCATTCCGCACGCCTTCATCCGGATGATGGGCGATGAAGGTGTGAAACGGGCTGCACAGATTGCCATCCTTAATGCCAACTATCTGATGGAGCGGCTCCGCGGCCACTACTCCATCCTCTATACCAGCCGGTCGGGAAGGGTGGCTCATGAATTTATTCTGGATCTGCGCGAGTTCCGGAAAAGCACCGGAATCGAGGCGGTCGATGTCGCCAAGCGGCTTATGGATTACGGTTTCCACGCCCCCACCCTCTCCTTCCCCGTAGCAGGAACGTTGATGATCGAGCCGACCGAAAGCGAGTCGAGGGCGGAGCTTGACCGGTTCTGTGAGGCACTGATCTCCATCCGGCAGGAGATCCGGGAGATTGAGAACGGAGAGGCAGACCGGGAGAAGAATCTTCTGAAGATGGCTCCACACACCCAGCGTGTACTCCTGGCAGATGTCTGGGATCGACCCTACTCCCGCGAAAGGGCGGCCTTCCCGCTGCCGGAGCTCCGTCACGACAAATTCTGGCCCACGACAAGTCGTCTGGACGAAGCGTATGGCGACAAGAACCTCTTCTGCGTCTGTCCGCCACCCGAAGCGTGGCAGCAACAGGAAAGCTAGGTGTCGTGAGAAGAGGCGGAGAGCCATGAAAAAAGCCGGGCCGCCTCCTCCCTGTCCAGGTCCTGAATCCGGATCGTTCTTCCCTGGCCCCCGGAAGCCACCGATACCCCGAGATGGGCCAGTCTGCTCCGCCTCTGGAATCCGTTCGAACGGCAGGTGATTTGCTGCACCCGGTTTCCCGGAATGATGGTTGTGGTCAGGGCCAGCAGACGTGTCCGGATCCTCAGCCTGCGGGAATCGGCCGAAGCCTCCGCATCCCGGTGGCGAAGCCACCCCCAGAAGAGGCCCGGAAGGATCATGAGAAAGCTCCAGAAAGAGAGTTCCAGAAACAGGAATCCCCCGGCTGCCACCGCCGCCACGGCGATAGACG
>CAYTTA010000043.1:0-10928 GCA_964440655.1 uncultured Balneolaceae bacterium
CCCTACCCCGGGAATCTGCGTCAGTTCTGTCTGCAACGTCCGGACCGACCGTTTTCTTTTGTGATAGGTAATAGCAAATCGATGCGCTTCATCCCGGACCCTCTGCAGCAGTTTCAGGGCGGGGGAAGTTTTGGGGATCATCACCGGATCGGCACTCTCCGGCAGATAGACCTCCTCCAGACGTTTGGCCAACCCGACGATCTCGGGATGATCCCGGTAGCCGATCTCCTCAAGCGCCTCCAGCGCCGCATTGAGTTGTCCCCTTCCCCCATCGATCACAATGAGATCGGGTGGCTGCAATCCCTCCTGAATCACCCTCCGGTAGCGGCGGCTCACCACCTCCTTCATCGAGGCATAGTCATCGGGCCCGACGACCGAGCGGATGGCGAATCTCTTGTATTCACTCTTCCGGGGAGCCGCATCCACAAAGGTCACCATGGAAGCGACCGGGTCGCTCCCCTGGATGTTGGAGTTGTCAAAACACTCAACCCGTCGCGGCAGCCGCTGCAGGCGCAGGTACTCCTTCAGATCCCGGACCGATTTGGGGATCCGGTCCTGCTCCGCCTTCGCCTTTTCACGCTGACGCTCGCCAAGCAGAAGATCGGCATTGGCCACAGCCATATTCACCAGATGCTTCTTCTCCCCGATTTTTGGCACATGGATGGGAACCTTCCTTCCGAGCTGCTCCCAGAGATACTCCGAAAGCGGATTGGGGTCCGGCATCTCGTGGCTCAGATAGACCTCATCGGGAATGGCTCCGGCATACTGTCCGGTGTAGTACTCCTCCGCGAAGGACTGGACCATCTCGCCGGGGGTGGAGTCCCCGATATTCCTTAGATAGCGGTGAAACTTTCCGACCAGTTTCCCCTCGCGGATCTTCATAAGGACCCCGCATGCCTCTCCGATCTCCCGGTCCCAGGATACGGCAAAGAGATCGCGGTTCACCTGGCGGTCCGCCACCATCTTCATCCGCTGATTGTATTTGGAGAGCGATTCGATCGAATCCCGCTTCTCCGCCGCCTGCTCAAATGCCAGCGCATCGGCCGCTATCTCCATCTCCTCCTTCAGCTGGCGGATCAGCTCTTCCGTCTTTCCGTTGAGCATCCGCTCGACCTTCTCCATGATCTCCTTATACTCCTCCAGATCCCGGTCGCCGGAACAGCTCTGAAGGTAGCGGTTGAAACAGGACCGCCATCTCGGCACCCCCCGGGTCTTGTCCACCATGCGGGAGGAGACGGCGCAGGTGCAGAGCCCGAAGGTGGCACGGATCGTGTCCAGCATGCGGCGCATATGCCCTACATGGTCGTAGGGGCCGAAGTATCGGCTTCCATCCTGCAGTACGGTGCGTGTAGGGAAGACACGGGGGCGTTCATCGGCTGTAAAACAGATGTAGGGATAGCTCTTGTCATCCCGGTACATGATGTTGTACCGTGGATGGAGCTTCTTGATGAGATGGTTCTCCAGGATAAGCGCCTCCGATTCCGAATCGGTAACGATCACCTCCAGATCGTCAATCTTGGAGACCATGAGCCGGATGCGGCCGTCATGATTGGCGGACTCCCGAAAGTAGGAACGGACTCTGGTGCGCAGCCTTTTCGCTTTCCCCACATAGAGGACCGTGCGGTTTTTATCAAAAAACTGATAAACTCCGGGAGACTGAGGAAGATGATCTATCTTTTCCCGAAGTTTTTCTTCCGGCAATTCCGGCCGGACAGACGGCTGATTCTCCATTCCCCAATTTTCCTGTTCCATGCTCGATAGGATCCCAGTTCCCGGCACCTCACAGCAGATTGCGGTCCTCTATGAGGACAATCATCTTCTCATTGTGGAAAAACCGGTAAATCTTCTCACCCAGGGAGACCGGACGGGCGATGCGGACCTGCTCACTCTTTGCAAAAAATGGCTCAAAGAGAAATATAACAAACCCGGTAACGTCTTTTTGGGTCTGGTACACCGGCTCGACCGGCCGGTAGGCGGTCTCCTGGCACTGGCTAAAACGTCCCGGGCCGCTGCCAGATTGTCCGAACAGGTTCGCGACCGGACCTTCCGGAAGTTCTATCTGGCGGTGGTCCATGGTGAAACTCCCCCCAACGGAGTGCTGGTCCACTGGCTGGCCAAGGATCCCGCCGCCAACCTCGTGAAAACGGCGGGACCCCACGAAAAGCTGGCAAAGAAGGCGGAACTGACCTATGTTCGGCAAGCCGTGAATCCGGAGCGGGATCTTTCGCTGGTACAGATCCAGCTTATCACAGGAAGAGCCCATCAGATCCGGGTCCAGTTCTCGGCAGAGGGGCATCCGCTCTATGGCGATGCGAAATATGGAAGGTCCGATTCCCGCGCACAGACCCCGGCACTTTTTGCTACAAAAATTGCCTTCAGACATCCGGTGCGGGACACGATTGTACGATTCGATTCAGAGCCTCCGGCGGCCGAACCCTGGAGCTGGTTCAGGCGGTAAGCCGATGTGTTCCAGCTTTTGGCGGAGCGATTTATTCTCCACCCTTTGCGGTTTCGGGTCAGGGTGCTACACCCCTGTTGGCGGCCCCCCTGTTTCATGAATGATCGCAAATGGATTATGGTTTGAATAATGGACCGATCGCGACGATATTGTGACGAATACTCTTCGACGATCACTTTATCGATCTTTATCGCAGAATTTGAAGCGTTTCAGCTGTGGCAGAAGTGTGGCAGAGCTGTGGCAGCCCGGATGAAAACCTCGTATTTACTACGGCAGAAAGTTCAATAATCTTTTCACGATAAAACATGCATCAATTGGACAGGCAGCGGGCTCTGGAGATGGTATCCGCGGTGGTGGACGGCGAGGCTCCTCCGACAAAGCAACTCGCCTTCATGGCCTTTATCCGGAAGGATCCGGAGGTTCGCCGTGAGTATGAAATACAGAGGAAGATGAAACGGGCAGTCCAGACTCACTGCAAGAAGGTGAACGCCCCGGAACATCTTCGGGAGCGCATATTCCGGCTCCTGGAGAGTGAAGCCACTCCCTAGAAGTCATCATTCCCTAGATGTCATCACTCCATGGACGGTGCCCCTTCGTGACGGTGCCGCTTCTTGACCAGAGCCGTTTCCTGACGGCGCCGCTTACTGACAGCACCACTTCCTGACAGCGCCACAATCACCACCTCTAGACGGCACCACTTCCGCCGTTTTCACCCCCCGACCCGCTCCATGATCCCTCTGCAAGAGGCAGGTTTTCGGGCTCTGCGAGGTCGCCGGACTCCAGATCGATCATCTCCTCCGGCAGTTTCTTGGTGGTACGGGCACCGAGCGTACGGAGCATCTCTACCTGCCGCACCAGATTTCCGGACCCCGTCTGAAGCCTTCCCATCGCTGCATCATAGCTCTTCCGGGTCTGCTCCAGGCGCATTCCGATCTCCTTCAGACTCTCCACAAAGAGAACGAACTTGTCATAGAGAGCCCCGCCTCGTGAGGCGATCTGCTGGGCGTTCCGGTTCTGATACTCCTGCTTCCAGACATTCTCGATGGTGGCGAGGGTCGCCAGAAGCGTGGTGGGGCTCACCAGAATAATGTTGCGCTCGAATGCTTCGTTGTAAAGATCCGGATCGGCCTGCATCGCCGCGGCAAATGCCGGCTCCACCGGAATGAACATCAGAACAAAATCAGGGCTCTGGATTCCGTAGAGGTTCTGGTAGTTTTTCTCGCTCAGCCCCCTCACGTGTGCCCGGATGGAGGAGACATGGCTTCGCAGTGCACTCTCCCTCTCCTCGGGATCATCCGAAAGTGCATGGCGCTCGAAGGCAACAAGGGAGACCTTGGCATCGATGACCAGATGCTTCCGGTCCGGCAGGTTGACAATTACATCCGGCTGCAGACGGCGGCCGTCCGGAGTGGTGAAGCTCTGCTGGATCTCATACTCCCTCCCTTTCTCCAGCCCGGAACGCTCCAGAATCCTTTGTAGAACCACCTCTCCCCAGTTCCCCTGCGTTTTCGTATCCCCTTTCAGAGCACGGGTCAGATTCTTCGCCTCTTCCGCCATGTTCTGATTAAGATCCTGAAGCATCTTCAGATGCTGCTGCAGGGCGCTTCTTCCCCGGATATCCTCCTTCTGGCCCTCTTCCACTTTCTTGCGGAACTCCTCGATCTTCTGTCCAAGCGGTTTGAGCAGCTGATCGAGCTTCTCCCGGTTCTGCTCGGTAAACCGTTTCGAATTGTCTTCCAGGATCTTGTTCGCCAGATTCTCAAACCGCTCGCGGAGACGCTCCTCCATGGTCTCCGCCTCCTTCTTCTGCTCTTCCAGCCGCACGGTCAGATTCCGGAAGTCCGACTCCAGGGCAACCAGGCTCTTCTCCGCCTCGTTGGCCCGGAGAGTCTCCCGTTCCAGCGCCTCTTTCGCCTCCTGAAGCTGGAGAATGAGAGCATCGCACCGCTCTTCAACGGCAGCCTGCCCGCTCTTCCCAGCCACTCTGCCTGCCATGAAGGCCGCTGCGACCGCCCCCAGCACAACGATTATCCCGATCAGTTCCATTACTTTACCTCCGTTACTTCTTTATCAATTTCAGTTCGGGCGTTCTCATAATTCTGTTTCGAGTCTGCCCCGAAAAGTGAGTATAGAGCGGCGGAGTGACAACCCATGTCACCCATGAGAATAATTTGCCTGTGCAAACAAGAGTGCTTCACATTGGCGGGCTGATATGCGGGAGCGGATCTTTTCCCGGAAATATTCAACAACCAGAGTGCCGATACCGGGCTGTTTATGCCCTGGGACTATTCATAAAGGTCGTCGGGGTCCGCCGCGGCAAGATCAATGAAAAATTCCGAGAGTCTGGAAGTGAGATCCTCAAAATAGCGTTTCCCCTTCTCGGCGCTGGCCGCCGCCGGATTGCCTACGCCGGTATCCTGGCTGATCTCCGACCACTTCCGTTCCGCCCAGGCCCACCCTTCACGAAAAGCCCTCACCTTGAAGGCTCTCTGCGACCCGCTGCCCGCCTCTCGGAGCGGAAGGACCAGATCGGGCCGGAGATGCATCATCAGGCTGGTCTCCAGCTCCCCGGCATGATCACCCGGCTCGTCAAAATAGCGTTCATTCTCCATCATGGCGAACCAGGTGCAGACCGAGATAAAGATATCGGGCCATGCCACCCCGGCCTCCCGGACAATGGCCTTGAAATCGTTCCCCCCGTGCCCGTTCAGGATGAGCAGCTTCCGGAATCCCTGCAGATCGAGCACCTCCAGAATGTCATGCAGAACCGCTGCCTGCGTGCTCGGATGCATGTTGATGTCCAGGCGGATGTCCATCTGGCCGGTGTTGACCCCGAAGGGAATGCAGGGAAGAACCATGATCCTCGCCCCCTTCTCCCACGCCTTGCGGGCCGCTTCGGCGGCAATCATCTCCACCTGATAGTTGTCGGTCGCATAGGGGAGGTGGTAGTTGTGGGCTTCAGTCGCCCCCCACGGAAGAATGACCAGGTCGATCGGCTGCTGCCGAATGTTTTTCCAGTTGCTCTCCGCCAGGATGTAGGGTCTCATCGTCTTGTTCCTTGTCAGGGTTTGGAAGGGTCTGCCGCTTCTGGACATCCATGTTGAGAAGAAATGGTGTCAGTTTCAAGCGGGATCGCTATCTTCGCGAAAAGCCGGACCGGCCTCCGTCCCGCAGAAGTTACGCAGAAGTTACGCCAACCGGCTTCAACAGACACCGGAAGCAAGACTCCGAAATCCCTCTCCAATGGACACCATCTCACTCGGTGTGGTGGGCACGGCCCGGATCGCACTCGAAACCGTGATCCCGGCCATGCAGAAGTGCAGGCACCTCAAGGTTTCGGCCATCGCATCCCGCGATGCGGAGAAAGCCTCCGCGGCAGCCGGCCGGCTGGGTATTCCCCGCTCCTACGGCTCCTACAGCCGCCTTCTGGAAGATCCCGCCATCGATGCCGTCTACATTCCGCTTCCCAACCACCTTCATGTCCCCTGGGCGATCCGCGCCCTTCAGGCAGGGAAGCATGTGTTGTGTGAAAAACCGCTCGGACTTTCCGCTTCCGAGGTGGATCAGCTTCTGGAGGTCTCGCGGGATTTTCCCGAACTGAAGGTGACCGAAGCATTCATGTACCGCCATCATCCCCGGTGGAGGAGCACGCTTGAACTGATCCGGGATGATGCCATCGGCCATGTCCACTCCATCGTCACCACCTTCTCCTATCACAACGACGACCCCTCCAACATCCGCAACCACGCCCGGATGGGCGGAGGAGCCCTGATGGATATCGGCTGCTATCCGGTCTCCCTCTCCCGCTTTCTCTTCGGCCGGGAACCGGACCGGACCGTCGGGGTAGTGCAGATCGATCCGGTCTTCAAGGTGGACCGGCTCGCATCGGGCATTCTCGATTTCACCACCGGCACCTCGCTCTTTACCTGCTCCGGCCGCTCCTGCCGGGATCAGCATGTGAAGATTGTAGGAGAACGGGGGATGATCGAGATGGATCAACCCTTCCGCCCCAGCGTCACTGAACCGACAAGGCTGCTTGTCACGAGGGAAGATAAACTTCAGGTTCTTGATTTCGATCCCTGCGATCAGTTCACCATCCAGGGAGACCGGTTCGCCCTTGCCATTCTGGAGGACCGGCCGGTGGAAGTCCCTCTGGAAGACTCCCTGAAGAACATGAAGATCCTGGATGCGTTGAAAAAGGGTTCGTGAGGGTTTGTGAGTATGGAATCCCGCCAACTCCTTATAGAGTCCCCACTCCTCAACGATCCGAAGCGGTTCTCTGGCGGATCAGCGGAGACTCTGAGGGAAGACGGATGTTTTTTGCAGCGATTCAGATATATCCGATGGGACGCCCGTTACCGGTTCCATTTGCGCCACATTTTTTCCATATTGGAGTCCATCGGGCTCAGTAGCAGCAATCCATGCAGAGGTTTCCGGCATTCACGTCCGCCGCACATTTCTCATTGAACATTTACTCGATTGCACTCAATTGTCCATCAATGGATCCATCAGAAACCGGATCTGTCCGAATGAGTTGAAAAATCGTGAATCGAAAAACCCACGAATCACTACACCCCATGAAGCAACCTGTTGAGACAAGCGGTGTTATCAACCGAAATCAAAAATTCACATTTCATGGAAAAGGCCGGAAAACCGGCCTGGCACCCCTCTTCACTCTGGCGATAATCCTGCTGGCCCTGGCGTTCCAGGCGTGCCGGACCACCAGCTCGGACGACCATGGTCACCCGGATGACCTCTGGGGCGTGGCGCTGATGGGAGAAGAGAGCGAACTGGCCCGCCATTTCGGTGAAGAGGTGATCTACCCCGGCGAGCTTGAACATATCGCACTGGCAGCCGGCGACACGCTGCGGATCTCACTCCGGTTCCTGACCGAAGACGGGGATGCCGTCGTTCCTGAAACGGATGATCATCAGCTCGATTGGGAGTTTCCGTCCGGAAGCTCCCCGGACGATCCCGTCTCCCTGGTCGAGGTGAGCCGGGATGAATCGGAAGAGTGGGGTCTGCTTGTACGGGGGATCCAGCCTGGTTCGGTTCAGATCCGGGTGATCCTCCTGCACGGGATCCAGGATCCCCATCCTGACTTTGTATCTCTGCCCTTTGTCCTGAAGATCGAATGATTCGTTAAACCTTCTCATTCATGCATTTCTGGCTGATCCTGTTTTCCACCCTTCTAATGGCTTACAGTCCGGCGGAAGGATGGTCCCGGCATGCGGAGGCGCGGGAGTCCCTGTTCCGGACCACGATCTCCGGTGTCATCCTCGATGCCGAGACCGGTGAATCGGTCCCCTTTGCCTATGTCACCCTTCAGGGGATAAACCGGACCACCACCAGCGATCGGGATGGCCGGTTTGAACTGAGAAATATTCCATCCGGAGTCTACACGCTGAACATCCAGCGGATCGGGTACCGTCCGACCAGCCGCCGCATCACCCTGAGAGAAAATGAAATCCTTGAACTGGAGATCGAGATGCTGCCCGAAACGATCTCCGGCCAGGCGGTCGAAGTGGTGGCCGATGCGGAACGGACCACCGGTTCGCGCGTCGAGCATGCTTCCCTGCGGATTACCGGCGAGTCCCTGCGGCGCGATCTGGGCAATACGTTATCGGGAACCCTCTCCAACCAGGCCGGATTTTCGGAACGGAGCATGGGAGCGACCGCCGGCAGACCGGTGATCCGGGGGCTGGGGGATCAGCGGGTGGTGATTCTAGAGGATGGCGGGCCGACCGGGGATGTCTCCTGGTCGTCGGGGGACCATGCGGTCACTGTCGATCCCTCCTCTGCTCATGAGATTGAGATTGTCCGCGGTCCGGCAGCCCTGGAGCATGGATCGGGCGCGATCGGAGGGGTGATCAATGTGGTGCGCAACCAGATCCCCAACACGATTCCCACCCGGGCGGGGGGAACCCTTTCGCTGATCGGCAGCAGCGTGAACCGGGGCGGCGGAGGATCGGGATCGATCGAGATGCCTCTCGGCAGCCTGGTGGTAAGTGCCGATGTGAGCGGAAGAACCGGAGGGGACTACCGGATACCCGGCTCGACCCTCCCCAACACCGGCCTCCGGTCGACCAACAACAGCCTGGGCGCCAGCTACATCCGGCCTTGGGGCTACACCGGAATCTCCGCCTCGATGTATCTGAACAATTATGGAATTCCCCCGAACCCCGATGGCGGCCACACTTCCGGGGTCGATATCGAGATGTCGAAATACCAGGTGGAGAGCCGCACCGAGATTCTGATCCGCAACTCCTTTCTGGACCTGCTGGAGATCCGCGGATCCGCCATCGGCTACCACCATGCAGAGATTGAACCGGGCGGGGCGATCGGGTCCGAATACGCCATGAATACGATAACCGGATCGGTCAAACTGAAAAACGGCCGTTGGGGGATCTTTGACCAGGGCGGTTTCGGTGTCTGGGGAGAGTATGTGGACTATTCGGTTGTCGGGGTCCGCACCCCCGACTCACACTCCTTCAGCGGAGCCCTCTACCTGATTCAGGAGGCCAACATCGGAGCGTTCCATCTGGAGGCGGGTGTGCGGCTGAACCATTTTGCTGCCCGGCCGAAGGAGGAGAAGGAGTCCCTGAGCATCGGCCATATCCGCAACCGAGGATTCACCGGTCTGGAGTCCTCGCTGGCGGGGATCTACGATTTCGGACGGGGTTTCTATCTGGGTGCGACGGTGATGCACTCCTGGCGCGCCCCCACCCTGGAGGAGCTCTTCTCCGAAGGGCCCCATCTTGCCGTCTATACCTACGAGCTGGGGAATCCGGATCTGCCGGCTGAGCGGGGGCTGGGCAACGAGCTCTTCCTTCGTTACCGGAACGGGGGGACCTACCTTCAGATCTCCACCTTCTACAACCACTTCACCAATTTTCTCCATGCACAGAAACTTGGCAAGGACCTGCCCCCCCGGCCTGACCTGACCACCTACCAGAACGTCGGGACACGCGCCGGGATCTACGGGCTGGAGTTCTCCGGAGAGCAGCAGCTGAACCGGAATCTGAAAATACATGGAAACCTCTCCTGGACCATCGGGGACCGGTGGGTCACCGACCGGATCCCTCTGCCGGGATCGGGCGGTGCGGAGGGGGACACCCTTCTTGTCCGGTCGAAGCAGCCCCTGCCCATGATGCCCCCCCTGAACGGCATGGTAGGCATGACCTGGAGCCACGGCGGGTTCTCGGCCGACATGAGGCTGCGGCTTTCTGATCGGCAGAACCGCATTGATGAAGAGCTGGAAACTCCCACGGCGGGTTATACCGTTCTGGATCTGAGTCTCCAGTACCGCTTCACCCTGGGCGGATCGCTTCAGACCCTCGCCCTGAACGCCCAGAACCTGCTCGATGAAACCTATCACAATCACCTCTCCCTGGTGAAAGATCATTTCCCGGAGCCGGGGCGCTCCATCAATCTGCTCTACCGGGCCTATTTTTAGTTGATGCCGGGGTTCTTGGTTGATACCGACAGTACTTTTTGAGAAAAAAGCTGCCTCGGAAGTAGAGAAGCGTGCGTCCGGGATCGATAAAAAAAGGTGACCCTGCAGGAAAAGCCGGAGGCAGAAAAAGCAAGCCCCGGAACGTTCAATTCCGGGGCCAGATGCATTAGGTTTCAGAGTATCAGGAGTCTCTGGTTGGGAACCAGATGAATCACCTGTCTAAATAGCTCTGTCTAACAAGAGGGTGTGTCACCCGATTTGTTACAGCACCTCCCGAAAATATTTTGGATCTTTTTGAATTGACGGGAGTTATAGTCATCGGATCGGGTTCCGATCCGAACTCATCCGATGAGTGTGTCGACGAGACCGGCTGACACATCCGGCTCGTTAGTCATTAAATCACATACTCATACAAATCAAACTCTCATACAGCCCTCACCCTCATATTGATCTTATAAACAGGAAGATGAAAAAAATAGCGTGGACTTTCTTTCTCGTTACATTTATCACACTCGCGTCCCAGAACCTTCACGCCCAGGACCGCGGCCTTGGGATCGGAGCGGCCATCGGCGGTGATGCGGGGAGCGGCCTGAGCTGGAAAACGTGGGTATCGGACAAGGCCGGCGTATCCGGAATGGTCACTTTCAGGATTTCCGAATTCAACTCCAGCTTCTATACCCATGTCGACTACGTCGTACATGGATTTTTTGATCAGCTCGACTGGGAGCCGGGCACGCTTCACTACTACTATGGTGGAGGTGTGGGGTATCGCTGGTTCGATGCCATCTCCGATGACATTCTCTCCCTCCGTGTCCCTGCGGGAATCGGTTTTAATTTTGCGGAAGTGCCGGTCGATCTCTTTTTCGAGCTGGCACCGACGGCCAACGTCAGTCCCGATTTCAGTTTCTACTTTAACGGGAATATGGGATTCCGTTTCTACCTGAACTGATCCATTCGGCAAGCTGGTCTCACTGACTGGTCCGCCCGCTGAACCGGTCTCACTGACCGGGCTGC
>CAYTTA010000043.1:11028-21889 GCA_964440655.1 uncultured Balneolaceae bacterium
GGTCTCACTGACCGGGCTGCGCGTTCCCGCTGTGGTCTGCAGGCGGACTGGTCTTCCACTTTCATCCCCCCTACTCCGGATTGTTTGGAAATAAAAGGATTCTATGAAACTCTTGTAGAAGAGTAAACATTTACATTTATTAAAGTTATACCACAAAAGGAGAGGCCGGTATGAAATCGGCATAATGCAAGAGAGAGGATCCTTCTGAAGATCCGGCACTGGATTTTAATAATGATGCGAGAGTTTTAGGGGGGATGAATATATGGATGATGATGAGCTGTATGTCCAGGCCGATTTAAGGAATCATTTTCACCATCTGATAGACCATTTCCGCAATACGGAAGAACTCCAGAGGGTAACGGGATTCACCCGCCACAGTCTTCAGGCAGCGGTCGCGCTGATCAACTTCATTGACAACGAGTATCAGACAACCATCTCCAGCAGCGGCCCTTGGGAGCACTCCCGCCTGCCGGTGAGCCAATCCTACTGTTACCATACGCTGCGAAGAGGAGAGTTCATAAGGGTGGATCCCCGATCGGAACCCGATCCGGAACTGATCGCAGTCACCGCACCCTATCCCTTCTATGCAGGAGTTCCCATCACAAATCCGGGCGGAGATCCCTTTGCTACACTCTGCATCATGCACCATACGCCTCTTGATCTGTCCGAATCCCAGATCATGACACTCCGGCTTCTGGCAGAGAA
The DNA here is from genome assembly GCA_964440655.1 of uncultured Balneolaceae bacterium. Taxonomy (GTDB): domain Bacteria; phylum Bacteroidota; class Rhodothermia; order Balneolales; family Balneolaceae; genus CAYTTA01. The sequence goes on from CAYTTA010000043.1 coordinate 11,734, forward strand.
GCTCCGGCTCCGTTTTGAGACCTGGGTCCTTCAAAGGCATCAGGAGGAGATCGAACATGATCTGCAGAAGAAAGAGACGCTGTTCAACGAGATCCATCACAGGATCAAGAACAATCTTGGTGACATCATAGGTATCCTCCAGATTCAGTGGTTTGAAACGGAAGACCCGACGGTGCGGAGCATCCTCTCCCGGGCGGAAGCGCGAATCATTGCCGTGATCAAACTCCATGAGATCCTTTACGAATCGAACGAACTGGTTAAAGCCAACCTGAGGCTCTATGTCGAGCGCCTTATCCAGACGATCCGGGAGATTACTGGCAGGGAGGGATCTGGAATTGATTTCCACCTTGATGTCGCGGAGATCCGGTTGGATCTGAACCAGGCGATGTCCCTGGGGCTGATTATCCATGAACTGGTGACCAATGCAATCCACCATGCTTTCTCCGGCCGGCAGGAAGGTGTTATCAGCGTGACGATCCGACCGGAACAGAAGGACCAGGATCTGATACAGCTCCGGATCGAGGATAATGGACAAGGGATGAAGGTTCTGAGGGGAAGGGAAGATAGTACGGTGAAGGAACCCGATGGCAGTGGTGGAGGTGCTGGCGCTGGTGCTGATGCAGGTGGTGCTGGTGCTGACGCAGGTGGTGCTGGTGCTGGTGCTGACCGACTTGATGTTGACGGGGGTGCAGGAGTTTCTGGGGGTGTGAGTGAATACTCCAATATGGGACTCAAGCTGGTTGAACTGCTCACCCAGCAGCTCAACGGCAATATCGAGGTTCAGAGCGGAAAGGAAGGGACCCGGTTCCTGCTCGAATTCAGCCGGCAAAACCGCCCATTACCTCGCAAGAATCGGAGAATACTCGCCTCATGATGTAATCGGGGTGGCGGGGAAGGCCGGGAACATGCCCCTTCCTGCCTATCTGTTTTTATTCCGTTTTCATGGGCGATTTCTGAATAACGACTGAGTAGTCGCGAACATACCCCCTCCCTCCTATCAGTTCTTATTCCGTTTTCATGGGCGATTTCTGAATAACAACCGATAGGCTGGGAACACACCACCCTCGCCTATCAGTTCTTATTCCGTTTTCATGCCCGATTTCTGAATAACAACCGAGGGGTCGGGAACATACCCCCTCTTGCCTCTCAGTCATTGTTCCGTTTTTTGCCTCTTTTTTGGATTAACAACCGATAGTCCCGGAAACACAACTCTACCGCCTCTCAGTCATTATTCCGTTTTCATGCACTATTATAGAATAGCCGATAACCGGAAATGACACATATCGCGGCAAACCGGTTAACCGGCTAACCGCCCTAACCCCACGCCGGACCCGGATTCTGAAAGATCACAGACGACGACTGTTTACATTCCACTGCCGGATGTACCTGCGCGATTGCCACGGCTCCGGTCCATCTCGGTTTTCACTTCATTGATGGACGCCTGAACCTCGGAGATCTCTCTTTTCAATCGCTCTCCCTCTTCCCTAACCTCCTCGACCAGAGGTTCCACAGCCTGGACTCCCTCCGGAGTGAGATCGTTGGAAAGAAAGGTGCGGATCTCATTGTTTTCGGAGATAAAAGCCTGCAGACGGTTTTCCAGCTCCGAACTGTCGAGGTCGATCGCTTCATACCTCTCCTGAATCTGCCTTCTTCTCTCTTCACTCACATCCCGTAGTCGAGGGTTCTCATAGCTTCCGCTCTCCTGTTCCCATGCGGTAAAGTAGTTCTGGGCGTTTGACTCCATCGACCTGAAGTCTTCTATCAGCTCACGACTGTTCTTCTCCAGTTCATCCAGGTTGTTGATATGCTGCTCAAAAGCGGCCTGCAGATCCCGCCGATCTTCACGAGTCAATTCACTGAGAGTGGTTTCCAGTGCATCAATGTTATCCAGCGTCGCATCCATGCGCTCCTCGACCGTCTGCATGCTGGATGTGGTCCGGTCGGCACGTTCCATTCCGGTTGTCGAGGCGCAGTGTGTCAATAGTACGCCAAGCAGGGCAATGACAGACAGAGGCATCAATCGGTTCATGGTCTCTCCAGATTTAATAACATTAGGTTATATCAACAAGCTAATGAGCTGAGCCGCTGCAGTCTATCCACAGCCCTCTGAATCTCTTGTCGATGCTCTTCCCGCAGTTGTCGGAAATCGGGAGTCGGTGCCGAACGCAAAATGATGTCGAACGCAAAGGGGGTCAGGCAAATGGTGGTCCGGCGAAGATCTGCAGGAACTATTTCCGGAAGAAAAGAACTGCCGACCGGGGATCCATCATTCCCGGCCGGCACAAGTTCCCCCTTTTTATAATCTGAGACACCCTTCTGAGAACCCACTTCTAGGAAGCCCCTTCTGAGCACCGGGTACACCTTCTGGGGCCACCTTTCTGGCCCTGGCCCTCCCTGGCCCCCATATGGCCCCCTTTACCCGTCCGGGTCGTCCTTTATCAGCCCTTAAAGCTTTTCGATAACCTTTTTCAGCAGGTCCCTCACGTTTGCGGCCACCTCATGGAGCCCCTCGTTCGCCACCGACTGCATGGCGGCTACCGGATCGACGGCAGAAACCACCACTTCTCCGTTCTCATTCTCCTGTACCACCACATTGCAGGGCAGCATCAGTCCGATCTGCTCTTCGGCAGAAAGAGCCTGGTAGGCATAATTGGGGTTGCAGGCACCCAGAATCCTGTACTTGCGGAACTCCACACCCAGTTTCTCCTTCAGGGTCGCCTGGATATCGAGATCGGCAAGCACGCCGAACCCTTCACTCTTCAACGCTTCGGTTGTCTTTTGGATGGCCTGATCGAACGGTACCCCGACCGTCTTGCTGATATAGTAGGACATGGCTTCTCCTCTTCTTTGGTTGTTTGTACGTGATTAAACCGTTCCGCAACCGGGCGGACCAGCAGGCGGGTTCCCCTTCATGTCGGAACCCGTAAGGTCACTTCTGCACAAGCTGTTCATTTCCTCTGTTCACCGTCTCATAGAGACCCGCCGGCTCTCCCTCAATCAGCTGACCGATCACATCCATTTCCGGCCGTGATACCCGGGAGTGGATCACATCCATCACCGCCCAGAAAGCATCTTCCGGATTTACCGCCCCTGGGGGCTCCAGTCGCTCTTCAATCTTCTCCAGCAGTGTTACTTTCCGGATCGGCTCCCGCTTCTTCTCGTTCAGAAAGCGGACCAGGTATTCATAATTGCGCGGACCCATCCGCAGGCGGAACTGGTTCAGAAACTCCCGGTTGTAGATCATGACCGGTGCGTCCTGGGGCGTGTACTCCTCAAAGAAAACACCACGCAGGTAAGTGGGCAAAATCGATGAGAGCAGGATGACTTCTTCCAGATAGAGCAGGTCCCGGATTACATGGAGCACACTTTTCAAGGCGTTGTAGCCGTATTCAGGATGTTCCGGCTCGCCAAGTTTATCCGCAACGTCCAGCACTATTCCATACTCATCCTGAATGCTGCCCTCACAGTATGCACAGTTTCTCATGGCAGTTCAGTTTTGGTTCAGAATTGATTCGGTACAGGAAAAGGATAAACAGATTGAAATCAACGTGATGCAAGGACACGCCTATAGAGCGTGTGGGGGAAAAGACTACAAGAGAGGTGGAACTTAATGGGGCCGTTGCTATTCATTAAAGAAAAGGTGATGCTTAAAGAAAGGTGACGCGATGCGGACCGAATTCCTGATAATGGCCTTCTTCTTGATGTACACCGCCTGTACACCTCTCGATACGGGCATTTTTCACAAAGATCCGGTAGAGTTCACCACGATCGAAAAAGGTTATCGGGCAAACCCTGAACTTCATGGAACCTGGCTGATCCGTAGCAGTGCGGAATTCGAAGAGTTCTGGAAGAATCAACAAAAGGTAACCACTCCCCTTCCGGAGATCCCTGATGTCGATTTTGAAAAGAAGATGGTGCTGTATCACGGAATGGGACTACAGTCAACCGGCGGATATGAAGGCACCATAGCAGAAATCGGCATACTTAAGGATCGGCTGCATGTCACAGTGATTCACTACTCTCCCGGCCCGACATGTATTGTCACTCAAGCGGCCACCTCGCCCTTCCATCTTGTCGAGCTGGAGAAACTCGACCATCCCTTGGATGTCCAGATTCGGGAGATCACCCGGGAGTGTTAATGCTTTGATTCCTCATTGCTGATGCCGCTTTGAGGCAAGGCTTGAATATCCCGGGCAAGCCAAGTGTCGGAAAAGTCGGAAGTTCAAGAATCGGAAGCTCAAAGAGACGGAAACACGGAAACAAAATGTTCAGACATCGCCCAGATGGCGGTCCGCAAAATCGAGGTATTGGTTCCAGTCCCACTCCGTCACATCGTGGCCTCCGCTCCGAATATGGTACCCCACAGTTCCCATCACCGGTCGGTTGACAAGGGGCATTCTCATTTCAGGCAGCCCTTCCAAACCGTAGAGATTCCAGGCAGGGGATGCCGCCGCCGTTGAGAGGAACTCTCCGCGGGGATCGGCCCACCAGTCTTCTTTGGCACTGGCCACATAGAGGGGACGCGGTGCGACAAGGGCCAGCAGCATGTGCTGGTCCACCGGCAGCTTATCTTCCCGTTCGTTGAAGCGATGGTGATTCCCGCAGAACCAGTGAGGGAAGCGGACATTGATCGCCTCGATCGTCTCTCCGAACCGTCTCCGGGAGATCGCAGCCCCGTTGCATCCCGAGTTGTTGGAGATCACCATGGCATACCGGGGGTCGTTCGCCGCGGCCCAGAGCGCCGCTTTTCCCAGCCGGGAGTGTCCGATCAGGGCAACTCTTTCCGGATCAATCTCCGGCAAAGTTTGCAGAAAATCCATGATCCGGCCCAGCCCCCACGCCCAGGCAGCGACCGTTCCCCACTCATCGGACGCGGGCTCATCCCGCCTTCCGTAAGCCAGAGAGCGCACTCCCTTGCGGATCCGCCCGTACTGGTCCGGCTCGATCTCAGCGGCGCAGGCCGTCACCAGTGCATACCCCCGGCGGATCAGCTTCTCCACCTGCCAGCGGCGGGACATCACCCCCCTGCTCTTCTCCGTCGCCCGGTAGTTCCGGATTCCCAGTTTCTCGTCGCTCATCATCCACCCTTCGCTGAGCCGGATGCCCGGATCGGCATGCACCATCTGATTGCCAAAGAAGTTGAGCCCCAGAAAGGCGGGCACCGGCCTCCGGGAACTGTTTGGCAGATAGATCAGCACATGGATCGATACCACCCTCCCGTTTTCCCCTTCCAGCCGGAGCGTGATCTGCTTGCGTGTGGCCAGCCCGTTCAGGGCGTTCCGATCCAGATCCACAACCCGGTCCTGCATCTGCCACCTGAAGTCGGGAATCCGGCCGTACACATGCTTCCGGAAGGCTTCCAGCACCTGAGGCCGCCGCAAAGTCTCCCAGCTCTCAGGATCCTCTATCTTCCTGCCGTCGTCCATCACGAACAGGTCCGGAAGCTCAAATGGAGGCACCTCCTCCTCGCTCCGAATCGCCACTTCCCGGTAATAGCGACTTAGCCAGATGCGGACTTTCTCGTACTCTTCCGGATCACGGGTTGATTTTAGCAGACGGGTGAAATGGTTCACCTGATCACGTCGATTCATCCGATTCTGCTTTCCATTGCTGGATTGACTTCCATTGTGTTGACCAGCTCCATTCCGTTACGTCTCTCTCGCCACATGAAGACGAGAACAAAATTTGCAAACTTACGACCAATTGTATTCGGTTGCCTCCCTGATGCAGGTGAAGATACAACACGTACCATTCATCATTTTTTTATCAGTACACACTTCACCTTTTCCCGCACGCCCATCTCCCTCGCTCGCTCGCCCGCCGTTCAACCTCGCCCGCCCGACTACATCTAATAATCCTGAAATCATTACATTGCAGGGAGTTGCATCTGCGAACTGCTTAGAACGTTGTATGGATGTCACATAAGGATCCCATAATCCTGATAGCAACAATCGGTTCATCACCTGCCATCCTGACCGAAGCCATTCATGCTTTGCATCAGCAGAGTCATGGCAAGCTCTCGGAGATCGTAATTATCACCACACTTCATGGGAAAGAGAGACTGGAACAGGCTCTCTTCAATTTCCCTGAGGGAGGTTTTTATCAGTGGTGTCGTGACTATGATATTCCTCCACATACCATCCGGTTTGAGAATCCATGGCTGATTCCGATGAACCCGGATGGTAAAGCTTTGCAGGATATACGAAATCGGGAAGATGACAGGTTATTTGCCGATGCCGTTCACCAGGCGGTTCGACATCATTGCGGGCGCAAAGGATTTCGTGTTTTCGGACTGCTTTCCGGTGGCAGGAAAACTATGGGAGCCCATCTCTATTCCGCCATGCAGATCCATGCTCGTTCTGAGGACCGTTTATTCCATATCCTGATCAATGAACCCTTCGATTCCTTGCCCCGTTTTTACTATCCCACTCCGGAATATTATCCCATTGAAGATTCATCGGGAGTGGTTCACGATGCCTCGATGGCTGAAGTCACACTGATTGATGTTCCCTTCCTTCGATTACACCCCTTTCTATCACAATCTGCCCTGGAGATAGATCAGCCTTACTCGGAAATACTCCAGCAGATTGACCATCACCTGAACTCCCATGCCCGTTCCCCCTTTCATTCTCTAACAATCCATCTCGATTGCCAGCAAATCTCGCTTACCGGCTCCTTTGGAAACATCAGAATGAATCTCCCCCCGAGGCCGCTGGCGTTACTCTCCATGATGGCCGTCAAGAATCTACTTCAAGAGAAGGTTGCCAGTTTCAAGCTGGAAGATCTGAAACAATCGGAAGAGGCCTGGACATTGCATCTTCTCTATTATCTGATAACAAAAAAGGAAGCCAGCGAAGACCGTTGGCTGATCGACCCGGACTACCGTCGGGTGGTGAAAACCCGTTCCGATCTTCGAACAATTCTGTTTCGGGAGTTTTCCAGTTTGGAGCATGCACCGGAGTTGCACCTTTTGATTGGCCAGGAGAACCGGGTCGCAAATGCAGAAAAATCAGATCACAAACTTCTTCTACATCCAGACCGGATCTCCATTCGATACTCCCGAGAGCTGCAGCCGATTGCCCGCTATCTGGAATCCTGGGTGGATGAGGGCAAAGGTTCCGCTCCGTTCCCGAATCGGACTCCTTCACTCGACAATCGCACCTTTCAACATCTAATGGAGGTTATTCGGTTGCTTCAGACTCCTCAAGATCATGAGCAGTCGTAACATAACGTAACATTACAGGACCAGCGTTAACCTCTTCCAATCTCTACTCTAAGGCGACAAGCAGAACAAAAATGAATCGCCTTAGAGAATATCACCTGCCCCCGCGTCTTTATGTCGAGGGTCTTGTATGTACAAGACGCTTCTGGCTGAAATACCACCACTTTTCGATTTATGAGGAGTTGATTCAGGTACCAGGGTACGAAATCCTGAAAACTCTGCTGCAACCCCTTCTCCCGGATGAAGTGAGATATCGAATTCATCTGCCTACCGGAACACAGATCTCTGCGTGGGTACCGCAAGAGCACCTTTGCATCGAATACAAAACCAGCAAACCTCATGTTTCCCAGATCTATTCGACCTGGACCCTTATCTGTGAAATGGAGGAGTATGGGATTGAAGGGGCTGAATTCCAGATCTGGTATCAAGACAAATGGAAACGGGAAGCTTTTGATCTGGCGAAAAATCTGAACCTGGAAGCCGAGGAAAATCAGATCGGGCTCATCGCTCTGGCCATTCCGGCACCAACCAGTGAGTTTCGTCTGCATCTTGAAAGGAACCGGAACATCCTCTTGGCTGATGCGGAGAAACAAGAGCCGCCCAAGGTGAAAACCCGAGACAAATCGCCCTGTCGTGAATGCATGTTTTTCGAATTTTGCCATATATGAATTGCAAGAATACCGACCACATTTAAATATGAAGACAGCACTATACATTTTTGAGCCTCTTACACTAAAAAGAAAAGACAACACGCTCTGTCTGAATCCCATGCCAGAGAGCACACACTCTCATCCGGGAAGTGAAATCGCCAAAGAGATCGCTGAAGAACTGGATCTGGTTGAGGAGGATGCATGGTGGAAATCCACCCCACGTTTCATTCCGGTCGAACGCATCGATAGCATCCACATCTACGACTCCGTTCGATTGAACACCACACTTCTCTCATTCCTTTCTCAGAAAGCCATTCCTCTGCACATCTATAACTATTACGGTGGTTATGCTGGCAGCTATCTTCCCAAAGATTCCCTGCCGAATGGAATGCTCTTGATGCGGCAATGCAGCCGGTGGAGTGCCCCAAATACCCAGCTTCGATTATCCAAAGAGCTCGTTTCGGCAGCTGCGCATAACTTGCGTCATAATATCCGATATGCTGTAGCCCGCTCGCTGGTGGATCCCGACTTGCTTGACAAGTTCGATCTGCTTGCGCGGGAGATTGCAACGGCCAGGGATCTTCAGCAGTTGCTTGGCCATGAAGGAGGCATGCGGGCCCATTACTACAATTTTCTAGACCAGAGACTCCAGGATGAATTCCAACTGAAAGGCCGACATTTTTATCCACCAGACAATCCCGGAAATGCTCTCGTCTCCTTTCTGAACATGTTGTGCTATGTGACTGTCATCAACGAGATATACAGGACACAGCTCAACCCACTCATCGGATTTTATCACAAACCAGGCAGACACCGATTCCCCTTGGCTTATGATCTGGCCGAGATTTTCAAGCCTCTGATCGTGGACAGGGTGATGATCTCACTGGTAAACAGGAAACAGATCACGCTTGAACATTTCGAAGAAGAGATGAATGGAACTCTTCTTACACCTCAAGGAAGGTATATCGTAGTGAGGGCGTTTGAAAAAACACTTCGGACTACGATTCGCCACCGGCAACTAAACCGCTCCGTCAGCTATCGTCGTCTGATCCGCCTGGAGTTATACAAATTGATGAAAGACCTTCTTGATGAAAAAAAATATGAAGCATTTAGGATATGGTGGTGAGGACATGTTTGTCGTCGTAGTTTATGATGTTCATCAAAAAAGATGTGCCAAAGTAATGAAGTATTTCAGGCAGTGGCTGGAGCACAGGCAGAGATCTGTGTTCTCCGGCTACCTGACAACCTCTCAGATTAAAATCATGCAACATGGCTTGTTGAATATCATAGATCCTAAATATGATGCAATCATCATTTTTCAGGCAAACAGAGCTAATCAGATTACGGAATGGACCACTTATGGTGCTGAGCGGATGAGGCACACTGCGATCATTGCAAATCATCTCCATGCAAAGGATGACGGTACAAGCAACAGAGTTCAGAAACGCACTCGATTCCGATTTAGCAAGAGATAGACCGAACAAAAGGAAAACATGCCTCAGATTGATGCCCAAATGGTTCAATTTGGACGATCAGTCTGTCGACCTCCCTTCTTTTTTCCACCTTGGCTGCAGTCGATAAAGTTGAAATCTGAAAAAGGTGGCGTACAGCGTATCCAGACTATTTTCAAGCATCTGTCAACCCCGCAAAAGCAGCAACAGCACCCAAAACCTTTATAATCAATTGTTTAGCACTCTTTTCGACTCTTCCTATTCAGCCAGTTTGTTCATCGACAGATTCCGCACCGATAAAATCAAAAAATTTTGTTTGTCTATTAACTCAAAAGGCCGTTTTTTCTTTCAAAGGCGAGCACTCTCAATCGTACCTATGTGGAATTAAGACCTGCTTATCAGTTATAGTCTGTTGTTTGTCTTTATACTCTCAATCGTACCTATGTGGAATTAAGACATTCTTCCATAGGCTTGTTCATAGGTTTTGAAACGACTCTCAATCGTACCTATGTGGAATTAAGACCATCCCAGTCCCAATAATGTTTTCCGCATTCTGGGCTCTCAATCGTACCTATGTGGAATTAAGACTCGCCAACTCTGGCGGCTTTGCTTCGGGTCAGGAATCTCTCAATCGTACCTATGTGGAATTAAGACAATCGTTTTGTGTACCATTTCAGTAGGTTTTGTTTTCTCTCAATCGTACCTATGTGGAATTAAGACCCGGTAGAGCTGGAGCAAGCTGCAAAAACCAAAAGACTCTCAATCGTACCTATGTGGAATTAAGACTATCGTCTACCAAACACAGGTAGTCTCGACAGCGTCGCTCTCAATCG
>CAYTTA010000044.1:0-21237 GCA_964440655.1 uncultured Balneolaceae bacterium
GAGGGGGTGCGGCTGCTCAACCTCATCCAGGATGTCTATCTCGATCGGGAGATCGGTTTGGCCTGATTTTTTCATAACTTTTAGGGTTGCACTCTGCCCGGGCTTCCACGGTCCCTGCAAAGGGGATCCGAAGGGAGCGGGGGAGGATACCGTCTTTGATTCCGAATGAATGAGTGAAGTCCGCAGTCCAAACCGACCTTTCATATCAACCCGATACATTCTGATCTCCCTGGGACTCAGCCTGACGGGAATGGGGGTAGTGATCTGGCTGACCTGGTCGCCCGGCCTGCTGGACCACCTGGCGATGAAACGGATGCCGGGACTGGTGATTGCTTTACTGGTTACCATTCTGCGAAGCTGGTTTGTGGCGGCCAAAATCCATTTTCTCTCAGAAGGGGAGCTGGGTTGGGCGGCCTCCTGGAGAGTCTCTCTCATCTGGGATTTCGGTTCGGCGGTCACCCCTTCCACAATCGGCGGAGCCCCCATCGCGACCTACGCCATGAACCTGGAGGGGATCAGGCTGGGAAGGTCCACTGCGATCATCCTCTACGGTGTCCTCCTCGATCAGTTCTGGTACGCCCTTGCTGTTCCATGCCTTCTCATAGCGGGCGCCTGGCTTGAAGTGGTTCCTCCCGAAACCGGATTCGTCGGAACAGCCACCATGTCGCTTATCTATTTCGGCTTGCTGCTCTATGGGGGAGTACTGGCCTACGGACTGCTTGTGAATCCCCGTTCCCTGAAAAAGCTTCTGAGCCGGCTGTTCAGCTGGCGTCTGCTCCGAAAGCATCGCCGCAGGGTTCTCGAGGAGTCGGAGCATCTGGAGGAGTACTCCAGGGAGATTCGGAAAAAACCACTCTCCTTTTTGCTCAAAGCCTATTTTCTCTCCACTATGGCGTGGCTTTGCAGAATTGCCATCCCTGTAATCGTCATACTGAGCCTTCTTCCTGCTGATGAGCTTACACTTGTCTTCCGCAGCCTGGCGATGAGTCTTGCCTCCCTTATAATTCCCACTCCCGGCGGATCGGGTGGCATGGAGGGGCTTTTCGCACTTTTTCTTGGCCCGCTTGTCAGCCGGACAGAGTTTATCGGACTTGCTGTCTTCCTCTGGAGATTCATGACCTTTTTTGCCGGGATCGGAGTCGGAATTATGGTAACCACCTGGTATGTGAACCGCAGTGTGAACGGGGATATTCGTCCGGGTGGTGAGGAAAATAACAGGCGGCCTCTTTCGGATCGCGATGAGAGCAGGATTCCGGACACGGATCCGGAGCAGGAGACCGGCGAGAAGGTGGAGATTGAGTGATTACCGGAGGAGTGGATGGCACGTACGGCAACCTACTATGAGTGTGATTCCTGCGGATACAACTCACCGAAATGGCTCGGACTCTGTCCGACCTGCAGCGAGTGGCACACGTTCCGGGAAAAGGTGGCTGAAAAGGAGATCCGAAGGCATGTGGTCGAGATCCCGACGACCGGACAGGAAGGATCCGAACCGATCTCTCTGTCGGAGATAGATCCCTCCAGGGGGAAGCGTATCGGAACAGGTATCGGAGAACTGGACCGGGTGCTGGGGGGCGGACTGGTGCCGGGATCCCTGATATTGCTGGGGGGAGATCCCGGCATAGGAAAGAGTACACTGATGCTGCAGATTGCCCGCAGTTCACCCTCCCTGAACCTGCTCTATGTGGCAGGAGAGGAGTCGCCGGGTCAGATCCGTCAGCGTGCCGACCGGATCGGAGCAGGTCAGAGCAACATGAAGATTCTGGCTACTACGGAAGTGGATCAGATCGTCACAGCCGTTCAGAAAGAGCGGCCCGACCTGCTGATTATCGACTCGATCCAGACCGTCTACCGCAGCCGGCTTGACGGACTTCCCGGATCTGTACAGCAGATACGGGAGTGTGCCGCTCTGTTTCAGCAGCTGGCCAAGAAGGATGGGATAACCACCATCCTCGTGGGGCATGTAACCAAGGATGGTGAGATCGCGGGGCCCCGGATTCTTGAGCACATGGTCGATACGGTACTTCAGTTCGAGGGAGACCGGAGCCGTCTGCACCGGCTCCTCCGGGGAGTCAAAAACCGGTTCGGATCGGCCCAGGAAGTGGGGGTTTTCGAAATGGACGACCGGGGTCTTCATGAAGTGAACAATCCCTCCTCCCTGTTCCTGTCGGAGATGGATCAGACTCTGAGTGGCAATGCTGTCACCTGCATCATGGAAGGATCCCGTCCATTGCTGGTAGAGGTTCAGGCACTGGTCACTCCGACCGGCTACGGAACGCCGCAGAGGACTGCCGCAGGATTTGACCAGCGAAAACTTTCATTGCTGCTTGCCGTGCTGGAGAAGCGTGCAGGCTTCCGTTTTTCCGGTCAGGATGTTTTCTTGAATGTGGCAGGAGGATTGAAAGTCTCCGATACGGCAGCCGATCTGGCAGTGGCCTGCGCGCTCGCCTCCAGTTATCAGGACAAACCTCTTCTGCCCGGATTGCTCGTGATGGGTGAGGTGGGGCTTGGAGGAGAGATCCGTCTGGTCTCCCATCTGCAGCAGCGCCTGCAGGAAGGGGAGAGAATGGGATTCAAAACCGCTCTTGTTCCAGGCAGGGCAAAAATTTCGGATGGAAATCTCACTCCCATTAACGGCCGGTACCTTTCCGATGCAATCCGGTCGGTACTGGACGGGTCTCAGATCCGGAAGAATGGTTGAGCTTTCAACGGAATTACGACCGGATTGCCGACCGGGCACAACTCTTCCTGAAAAGGCCCGGATGTGAGGGGCTTCCGGCATCCCCCACAGCGCGGCTGCGGAGTGACGGGTCACTTCGACCCAACGGCCGGTCAGCTACCGGTTGAGATCAGTAATTTTCCCGCTGGCGCCGCCGCTGCTCCCGTACGCTCTTCTTGCGGGCCTCTCTCTTGGCTGCGGAAGGCTTGACAAACTGCTGCCGGTCCTTGTATTCATTCAGGATTCGGGAACGGGTCACCATTTTCTTGAAACGGTTGATCGCACGATCGATGCTCTCGTTATCTTTTACGTCTATTCCTATCATAGAAATTCAGAACATGTTCGGTTTGGTATAGGTGCAAACTTCTTTCGAAAGACAGATAATATAGGATTTTGTCCATTCATCTGCCAAACCAGAATTGCAAGAAAACGGCCCCTCCGGATCAGTCGTAGTGGGGGTTGATCAGAAACCGTTCCGGGAGGGCATGCCCCATCGCGCCCAGTCCAAACAGGGAGAAATCATAGCGCATCGGGTCTGCCGGATCGAGCTGCCTCAATGTTTCCGAAAGCTCCTCCACTGCTTTCCAGTCGTTGCTTCTGCGGCCGAGGAGCCCGAGTCTTCTGGCCTGCCGGCCGACGTGGACATCAAACGGAATCCGAAGCGCCCCTGCCGGTAGAAAACTCCAGATGCCGGGATCCACAGGGCTCTCCTTGCGGAGGTTCCAGCGAAGGAAGAGAAGCAGCCTCTTGCAGGTACTGTTTCGTTCCGGATCCGGCAGATGGCGGAGGGTTCTGGCGGGCATCTCCCCGCTCAGAGAGGAGAACTTTTCACGGAAAACGGAGAGCAGATTCCGGTTTTCAACCAGAGAGTTATCCAGGCAGCCGGCCCAGAAAGCCTCAAAGTCCTCATGTTTTCGGTACACCTGCTGCAGTGCGGAAAAAAGTCCGTGAAGATCTTCCGGGCGGAAGGTGCGGTGACGGAAGTGGAGATACCGTTCCATGTCCGCGGGGGTATAGTGCGTGATGAAGTGGAGGGGTCGGTAGTCCATGAGCTGCAAAAGCTCGTCGGTCTTTCTAAGGACAACATCGCGGCGCCCCCAGGCCATCAGGGCAGCAAGAAATCCGGCGATCTCCTTCTCTCTCTTCTCTTCAAACAGATGCATGAACCGCACAGGATCACTGGCAATGAATTCCGGGGTCTCCACCAGCTGGTGGATCCGGTCCAGCTGAGGTTTCAGCTCTTTCAAGCCATTCCGGCTCTGAAGTCTGAGGGGTCTCATTGGATACCTTCTCGAATCAGTTTTCGGGTCACGGCCCTGTTCGCTTTGGGGAAAGGATAGTCGGACAACTCCCCGGGTGTCACCCAGCGCACCTCCCGCCCTGAACGTGCCGGATCGGGCTGACCGGGTTTCAACCGGCACCAGAAGGCATGAAGAGTGATCTTCATGTGTGAATAGGTGTGGTCGAGCCGGGTCAGTCTCTCCAGTACCTCGACCTCTACTCCAAGCTCTTCCCGGATCTCCCGCTGCACGGTCATGTGAAGCTCCTCTCCGGGTTCCTGTTTGCCTCCTGGAAATTCCCACAATCCACCCAGCATGAGATGTTCGGGCCGGAGCGCAATGAGAACCCGCTCCCCGTCGGAAACCAGTCCCACTCCGATCTGATGGTGGGGAACCGGTCCGGGAGGGGATTTCCACGGGATCCTGCCTGTGGCCCTCAACCGGTAAGCAGCACATTCAGCGGAGAGAGGGCAGGAGCCGCACTCCGGTCCGGAAGGGGTGCAGACCAGCGCACCGAGCTCCATGAGAGCCTGGTTGTACTCCCCGGGACGCTCACGATCCAGTGCATCGGCAGCCAGACGTTGTACCCTGTTTCGGACCGCACTCGTGCGGATATCCTCTTCAATGGCATGAAAACGGGTAAGTACCCGGATCACATTTCCATCGACCGCTGCATGAGGACGGTTGTAGGCGATGCTCAGGATGGCGGCTGCCGTATAGGGACCGATCCCTTTCAGTTTTCTGATCTCTTCCTGTGTGTCCGGGATCACTCCTCCGGCGGCCGAGACCGTCCGTGCCGCGTCGTGAAGATTTCGTGCCCTGCTGTAGTAGCCCAGCCCCTCCCAGTGCATGAGCACTTCATGGCGATCCGCACGGGCCAGGTGATGAACCGTGGGAAAGGTCCGGATAAAGCGTTCATAATAGGGGATGACGGTATCCACCCGGGTCTGCTGCAGCATGATCTCAGAGACCCAGATCCGCCACGGATCCCGGGTTTTTCGCCACGGGAGATCTCGTTGATTCTTCCGGAACCAGTCAAGAAGCTCATGGGTCGGAAAATTGCAGCGGGCAGCCGGGCTGCGATCGTATTGTCTCATCGGGGCCAGTCACCAGCGGTCATGGTGATCATCGGTCATGGAGTCCTGTCCGGAGAAGAGGAAGGTTCCGGAAGACCGGACTCCGGGAGTGTTCCTGCCTCAATCACCCGGAGTTCCACCTCCTGGGATGCGGCCGCACCAAATTGATCGGTCGCAATGACCTGGAACCGGGTGCGTCCGGCCTGCCGAACGGCGGGTCTCCAGCGGAATTCCCCGGTCTCTTCATTCAATAGTGCACCTTCGGGAAGATCCACCCCCAGATAGCGGATCAGATCGGGATCCATGCCGTCGGGATCGATGGCACGGATCTCCATGGTAAACTCTTCGTTCACCAGGATGGTGATCGGGCGGAGAGGTGTGAATCGTGGCGGGGTGTTGAACGGCCGCACATTGACGGCAACCTGAAGGGAGTCGACCTCGCCTGTGGCTGAGGTTGCAATGATGGTAATGAGATTGCGCCCGATCTGATCGGACCGAGGCTGCCAGTAGAGACTCTCGCCCCGTACCTGCATTCCGGTTGCAGAGCTCCTCACGGTGAAACTCACATCGGCCGTACTGCGTCCCCCCTCCAGTTCAAGCGGCAGGATGACCGGTCGGGGAAAGGGAATGTTCACCTCGTCGATCTTTTTGATCTTCAAGGGCTGCCGGTCTGCCGTCCGGGCTGAGGGGGCTCCGGCGGCAAGCGGCACCCCGGCCTGTTCCGACGGGGCACCGGTGCGGATCACCGGGGAGATCTGGTCAAATTCGGATACCCAGAGACGAGTTCCAACCCTGGCGATGTGATTCCCCTGCCGGGGATTCTCTTTCCAGAGAAGGGCGGGCTCTCCTCTCTTTTCCACCACCCAGAGTCTGCCGCTCTCCGTCCGTATCACCATGGACTCCTGCCACACCGTCACTTTCTGTACCGGTTCACCAACATTGGCGATTACAAACGTCCGGCCATTGGTATCGATCAGAAAGAGTTCGCCTCCGGGTGAGGTTCCAATCAGTTCCTCCTGGGCCAGAAAGATCTTTTCGGTGTTCCGGTCCATTCTGACCGTCCGGGAGTGGGAGAGAGTTCCCTCCGCATCGGTCCGCTCAAGGATGATCAGCTCGTTCCGGTCCGCGAGAAGATAGAGCCAGGTGGAGTGGTCCGACGCGAGATCGATCACCGACCTGCCTGACAGCAGATCTCCG
Source organism: uncultured Balneolaceae bacterium (assembly GCA_964440655.1). GTDB lineage: Bacteria > Bacteroidota > Rhodothermia > Balneolales > Balneolaceae > CAYTTA01. The sequence continues at coordinate 6,273 of CAYTTA010000044.1, forward strand.
AAGAGCATGTCCGGCCGGGTGTCCAGATGCTCCGGACTCTCCAGCGAGAGCCGCCCGAGCCCTTGATGTCCCATCGCAATATAGATCCGGTTCCCCAGCCGCTGGACCGACAGAGGCTCGGACGGGAGTTCGGTGGAGGAGTAGACCCCCAGTACGGAGGTAGGCTCCACAACGGTAAGCCGGCTGGATCCGCCGTATAGGTAGGCGAACCGTACATCGGCCTCGATCCGGTTGCCGCGCTCCTCCATTCCCGGGGAGGAGTAGAGCCATTGAAGAGTATCGGAGGCCGCACCGGCACGAAATACAACCAGACCCTCCCGGGCGGAGAGAACATAGAGATGGGCAGGTGAGCTCTCCATCGTAACGATGGAAGGAATCCTCATCAGGCGGGAAAAATCGTGCGTCCAGTGGATCTCTGTCCGGACGGGCTGACCTGTCAGGGTTCCTCCCGGAATGGGGGATGCAGGGAGTGCAGCCACAAAGAGTGCAGCGAGGAGACCGGTTAACAGCTGTCTGATGAGAGGAAGCATGGATTACAACCAGTTGTGTTTTTTGTACCAGTTAATGGTCCGGGCGATCCCGTCGTCCAGCGACACACGAGGTCTGTAGCCGAGCTCATCCATCGCTTTTCGGCTCGAGCAGGTCCATTCAAGTACCATTTCATTGGCTTTTTCACGATTGAAAACTGGATAGACCCGGAAAAACGAAGAGAGTGTCTCTACCGCGCCCGCCAGTTTTTTGACCAGACCCGGGCGGACGTACAACGAGAAGGGGCGTCTGCCCAGTACTCTGGACCCCGCATTTCTAATTTGGTTCCAGGTAACCGGTTCCGGGCCGGTGATGAAGTAGGTCCGGATACCCGGCGTCCGGTCGCCCGCTGCCAGGAGCATGGCATCGACGAGATCGGAGACATAAATCAGAGAGATCCGTGGAGATTCGCCGTCTCCGACGATCGGGCTGATGCCCCATCTCAGAAGCCGGAACCAGGTGTAGACCTGCGTCTCCCGGGGCCCATACACCACAGGGGGGCGGAGAATAGTGACGGAGAGGCCCTCGGGAGTCATCTCGTGAATCTTCTCTTCCATTCGTTTTTTTGACTCTCCGTACATGCTCACCGGATTCATCGGGTCCTCTTCCGTCAGGGGACGGCCGTCACTCGGTCCTGCCGCAGCCAGGGAGGATAAAATTACGAGCTTGCTCACCCCGATCTCCGCTGCCGCCCGAATCAGGCGGACTGTGGCCTCCACATTGGCCCGTTCAAACTCTGCCATGTCGGGAGCCTTGACGATGGCCGCAACGTGAAACAGGGTGTCCACCCCCTGCAGGGCTTTTTTCAGTGTCTCTTCATCGGAGAGATCACCGGTGATTTTTCTGTAATTTTTTCCTTCCAGCCACTTTTCCCGACTCCGGACCAGGCAGCGTAATTCCTCTGTTTTTTCGCTCTCCATCAACCGGTCTGCCAGATGGCTGCCGATAAAACCTGTTCCTCCGGTAACAAATACTCTCATTTAATCCGTATATTTTCGCGCTATTTGTCACAACATCTGCTACAGAAAGCCGGATCGGGCTTTACATGAGGGCTACTGGCGAAGATACAAAGTTGAATCGTTCTATACGGAAAAAGATGACGGACCTTCGGGTAGCCCTGTTTACCGGCAATTACAACCATATTGAAGACGGGGTATCGCGGACCCTGAACCGGCTGGTGAAGTTTCTTGAAGAGGCGGGTGTGCAGGTCCTGGTCTTCGGTCCGACCGTGGACAATCCGCCGATCCGGCATGAAGGAAGGTTCATTGCCGTACCTTCGGTCTCCATTCCCGGAAGACCGGAATATCGCTTCTCCCTCTCCTTTCCTGAGTATGCCAGGAGTGAACTCCGCAGGTTCAACCCCCATCTGGTCCATATCGCAACCCCGGACCTGCTGGGACTGAAAGCGCTTAATTGGGCCAGACGGAATGAAAGAAAGGTGGTAACTTCCTTCCATACCCATTTTGCGAGTTACCTCAAGTACTACAGGGCGGAAGCCCTGGAGCCGCTTCTCTGGCGCTATCTGCGCTGGTTCTACAATCAGATGGAGCAGATCTATGTGCCGGCCGATTCCATCAGGGAGGAGCTTCAGCAGCACGGTATTTCTGCCGATATGCGTATCTGGGCGAGGGGAGTGGATACCTCTCTCTTCTCACCAACCCGCAGAGATGAAGAGTGGAGAAGAACGTATGGGTTTGAGGAAGATGATGTGGTGGTTCTTTTTGTATCCCGTCTGGTTCGGGAGAAGAATCTTGATGAGTTTGCCTCGACCGTGAATAAAATCCGGCAGGAGGTACCCTCCGTCCGTGCCCTGGTTGTGGGGGACGGACCTGCTTTCGGGGAACTGCAGGAGCAGTTGCCCGATGCTGTCTATACCGGTTTTCTGAAAGGGGAGGAGCTGGCGTGCGCCTACGCCTCGAGCGATCTCTTTTTCTTTCCCTCCGATACGGAGGCGTTCGGAAATGTGACTCTGGAAGCGATGGCCAGCGGTCTTCCCTGTGTGGTGGCCGATGCGGCCGGCAGCCGCGCCCTGGTCGAAGACGGAGTCAATGGCTTCCGTGTACGTCTCTCCGGTCCGGAGCCTTTTTACGGGGCGGTTCTGGAACTGGTCAAAGACAAGGAACTGAGGAGGAAAATGGGGGAGGCCTCTCTCCGGAAAGCGGGAGAGTTCTCCTGGAGTCAGATTAACGGGAAGCTGGTCGATAATTATCGTGCCGCTATCGGCAACAACGGAGCTTAACGGAACGGTGTGAGAATACTTTATATTTCGCACCTCCACCCACCGGCAGACGAACCTCTTGAGAGCATCGGCGGGATGCAGAGGGTAAGCATGCAGCTGGTGGAGGCCCTCGGGAGGAGGGAAGATGTGGAGGTGGATACGATTATACAGCAGGTCTCCTGGGACGGGATTGAGGTGGCGACAACGGTTTTTCTGTTCAAGCTGCTGGCACTCATCCCGAGAAGAGTGCGGGAATTCAGGCCGGACGTGATCCTTTTTTCATCCATGGTCACGGCAGGGGTGATTCCGTTTCTTCCCCGCAGTGTGAAGGTCCCGATGGTGGTGATCAATCATGGTCAGGATGTGACCCTTCCGGTCTGGATCTATCAGAAATACCTTCAGGTGGTGTTCGACCGGCTGGACGGTGTGATATCGGTCTCGAAAGCAACACGCCAGGCCTGTATAGACAGGGGGATGGACCCCCGGAAAGGGATCGTCCTGCCGAACGGCCTGGACAACCGGAGAGTCCCCGGCGGGCTGACCCGGAAGGAGGCCAGGGAGAAGCTGGAGGAACTGTTCGGCATCACCGCCGATGAGGAACAATACCTGCTGCTGACGGTAGGAAGACAGGTCAAGCGCAAAGGGCACAGCTGGTTCATCAGTGAGGTGCTGCCACGGATCCGGAGCAATGTAAACTACCTGGTGATCGGGGACGGTCCGGAGTTTGAAGCGATAAGCGAAGCGTGCCGGAGTTCGGAAGTGGGAGATCGCGTAACCCTGGCGGGGAGACAATCCGACGAGGTCCTGAAAATCGCCTATGCGGGTGCAGATCTGTTTGTCATGCCCAACGTGCCCGTGGAAGGGGATATGGAGGGTTTTGGAGTCGTTCTGCTGGAGGCAAACCAGTCGGGCATGCCGGCTGTGGCGTCCGATCTTGAGGGGATCCGTGATGTGATCCAGCCCGGCGTGAACGGCTATCGGATTCCACATTCGAATCCAGCCCTTTTTGCAAAAAAAATAGATGAAGTTTTGGAAAAAGAGTTAAAGGAACTTTCTCAATCTTCCAAGAAGTTTGTATTGGATAAATTCAGCTGGGACAGTGTAATCGAGCGTTATATAGAATTTTTGGGTAATTTCAAAAGCTGAGCTGAATCCCCTGCTGTTTGTCCAGATTGGATAGAATCATAGAACTGGCTATATTTAAAAATTGAATTGCAATGATCAAGCCGTTACGAATGGGCACTTCCCGGTCTGAGATAAAGAAAAACGATATTTTTAACAAAGCCTATAATTTCACCAAGGCGGAAGAGGTCAAGGAGATGGGGCTCTATCCCTATTTCAAACCTCTGCAGGCGACCGATGGAACGGTCGTCAAGATTGATGGTCGGGAAGTCATTATGGCGGGTTCCAACAACTATCTTGGACTGACCAATGATCCCAGAACCATCCAGGCGGCCCAGGAGGTGATTGCCAGTTATGGCACGGGATGTACAGGATCACGATATCTGAACGGAACCCTGGACCTCCATCTGGAACTTGAGGAGAAGCTGACTGAATTCCTGCAGAAAGAGGCGTGTGTTCTCTTCAGTACCGGTTACCAAACCAATGAAGGATCGATCCAGATCCTTGCCGGCAGAAACGATATTATCTTTTCCGACAAGGACAACCACGCCTGTATCGTGGCCGGCACCCAGCTCTCCAACGCAAAAACGGTCCGGTATCGCCATAACGATATGGATCAGCTGCGGTCGCTTCTGGAAAAGGCCGATCCCGATGCGGGGAAACTGATTGTCAGTGACGGAGTCTTTTCCATGTCCGGAATGATCGCTAAAGTTCCCGAACTGGTTCAGCTGGCCAGGGAATTTGACGCCCGGCTCTATCTGGACGACGCCCATGCCATCGGCGTGATCGGGGAAGGGGGGCGCGGATCGGCTTCCAATTTTGGTCTTCTCGATGAGATTGACCTGATAACCGGCACCTTTTCAAAATCTTTCGCTTCTCTCGGTGGATTCATCGTCGGCGAACGGGAGGTTATCGACTACATCCGCCATCAGTCACCCGCACACATCTTCAGCGCCAGCATGCCACCTGCCAATGTTGCCACGGTCCTGAAGGCGCTGGAGATCCTTCAGGAAGAGCCCTGGAGACTGCAGAGACTGGAGAGAATCTCCGATTACATGAGGCAGGAGCTGAAGGCCATGGGCTTCAACGTCTGGACCAGTCAGACTCCGATCATTCCGGTCGTTATCGGAGACATGATGGACTGTTTCCGATTCTGGAAAGACCTTTTTGAGGAAGGGGTCTATGTCAACGCGGTGGTGCCGCCTGCCGTCCCGATGAATCAGGCCCTGGTGCGGACCAGCTACATGGCAACGCATACCGACGAGCATCTTGAAAGGGTGCTCACTGCATTCCGCAAAGTAGGCATACGACATGGGGTCATCGACAACAACGGCCACTCCCTCCTTGAAGACTGATTCTGCCGCTTCTAAAGGCCTGACGGGTGTAACCTTCGTCTCGACAGAGGCGGAGAAAAAGCAGTTCCTTCAATTCCCTTATACCCACTACCGGGGGGATCAATACTGGGTCCCCCCACTTCTGATGGAGCAGAAGAAGCTTCTGGACACCCGGAAGAACCCCTTCTACAAGCAGGCCGAGATCGCCCTCTTTCTGGCGGAACAGGATGGAAAGCCGGCCGGAAGAATTGCCGCCATTATCGATCACCGTTTCAACGAATTTCACGGGACACGGACCGGATTTTTCGGATTTTTCGATTCCACAGATTCCCGGCAGGTGACGAGCCTTCTTATTCGCGTCTGCAGTGACTGGCTGCGGGAGAAGGGGATGACCCGTCTTCTCGGTCCCGCCAATCCAGGAATGATGGATGAAGTGGGGATTCTGGTCGAGGGGTTTGACAAGTATCCCACCATCATGATGCCATGGCACAAGCCATGGTATGACCGTCTGCTCACGGAGGCCGGCCTGGAGAAAGCGATGGATCTCTACGCTTTCGAAGTCGATCATCAGACGGTGAATCGGGAACGGGTCCGGCGCGCCATGGAGATCGTCCGCAAACGCGTTCCCGGACTGCAGATCCGTGAGATCAATCTTCGGAAGATCGATCAGGAGGTCCGGATCATCCGGGACATCTTCAATGAGGCGTGGAAAGATAACTGGGGGTTCATCCCCCTTACTCAGGAAGAGCTCGATGCGTTGGGCAAGGATCTGAAAATGATTGTCGATACCCGCATCGCCCATGTTGCGGAGGTGGATGGGAAACCGGTCGGGTTCTCCATCGCCCTGCCCGATTATAATCAGGTATTCCGCCGCATGAACGGGAGGCTCATGCCATTGGGGATCTTCAAGTTGCTCTGGTACCGCCGCAAGATTGACAGGATCCGCACCGCACTGATGGGAATCCTTCCGGAGTGGCGGGGCAAGGGGATCGATGCTCTACTTCATCAGCAGACCATCGACAATGATGCGGGATACCGATCTGCGGAGCTGAGCTGGATTCTGGAGGAGAATGTCGAGATGGTCCGTGTTGCGGAGCGGATCGGCGCAGTCCGCAGCAAAACCTACCGGATGTACCAGAAAGATCTCTGAATTGGCTTCGGGAAGAGCCGCTGGGAAAGGCCTCTGTGAAGGGAGGCCGCCCGCCCGTCCCCCCGTATTTTATCTGTGAATTGAGTACATTAGCTGCAGGAAGCCTGCCTTCCGGAAAGGAGGCCATCCAACCCCGTCATTCTCACATCATTCACAAAAAAACCGAACAGATCACAGGATGAGTGAATTTCGCATAGAGAAGGATTCCATGGGCGAGGTCCGTGTACCGGCCGACGCCCTCTACAGCGCCCAGACGCAAAGGGCGGTTGACAATTTTCCCATCAGCGGCACCCGGTTCGGCCGTGAATTTATCGAAGCGGTCGGTCTGGTGAAGCAGACGGCAGCCAAAGTGAACGGAGATCTTGGATTGCTGAAACCGCAGACGGCCGAGGCCATCCGTGCGGCGGCCCAGGAAGTGATCGACGGGAAGCTGGACGATCAGTTTGTGATCGATATCTACCAGACCGGATCGGGCACCTCAACAAACATGAATGCGAACGAAGTGATCGCCCGGCGTGCCAATGAGCTTTCACAGGATTCTGTCGAGACGATCCATCCGAACGATCACGTCAACTTCGGTCAGAGTTCCAATGATGTGATCCCGACTGCAATCCGGATATCGGCTCTGCGTGCAGTCCGGAATCAGCTCATTCCATCATTGAAACATTTGCACGAGACTCTGGCAGCAAAAGGATCGGAGATGGCCCATATCGTGAAAACGGGCCGGACTCATCTGATGGATGCCATGCCGCTCACCATGCAGCAGGAGTTCAGCGGATATGCCCGGCAGATCGAACTGGGTATCGCCCGGATTGAATCGGCACTTGAACGGATGAGGGAGCTTCCCCAGGGTGGCACGGCGGTCGGCACCGGGATCAACACACACCCGGAATTCGGACAGCGATTTGCCGAGGAGCTCTCCCGGAAAACCGGCGACAGTTATCGCGAGGCTGAGAACCATTTTGAAGCGCAGTCGACCGTGGATGCACCGGTCGAGCTGAGTGGCCAGCTCAAGACCGTTGCAGTAAGCCTGATGAAGATCGGAAACGATGTGCGCTGGATGAACTCGGGACCCAATGCCGGTCTGGGAGAGATCCGTCTGGAGGCGCTTCAGCCCGGATCCTCCATCATGCCCGGTAAGGTGAACCCCGTAATCGAGGAGTCCCTCATGATGGTCTGTGCCCAGGTTATGGGGAATGACACTACCATTGCAGTGGCAGGGCAGTCTGGCAACTTCCAGCTCAACGTCATGCTTCCTGTGGTTGCCCACAATCTGCTTGAATCGATCCGGATTCTGGCCGGAGCGGCAAGAAATTTTGCCGACCGATCGATCCGTAACTTTACGGTAAGAGAGGAGTGGATCCGGGAGACGGCTTTCCGCAATCCGATCCTTGTGACCGCGCTTAATCCGATCATCGGTTATGACGTTGCGGCAAAGATCGCGAAAAAAGCGTATGCCGAGGAGCGTTCCGTTCTGGAGGTGGCGAAAGAGATGACCGATCTGCCGGAAGAGCAGCTGAGTAAGGCACTGGACCCGATCAACATGACACGGGGCGGTTTTATTGAGTGATGTGTAGGAGTCGGGATCGGTCCCTGATCCGGAAATGATCGATCCCGACCTTGAAACCGGTTTTTGTAATATCAGGTGAAGCTCTTATTATATTGCCGCCTGTTTACCCTCCCTTCGATCTACAACTTCGTGCAAATGTGAATACACTCATGGCAGAATCAGAGCTAATTCATTCCAAGGCGTATTCCAAAAAAAAGGTCAAGGAGATTCTTGAAGATTACAGGTTAGCCAGACTCAGCCGGGAAATTTCTGCTCTGGGAAGAAAGGAGGTTGTTTCCGGAAAAGCGAAATTCGGGATCTTCGGCGATGGAAAAGAACTTCCCCAGATTGCCATGGCCAAGCAGTTTCGCAAGGGGGATTTCCGCTCGGGCTACTATCGGGACCAGACCTTCATGCTGGCCATCGGAGAGGTGACTCCGAAACAGTTTTTCGCCCAACTCTATGCCCACCCCGACATCCAGGCGGAACCGCACTCCGGTGGCCGGCAGATGAATGCCCATTTCGCGACAAGGCTGCTGGATGAGGAGGGTAACTGGAGACCGCAGGTGGAGTTGAAGAACACAGCAGCGGATCTCTCCCCCACAGCCGGACAGATGGCAAGAATCCTTGGCCTTGCCCAGGCTTCATCGATCTACCGCAGCGGGATACCTCTCAACGGAGCTGAAAAATTCAGCGACGGCGGAAAGGAGGTGGTGTTTGGTACGATCGGTGATGCAAGCACATCGGAAGGAATTTTCTGGGAGACGGTGAATGCGGCGGGTGTGCTGCAGGTTCCGATGGTCCTCTCTGTCTGGGATGACGGCTATGGAATTTCCGTTCCCAAAAAGTATCAGACCACCAAGGAGAGCATCTCCAGGCTGCTGAAAGGTTTTCAGCGAACCCGCAAGGAGAAGGGGCTGGAGATCATTACGGTGAAAGGATGGGACTACCCCGCACTGGTACAGGTATATGCCGAAGCGGTGAATCTTGCCCGAAAGGAGCATGTGCCGGTAGTGGTTCATGTTGATGAACTGACACAGCCCTTCGGCCACTCCACATCGGGCTCCCATGAGCGCTACAAGCCGGAGGAGAGACTGGCCTGGGAGGAAGAGTATTGCTGCTGCCGGCGGATGAGGGAGTGGATGCTTCAGGAAGGCCTTGCCACTGATGAAGAGCTCGATGAGATCGAGGAGTCGGCCCGGAAGGAGGCTTACAAAGCCCGGCAGCAGGCACTCAAGGAGTATCAGACCCCGATCCTTCAGAAGCGGGATGAACTTCTGGAAATCCTGGACAGCATCGTCCTGGCTTCCGGGAGCCGCGAAGTGGAGAAAATTGCAAAGGAGCTTCGCGGCAAGCGGAGTGTGATCCGAAAGGATGTGGTTTCATCCGCCCGAAAGGCCGCCCGTTATGTGCGGGGACGGAGAAGCGGATCCCGGGAGAAACTTCTGCGCTGGCTGGAGGAGATCTCCCGTGCCAATGAGCGCAGATACAGCTCCCATCTGTTGAGTGAAAGTGCGAAATCGCCTCTTCATATCGGTGAGATACCGCCCGAATATGAGGAGAACGCACCGCTGGTAGACGGTCGCATCGTTCTGCGGGACAACTTTGACAAGCTGTTCGAACTTTTCCCGGAGGCACTCGTTTTTGGAGAGGATACCGGTGTTCTTGGTGGTGTGAACCTCGGTCTGGAAGGATTGCAGAAGAAATATGGCGAGATCCGGGTGGCCGATACAGGAATCCGGGAAGCGACCATACTGGGACAGGGGATCGGTCTTGCGATGCGTGGATTCCGGCCCATTGCCGAAGTGCAGTATCTTGACTATCTGCTCTACTGCTTCCAGGGAATGAGTGATGATCTGGCCACTCTGCGATACCGGACTGCCGGAGGCCAGGCGGCACCGGTCATCGTACGGACACGCGGTCACCGTTTGGAGGGGATCTGGCACTCCGGATCTCCCATGGGAATGATCATAAACGGGGTGCGTGGCATCCATGTCTGTGTTCCCCGAAACCTGACCGATGCGGCCGGCTTCTACAATACACTGCTGAGGGGAGATGATCCGGCACTGGTTATCGAGCCGCTCAATGCCTATCGCCGCAAAGAGAGAGTTCCTGCAAATCTTGGAGAGTTCACGCTGCCCCTCGGGGTTCCGAAAATTGTCCGGGAGGGGAGCGATATCACCATCGTTTCCTATGGCCCCACCTGTACACTGGCGGAGTCTGTATTGCCTGAACTGGATGAAGTCGGGATCTCCTGCGAGCTGATCGATGTCCGGACGTTGCTGCCTTTCGACAGGCATCAGATCATTTCAGAGTCTTTGAAAAAGACCAACCGGGTTCTTTTTCTTGATGAGGATGTCCCGGGAGGTGCGTCTGCCTTCATGATGCAGCAGGTACTCGATCAACAGGGAGGGTTCCGCTATCTCGATTCGGATCCGAGATGCCTGTCGGCGAAACCACACCGGAGTGCTTTCTCAACCGATGGGGATTACTTCTCCAAACCGAGTGCCGACGACATCTTCGAGGCGGTCTACAGGATCATGCACGAAGCCAATCCAAGACGCTTTCCGGCTCTGTTTGAATAGAGCTTGGAGGGGTGTCAGATCATCCAGTCGAGGAAGACGAAGATCCAGACAAGAGGAAGGTAGGCGAAGGAGGCGAACATGACACCTCTGGCATTCGCCACGTCACGCCGGATCGAAAACCGGATTCCATACCAGAGAAAACCGGCTGTAGCGAGGAGAGATCCGGCCAGGTAGAGTGGTCCGGCCAGGTCCATATAGTAGATCTTCCAGACGGTGGGGAAGAGAATCAGAAGCGGTACAATCATCCAGAGGGTGGCAGTAAGACCTTTGGGATCGTTTTTCGGAAGCATCTGGAATCCGGCATGCTCGTAATCTTTCCGGCATACCCAGGCGATGGACATGACGTGCGGAATCTGCCAGCAGAAGACAATTCCGAAAAGGATCCACATGCCATGTTCGAAAACGGTTCCGGTCACGGCTGCCCAGCCGCCCACAGAGGGGAGGGCTCCGGGTATGGCTCCGACAAAGACATTGAGCGCCGATATCCGCTTGAGCGGCGTGTAGGCAAAGAGATAGATGATCGAAGTGGCCAGTGAGACCAGAGCGGCGGCCAGGCTGGTGGTTGCAAACAGATAGAGAACGCCACCGGCCATCAGGGTGATGGAGAAGGCAATGGCGGACCGGGGTGTGATCCGGCCGGCCGGCAGGGGACGCTTGCTTGTCCGGCGCATCAGTGCATCGAACCCTCTCTCCAGGTACATGTTATGTGCAGCGGTACCGGCAGCCACCATCCAGGTGCCCAGCATCGCATGTCCCATCAGGATGAAATCGGGATTGCCGGCAGAGCCCATCAGAAATCCTGCAAGCATGCTTGCAAGAATGGTGAAGGTGATTCCGGGCTTGGTCAGCTCGTAATAATCGGAGATGGTTGCAAGAAGTTCCTTACGGACAAGTGCTTTTGTAACCACAGAGTCTGAAAAAATATCGAGTTCCGGCAGTTTCCTTGCTCACAATGGATAAGGCGCCGGAAATCTCATTTCATGGGAAACGGCCCCATAAGGTAACCAATTTAGACCTGAAATGTTACCTTTGCGCTTCTTAATATCCTCTTCAAACAATTGGGGTAGATTGCGCTCGATCCGATAACAAAGAGCTCATGAAGACAAACCGATATCAGATACTGGCAGTTACCACCCTCATTGCGACGCTTTTTCTCATCTTTGTAGGCGGACTTGTCCGTGCCGCCGGAGCCGGACTGGGCTGCCCCGACTGGCCGACCTGTTTCGGCATGTGGATTCCGCCTCTGACAGCCGACGCACTCCCGACCGGCTACGATGCGGAGCTCTTCAACCCTTTCCACACCTGGCTTGAGTATGTAAACAGACTGGTGGGCGTACTGATCGGGTTACTCATTTCGCTTACATTCTTCTTCTCCTTCCGCTACAGGAAGAGCGATCCGGTCATTCCGGTCAGCGCGGGCATCGCATTTCTGCTGGTACTTTTCCAGGGATGGCTGGGGGGGCAGGTGGTCCGCTCCGGACTTAGCGCCTGGATGATTACTGTTCATATGATCACGGCACTGGTGATCGTGAACATTCTGCTCTTCACGGCATGGCGGACCTTTGAGCCGAAACCGGAACTTCGGCTCTCCTCCTCCATGAAGCAGAGACTGTTCCTGATCGTATCCATCCTTCTGGGACTTGTGATGATTCAGATGGTGCTGGGGACCCAGGTCAGAGAGCTGATTGATGTTGTCAAGAATTCACCCTCACCACCTCCGAGAGAGTACTGGCTGGATCGGATCGAGGGGTCTCTCTACTTTGCCCATCGCAGTTTTTCCTGGCTGATTGTGGGTGTCACGGGCTGGCTGTGGTTGACCTTCCGGCCCCTCCGGGAGAACTCTGCCCTTCGCAATCTGACATTGGCAGTCGTAGTGCTGGTGATGCTTCAGATCGTCTTCGGCGTGGGACTGGAGCAGTTTGGCATGCCGGGCATGTTCCAGGTGCTTCACCTGACAAGCGCCTCTTTCCTGGTCTGCGCCCTCTTCCTCTATCTGCTCTTTCTGGGGTCGGCAGAGGCCGAGGGAAATCCGGAGTAAAGAAAGATGCCGGGCAGGCCTAGAGGGAATCGGCCAGTTCACTCAACAGAAGCCGGACCTCATGAAGATCTCTTTTCAGATCTGGAGGAAGGGCGGGGCGTTCCGGAGCAGCATCCGCCTCTTTCTGAAGAACTTTCAGAGCTCCGGCCGTACTGTATTTCTTCTCTTCAATCAGTTCCTTGATCCGAAGGATGGTCGCAATGTCCTTCTCTCTGTACGTCCGGTTCCCTGCGCGGTTTTTCCGGGGTTTCAGTTCTGGAAAAATCGTCTCCCAGTAACGCAGTACGTGGGGTTCTGTGGAAGTGATTCTGCTCACTTCACCGATCGAGTAATACAATTTTTTCATAGTGGGTAAAAATGTATTTTTCTCACCATGCTGTGGTTTCGGTCTGACCGTACTGTGGTTTGAGGATACACTCTCTGCAGGTATAAGATGCAGGTATAAGATTCAGGAGGGCTGACCGGAGCCGATCCGTGCAATCCAGCGATCCCTCAGACAGAGGATTCACAGCCTGACCGGGATCTCCGGCGATTATATATCCAAAGATTTCATCTAAGTTGCAAGCATTTGACTGCCACTGAGTCCAGATTGGAGGAGCGGTATCCGCGGGGCGGAGTCGACGTATCGGTGGTGGTCCCTCTTCTCGATGAGCGTGAGTCACTGCCGGAACTTGCGGAAAAGATCGGGGATGCGCTCTCATCCTGCTCCTTTGAAGTGATTCTGGTTGATGATGGCTCACGGGACGGGTCCTGGGAGGTGATCAAGGAGCTCCGGAGAAGATACAGCTGGATGCGGGGAATCCGCCTTCAGAGGAATTACGGGAAAAGCACCGCGCTTCAGGCGGGATTCGAATCGGTTCAGGGGCGTTATGTGGTGACTCTGGATGCGGATCTTCAGGACGATCCATCAGAGATCCCCGAGATGATCCGGATGCTGCAGGAGGGGTATGATCTGGTAAGCGGCTGGAAGAAACAGCGGCAGGACCGCCTGAGCAAAACCGTTCCCTCCCGCTTCTTCAACATGGTGACCCGGTGGGTTACCGGGATCCGGCTGCACGATTTCAACTGCGGATTGAAAGCCTACCGGAGGGAAGTAATCGACAAGATCTACCTCTATGGAGAACTGCATCGCTATGTGCCGCTGCTGGCCAAATGGCAGGGGTATGAAAAGATAGGAGAGAAGGTGGTCCGGCACCATGCAAGGAAGTACGGGAAGACCAAATTCGGCCTTTCCCGTTTCATGAACGGTTTTCTCGATCTGATTACACTGATGTTTGTGAACACCTACATGAACCGGCCGATGCACTTTTTTGGCAGCATCGGGGTCCTGAACCTGATAGCGGGAGGGGTGATCAATCTCTGGCTGGCCTACACCAAGATTTTTCATGGGGAATCACTTTCAAACCGGCCGCTGCTATTCCTGGGGATCTTGCTGATGGTAATCGGCATTCAGTTTTTCTCGATCGGATTTCTGGGGGACATCATCAACAGGGGAGAGGTTACAAAGAGAAAACCCAATATTCGGGACAGGATCTGATATGGGCGGTATCTCCTACGATCCTGTAAAGGACCGTTTTGCAGATCTGATCCGGAACTCCTCCTGGCTGCGACGGGGATTCTATGCCTTGCTCGACCTGTTTTTTCTAAGGAGCTGGCACCTTCGGAGGTTGCTGCGCGATCTGGGAAAGGGACTGGACCATTCCGGTCCCTGGGATCTGCTTGATGCCGGTTCAGGATTCGGTCAGTATGACCGGTTTCTCCTAAAACAGTTCCGGAATGTGAGCATTACGGCTATTGATCTGAAAGAGGAGTATCTGGCCGACTGCAAGAGGCATTTCAGGAGAGAGGTTGAGGAGGGACGGATCCGGTTTGAACAAAGAGATCTGCTGGAACTGGATGAACGGGAGCGGTATGATCTGATTCTCTGTGTGGATGTGCTTGAACACATTGAGGAGGACCGGCTTGCTCTGAGAAATATGGCCCGTGCCTTGAAAAGGGGAGGATATCTTCTCATGCATTCCCCCTCCCATTACTCCGAGCAGGATGCACGAGGCGAAGGGGATAGTTTTGTGGAGGAGCATGCACGTCCCGGCTACTCCAAAGAGGAGATCGGGGAGAAGATGAGGGATGCCGGTCTTGAGCCGGTCCGGAGTCACTATACGTATGGAACCTGGGGGCACCTCTCATGGAAACTGACAATTCAGTATCCCATGCTGCTTCTGAATCGTGTGGGGATGGCCGGTCTGGTTGTTCTGCTTTTCTATTATCCCCCGGTACTTCCGTTTGCCCTCCTTATGAATCTTACTGATCTCTTTACGGCCAATGAGTCCGGTGGCGGAATCTGGGCTCTTGCCCGGAAACAGGAATAATAAGGTGGGAGAAGCCATACTGCGTACGGGATTCGAACCGCCGGAGCACTGCTCCGGCAACATTGCGTCCTG
>CAYTTA010000045.1:0-20530 GCA_964440655.1 uncultured Balneolaceae bacterium
CCGCGGCGCGGAGGTGCAAAATACGAATATTCGTTGAATACCCCTTGTTCCTCTTGTTCCTCTTGTTCCGCCTGTTCCGCCTATTCCGCCGTTTTTATCGTGTCGGCGGACGGTCCTCCCTTCCAGAAACGGAACCACTCCCGGCTTTTCACAAGCTCAATGATCCCGGCGACGTTAAGATAGACCACCGGAATCAGCACAAGGGTGATCAGGGTCGATGCGGTGAGTCCTCCAACCACCACGCGGGCGAGTGATGCCTGGATCTCACCTCCCGCGCCGGTACCGATGGCAAGAGGAATCAGTCCCAGCACCGTCGTGAGAGTGGTCATCATGATCGGGCGGAGCCTCAGCCGTCCGGACTCCACAATGCTGTCGTAGACACTCATACCCCGCTCACGGCGAAGCAGATTGATGTAGTCGACCAGGACGATGGCATTGTTCACCACGATCCCGATCAGCATGATGATTCCCATAATGCTCTGCATGTTCAGGGTCGTACCTGTCAGAAGCATCGTGGGAACAACCCCGATGATTGCCAGCGGCACGGAGAACATCACAATGAGCGGATCCAGAAACCGCTCGAACTGGGCGGCCATCACCATGTAGATCAGAACGATGGCCATGATGATGGAGATCATGAAATCTTTTTGTGCTTTCTGCTGCTCTTCATACTCCCCGCCATAGGAGAGGGAGAATCCACCGGGAAGTGTCAGATCGGCAAGTTCCTGCTGAACTTTTGCAATGGCCGTTCCAAGCGGAACCCCGCTCTCCAGAGTGGCAGAGATATAGGTGATCCGCTGGCCGTTCTTCCGGTTGATAGTCGAGGGACCTCTGGCCGCTTCCTGCCGGATCACCGTAGAGACCGGGATCACTTCACCACCCGGAGCCGCCACCGAAATGTTGTCGATATCGAGCGTGCTCATCCTGTCCTCTTCGCGGAGTCTCACCATGATATCATACTCCTCTCCATCCTCCCGAAACATTCCCGCACGGCTTCCGCCGATGTTTGTCTGGATCGCCTGAGCCACCTCGCGTGTGGTGAGTCCGGCCCGGGCGATCTTTTCCCGGTCGAAGCGGACGGTCTGCTCGGGCCGTCCCTCCTGCCGGTCGGACCGGGCGCCCCGGATCTCCGGTATCCGCTCCATCCGGCCCCGTATCTGATCGGCGATCCGGTCTGCCTCCTCCAGATCGTGTCCGCGCAGCTCCAGCCGGATCGATTCCGCCCCCCCGCCGCCGAACACCCGCCTCAGAATCCAGAGACCCGATTCGGCCTGCACCCTCAGGGAACCTCCCGGAATGGCTCCCTCCAGCCTCTCTCTCAGTTCATCAGCCAGCGTGAATGAGCTGATGCTCCTCTCTTCGATGTCGATCAGCGTAAGTTCGATCTCGATCATGCCGTTCCGGACATCGGTCGAGATATGTTCCACCTGATCCATCGGCGCAATGGCACGGACACGCGTCTCCAGCTCTTTCAGATACTCATTGGCGATGGCGATGTTCAGACCTTCCGACAGGAAGAAACTGATGCTGATTCCATCCGCTTCCGTTTCAGGTGCCAGTTCCACCGGGATGAATCTCCATCCGATGACCGATGCGACCAGAAGCAGTGCCGTGACACCATAGACCGTATACTTCCTGCCCAGGGCAATGCGCAGAAACCGTGAATAGAGGTTCTCCAGTCTCCGGAAGAGTTTCTGAAACCACCCGAAATCCTTCTCGGAAAGATCCGAGTCGGGCCGGATCGTCATAAACCGGCTGGAGAGCATCGGGATGAGGGAGAGTGACACCAGGAGGGAACAGGCCAGGGAAAAAACCACGACCAGAGCAAGCTCCTGGAACATGGTCCCTGTCAGGGTCTGCATGAAAACAACAGGCAGGAAAATCACACAGGTGGTGAGGGTTGATGCGACGATTGCCCCACCCACCTCGCGGGTCCCGATCAGCGCGCTCATCTTCAGCTCCCGCCCTTGGCTCCGGAGCCGGGCGATGTTGTCCAGGACGACGATCGCATTATCGACGATCATTCCGACTCCCAGGGCAAGTCCGCCGAAACTCATCTGGTTGAGAGTCAGACCGGAAAAATAGAGGAGGCCGAACGTGGCAATAATAGAGATCGGAATGGAGAGGGCGATGATCCCCGTGGCGGAGAAATTTCGCAGAAAGAGGTAGAGGATCACAACGGCCAGCAACCCACCCCATACGGCAGAGTCCTGTACGTTGTTCATCGAATCCTGAATGTATTCGCTCTGGTCGGAGACGATAATCAGGTCGATGTCGGACCGCTCGCTGTTGATCCGCTCCATGGCCGAACGAACCCCGGCCGAGACCGCCACCGTGTTGGCTCCCGTCTGCTTCCGGATTCCCATCCGCACCATCGGCCGGCCGTCGATCGTAACCAGCCGGTTCAGATCCCGGAACGTATCCTCCACATCCGCCACATCCCGGACCCGGATCGGGCTGCCCTCCACGGTCGCAATGATCGTATTGGCAATCTGATCGACCGAGTCAAACTCACCCAGCGTACGTACATAGAGCTCGTTGAGCCCCTCTTTGACATTTCCACCCGGCAGATTCTGATTCTCGACCGCGATGGCGTTCCGGACATGGCTGGCAGAGAGTCCGCTGGCGATAAGCCGGTCCCGCTTCAGGTTTACCCGGATCTCCCGGTAGACCCCTCCCCAAACATCGATGGCCCCCACTCCCGGCACCTGTTCCAGCTGCTTGGAGATATCCCTCTCCAGGATCCTGGTCAGCTCATCCATGGGGCGGACCGATGACTGGGCCCCCATAATGACGATCGGAAAGTCGTTCGGATCGAACTTGCGGATCCGGGGCGGATCGGCCTCCTCCGGCAGATTGTTGCGCACCCGGTCAAGGGCGGCCCGCACATCGTTGGCCGCCTCATCCAGGTTGGTCCCCTGGGCGAAGCTGAGCGTCACCATGCTCATCCCTTCCGAGGAGCTTGAAGTGACCTCCTCCACATTGGCAATCCCCGAAAGGGCATTCTCAATCGGGTCGGTAATGATGTTCTCGATCTCCTCAGGCCCCACGTTCGGGTAGCTCACCATCACCGTAAGCCGCGGGAATTCAATAGGTGGCAGCAGATCAACAGGGAGATAACGGAATCCCGTGATACCGAGAATGATGATGATCAGGTAGATCATCGTCGTGGCGACAGGCCGTTTTACGGAGGTATCAGTCAGTCCCATACTTGTTCACCTTTTTATTCACTGCTTTACTCTAGTTCTCATCAGGTAGTTTTATCGGCCGCATCTCATTCACCCCCTCAACGCACGGGGTCACCACAGTTTGCCCGCACTCGCCACCCGCCACGAATTCGGGTCAGGTTCAGAGGCATATTGTATTAGCTGCCACCCGACTCCTCCATGCCCAGAACCTCCCGAAGAAGATCCTGCGGCAGGGTTCTCTGCATCGCCAGAATGCGGTCCCAGGTCACAGCCCGGATCCGTGCCCGGTTGTCCATGCTTCCCACCATGAGGCTCTGGCCCACTGTGACCACCCAGTCGCCGCTGTTCACCCCCACTACCCCTACCGATTCCCGTCCTTTCGCCACCACCCGGACCGGGCGGAACTCGAGTTCCACCGGCTCGCTCAGAACGGGAGGGGCATTCTCATCCACATCGGTCACCGGCTCCACCTCGGTGCCAAAGCCGGGAGCCACATAGATCCCTTCTTCTCCCGTCCTGGGATGCCTGTAGACCGCGCTTACCGGAACAAGGGTGGCCTGCTCGCTCTCTCCATACAGAATATCGACCGTAACAAACATTCCGGGGAGAAGGGAGCCGGACCGGTCGGAAAGCTCGATCTCCGCTACCGTACTGAAACTGCCCTGGGAGAGGAAAGGGGAGATCCGTGTAAGATTGCCGTAGATAAGGGTATCGCCGATGGTTTCGGAGAAGATCCGTACCGTCTGTCCCACCTGGATGTAGCGGAGCATGTTCTCGGTAAGGTTCACTTCCACCTTGAAGGAGTTTACATCGCCGACAAGGAAGAGGCGGTTGGCCGTGGTGGCCTGCATTCCCACCTCCGCACTGCGCGCCCCCACCACTCCGTCGACGGGGGATCGCACGATGGTCCGTGAAAGCTCCTGATCCATCTCATTGAGAGCCGAACGGGCCTGATCCACCTGTGCGAGAGCGAGCTGATAGTCCGCCTCGGCACTCTGAAGCTGGGCCTGGGCCGCTTCGTACTCAACCTCCGTCCCCAGATTCCTTTCGTAGATCGTTGTCTGCCTTCTGAACTGGTTCCGGGCTTCATTCAACCTCGCTTCGGCCTGCAATGCACGCGCTTCACTGATACGGAGATTGGCTTTTGCCTGTTCCAGCCGCTCCTCGTAGTTCACACTCTCCAGACGCACCAGCGGATCTCCGGCCGCAACCCGGTCTCCATTCTCTACAAAAACCTCTTCGATGGGCGCGTTGATGCGGGGATAGATCTCCACCTGATTGGCGGAACGGACAATCCCGCTCAGTCTTTCTTCAAGAGGCAGGGTACCGAAGCGTGCCTGAACCGCTTCGACCGAGGGAACGGGACGGGAGAATTGCATGCCGGCAGACCGGTCGCCGGATCCGCACCCCTGCAGAATAAACACAACCGATAGTAGAGCCAGGACATTGCAACCCAGAACGATGTGGCGATGATTCATTTTCCTTTTATTGTGATTTTGATCCACATGATGCAAAGAGGGAGATTCCATTTTCGTCAATTTCTGCCGTCCATGTTGTTAAACTTTATAAATAGATCCGAATAATTTTCAGGAGCCACTGATTCATAAAATATTTGGTATACTTTCGGCCGGTACTTTATGGATTCCATCACTCACATTGCCCTCGGGGCAGCAATCGGCGAAGCACACCTCGGCCCCCGTGTCGGTTACAGGGCGGCGGTGTGGGGTGCTGCCGTCAGCACACTCCCGGATCTGGATGTCCTTCTCTACCCCTTTCTGGACTCCGCGCAACAGCTGCAGCTCCACCGGGGTCTGACCCACTCGATCCTGTTTCTCTTTCTTGCTTCACCGCTGCTCGGAGTGATTATCGACCGATTTCACCGATCCGAAGGTACGGGCTGGAAAGATTGGGCACTTCTCAGCTTCATGGCGCTTCTGAGCCACATGATTACCGACCTGCCCACCAGTTACGGGACGCAGATTCTGGAGCCTTTCAGTTCGGTGCGCGTCACCCTCGATTCGATCTTCATCATCGATCCTATTTTCACTGCACCGCTGATCTCCGCGGTCGTCCTGGCACTGACGCTGAACCGGGACTCCCGGCTCCGTTACTGGGCCAGCCGGGCGGGCCTCGTCGTGAGCGCTCTCTACCTGCTTGCCACACTGGGGATAAAAACCCATGTATCGAATGTTTACACCCATTCATTCCGGGAGCAGTACGGAGAATTTGAGAGACTCAAGACCATCCCGGGACCTTTCACCTCCCTTCTCTGGACCGGGTATGTCCAGAGGAACGATTCGCTCTATGCCGGAACCTACTCCCTGTTTGACAAGGACGAAAAGATCCACTTCCAGGGGGTGCCGCGAAACAGTGGATTGATCCGTCCCTGGCAGGATGATCTTCCGGTGGAGGTGCTGATCTGGTTCTCCATGGGGTACTATCATGTCGAGGAGATGAACGGGGAGATCCTGGTACACGATCTCCGGTTCGGGCGAAACGATTTGTGGATGACCGACGAGAAGGATTTCATCTGGACCAACCGGCTCATCTTCAATGAGGACCGCTCAAGGGTGATCGATTTTGATCGCGCCATCCCCATCCTGGATACCGAACTCGATCATCACCGGCTGATCTGGCAGCGTTTCTGGGGAATAGAGCAGCCGGATCCGGATGCACGTCCGGGCCCGGCCATCCGGAGGCGGTGGCTGGGTGCGGCAGCCGATACCACTCTCCGGTGAAATTCCGCCATACAGTTTTTCCCGCAATTGAGGTATATTTACAGCGTTGTTTCTGTTGCCGTTACTAACGGCCATTCCCGGCGCTGTTTGCCGGATTTTCCGGCACGATGATTCCGGCATGAATACCGGTTTCAGCCTGAAGGCTGTTATTACCGGCTTCACGAAACGTCCTTGGGGAGGGGCCATATCCACCACCCGGCACATTCAGATCCGGCCATTCCAACCGTAGAATCATGAGCAGAAATAGCATTATCGGAACAGTAATTGCCCTCTTTATCGCGATTTTCGCCGTCCGGGCGATTCTCAACGTTGAACCCGATGAAATTGAAAACGCTCCCGACTGGCTAACCCTGGAGCAGGCGTTCGATGCGATCGCTACGGAGCAGGGGGAGAAACTGATTCTGATCGACATCTATGAGATCGGTTGCCAGTACTGCCGAAAGATGGAACGGGAGGTCTATCCTTCGGAATCGATCCGGACGCTGATTGACCGCAGCTTCATCCCCGTCAAAGTGAATGGAAACTCCGACACCCCCCTCCGTTACAGGGGCGAGAGCATGACCGAACAGCAGTTCGCCTCCCTGGTGGGAGTCACCGCGTTCCCCTATACCGTGGTGATGGACCGGGAGGGCAATGTGCTTAACACCCGTCGGGGCTATATGGGGATTGCCGACCTGAGCCGTTTTCTGAATACCACGCTCCGGGAGTATCAATCGGCCCTCACCCTCAACGACAGACGGTAAAGCTGCAGGTTGATCGGACTGTGGGATCGCGCTCCACGGTTCCACACTGCCGAGTTCAATCCTCAGCGCTCAAAGCCTCACCGGAAGCTGCAAACCGCAGATCCGCCACAACCGGAAGATGGTCCGATGCGGGGGTCTGCACCACCCGCACATCGAGCACCTCGAAGTTATCGCTGTGAAGGATGTAATCGATCCGGCGATCCGCTCCGTCCGACGGAAAGGTGTATCCCGGCTCTTCTCTCCCCTGCCAGCTGTCTCTGAGACGGTCGAACAGCGGGGCAAGCTCCGGACTCTCCGGCCGGGCGTTCAGATCCCCCAGCAGCAGGACCGGCTCCCCTGTACCGATGATCTCCAGCATTTCATCCACCTGGAGCCGACGGACAGCCGGATCGGACCGGTAATCCAGGTGGGTGCTGAAAAAACGTACCGGTCGACCATCAATCCGGACCACCACTTCCGGGAAACCCGGCATCGGCCGCGGTACCGCACCCTCCTCCACCGTAGAGAGGCGGGTGAGATGATGGTTTTCTGTCTGCTGAAAGGGGAACCTGCTCAGAATGGCCAGTCCGTACCGGCGGGGTTGAACAGACCCGCCGGGGGAATCGGAAGGAAGTTCGTAGATCTCTCCGAAAAAATGGTTCATCTGAAGCAGTTCCGCCAGTCTGGATGCCTGATCCTCAAAAAGGCTCCTCTCCGACCAGTGAACATCCACCTCCTGAAGGGCAACCAGATCGGGATTCTGCTCGGCAATCACTTCCGCGATTCGTGCCAGATCCCCATACCCTGCAGCGATATTATAGCTCATCACCCGGAGCCGGACCGGCTCGTCTTCACTGCAGGAGAGAAGAACGGATAACATGACAAAAATGAAAACGGTCCAGCGGCCCATGAGACTGTTACTCCTTTTCTACTATGTATCTTATCAACCCATCTTTTTAAGTCGAACAGGTACCGATCCGGATCATTCAGTTTCCGCCGCAATCGCTCAGATCAAGCAGCCTGACGGAACGGATGTCCAGAGGGTGACTCTCGCTCTGGATGGCAATATACCCGCTCTCCAGGATCTTGCCATCCTCTTTGACCTGGGGCAGATAACCGTTCACCACGCCACCACCAATCTGCGGACGGCTGTACTCCAGCACCACCTCCCCCTCCATCAGATGCTGTACCAAAGAATCTCCGTAGACCACCAGTTCGGCCTGGACCCAGCGGTCTCCGTGGTAGGTTTTGCTTGAAGAAGGGATGCAGTGCGTGGTCTGCAGTTCTCCATTCATCACCACATTGGTACCCGGGGTGCAGAGATTGGCGGTTGATCTCTCATCGACACCATTACCCCCCAGCATCTGAAACTCGATGGAGATAGGGAAATCCTGATCCCGTCCCATGGTTTCGGGAGGCTGGGAATGGAACATGATGCCGCTGTTCCGAAACGCCCACTGCGGGCTTCCCTCCGACTGCTCTCCCGTAAAACGGTACTCCACCTGGAGCCGGTACCGCGAGAAGGGTTTTTCATAAAAAAGGTGTCCGTACCGTTCGTCAAACCGGTCGTATCCATCATACCGCACTTTCAGCAACCCATCCTCGACACGGAATGTCCGGTAGGGATTTTCATGCAGCTCATAACCCCGGACCTTCGGAATCCACCCATCCAGATTCCTGCCATTGAACAGTTCCATCCAGGCACCGGCTTCCGGATCGACGCAAACCCTTTTCTTTACAGGATCTGCAATGTTCTCTGTTTCACCACCAGCCGCGCCACTTATCGACCCTTTTGCCCCTGCAGGAACAGGCAGAAGCTGCAGGGAAAATAGAATTAGAAGTCCGGCCAGCACCCCAGCCTGATAAGGGAGTCCTCCTCTCGTGGAAAAATCGCCGCTGCTCCCTGACGTTACTGACTTTCGATCAACCTTCCATTCATCACTGCCCCTGCACTCCCTCTCATTCTCATGCTTTTCCATCGTTCTGTCGACTTTTGTACCGGTTTTCGACAACCGTTCAGGCAGCCACGGTTCACATCAATGTATAAAAGGAAGAGGAAGGAATAAAAAGCGACGTCGCCGGAGAAAAACAGCCCTTTGCATGAAATTAGCGCAACGCGCGAGATCGGCCCCCATGAGGGCGGAACCAGCAAGACGGAGGGAAGAAAAAAAAAGGACCCTGCATCCGTGTACTGACACTTCAGCAAGGCCCTTTCTTCTAAAGGAGACCATGTGTGAAAAGTTCACACAGTCATCCTTTACAACGAGCAGCAGGCTAATTTCTTGCCATCTTTAAACCATGAAACACCACTCCATACCGGTTCCCGATTAAGCGGCACTCGGGTTACTCCTCGACATCCCACCAGACCCGGGTCATGTAGGTGTCCGGACCCTGATTGGCAATCGCCTCGTTGTAATTCTCGGTATTGAGGCTCGACTCGGAATCGTCGTAGCGCCAGCGACGCGGGATCTGCCCGCCGGTCGCATTCCCGGGATAGTTCACCGGGGTAAGAACCGGGTACCCGGTCCGGCGCCAGTTGGAGTAGATCTCCATGTTGTTCATAAAGAGAGAGACGTAGAACTCCGTATGGATCCGCTCCATCTTCTCTTCGAACGTGCCATTGTCCGGCCAGGGATTCGCCGCAAGAAACGCATCGGTCTGCTGTGGCGTAATGCTCATCCCGCCCGGGTTGAGAGCCTGCATCTCCATCGACGCATGGACAGCCTCCTCAAAATGGGCTTTGGGATCTCCCGCTTCCCAACCCCGCAACGCCGCCTCCGCCAGAAGCAGTTTCACTTCGGCAAACGTCTGGAAATATTGGTTGGCGGCCGGATGGGCGACCACCTGAAGATTGATCTCGGAATATTCAGCCAGCATGTCGTCGTTCCAGTCGGGGATCACCTCCTTGATCGTGGTGTAATCGTATCCGTTCGGGATCCCTTTCTGAATTTCCGGCTTCGTGCTGTTGGGCAGCTCGTTGGCATCGGCGTTGCCGGGCCAGAGGGTGATGTAGAAAGGAAGCCTCGGGTCGTTCGTGTTCTTGAGCATCTCGACAAAGGTCTGGCCCATCTTTCCATACCCCTTGCCCCGTGCCGAGGGCGGCACCCCTTCTCCCTGTGCCATCTTCCAGGCGCTCATGTAGTAGTTGTTGGATGTCCCGTCGGTGTGTGGCAGGATGGCCATGTCGTCGTTGCTCTCCATCACACCGCCTTCAATGGCCCGTTGCACCCACTCCTTGGCCATTCCTTCATCGACCTTGGTCAGGCGCATCCCCAGCCGGAGCATCAGAGAGTAGGCGAACTTCCTCCACTTGAGCGGGTCGCCGTTGTAGATGAAATCGGCCGAACCGAACGAGGCCCTGGAGGGATCGAGCGCTTTGGCCGCTTCATCCAGCTCGTTCAGCATGTGCTCATAAATGTCCGACTGCCGGTCATATTTCGGCTGGAAAGTCCCGTCGATATACCCTTTGCCCGCTTCACTGTAGGGAATATCGCCGTACATGTCGGTGATACGGTGGAAAATGTAGACGTTGAAGATCCGGGCGATCTGGTAATGATTGCTCTTCTCCGGATCATCCTTGAGCAGATCGAGCAGCTGGACGCTCTGCTTCACCTCGACACCGTAAGCTGTCCGCCACAGGCCGTAGGTATACTCCGGCTTGTGGAGATATTTATCCCACGTCCACTGCCAGGGGTTGAGTGATCCGAAAATCTGTACCATCGCCCCGGCCATCTTCTCGTTGGGGTACTGGGTGTTTCCGTCGTTGTGCCCTCCTGTCTTGACCAGAAGATAGGAGAACATGCTCTCCACAACCGGATCGTTGTAGACATTCGGGTTCTGGTTCAGGGTTTCAAAACCGTCATCACAGGAGGCGAGCAGCAGAAGGGACGCCAACCCGAGGGCAAAGAGAGTGGATTTTTTTGAAGTATTCATCTTCTTCATGCCATTAAACTTTTGGATTGCGATGTGTCCCGCCTAGTATCCGATGGAGAGATTGAATCCGAAGCTCCGCGTGGGCGGCACCCCGAAGTTTTCCAGACCCTGTCCGTTTCCTGTATTGTAGTTGGACTCGGGATCGGCATTTTTCATCTGGCTGTAGAGCATCAGCAGATTTCGCCCCACAATGGAGAACCGCACATACTGAAGAGGTGTCCTGGCGAGGACCGATTCAGGCAGGGTGTATCCGAAAGAGATCTGGCGAAGCTTGATGAAGTCGGCCCCTGAGACGAACTCTTCGGTGATCGAGAAGGCGATGTGCTGGTAGTAATCCTGCGCATCCACCGTCGCGGACCAGGGATTCCCGTCGAGATCGACGCCGGAGACCTGGATCCCGTTCTCACGGACACCGTTCTCCACCGTCCGTTTGTGTTTACCGTAGTAGGTACCGTACGCATCGGTGGAGACGTACATCTTGGAGCCGAACTTCCCGTCGATGAGAACACCCAGCGAGAAATCCCTGTAGCGAAACTCATTGTTCACCCCCATCGTCAGAGGGGGTACCCCCCGGCCCAGAGCCGCGAACTCTCCCTGGACCGGCATTCCGCTTGCCGGATCGTAGACAATGTTTCCGTTCGCGTCCCGGGCATATTTGAATCCGGCAACCATTCCGAACGGCATCCCCTCAAAGTGATGAACAAATCCGTTGTTGGTGCGGGCGGTGGAGAGGACAATGCTGTCGATGCCATCGGCAATCCTCTTCACCTTGTTTTCATTGTAGGCCGCATTGAGGCTCACATTCCAGTTCATCACGTTGTTGCGGACCGGCGTGGTGGTCACAAGCAGTTCCACCCCGCGGTTCTGCACCTCCCCGACATTGACCAGCACCCCGCCGTAGCTCGCGGGCCGTGGCAGTGTGGTGCTTACAATGTCATCGGTGGTTGTCCGGTCATAGACGGTGATGTCCACTCCCCACCGGTTGTCGAACAGACGGGTCTCAAGCCCTGCCTCGAGAGTGGTGGAGGTGTAGGGCTTCAGGCTGCTGTTGGGAATGTTGTTTGCCGCGATGCTCATGAGTGGCTGCCCGAGATGGGAGGAGGATTCCGCCCGGTAGGTAAGCGTAAGCCCATAGGGATTGGGAGCACCCCCTCCGACCTGCGCCCAGGAGGTACGGATGCGACCATAGTCGAGCCATCGGGGCCGGCTGTTCCAGACGTCGGTAAAGATGAAGCTGAGACCGACCGAGGGGTAGAAGAGGCTGTTGCTCTCCATGGGAAGTGTGGAGAACCAGTCCTGACGCCCGCTCACCGTCAGATAGAGGTAGCGGTTGAAGCCGATCTCGGCCGATCCGAAGAGAGAGTTGATCGCCGACTCTCTGAAGGATTCACTGAAGGTCGGGCTGCTGCCGTTTGTCAGGAAATAGGCAAACGGCACATTGAAGTTTCCGCTCGAGAAGGAGACGCCGCTGAGCCCTTCCTGCATCCTGTTGCCCCCCGCCAGCGCATTGACGGAAATCGCGCCGAACTCTTTTTCAAATCCGATGAGCGCCTCGGCGTTGGTTTCGCTGTTTATGCTGCGCCGGGTCGACATCGATCCATCCGGATTGTGCAGCGTGCCGGTGGGAGTGATGTCCTTTCCCTGGATGTGGAAGTAGTCCACCCCCAGACGGGCGCGTGCAAACAGATAGTCCGTGATGTTGTACCGGAGGCTGAATGATCCGAGGAACCGGTTGCGCGTATCCTCGTTCTTCCTCTTGTTGATCGCGAAATAGGGGTTGGAGACAAAGACATAATCACTCCAGTGAGTCTCATATCCGTTTTCATCATACCCCGGGGCAAGGGTGCGCACGTCGATGTTGGTGGCGATCAGCCCCACCGAAGCGTTCGGGTTGCCCGTGAAATCGGCAATCGCTGTCCGGTTCCGTGCTTCCTCGATGTTATACTGCGCCGTCCCCTCGAAGATCACCTTCTCGGAGAGATTCGCATTCGCACTCAGGTTGAAGGTGTTCCGGCGGATGGTCGAGTTGGGTACAATCCCGCGGTTGTTGAGATCGGAGACCGAGAACCGGAAACTTGCCGCCTGGCTTCCGCCCGACAGGGCGATGGTATTGGTCAGAGCCGTTCCGGTATCGTAAAAATTCCGGATGTTGTCTTTCTGGGCAACATAGGGTCTGGCCACTCCATCGGGCTGAACCACCATGGAGCCATCCAGTCTGGAGCCCCAGGAGATCCTTCCGTTGGCAATCGCTTCCGCCTGGGAGGTGGGCGCCACACCCCGGCTTCCGGATCCATACTCGTACTGCCAGTCGGGTATCACCAGCGGGTTTTCAAAGGTGAGTGTGGAGTTGTACTCCACACCGATTCCACGGCTTCCCCGTCCCGATTTTGTCTCGATCAGGATCACTCCGTTGGAAGCCCGTGACCCGTAGAGTGCGGCAGCGGTTCCGCCCTTGAGAACCGTGACCGACTCGATATCATCCGGGTTGATACTGATGAGGCCATCCCCGAGATCCTTTCCACCGTAGGTGCCGGCCGAGCCCTGATTGGCATTGTTGATCGGAACACCGTTCACGATATAGAGGGGCTGGTTGTTCCCGCTTAGGGAACCGTTCCCCCGGATCACCACACGGCTCGATCCGCCGGGTCCGGTGGCCGATCCCGATGCATTCACTCCGGCGATGCGCCCTGTGAGGGCATTCCCCAGGTTGTTTTCCGGAATCTGGGTCAGATTTGATCCGTCAATTTCCGTTACCGAGTACCCGAGAGAGGCGCGTTGTCGTGCAATTCCGAACGCGGTCACGACCACCTCCTCCAGACCGGTGACGGAGGGGGCGAGCTCCACATTCAGGGTGGATCTTCCCTCCAGCGGGATGGTCCGGGAGGTGTAGCCGATATAGGAGACGACAAGAGTCTGTTGCAGATCGGGCACCGCCAGCTCAAACGTTCCGTCCAGATCGGTCGTCGTTCCCGAAGAGGTTCCCTGGATGAGGATGTTGGCTCCGGGTATGGACTCACCCGTCTGCAGATCGGTCACCCGTCCGGTCACTGTCTGCTGGAAGAGAGAAAGCGCTTCTTCCGCGGTCTCATCTCTCTGCCAGATGATCAGAGTCTTGTTGTCCCGGCTCAGGCCCACCTCCAGATTTGTTTCGGCCAGCAGATCATGGAGGACATCATAGAGACCCCGGTTCCGGCTTTGATAGGTTACCCGACGGCCCTCGATGTCCCGGGTATTGATCGAGATTCCGACTCCAAGCTCTCCTGCCACCATATGCAGGGCATCAATCAACGGAATGTCCCGCAAGTTCAGGCTCACCCGCGGTTCCTCGACCGTCCGGCCGGATTCCGTCAGAAAGAGATCGGTAAGCTGGTCCTGCAGATGGGCCGCTTCCGGCAAGGGGAGTGCTGCCGTGCCGGCCGGAATGCCTGTTGCCAGGAGCATAAGGACCGCGAGAAGAATCCCGGTCAAGACACTCCCGGCCAAACGCCTCCCTGACTTTCGGTTATTAGGGTTGGTGACTCTGTTTCTGTTCATGATGTTTCCTCTTTGCGTTCGAGATAAAATCCGGTCAGCTGTTTCCAAGCCAGAGGACGGATCCGTTTTCCCACTGGTAATGGATACCGAGTGTCTGCGCGATGATGTCGAGAACCTCATCGAGCTCGTTCCGGGGCATCCGGGTACTGAGAGGCAGTTCCCTGACTTCCTCCCCTTCAAACCGGAACGAGACGTTGTAGAGTCTCTCCAGATAGCGGCTCGCCATCCAGAGCGGCTCGTTGTAGAAGAAGAGTTCGCCGTTGAACCAGCTCAGATAGTTATCCACAGGGGTACGTTCGATGAGCATCTCCTCCGATTCCAGGTCGAGCTCCGCATAGCTGTTCTCCGTGAGGATCGCACCGCCTCCTCCGGCGCTCATCCCGCTGCTCAGAGAGACCTTCCCTTCCGAGACTGCCACCTTCACCCTTCCGGCAAGGGAATCCACCTGGACATTGAATCGGGTGCCCAGCACCCTGACCACCGCGTTGTCGGCCTGGATGGTGAATGGGTGTTCCTCGCTCCGGTAGACCTCGAAATAGGCCTCTCCCTGCAGTTCGACCGTGCGTCCGCCTTCCGGAAATGATTCGGGAACCCGCAAACGGGAGTTGGTATTGAGACGTATCCGGGTACCGTCCGCAAGGGTGATGATCCGGTGCTGATCTTCCAGTGTGGTAAAGAGAGTGTAGACGGGTTCCGGATCCTGCACATCCGAAGGAAAGATTCTCTCGGTCTGGGACCATGCCCATACTCCAAGCAGACTGCAGATGAGCAGCACAGCAGCCAGGCTCGCCCGATGAAGTCGACGGACCGCATATTGGAAGGAGCCGATAATCCGCACGGCAGGTTTCTTCCGGGCTTCCAGTATCCGCTCCAGCATCTCGGTGGAAGGCACATCGGGGTAGAGAAGCAGATTCTCCTCCTCTGAATAGCGCTCCAAGTCGCGGTTCAGGATCTCCTCAAAATAGCTCTCCCCCTCCGGGGTCCGGAACCACTCCAGCACCCGCTCCATCTCCCGGGGCGAGCACTGATTTCTGAAATATTTCTGCAGCAGCTGTTTCTCCATCTCCAGCGGGTTGTATCTGCAAGACACCCGGGATCGCCGAAAGTATGGCGGGAGATGGAAATTTTTTTATGGGTGTTCAGGATCCTTTACGATCCGTGACGGATGTTGGCATGTCGGGCCAGATACTCCCGGATGAATCGGGATGCCTCGTAGAACTGTGATTTCACCGTGTTGATACTGATTCCCAGCTTCTCGGCAATCTCCGGATTGGTGAGCCCGCCGGATGTTTTCAGCTCGAAAATCTCTCGTTTTCCAGGCGGAAGTTCCGCCAGTCCCTCGTTCAGGATCCGCTGGTATTCTGAATAGAGGATCACCTCTTCCGTCTCGTTGCGTGGCATCACTCTCTGCTGCTCAAGCTGGACTTTCTTGAGGATCCGGCGGTGATCATTCCGGATCATGTTCAGGATATGATTGCGGGCCGTTGTAAAGAGAAAGCCGCGGACGCTGGACTCGATCTTCTGCCGGTTCTCCCAGAGCTTGATGAAGGCGGCCTGCACGGCATCCTGAGCCAGTTCCCTGCTCTTGAGATATTTGATCGCAAAACTGAAGAGCCTCTTGTGGTATAGGTGGTAGATCTCCACGAAGGCCTGCTCCTGACCCTCTTTCAGCCGCTGCAAGAGATCTTTATCCTCCGGTTCGGGCATGGGTCTGTGGAGATTGAATGACATTGGATCGTCAGACCAGAATCCAGGCCATCAGCTGTATCACTGCCAGAGCGGTCAGCCCCATCCAGAGAGTGGCCAGGGTATGGGTTCGGAGGGCGGTTTTCAGATCCATGTCGGAGAATCGGGAAACCACCCAGAAGAAACTGTCATTGACATGGGATACGGTCAGTGAGCCGGCACAAACAGCCAGCACGACGAGTGCCGTTCCGGTTTGAGTATTAAAACCCATCGGGATGACAAGCGGAGCCACAATGGCCGATGCGGTGATGATCGCCACGGTGGATGAACCCTGGGCGGTCTTCAGAAAAGCCGAAATCAGGAATGGAACGAGAATCCCCAATCCGCCAATCATGGCAAACCGGGCGGAGAGATCGCTCAGCTCCGTCATCCGGAGCACTTCTCCGAAAGCCCCGCCGGCGCCGGTTATCAGGATGATCGACCCCGCTTTGGCCAGGCCCTCCTCCAGCCACTCTCCCCGGATCCGGTTGCCGGAATTCACAAGGCCGAAGGAGAGAAAGACTCCGACCGTAAGGGCCACCACCGGATTGCCCAGAAAGGAGAGCGCCTGCTTTATGGTTCCCTCACCAAGGGGGGAGGTTGGATACTCTGCCACCGACCGCACCGCGATGAGCAGGATCGGGACCAGAATGGGAAGAAGCGAATTCCAGAAGCCGGGCGTTGAACGGGCGGGGTTAACGGCATCAACCAAATCAGCCTCA
Organism: uncultured Balneolaceae bacterium; assembly: GCA_964440655.1. GTDB lineage: Bacteria > Bacteroidota > Rhodothermia > Balneolales > Balneolaceae > CAYTTA01. The sequence continues at coordinate 16,563 of CAYTTA010000045.1, forward strand.
TCCATCCCCTGCCCGGCCACGCCTGCATCCGCCGGAACGGGACCGGACATCCCGCCATCCGCAACGGCATCCCCCACAGCCTCACCTGCCATGACCGCCTCTGTGGAAACAGCTGGCTCTCCCTCATGGCGGCGGCCGATCCGGATGGCCCAGATCAGCCCGACGGCAGCGACGGGTATGGATACGACAAGCCCCATCATCATCACCCAGCCGATATCGGCACCCAGTGTGACCGCGGCAGCGAGCGGTCCCGGAGTGGGAGGGACAAAAACATGGGTGGTGTAAAGACCGGTGGCCAGTGCGATCGCCAGCGTTACCAGCGGGATTCCCGTCCGCCCGGCGATCGCCCTTTTCAATGAAGAGAGTACAATGAAGCCCGAATCACAAAAAACAGGGATCGAGACAACAAACCCGGTGATGCTCATCGAAAGGGGGGCCCTCTTCTCTCCGGTTCCCTGAAGAATATGGCTGGCCAGAACCATCGCACCGCCGCTCCGGTCCAGATACTCCCCGATCAGGGCCCCGATCGCGATGACGATTCCGATGCTGCCGAGCGTGGAGCCGAACCCTCCGGAGATGGAGGAGAGAATGGTATCTCCTTCAAGGCCTGCCAGGAAACCCATGGCGATCGCCCCCACCAGGAGTGCGAGAAAGGGGTGCATCTTCCATCGGACCGTCGAGAGGACGATGAAGAGCACAACCAGAAGAAGCCACAGAAATAGGATCATGGTTCAGGGCAGACATCTACTCAAACAGAAAGGTCCCGTAGCGGCGGATCTCATGATAACTGCGTTCAATCGGCTGCCATGCAAAATGGGTCGCTCCGTCGTCATAGTCAATCCGGTACATGTTTGCCCTCCAGCGGCTCTCCGGCTCCGGCGGTACATGGTTGAACGGCCGCAGCAGGCGCCACGGGATGAAAAATTCCGCTCTCCACCCTTTGATTTCCGCCCCGCTCTCTTTCACCCCGCCCCGGACGGAGGTTTCATGACGGGTCTGCCGGTTGCTCTTGTAATAGTTGAACGGGATCCAGGAACCGCCTCCCCGCTCCGGCAGCCAGAGAATCAGTTCATAGTTCAGCGGGGAGAGCTCGTACTCGAAGTAGTCGCCCGACTCCTCATCCGGCCAGAAAAAGACCTCCACCACATCCTCATTCCAGATCTCCCGGAAATCTCCCTCCAGTGAAGCAGTCAGGAGCCGGTCGGAGTTGTCAAACAGAAAATAGATTCCCGCCCCGGAGTAGAGCACCTTGACGCGAGAAGTAAGCCCCTGGCTCTTGTAGCGGTTGTCCAGCTGGGTGAGCTCCACCCATTCGGTCAGATTCCAGTTGGGATTCTCTCCGGTACCGGTAACCTCGAAATCCTCTGTCCGGCGGATGGTCAGGAGGGCATCCCGACCCGCGGGCGGCCCATCGTCGGAAGGAACCAGGCGCGCGAGCAGTCCGGTGTCTTCGGTCACAAAATAGATCAGCCCGTCCGGTGCGGTTTTCACGCTTCGGACCCGGCCGACATTCTCCGCCAGGGGTTCGTCTCCCGCCACCCTGCCGTTCCTCAGGATCGTGCGGTTGAGCAGCCGGAACTTCAGGGATCCCGAAATGAGATCACCCTCCCACTCCGGGTAGCGGCCACCTGTCACAAAGGTCATCCCTGAAGGAGCGATTGACGGGGTCCAGTGATGGATCGGCGGCTCGGTCCCATCCAGGAGGGTGTCCGGGGAGATGATCGAGTCGTCGTAGTTGAGGCTGTAGGTTGCCAGCGGCCATCCGAAATTCAGACCGGGCTTCAGGATGTTGATCTCGTCCCCGCCCTTGGCGCCGTGTTCATGCGTCCAGAGTTCTCCCGTGTCCGGATGAAGAGCCACGCCCTGGTGCTGCCGATGGCCGTAGGTAAAGACTTCGGAAAGAATTTCCGGATGATCCACAAAGGGATTGTCCGGCGGAACGGAGCCGTCCTCTCTCAGGCGGAGTGTGGTGCCCGAAGTGTTGCCCGGCTCCTGCGGGGTGGGGTCGCCGTCCCTCTGACCGACCAGAAAATAGAGCGAACCGTCCGGATCGAAAGCGATCCGGCTCCCGAACCAGCCCGGACTCTCCCTGAACGGCCCGGTGAAATAGAGAATCTCCTCCTCCACAAGCCGGTCCCCCTCCAGCCGCGCACGGGTCAGGATGGAGTAGAATGGTGTCCGTCCTTCCAGACGGGCCTCATCCATCGTCCCGCCGAACTCCCCATTCCGGATGCGCTCCAGAACCCGGCGAACTTCGTTCCGCTCTTCCATCCGCTTCACGGCACCGGCCATTTCGGATGCATCCATCGTACGGTACCAGGAGAGATAGACCCAGCCGTTGGATTCAAATCCCGGGTGAAGGGCCACATCCCTCAGGCCTTCCCGGACCTCTTCATTGATCGGCTCCGGCAGAAGCTTCCCCTCTTTCACCAAACGCACTTTTCCGTCGCGCTCGGTGATCAGGACCCTCCCGTCCGGCAGAAATTCCAGCCCCCATGGCTGTTCCAGATCGGTCACAAGGGTATCGACCATGAAGGCCAGATCTCTGGAACGGATCGCCTCTCCCTCTTGCGGAAGGGGAAAGTAGGCACTTTCTCCTGCTTCCGTAGTACAACCGGCCACTCCAAGGCCGGATACCGCCAGCCCGATCAGAAGAAAAAGGCTGGGGCAGTGATCGGTAACCGGCCTGATCATTGAAGCTCTTCCTGCCATCCGGGCATGCTCAGTCCGTTCAGATCCCATACGACCCGCCCTGCCCGGATTGTAAGTTCCGTCTCCAGCTTCCGGGTGCCCTCAATCCGGGTCCGGCGAACATCGGAGAATCCGAAGTTCCCTTCCCTGAGCCGGAAGACCGCAATGTCGGCTTCGGCGCCGGGACTCAGGGTTCCCAGATCTGTCCGCTGGATCACCTGCGCCGGCTTCCAGGTGGAGGCCTCGATCACCTCGTTGAGGGTCATCCCCATGTTCATGAATTTGGAGACCAGGTTGGCCATATCCTTCATGCCGCTGTTCATGCTGTGGATATGTAGATCGGAGCTGATCACATCCGGCTTGAAGCCCTGTTCGATCGCCGGTACAGCCTGTCGGAAGGAGAGCGCACCCCCTCCGTGCCCCACATCAAAGATGATCCCTCTCTCCTTCGCCGTGAAGATGAAGGGCTTGACCTTCAGATTCTCATCGACCACTGTCTCCCGGCCTCTTGTCTGATAGGAGTAGGTGTGGGTGAAGATGTCGCCCGGCCGGAGATGCTCCAGAAAAAGCTCCTCCAGGGAGTTGGGCGGATTGGGCGGAATGGTCCCGCCAAAATCGACCATCACCGGCACCCCCGCAAGCTCCCCTGCCTCCACGGCGATGTCCACCTGCGTGAAATCCCCCCAGTAGTGTGGCGCCTTGATCCCCACGATGAGATCGGGATACTGTCGCGTGATCATGTAGGCGGTCATGACCGGATTCATGTCATCCAGATTCTGCTCCTCATACCGGCTGGTCATCCCGACACCAACGATGTTGAGGAAGGTAAGGACCCTTGTCTGGGCGCGGTCGATCGCATTGGCCTTGAAGTGTTCGAAGCTCTTCCAGCCGGAGGAACCGGCATCCACAACCGTGGTCACTCCCGCACGGAAGGAGAATGCGTCGGCGGGGACACTGATGTAACTGTCCGCCTGCAACTTGTCCGTTGTGCCGAAGTAGACATGTGTGTGGAGGTCTATCAGCCCGGGAGTCACATAGAGGCCGCTCACATCGATCACCCGCCGTGCATTCCGGGAAGAGATATTAGGGGCCACCTCGACGATGCGGTCCCCCGCAATGGCGACATCCATCACTCGGTCGATGCCGTTCGCGGGGTCGATGACATGCCCGCCTTTGAGCAGGATGTCGATCTCGCCGGACTGCCGGCCCTGTGCTGCGGGTGATGCGACAAGCAGGAGGATGAGCAGAAGAGGAGAGAGAAGTGCAGGCAGTTTCAT
>CAYTTA010000046.1:0-1957 GCA_964440655.1 uncultured Balneolaceae bacterium
GGTGGCGGCGTAGAACGGTTTCTTCTCCGAAGTCATGATGATCGTCAGAGGCCAGCCTCCCTCGCCCGTCAGCATCTGACACACGGTCATATAGGTATGGTCGATATCGGGGCGTTCTTCCCGGTCCACCTTGATGTTGACGAAAGCCTCGTTCATCAGGGAAGCCACCGTCTCATCCTCGAACGATTCACGCGCCATCACATGGCACCAGTGGCAGGTGGAGTACCCGACGGACAGGAAGACCGGCTTCTCTTCAGCCCGGGCTTTTTCAAATGCCTCTTCCGACCAGGGATACCAGTCGACAGGGTTGTTCTTGTGCTGGAGAAGGTAGGGGCTTTTCTCTTTGCCGAGTCGGTTTGCCATGTGAAAGGAGATGAGTCAACAGTTCCTTCTGTAAAGCATACGGTTTATCGCTCTCAATCAACAGGGAAAATCGAGAGTGGCCTGAACCGCGACCACTTCAGAAGGAAGCTCATCACCGCTGGAAATCCGGACCGGCTCAGGCAGTTTCCAGGAGAGCCGGGGTGCACGGGATGGAGGGCAGGTGGCAAACTGATGAGAGACCTCCTCGATCCACTGTCCCGTCTCGATCCAGACGAAGGGGTTGTCGGATCGGGAACAGAGGGCGTAGGATGGATTCCTCCCGCTCCGTTTTCCGGAGGAGGGGCTGGCTCCTGACCGGGTATCGGTAGAAACAGCGGCGGACTCCCGAGCTGGTACAGGTGCATGGGAGGCGGCACGATCTGGACCTTCCGGAAGAGGAAGAAGGGAGAGGCCGTGGCGGGAGGCCAGTTCCTGCAGCTCCTGAAGAAGGTGAGGGTCCGTTCCCGCCGGCAGGGCACCGGGTTCTACAGAGAAGTCCCCGGATGCCGGACCGTCGGACGAGAGAGAACCGTGATCCATCACCGAACCCGTATCTCCCGATCCCCCCGCTTCGCGAGCCAATGCGGCAGACGTCGTTATTCTGCCATTCTTGCTGCGCTGGAGGGTTGCCAGAGCAACCAGATCGGGCCGGTCCAGAGTGGGGAAGGGCCGGACCTGCAGCATGCAGCCCGCCTTTTCCGCCTCCCGGGAGAGGCGTGAGATCATCCGGCCCGCCTCGATGATCGCCTCCCTGCAGGAGTCGGTCCGGTCCAGGCACAAAGGAATTTTCAACTCCATGTGATTGCCGGAGATCCGGAAGGCCGCGCCGGACGCCCGGATATCGGGTGCAGACCGGACGTTCTCTACAAGTTTTTGAAGTGTCATGGGGTAATCACCGCGAAAAGCGCGGGTTCGGCTTTTACATAAAGATCGAAATGAACCGTGAGTTCATTCTCTGCCCGCACCAGACCGAGCAGACCCACCGGGGGGTCCACGTTGTAATCGGTCATGCGGATCGGTTTTTCTCCCTCAATATGAATCCGGTTTTCATCCAAAAGCTCTCCCTCCGCCAGAAAGCGGATCTCCCGTGAAGTTCCCGCTACCGTGAGGACTCCCTCTACCTCCAGCAGAATCGAACCCGGCCGGCTGCCCTTCTCCGGCAGGTTTCTCGATTCCAGGTAGCGGAACGTGATGTACTCATGCGTGTCGGATCGGAGTGCCTGGTAGAGATCCCGGTTCATTCTCCGTTTTCCGCACTCCAGATTGCGTACCGGAATCCGCACCTGGATCGCCAGATGATCCGCAAGCGCAACGGACTCAATAGTGTTTCCCGGCGGCTCCAGTGTGACTTTCTCCTCAAACCCGGTCGCTTCGCACTGGAAAGCGTGGAGATTGGAGCGGCCCTGAAGCCAGATCCGGCTCTCCTCTTCAGCTTTTGCCAGTGACTGGGCCCGCACGGTCTGGAGAGTACCCCCCACGATCCAGAACAGCCCGAACAGAAGCAGTATTGGCCGGAAGGGGATACGCTCCTTCATCATCTTCTTCCTGATTGCCTCGTGATTAAGTGTTTGGTGTCAGAGTGAGTCAGAGTGAG
>CAYTTA010000046.1:2057-20423 GCA_964440655.1 uncultured Balneolaceae bacterium
GTCAGAGTGAGTCAGAGTGAGAATGTGAGCTCGAATTTAACAGAAAATTCATCCACCGCCTTGATGGTACCGAGCATGGCGGTGGGCGGGGTGATGCCGAAGTCGGTCATTTTCAGCGGCTGTTCGCCGGAAAAGAGCAGACTTCCGTCACTCTTCCGGGTCACCTCCACCTCCATGGGGACCGTCACGGACCGGCCCGCTGCCGAGAGGGTGCCGGTGGCGCGCAGCAGTTCTTTCCCCCCTTCGGAGAGGATCTCCTCCACCTGCTGCAGTTCAAATCGGATAACCGGTTGGACATTCTCCTTCAGATACTTGTGAATGTTGTTGGTCAGTCCGCGGTTGCCCGCCCGGATTTCACGGACCGGCATCTCCAGGGTAAGAGAACGGAACTGTTCCGGCCGGAGTGCGGAACTCTCCCCGCTGTATCCCTCCAGCACGAGAGCTGCGTCGACCGACTGCACATCGGCGTTCCAGTCCCTCACGTTGGACGTTCCCTCAATCACCATGGTGTGGCTCTCAAGAGTGAGCTGACGGGCGGTGACCGGTGCCACCAGGGCCAGAAGAAGTGTCCAGAAGATTCCGGTTTTCAACAGTCGTTTCATGGTGCCTCCTGAATAGTGTGGTCGTAAGGGTCTTGGTTGATGTTTTCGATACGGGGCGCAAAGCCTGGTCGGATCCGGTCCGGCGCAGGGGACTCCCCCCGCGCCTTGTGGTTCGGATCGGATCAGAAACTGATGACCGCCTCGAGCATGATCCCGTTGAATCCGGCATCCTGGTAGAGGCTTCCTGCCGGCCAGCCGCTCCACCCCTGATCGACATATTCGATCTTGGTCAGGATGTTGGGCGTCAGGAACCAGCCTCCGCCGATGTTGAACCGTGTGATGTCGACATCGGTACCGCCGGGCAGTTCTCCGCTCACCAGATTGTACCTGCCGCCCAGGTAGAATTTTTCATTCTGTCCGAAACGGTAGAGCAGTTCGGCTCCCACCTGCTGGAAAACTCTCCGGTCGATCTCCGCTCCCGTCCTGCCGGCAGAGTGTTCATAGAGTCCGAAAAACTCCGCTCCGCGGTATTTGACAAAGGGGTTGATCATGATGGCGGTGAGTTTGCCGCCGACTCCCGGCGCGCTGAAACCGGGGTTGAACCGGCCGGACCGGAAATCATCCCCGTCTTCTGCGGTCACTACGTTGTAGTACCGGGCTCCGGCGCGGTCTCCCGAGTAGAGGTTGATCCCTGCCGACTGGGAGGTGGTGTAGATGGAGCCGGTGAGCCGTACACGCAGATCTTCATTGAGCTGCCGGTCGAATCCCACTTTTCCAACGACGGAGGGGCGGGTTCCGGGAGTGGTCTCCTCCACACTCTGGTTCAGCTTGCCGTTGGTGAGTCCGACCATCGCCAGAAAACCGTTGTTCTGGAAGGTGATCTCTCCCCCTACCTCGGTGGTGAAAGAGTCCATGATGTAGTTGCCGACAAAGGGATTGTAGAGTGCCTGTCCGTTATCGGAACGGCGGAAGTGAGCATCCCCGTAGTTGATCTCCATGTGCCCGACCTTGATGGTGAGCTTGTCCATGAGATCGGAAAAAAGGCCTTCCTGAATGAAGTCGAGCCGGTCAATCTGCAGGTATCCCCCCTTGACCCAGGCTTCGGGGTGGTGGCGCGAGGAGAGGTAGGTTCTCAGGTGCATTCTCAGACCTCTCTCAAGCTGCACATCCAGATCCAGGTTGGAGGTGGCCAGGTTGAAATTGGGACCGATCTCCTTGAGAGGTACACCCCCGTTGCTGTGGCGGAGCCCCTGGAACTGCAGGGTGTTGGAACCACCAATGCGCACCTTGACCCCCTCGTACGGAACATCATTCTGCTTTGGCGTCTCGAAGACATTGAGACCCCTCTGATCCGGGGAGCGGTAGTACTGAAGATCACGGTCGGACTGGGCATCTGCCCGGACTGTGAACAACATCGCCAGTAGTATCGGTAGAACGGAGAGTTTCAGGTAGTTCATCGTTATCTCGGTTTGTTCCCGTATGGCCTGTCGCCTACACGGGAGGGTTTCTGTTGAATCAGGTTCTTTAGCTTTCTGAATCGCCTTTGCCGGCTTGTTCACGTATAAACTTCACCAATCGCCGGACGATTTTCTGCCGGTAAAGGACTCTGTTCGGTTTAAGGGATTCGCCAAGATTGGTGTAGGGGATTCTCCTACATGGCGATCATCGCCCGGAGGTGGGAAGGAACAGACTGGATGGATCGGACTGCGTCAGGAGCGCTCCACCCACTGGACGGCGGCGCGGATCAGATCGTTGGCACTCTCCAGCTGCATTTTGTCCTTGATCCGGGCGCGATAGGATTCCACGGTCTTCACCGAGACGTGGAGCTTTTCTGCGATCTCACGGGTGGTCAGCCCGTTGCCGGTCAACTCGAACACCTCGAGCTCCCGGTCGCTGAGCAGCTCGATGGGGTCGTCGACATCCTGTTTTCCGGAGGTAAGCTTCATGATGATCCGGTTGCCGACAGTGCTGCTCAGGTAGAGTCCGCCCTGTAGGATCTGCCGGACTGCGGTCACCAGCGTATCTCCCGCTTCCAGTTTGGTAAGATACCCTTTGGCCCCCGCGCGGATGGCCCGCTCTGCATAGAGCTCCTCGTCGTGCCGGGAGACAACCAGAATCTTCAGGTCCGGCACCAGATTCTGCAGATTCTTGATAAGCTCGATTCCGTTCATCCCGGGCAGGGAGATGTCAATGATCGCCAGATCGGGCTCCGCCCCCGGAATCTCCGAAAGTGCTTCTTCGGCGGTTTCCGATTGACCGACCACTTCGAAATCGAGTTCGGATTGAAGGGTCAGGGCCATCCCTTTACGCATCAGTGGGTGGTCATCTACGATCCAGAGCTTCTTCTTGGCCATGTGGGAGATCAGAAATCCTGAGTGTGATCGTTCAGAGGAAGAGTGCAGAGGATCCGGGCGCCTCCGCTGTCCGAGCCGCTTATCTCCAGAGTGGCGCCGATCAGCCCCGCCCGGAACTGCATAATACGGACACCGAGCCCGCCCTGCTCATCCCAGTCTTCGGGAAATCCCGTTCCATTATCGTCCACCCGAAGCTGAACATAATGGTCGGTTCCCTCCAGATGAATGTCGATCCGGGTCGCATGACCATGTTTCACGGCATTGCTGACCGATTCCTGTGCGATACGGAAAAGATGGGTGACCTGATTGGCATCGTCAAGAGGGATTTCCCCTGTGGTGGCAAGGGTGCATGCGACACCGAAGAGCTTTTCTGCATGGGCGGTGAGCCGCTCCAGTGCGGCTGCAAGCCCCTCCTTGTCAAGTTCGACCGGTACCAGGCCGCGGGAGAGTTCACGGGCATATTGGTCCGCCTCCCGGATCAGTCCGGTGATTTCTTCCATCTGGCCGGCGAGGGGATGCCCTTCGGCTTCGAGATGCCGGGCAACCGACTTGCTGATCAGTCCGATCCCGGTGAGCATCTGGCCGAGCCCGTCATGAAGATCCTGACCGATGCGGCGCCTCTCATGTTCGCTCGTGTGCAGGATCTCCTGTTCCAGTCTGCGCCGCTCCCGCTGCGCGACGGTGCTGCGGTGCTTGTCCTGTGCCAGTTTTTCGGCGAAGGCGAGTCTTACATCGAGCCTTTTGGCGTCGTAGAGAGACTCCACGATACACTGGTCAAAGCCGGCTGTCAGCACATCTTCGAAGTGGGTGATTGAGTCGTGGTCAAGAACCGAGATCATGGCAAGCCGGTTCTCCCGGTCCGCCGCCCGGATCCGCCGGCTCAGCGCCAGGGCTTCGGGCGAAAATTCACAGAAGATGATGAGGGAGTCTTCTCCGGAAGCGATCGTTTCGGGATCGGCCTGGCCCGGCTCCAGGCAGGTGACGTTGTGGTTCCTTTTGCGGAGGGCCTCCCGTATAAGTTGAAGAGATTGACCCTCATGCCCAATCAGCAGTGCTCTCATCTCCCATCGTTATTGGCTGCCAGTGTCCGGGGGGAGTGGGGAGACCGTTCCGCCCCGCCGTCGTATCATGGATGATAGGAAAAAACCGGGGTGATTTCATCGGGACGGAGTGCCGCTCAGGTGGCCGGCCAGGGTGACGGCCATGATAACCCGACCGGAAATCCTCCGCGGTACCGGTCGTGTGCCATCTGAAGTCTCAATGGGTGATCCTCCCCGGGGATTCGGCCTGAATCTCCCCGGATTCAAGAACTTCCGATAATCTTTTCAACCTCTCCATCTGTTCAAGAGCGGCAGATTCAAGAGAGGCGAGGTTCTCTCCCTCATAGGGAGAGCTTCGGGCTATGGTGAGACATTCGTGGATTCCCGCTCCCAGGTTGAGGCAGAAGGAGTGCATCCTGCGCTTTTCCGTCTCATCCCCGCCGCTCTGCCGGATCCTCTCTTCCAGGTAATCCACATACATGGTCATCTCCTTGGCAAACATGTGAGGCCGGTCGGATGGCACCAGAGAGGGTCCGCGTCCATAGATGTGATCGGTCATCTCTTCGAGTGTGTAACGGCGGTCAAACCATGCGATATTGGGCCCCGGACAGATTGCCTGGCGGCCATAAGACGGTTTGACGATGCCGAGCCGGATCAGGGCTCCCGCCCCGAGATCGGTGCAGAGACAGCTCTTCTCCAGAACCTTCTCCTTCTCCGCATCCTTCTCTTCCTGAGAGCGGGCGCTCTCCTCGATCTGCCGGACTTTCAGAAGCTGGTACTGAGTGGATGCGGTGCAGATCGGCTCCTCGGTGAACTCCGTGTTGGAAACCAGAAAACCCTTCGGGCAGGGAGATCCGGGTTTCCCCCGGCGGATTCTCTCTTCACGATAGTGCTCGGATCCGGTATGGAGGATGTGATTGAACGGAATGCCGAGAGGCGAGACTCCGCTCAGATAGAGATCCTCTTCACGGGCCTTCTCCAGAAGGCGGGAGGTCTCCTCATCCACACAGGTTGCTTCCGGAACAAGCAGAAAGGGAGAACCCCACCCGGTCCGGTCCATTCCATACTCCTTCATCAGCCGGAGGCACTCTCCCCGGTTGCCTACACCTCCCTGCACCGTAATAGCGGGCATTATCTCATCCTCAGGAAGATCGGGATACTCCCAACCGGCAGTACGGTAGAAACCCCGGATGAGCGGCCGGAAGGCATGCGCCAGTTCTTCTCTTTTTTCATGAAAATCCTTCAATACCACCGGAAGGAGCAGCCCCTCGGTTGCAAATGCGTGCCCTCCGCAGTTCATCCCCGATTCGATCCGGTATTCAGCGATCTCGAGCCCCTTTTTTGCCAGGTATCTTCCCTGAATGAGGGCGGACCGGAAATCACTTACTTTCAATATGATTTTCTTCCGGATCCGGCCCTCCGCATTCCGATAAAACTCGCGGAAACGGGTGAGATATCCATAGAGTGAGGGATTGAAGCCAGCTGACAGCACGAGGGAGGAGTCCAGGGAGCTGTTTGCGAAACCCCGGAGGGCGGAGCTGGCATCGCTCATCTCACTTTCGGCGGGTATCTTCCCGCCCGTTGCACGCAGCGCATCCACTTTGGCCATGATGTTTACCTCGATCTCTCCCGGTTTCATCCGATCTGTCAGACGCTTCGCCAACTTTTGCCGGCCGGGTCCTTCCGGCATCTTCTGAAACCGCAGAAATTCCTGCTTGAGCGGGCTGATATCGGGAAGAAGCCGGAAATAACGGGATTTGGCACTCTTCTCCCCGAAGGAGAGCTCTTTTAGCTGATTGAACCTCTGTGTTACGATTTCCATCACCAGATCGAGATAGGCGGAGATACGTCTTGCCCTCCCGTCCGGGGCATTCCGGGGAATGGAGCTGAACGGGAAACCGTACTGACCCGAGTAATGTCTGCGGATCCGTTCAAGGAGCAGGTCATCCACCACTGAGATGGCTGAATGGATGCCCAGATGGGCAACACGAATGGGAGAATCGATGGTGAATCCGGTTCCCATTACCGGAATATGGAACAGATGAAGGGATGAGTTCATGTGCCGTTGGGTTGATTGAAATGGAGGGTGAGTATCTGCAGAAGGATGCAATTGAATGACATGCATGGAATTGTGCAGATGCGGATGGTGTCCCGGAAGGAGCAGAAAACATATTAGGACAAAATAGTCTTAAAACCTATATATTGATTGGCGCGGGTTCAGGCCGTGCTCAGGGGAATGAATCCGGCCATAATCAGATTCGACAACACAACCTCTCACGACCCATACGACCCCAAACGGCCAATACAACAACATCAAACCGAACATGTCATGAATCAACAAGCCATGAATCTCACACCCCAATCCACTATCGGAGAAATCGTAGCCGACAATTACGAGACAGCGGGGATTTTCCGGAAATACGGACTGGATTTCTGCTGCGGTGGTGGGACCTCTCTGGAGGCGGCCTGCCGGGAGCGGAGTATCCGGCTGGAAGAACTCCTTGCCGATCTGCAGGGTGTTTCACGGGAGACACCTTCCGCCGGGGAAAACTACCGGGCCTGGGAACCGGATCATCTGGTCGATCATATTGTGGAGACCCACCACCGGTTTGTGAGGGAAAAGAGTGAGGAGATCGCCAACTATGCGGAAAAAGTGGCCCGTGTTCACGGCCGGCGCCATCCGGAGAATATCGAGATCCACTCGCTCTTCATCCGGCTGGCCAATGGCCTGCTGCATCATCTTGAAGAGGAGGAGGAGAGACTCTTCCCGCTCATCCGGCAGGTGTATGCCGACCGGATGAAGGGGCAGCCGGTGGATGAAAAACGGATTGCGTCGCTGGAGAAGGAGCTGGAGCGGATGGTGGATGACCATGAGGAGGCGGGAGCCCTTATGGCCGCCATACGGGAGCGGAGCGGGGAGTTCACTCCACCGGCCGATGCATGTGCCACCTACCGGATTCTCTATCAGAATCTGGAGGGGTTTGAAGAGGATCTGCACAGACATGTCCATCTGGAGAACAACATCCTCTTTCAAAAAGCGGAAAAACTGATCAGATGATCTCATGATTCCGGTAACCCGGTGGTTCATCAAGGCCGGCCTTGTCAGTCTGGCGCTCGCTATGGGGGTTCTCTTTCTGGATTCATCTCCCCGCATTCCCGTCCGGGTTCCGCTGCTTCCGGTCTACTGGCATCTCATTGCCATCGGATGGATCACCCAGGTGATCATGGGGGTCTCGATCTGGATGTTTCCACGCGACAGGGAGCAGCGGAAACGGCTCATGGAGAGCGGTGGAAAAGGGGAGGTGAGGCCCTGGATTATCTTCTGGGCACTAAACAGCGGCCTGATGCTGCGTCTGTTTGCCGAGCCGTTCGCCGATCCTTCCCGACCGCTGAGCTGGTCGGGAGGGATCATCGTTATTTCGGTAATTCTGCAGATGGGTGCCGCCTTTCTCTATGTGGCGGAGATCTGGCCGCGTGTGCGGGAACGCCGGCCGGCCCCTGGAAAAGGTGCCAGGATGGGGTAGCGTATGCCTTCCCTTTCGGTTCACATGCTGCGGCTCTCTCTGCTCTGGTTGATTCTTGCCTTTGCAAGCGGATCGCTTCTCCTTCTGAACAAGGCATTCGGGTTGCATCCGTCTCTCTGGGCGCTCCTTCCTCTCCACATGGAGATGGCTCTCTTCGGATGGATCCTGCAGTTTGTCCTGGGTACAGCCTACTGGATGTTTCCACGCTTCCTTGATCGGCCCCGAAGGGGAGGGGTCCGGCCCGCGCGTTTCATGGTGCTCACTCTGAACCTGGCGATCCCTCTCTCTGCCCTCTCTTTTCTGAACCCGATCCTCCCGACTCTCTCGAGGCTGTTTCTTCTTCTCTCCGTGCTGCTTTTTTTCCGACTGATCTGGGGTCGTGTTGTCAGTTATCGTGATCTATGAACCTACAATCCGTTTGATTTGTAAGGACTTTCCCTACATGCCATTCAGCCATAGCCCGATACCCGCCGCACCCTGCTCACCCTATACTATTGTCGGAACCTGAGGCCGGAACTGACGGGCCGGCAACCGGTTCCTGACACTGAACCGGTAACCTGTAACCGAAGTGAGGTAGAGAAAAATGGCCACGATGGTAATGGATAGATCCCCCTATACGGCCGAAGAGCTGGAAGAGTTCAGAGCCCTTATCCTTGAGAAAAGAGAAGAGGCGCAGCAGGAGATTGAGATGATGCAGGGTGTTCTGGATGAACTTATCGAGGCGGAAGCCGCGGAAAGTTCTGCCAATGCACACCACATGGCCGATATTGCCAGTGACGAAGAGTCAATCCAGCTCTATTACAGATTGATTCACCGGACCCGGAATTATCTGCGCCAGCTCGATCGGGCTCTTATGCGGATTGAGAACGGGACCTATGGAATCTGCCGGGCGACAGGACAGAAAATTCCGAAAGGAAGGCTGATGGCCGTTCCCCATACGAGATATGCGATCCAGGCCAAGGCGAAAGGTCTCGACCGGGTTGCCTGACGCTCAGACTCCGGTTGAATGCAGAAAGGGGTGATTCACGCCGGAGGCGGTGTGAATCACTCCGGCAAGCATGCCGGCAGGAGGTGAACCTTGATTCGGAGAGAGGGAAAGCCTAATTTAAGAGTTTAAACTCTTAAAACGATCTGTCCCCGACAGACGCAATCTGATACTCTCCATGCTACTGTCCAAAGCTTGTGTCTATAGCCTGCGGGCTGCTCTCTATCTGGCATCGAAACAGGAGGACCGCTATATCCCGATCCGGGAAATGAGTGAGAAACTCGATATCTCGTTTCACTTTTTGACGAAGATTCTTCAACAGCTCACCTCAGCCGGAATGCTGGAGTCCTACAAGGGCCCGAACGGTGGTGTGCGTCTCATGGATCGGAACGGCTCGGTTCCGCTTATCGATATTGTCCGGGCCATCGACGGCGATGCGCTTTTCACCCAGTGCGCCCTGGGGCTGCCAGGATGCGGGGTTCTCAAACCCTGCCCCCTGCACGAAGAGTGGGCCGTAACCCGGGAAGGCATACGGCATATGCTGGAGACGACAACTGTAGCCGAGCTTGCCAAACGGGGAAAGGATCTCGATCTGAGAATTACGGCCGATGGAGGTTTTGAAGATCTCTGATCCTCTCCTCTGCATTCCCACCTATCAAACTGAAAATCATCTTACGACAGGAAGATGACCCTGCCCGATCTGGAACTCATTCGAAAATACACCCGGCCCGGACCCCGATACACCTCCTATCCCACGGCGGTGCAGTTCCGGGAACTGGAGAACCTGCAGGAGATCGATCCCGATCTGGCCGAAGCAGGCGGCGAATCCCGACGGCTCTCCATCTACATCCATATTCCGTTCTGCTTCTCCCTCTGCTGGTACTGCGGCTGCACCAAGGTCATCACCCGGAAGAGCGACCGGGGTGATGCCTATCTGGATTATCTCGAGCGTGAGATGGATCTGCTGCTGGAGCGGACCGGGCCCTCCCCGGTGGCGGTACAGATTCATTGGGGAGGAGGGACTCCCACTTTTTTGAAACCGGACCAGCTGATGCGACTGGGAGAAGCCATCCGGAAACGGTTCCGGATGGACCCCGAAGTGGAGTTCAGCGTCGAGATCGACCCCCGGCACTGCAGTCGTGAGCAGGCAGATGTCCTCAGGGAGATCGGTTGCAACCGCGCCTCCCTTGGCGTACAGGATACCGATCCCGAGGTGCAGAAAGCAATCCACCGGATCCAGCCATTCGAGCAGACCGCCGAAGTGACCCGCCTTCTCCGCGAGGCGGGTATCGGGCAGATCAACCATGATCTGATCTACGGGTTGCCGCTTCAGACTCCCGAAGGTTTTCAGCGCACCCTGGAGCAGGTGCTGACCCTCGATCCGGACCGGCTGGCGGTCTACAGCTATGCCCATCTTCCGCGACTGATGCCTTCCCAGAGGCTGCTGGATGAGGCGACCCTGCCTCCGGCCGACAGCAAACTGGAAATGTTGCGGGGGGCGATCGACTATCTCACCTCCCACGGAATGAGGTTTATAGGAATGGATCATTTCGCACGGGAGGGGGACAGCCTGACCCGGGCGCTGGACGCAGGAACGCTTCAGAGGAACTTCCAGGGGTACAGTACCCATGCCGAGACCGATCTCATCGCGTTCGGAATGTCCGGCATCTCCAAACTGGAAAATCTTTACTTTCAGAATACGAAGGAACTGAGTGATTACTACCGGATGCTGGATGAAGGGCGGATGCCGGTGGTGCGGGGAGTGCGGCTCGACCGGGACGACCGGATCCGCCAGGATCTGATCATGCAGATCATGTGTCGGGGAACGGTTGATTTCCGCACCTTTTCAGCGAGATGGGAGATCGATTTTCAGGATTATTTCAGTGAGGAACTCTCCCGGCTGGATGAGCAGGAAGCCGACGGTCTGCTTCTGCGAAGAACCGATGCATTGGAGATCACCGCTACAGGCCGTCTCTTTCTCAGAAACATTGCGATGGTTTTTGACCGCTATCTAGAGCAAGCCCGGAAGCAGATCCGTTTTTCTTCAACAGTCTAGACGTTCAATTCAAGCAGGCACTCTTTCATGAACCCACCCGTTGACGGTCCCGGCACGAAGAAACCGGTTCCATGGCTCCGTACCGAACTCTCTCCGCCGGATGCCATGAAACTTCAGATCTGGTACCTGAGCGGTGCGTTTCTCATTTTTCTGATCCTCATTATCGGAGGGATAACGCGGCTCACTGAATCGGGACTTTCAATTGTCGAGTGGAAACCGGTCACCGGCCTTTTTCCTCCTTTTACGGAACAGCAGTGGCAGCAGGAGTTCGATCTCTACCGGCAGTTTCCGGAGTATCAGCAGAAAAACAGGGGGATGTCTCTCGCCGAGTTCCAGTGGATCTACTTCTGGGAGTATCTGCACCGTATGGCAGGCCGCTTTCTGGGCCTCGCATTCCTGGTGCCGTTCGGCTGGTTCCTTCTCAGCCGCCGGCTGGACAGAGTCCAGTTCCGAAGGGCACTGATTCTGCTGGGACTGGGGATGCTGCAGGGATTCATGGGATGGTTCATGGTGAAAAGCGGTCTGGTGGATCTTCCCTATGTGAGCCCCTACCGTCTGGCCGTACATCTCCTGCTGGCTTTCATTCTGTACGGTCTCTGTTTCCGCTTTGCGCTGGATGCCGGCACCCTTTACGGATCGGGGAGCGGGGACGGGCAGGAAGGGTCCACGGGGATCCCGGGAGGTGGTGACACCTCCGGAAACGGCACTGCGGACAAGAGGAAGGAGGTGCCGGGAGTTGCCCATCCAGGAATCGGAGGGTTGAAGCGGTGGACAGAGCTCTTCCTCCTTGTTCTGCTCCTTCAAGTGGTCTGGGGTGCTTTTGTTGCCGGGTCCAATGCAGGGCTGGTTTACAACACCTTTCCGAAAATGTATCAGAGCTGGATCGCACCGGAACTCCATTCCGGTCTCTCCGCCCTTTTTGTGACACAGGGCGGGATGCAATGGATGCACCGGCTCCTGGGAACTCTTCTGGGGATCCTGGCATTGGCAGTTTACTTCAAGGGGCGCCGGATTGAGCCGGTACAGTCGACCGCGCTTCTTGCGATCACACTGCTTCAGTATGGAATCGGAATCTATACGCTGCTGAACTACGTTCCGATTGTAGCGGGGGTGGCGCATCAGGCGGTTGCACTGATTCTGTTCGGAGTTTCGATCCGCTTTCATCACCACCTCTCAACAGTCGGGCAACGATCACCCCAGGTCTCATGACACTCTACTTCTGGTCCTCCTTCTTCCCCATCCTGCTGGCGATGTTCTGGAGCGGCGGAACCGGATCCCTTTCCCGGAAGGAGCGGCTCTGGCAGTTCTCCCTTTTCTGTTTCATTCTGGCGGCCGTCACCGGTGCTCTCTACCGCTTTGAAATGATCGGATGGACCCGGTTCGGATTCGATCTTCAGAACCTCCGCCATGCCCACTCCCATCTGATGTTCTTCGGCTGGGCGGTTCCCCTCCCGTTCTGTATCATTCTGAAAAGGATGATTGAGGTTCACGGCAATCGGGAAGGGGGGAGTGATCATCAAAGCTCTTTCCGGATTATGCGGTTCTCCATCCTGGGAGCTCTTGTTTTCGGACTCCTCTCCTGGCCCTTCTTTCTGCTTTATGGCTACCGGCCGGTCCCCCTGGGAGGGGCGGATCTCCCTCTCTCCGTGATCTGTGCCGGATTGGTCATGCTCTTCTGGTACGGGTTCACGGCAGGCTACATCGCTGTACGTCGAGGAATTTCCGATGGAGGATCCCGGGTGTGGACCGACATGGCTATCCTTCTGCTGTTTGTCTGCTCCCTCGGAGCCTGGGGGGTGGCGGCGCTGCAGGCAGCCGGGGTGGACAACCCCCTCTGGACCAGAGCGAGCACCCACTTTTTCCTTTCAGGGTTCACCGAAGGGTGGGTGGTGCTGGCAATTCTTGCCATTCTGGTGCATGAGATCCGCATCCCCGATCGGGCTTTTGCACTCACCCCGGCAACCCTGGCCGGTTTTGTCTCTCTCGGGGCACTCCTGACTTTTCCCTATGGAATTCCTGAAACAGTGCTCCCGCCTCTTTTACTTGCCACTGCCCGGGGAGGCGGGATTCTGGTTTCCATCGGAGTGATTCTTGCTTCAGGTTCACTCTTCAGATGGATGATGCAGTCAAGGGATCCGGTGATCTCCACACTCTGGCTCTGGCCGGTTGGAATGTTGTTTGCCAAAGGAATCATGCAGCTTGTGGCCTCCCTGTTGCCCTCCGGATTCTGGCTGTCGGATCATACCCTCAGGGTTTTCTACCTGCATCTGCTGTTGCTGGGTGCATTGACGACCGTACTGATCGTGTGGCTGCATCAGCAGTCACAAATCCGTTCGGCATGGATTGGTCCGGGCATCGCTACCATCCTGCTTCTGCTGGCGAGCCTGCTGCCTCTCACCCCGTTCTTTCCTGCCGGGTGGAGGGGGATCTGGGTGCTTCGTCTGGCAGCGGCCGTCGCGCTGCTTCCGGCAATTGCTCTCTCACTGTTCTGGTGGCAGATGAGAAAAGGGCTTGAAAGTCATGACCTGCTTCGGAGAGGAGAGAAAGTTTCAGAATTTGAAACCCGGGAGGCAGCAACCGCGTCATCCGGCAAAGCAACTCTGCCGGGCAAGCGGGGTGCCAAGCGGACTCCAGGGGAGGCCTGATGTATGGGAAGAGTGAGTCAGGAAAAGTCCGGGCTAAAAACTGAAATGGTATGAGTGAAGAAAGTCTGATAAACGGTGAAAGGCTGAAAGAGGATATCCGCAACGATGAGGATATCGCCCGGGTTGTCCACACCTTTTACGACAAGGTGCAGAAGGATGATCGGCTCGGGTACATATTCAATGATTTTGCCCGTGTGGAGTGGGAGACCCATCTGCCAAGGATGGTCGATTTCTGGTCCAACATTCTCTTCCGCACCGGAAGATACCAGGGGCGGCCATTCCGTCACCACCTGCCGCTTCCTGTTGTGAGGGATGATTTCGGACGCTGGTACCGGCTCTTTGTGGAGACGGTCGATGAACTCTACTCCGGGCAGGTGGCCGAGGAAGCGAAGCGGATGGCGGGGCGGATCGCGGCCGCTTTCGCCATCCGGATGGAGCAGGAGGGAAAATTCGGTTCGTCCTCAACCGGTTCCGATCAAGGCGGAAACCGGTGATTTGCCTCCAAGTTACGGGTAATGTTTTATTTGACTGTCTGGAATCTTATCATGATTGCAACTGTCCACCAACCCATTTCCCATGCTATGCAAGATCATGCAAATCAAGAAACTGCGCTCCCGGACCTTGCTGGTCGCCGGGCTTGCCTTATTCTGGATGAGCAGTTGCGGGGAGCAGAGAGAGTTCAATCCGGAAGAAGCGGAGATTGTCGGTGAGGAGGTTGCAGTACTGACCCTGCCCCCCGAAGTACCACCCCCGATCACCCGGAAACATGCCACCAAAGTAATCGTTGAGATGGAGGTCACCGAAGAGGTGATGGAGCTCGACGACGGGGTGGAGTATATGATGTGGACATTCGGGGGATCGGTTCCCGGCCGGTTTATCCGGGTGCGCGAGGGGGATCTTGTTGAGTTTCATCTGCAGAACCATCCGGACAACCGTCTGCCGCACAATATCGACCTGCATGCGGTCAACGGGCCGGGAGGCGGGGCCGAGTCAACTTTCACGGCACCGGGTCACGAGACAGTCTTCACTTTCCGTGCGCTCAATCCCGGGCTCTACATCTACCACTGCGCCACGGCGCCGGTGGGGATGCACATCGCAAACGGCATGTACGGTCTCATCCTGGTTGAACCCTGGGAGGGGCTCCCGGAGGTTGATCGCGAATATTATGTGTTGCAGAGCGAGTTCTATACAGCAGGGGATTACGGCGAGCGTGGGTTACAGCCTTTCGACATGAACAAGGCCATTGCCGAGATACCGGATTACGTCGTCTTCAACGGCCGGGTGAACGCCATGATGGGGAACCAGGCAATTACCGCCGCTACCGGTGAAACCGTCCGCCTCTTTGTCGGTAACGGTGGCCCGAACCTCTCCTCATCGTTCCATCTGATCGGAGAGATATTCGACAGGGTCTATTATGAAGGGGGATCGCGGTATCAGGAGAATGTCCAGACCACACTCATCCCTGCAGGAGGAGCCGTCACTGTGGAGTTCAAGGTGAATGCGCCGGGTGACTACATCATGGTGGACCATGCCATTTTCAGGGCTTTCAACAAGGGTGCACTGGCCACCCTGGCTGTATCCGGGGAGGAGGACCACAACGTCTTTACCGGGCAGCAGCTGCATCGGGTCTATCAGCCGGAGGGAGGGGCAATTCAGGAGATTCCGCAGGAAGAGGAGCGGATCATACCTACGGCAGCCACTCCGGAAGAGCGGATAAACTTCGGACGGCAGACCTATATGTCGGTCTGTATGGCGTGCCACATGACGGACGGTACCGGCATCAGCGGAGCCTTTCCGCCACTGGCACAATCCGATTACCTGAACGACATCGATGCTTCCATCAGTGCGATTGTGCACGGGCTTACCGGTGAAATTGTTGTAAACGGGGAGAGCTACAACGGTGTGATGCCCCGGCAGAACCTGAATGACGAGGAGGTGGCCAATGTCATGTCCTTCGTGCTGAACAGCTTCGGCAACGGAGGCGGAGTGGTCACTCCGGAGGATGTGGCCCGGGTACGGCAGGCAGGGCCTGTAAAAAAATCTCTGTAAGAGAAATCCCCGGCAGATAATAAACCGATACCGATGCGTGCAGTCGTCACCCTCGCCCTGATGATCGGATCTCTCTGCACCGCCCCGCATCTGAGGGGGCAGCAGAGTTCTCCGGGTGAGTCCCCCGAAGGAATGGTCTGGGTGGAAGGGGGGAAGTACGCTCCCTTTTACAGCATGGGGCCCGATACGGTCGAGGTGAAGGGATTTTTTATTGATCGCCATCATGTAACCAATCGGGAATTTCTTCAATTTGTGGAGGAGAATCCTGAGTGGAGAAGGGGCAATGTGCTTCCGATCTTTGCCGATGAACGCTATCTGCAGCACTGGAAAGGGGACCTGGATCCCGGAACGGAGATCCTTGACAGTCCGGTGATCAGTGTCTCATGGTTTGCCGCCCGGGCTTATGCCCGGTGGAAAGGGAGACGGCTGCCCACACTTGATGAGTGGGAGTTTGTAGCCGCTGCGAGCGAATTTGAGAAGCTGGCCAGCAGGGATTCCATGTTTGTCCGGCAGATTCTCTCATGGTACAGCAGCCGACAGCCCGATCAGCTTCCTCCCGTCGGCTCGGGAAGACCCAATTACTATGGCATCTTCAATCTCCATGGGGTGATATGGGAGTGGGTTGAGGACTTCAATACGGTCTTCATCACAGGGGAGTCCCGGGACGGGGGCGGGGTGAACCGACAGTTTTACTGTGCGGGAGGAGCAGCGGCGGCTACCGACACGGAGAACTATGCGGCATTCATGCGTTTTGCCTTCCGGGGCAGCCTGGAAGCGCACTTCACGGTCAAGAATCTGGGCTTCCGGACCGCCATGGATGGTCCGGCTCCCTCCTGACAGCAGAAGAAACAATGGAAAACAGCGAAGGGTTGCAGGTTTTTGGGTACGGCCGGGCCGGCCGGGAGAGGAGGATGATGCGCAGTGTTCGGGGATGTACCGCTCTGCTTCTGGCAGCCGTTCTGGTGGCATGCAGCGGCAGAACCGAAAGGCCGGGCACTTCCGGTGATGGTGATCATTCCGCTCACGCCACCCACGGGCCACGTCACGACACTCATGGGGAACATGCGGAACATGTCGTTCTTGAGCCGGGCGAGCCGAGTCGTCACTCGATCTATCACTCCTCGGGCGTCTGGCTGAACCGGTACGGTGAGGAGATCGCACTCTCCGATCTGAGGGGAAAGGTTCAGATCGTCACCATGGTCTACACCTGGTGCGAGTATGCCTGCCCGCGAATTCTTGCCGACATGAAACGGATTGAGCGTCTCCTGACGCCGGAAGAGCGGCTCCGTTCCAACTTCGTTCTGGTATCGATCGATCCGGAGAGGGACACTCCCGGCCGGCTGGCTGAATTTGCCGAACAGAATAACCTGGATCCTGCCAACTGGACCTTGCTTAATGGAAAATCGGGGGATACTCTGGAACTTGCCGCCCTGTTGGGAGTGCGCTACCGCCGCATCAGCGAGACCGATTTTGCGCACTCCAACATGATCATCGTTCTGAACCAGGAGGGAGAGATTGTCCATCAGCGGGTCCGGATCGGTGAAGATCCCGGACAGACTGTTCAGGAGATCCGCAGGCTGATCAGCTCACGTTAGCGACGATCTCCGATTCGCTGAAGAAATAAGCACTCTCAAGTTTTCCATTCTCCGCTGAGTCGGAACCGTGGATGATGTTTTCTCCGACGCTGTCGGCGAATGCCGCGCGGATGGTCCCTTCTTTCGCTTCCGCCGGATTGGTTGCTCCGATCAGCTCGCGGAAATCTGCAACCGCGTTCTCTTTCTCAAGAACCATCGGAACGCAGGGGCCGCTGCTCATAAAGGCGACAAGATCGTCAAAAAAGGGTTTCCCCCGGTGAACTTCATAGAATCCGGCTGCCGTCTCTTCAGTGAGCCGAACCATTTTCATGGCGAGGATCCGGAATCCAGCCTCCTGAATACGCCGGGTTACCTCTCCGATCAGGTTTTTTCTAACGCAATCGGGCTTCAAAATGGTCAGTGTACGTTCAATTGCCATGGTGATGCTTGGTCCAATTCTTTTTTTCAGTTTCTGGGGCAGGGAATATAGCGGGAAATCAGACAATCCCCTGCATGAGCATGGCATCCGCAACCTTGCAGAAGGCAGCGATGTTCGCCCCTTTCACATAATTGATGCCGTTTTCGGAGCTGCCGTACTCCACACATTTGGAATGGATCTGCTTCATGATGTTCTGCAGGCGAACATCCACCTCCTCCCGGGACCACTGGGTATGCATGCCGTTCTGGCTCATCTCCAGACCGGATACGGCGACACCCCCCGCATTGGCGGCTTTGCCCGGGCCAAAAAGGACGTTTTTCTGCAGAAACACCCTGACCGCACCCGGTGTGGAGGGCTTGTTGGCCCCTTCAGCCACGCAGAAGCAGCCGTTCTCCGTCAGGGTGATGGCATCTTCCTCGGTGATCTCATTCTCCGTGGCACTCGGCAGAGCGATATCGCAAGGGACCTGCCATGGCTTGCACCCTTCCAGGTACTCCGCATCATACCGCTCCAGGTATTCCTGGATCCGTCCACGCCTGCGGTTCTTCAGATCCATGATGAAATCGAGCTTCTCCCGGTCGAAGCCTTTCGGGTCATGGATGGTCCCGTTGGAGTCGGAGAGGGTGATCACTTTGGCACCGAATTGAAGAGCTTTCTCGGCGGCATATTGAGCCACATTTCCCGATCCGGAGATCGCGATCCGTTTATCCTTCAGGGATTCCTGGTGTGCATGGAGCATCTCCCTTACAAAATAGATCAATCCGTACCCGGTGGCTTCGGGCCGGAGCAGACTTCCTCCCCAGTTGATTCCCTTGCCGGTCAGGGCGCCGTCAAATTTGTTGGCAAGGCGTTTGTACTGGCCGAACATGTAGCCGATTTCCCGTTCACCCACACCGATATCCCCGGCAGGGATATCGGTATTGTCACCGATGTGCCGGTAGAGTTCCGAGATGTACGACTGGCAGAATCGCATCACCTCCAGATCCGATTTCCCTTTCACATCGAAATCGGCTCCCCCTTTTCCGCCCCCCATCGGAAGGGTGGTCAGCCCGTTCTTGAACGTCTGCTCGAAGGCGAGACACTTCAAGATGTCGAGATTTACCGAAGGGTGAAATCGAAGACCCCCCTTGTAGGGGCCGATGGCCGAATTGAACTCCA
>CAYTTA010000047.1:0-20420 GCA_964440655.1 uncultured Balneolaceae bacterium
GAAATTGTCATCCACTACCGATCTATCAGATCCTGTTTCCCACATATTTATTCATTTTTTTCAACAGACTTGTGCAGTATGAATCCATATTGTATTTCTTGTTGATGATCCGCCTCCCGTTATCCGCAATCTCCTGCCACTGGATGGACGGATCCTGGACCAGATCTGTTATCGTTTTTTTATCATTTAAAAACAGGATGCTTCTCCGGTCTTCGAAGCGTGCCTCCAGTCCGGGAGAACGGTCGGATACAATACAGCAGCCCCATCCCATCCCAGACTTCACCCGGCCGTGAAGAATATTTGGATAAGTGGGGTTGCAGTTCATAACGATCTTGGATTTCTGATACAGCTTGTTCAATTCACCAATCGATATCCTGCCGACCCACTCTATATTTTTCTTTGAGAGAATCTTTCCATACCCTTTTACACTATTCTTGCCAGCTGTGATCACGATTCTCTTCTCATCGGGCACATCCACCAGACCCTGAAGCATCCTGAACCTTCTGTGATGGCGAACATGCTGATCCACAAGGTGGAGCATGTTCATCCACACATAATCCTCCCGGTTTTTATTTCTGTTGAATTCATACACCCCTCCCATCTCGGATCGGAATGCATCTTCAAAAAGATGCATGACTGTGTCATCCCGGTTCTCATCCAGAGATTCCACGAGTTTCTCCCCGACCAATCTTACTTTATTTCCCATTCTGGTGAGCTGACGGAACAAACGGGATCGGTCCGCAGTCTCGGAACTGAGGACCCATGGGATGAGAATATCAATCTCGCGCCGATCAAGCCTTCGTTGAGCTTTATTCGGATCTATTTCGATAATCGGGGCTGAATCCTCAATTACAAATGAAGGGTTTTGACCTGGCCCCAGGGTTTCGAGCTCCTCCAAGAGAGATTTATCATAGGAATAGAAGATGGTCCTCCTCCCCATCTTCTCAAGCCGCTGCCACATAAAATCGGCAAACAGATGATCATCAATCAGAGCGAACACATTCATCTCCAGAAGATCAAACAGATTGGCACTTGTGACCCGGTCGATGGTCACCCAGGAGGGATAGCCCATCACACCGGTATAGAGTGCATGCCCGGGTTCTCTGCTAAGCTCCACCATCTTCCGCAGAAAATGTGGATCGGTTAACTCGACAATCTCACTTTCCACCCCTTCTTTAAGCGTCAATTCATGGAAAGCTCTCGCCCTGCGGTTATGAAGACCGTAAGCCATATCGGATGTGCCCGGAGAGAGATAGACCAGCTTCTTCAGATGGGGATATTTCTTTTGGACACCTGGAGATTTTGCGGGTTTTCCGGAGAAACGGTCAGGCCAGCTGTTCAACACTGCATCAATATCATCATGAATTGCATGGATGAGATAATGAGAGGTCTTCAGGAGCCTGTTTTTTCTGTTCTGACCGGCAGGCGGCTTGACATAGTCATGCCGAAGCACGGCATCCGGAAAATAGATCAACTTTTCCTGTTCATATCCCGCACGAAAATAACGGTAACTCAGTTCCAGCCCTTCGTGATAGACGAGAAGCCGGTCGTTCCACCCCCCAACTTTGAAAAAGGCTTCAGGACGGAAGGAGGTATTTCCTTCCAGCAGACAGACCGCCGGCCGCGCCTCCGTACCAAGTTCATAATGCCAGGGTTTGGGTCCGTTCTTCGTTTTGGGCCGGTAGACGCCTCTGGCAATATGGATCGCTCTCTCTTTATGAATCTTAAGGTGTGCCTGGATCAGCCCTTCTTCAGGTATACCGTCATCGTCGATGAAAATGATGATCTCACCATTCGAGAACAAAGCACCGAAATTCCGGGCCATGCATGCCCCGGCGTTCTGTCTGAGATAGACCAGTGTGTCTACATAGGGAATAGCCTGCTGAACGACCTCCTCTTCCACACCATTGCTCACAAAGACAACTTCGGTGTGTTCCGTTTTTTGCCGGGTGATTTCCTGAAGATTCTTTAATACCTCATCGTTGATTCGGTTGCTTACAACAACAACCGAACATTCGGGTTCTCTGACCGAACGGAAATTAACAACCCTGTCAAAAAAGTAGGAATAGAGGTGGCCTTTCTGTATCCAGTCCCTGCTCTCCAGACGAGACCAAAGTGATTCATCCAACTCTTCTCTCCTTGTTCCGATAGAGAGCAATGTATTTACGAGAATGAAAAACGCGAAGCCGTCTGATCCCTCATGGTCAAGTTTTCGCTGGCACTCCTTGATCAGCTGTTTTTTAATCTCAGGGAGTCCGTTATCGATTTTTTTGCAGATGGAGTAGGCAAGTTCGGCTTTCCGGGCAGAGACAGGAGCCTTCCAGAAGGAATCACTGATGATCCGGTTTGTATGAATCCCGTTCGTGTGGATGCCGTTCGTGTGGATCCTGTTGGTTTCAACTTCTTCCATTACACTCTCAGGAAGTTCTCCCCTCATTCCTGCATCGGAGGGCCTGGCTTGCGGACACGAACCGATTGACTGAAGAACCGGAAGCCTTCCTGTCACTCTTCGGAGAATCTCATTGTAATTCCTCCTCGTGCTGGAGGAAGGCTGGATCAGGATGGACAAATCGATCGGATTATGGAGATCACGAATTGTCTCTGGATTTCCATCCAGCCCCTCAAGCAACCTTCTCTCTTGTTCTCCGGACAAATAGGTGGTGATATCTTTCAACAGGATCCAAGCCTCCAGAACTCGGACCATTAACCATTTTTCCTTATCCGTACGGATTTCAGCTCCATCCTGGACTGGCAGTGGGGGAAGGAACGGAAGCTCCAGATTGATGTTTTCCTGACCAAATTTCGTCTCTTCAATCAATTTCTGCAGTATTTCGACAGACTGGCTCCTCCTGCCAAGAGCGTTCATCACCCGTATGAGGGTAAGGGACAGGGAGGTGCTCTTCATCCCACCCATATAGAGTGGGATGAGAAGTTCAGCAGCAGCTATCAACAGCACAGCTTTTTCAGATCGACTTGTTGAGGATTGATCGAAGTCGATCGCTTCCGCCGCACAAAGATAGTCCAGAGCCTTCAGATAGGTCCTGTTATTTGGGGAAAGGGATCTCTTCTTCCAACCGGCAATCAGATCATCTGTCCAGGGCAACCCACGCAGCACTTCTTTCCAAAGACCGGGTGCAGGGTCCTGAGGCTCAAAATCATCATTATGAATCAGCCCATCTTTGCGGAACTCTTCGAGCTGAGCCTCTTTAATGGCAATCAGGTTCATCAGGTAGGGATCATAGCCCTCCCCGAATTCAAAAGGAGAAAGCAAGCCGGCTCCCGGAATGTATTCGAACAGCCGATAGCTATAACTGTTGAGAGATCCGGCCAGGGCATCCCAACCTGTCCCTCCCCCTTCCACAGATAACAGAAGAACCGGCCCTGTTTCACTCAACAGTTTTTCCGCTCCGGCCAGGCATGCTCCCTCCATACCGTTCACATCCAGTTTGATGAAATGAACCTCCGGCCGTCCTTCATATTCCCACCAGGCGTCCAGTGTGGTCATTGAAATCTCTTCCGATCCGTTTTCATCAATCGCATTCAGCTCCGGTGTTTCAGCGAGTTTAAGTTTCGTTTTGCCGGCCCGCCTGGATACGGCACGATCGACAACCTCCAGATTTACCAGACGATTTTCGAGTTTGCTCATCTCCAGATAGCGTCTGGCCAGTGAACCCGGCTCAAAAGCGAAAACACGTCCTTCCTTCCCTGTGATTTTCGCCATAGGAAGTGCATAGGAACCAAAGCTCGCACCGATGTCCAGGGCGGTCATTCCAGGTTTCAGCCAGTCTCGTAAAAACTGAAGTTCAGGTTCAAACCACTGCCCCTGCTCCAGCAATACATATGGTGTGAGCATCTTCAGGTCTCCCGGAGTGCAAATGGTCACGCCATCCTTCGTCTTGAGGTGTAGTATTTCCGGCAGATCCTGTTCAGAAGAGCCGTTATCACTTACTAAAGCTACCTTTGATTGGCCGTTGGTATGAACTCCATTCGTGACAGGAAACCTCTCTCGAACCGGGGTATTATTCTCAGCAAAACCGCTGAAGTCCTCTGTAACAGCTTCAACCTCCTTTGCTGGCAGAGTTTTAATATCAATATGCTCCGCCCATTCCCCCTCGGCCAGACCTTTTTTATACCCTTCCAGCCTCTGCTTCCACATTTCCCGAAAAGCTGCCGCCAGATGAGCTCCAAATCGTCTCCCGTCACAGAGAGGTGACTCCTTCACCTGATCGCGCATTTTCATACGAAGATCTGCCAGCAGGTCCAGGTTTTCCGCCAGATCGACCGCTTTCTCTATGTACGCTTCCCAACTCTCCGTTACCCATTCCGGAAAGCCTGCATTGGCCAGGTGGGTGGCTGAATGACGACCTGCAAATGTCGGACCCGGCTTTGAGATGACCGGCACCCCCATCCAGAGTGCTTCACAGGTGGTCAATCCGCCCGAGTATGGCCAGGGGTCAAGGGCGATATCAATCTGGTTGTAGCTGGCCAAAAGCTCAGGGTGGGGCGATTGCCCTTCAAACCGGAGGCGATCTTCCGAGATACCGTACTCTTGCATCACATCCACGATTCGTTTTCGCAATGCTTCGGTATCGTACTGCCTGCTTTTCAAAAAAAGTCGGCTTTTCGGCACTCGATTAAGAATAGCTGCCCACTTTTCCAGGATCTGTTCATTTACCTTTGTCGGATTGTTGAAGCAGCCAAAGGTGACATATCCATTCTCTTTTGCCGGTAGTGTTGCCACCTCAGGAGCATAGTCCGGTGGCAGATAACAGATGTAGTCGTCCGGCAGCCGAACCAATTTTTCGGTGTACCATTCCTCCTCACCTGCCGGCGTTTCGTAATGATCGGTGATCAGATAGTCTACCGCCTCCAGCCCGGTGGTGTTAAACAGACCGCCTACCCACTTCACAATAATCGGAGCCGGTTCCAGCACCACCGTTTTCAGACGGGTGTCTCCGGCATGGCCGCAGAGTTCCACCAGAATATCAATCTCATCCTCCCGAAGAATTCCCGACAAGACCTCATCGTTATATCCGATCACCGACTGCCATTTGTCGGATCTCTCATAGATCCGCCGGGTGATTGCGTCGTGTGTGCTGTTTGTGGAGTAGCAGTAGATCTCAAAATGGCTTTTGGGCAGGTTTTCCAGAGCTTTGGTAATCATCCAGCCTACAGGATGTTGCCGGAATCCACCCGAGATCAACCCGATCCTGAGTTTTTTATCCACATTGAGATCCGATGGTACAGGTCGTTCAGGCCGAACAGCGGGGGCAAAATGCCTGTCCCATAGTTTGTGGGCTTCAAAGATCTCTTCTTTTCTCCTCTTCGGATTGTAGTGCATCCCCATCAGATAGTTGGAGAGCGACTGAAACATCTCCGGTTGATCCTTGAAAGCTCTCAGGTAGTTCTCTTCGGACTCTTCAAACCGTCCGAGATCCTGCAGGCAGAGGGCGTAATTGCTGCGTATCCCGCCCACTTCGGGATGCACCTCAAGCATTCGCTCATAAAGAGTAACCGCTTTGTCATAGTCTCCCTGGTGTTTATAGAGTTCAGCCAGCGTCACCTTGGCCGGGACATCCCGAGGGTTCTCCTCCATTACCCGATGCAGACTTTCTTCAGCCTCTGCGAACCTCCCCATCTTCTGAAGAACCTCGGCGCGGGCGATCAACGCTTGGGAATGGTTCCGATCCATCTTCAGGGTGACATCGTACATCTCCAATGCTTTCGGAAAATTCCCTTGAGCCTGGAAAATCTCCCCGATCCGGAAAGCCACCGAATAACTCTTTGGATCCAGCTGATTGGCCCGGGCATAGCAGTTCAGTGCCTCTTCAAGACGTGCTTGAGATCGGTAGATTTGCCCCAGATGAAGCCATCCTTTAAAAAATTCAGGATCGATATCCAGAGCACGTTTCTCATGCTCTTCAGCCTTGTCGTACTCCCCAAGGTGGAAATGACATATAGATAAAGAGTGCCAGGTTGCCGGATCCTCCGACCCCTTTTCCAGCGAGGCGTTAAGCAGCTCCATCGCCGTGCTGTACTCCCTCTTCTGAATAAAGGCGATTCCCAGAAGATGAAAGACCGGCCAGGGAGCGCTCTTCTTCGCAAGAGGTTGAAGTAGCTGAATGGCCTGATCCGGCTGAGGTCTTTTTTTATTCAACAGAGCCTGGGCGCGTGCGAGTTTTACTTTCACTTCGGAAATACTTTGGAGTTGGAAAATTCTCTCTGGAACGTGCAATTAACATGCCTTGTGACCACTCAACCCTCCTCAGGACCAAATAGCCCAGAAATAACGGGCTCAAAAAACATTTTACCGTGAATCGTCTCCAACCGGAGCGCAGAGATCACACAAAATTTTTCCCGGATAGAAATTATTTCCTCTCTACGTGAGCTCTCACGCGCATCTGTAACCCATGCCAGAGGAATGAATTTCTGCTGGATTGCCCCTTGCCCCGGTCAAATCCAGAATGATCAGTCACTTGCCGGATAGAGGAAAAAAATGACCTGGAAGGTTATCCGATCCGGAATCGTACCGATAATTCATCTGCAGGATTCGTTCAAATCCGGGGAACCGGTTTTGAGCAGGATGCGAGATTTGCTTTTGTAACCGGTCAGTACCGCTCCCCATCTGTGCGACAAAGGGAAACGGAACGGTTTTTGCCTCTATTCCGGGCAAGTCAATCGGGAGCAATTCTACAGCCATCAAACAATTGACCAGAATGAATCTTCAGGATCCTCAAAAAGTCTATCAGCAACAGGCCATCCTCAATGCATCGCCAGTTCAGCTGGTTGTCAAACTTTACGATCTTTTGCTTCAGGCAACCTGGCGTGAAGACAGGGACAAGACTCTCAGTATTCTTTCGGCCCTCATCACCGGGCTGAATTACGATTACGAACCGGCCGATCAGCTCTTCTCCCTCTACCGCTATTGCCAGGATCTGGCCCGGAAAGGAGAATTCGAAGAGATCCGCGAGCTTCTGGAGCCGCTCCGGGATACCTGGACAGAGATCGCGCAGGGCGGTGCCCGGACATCACCCCAAACAACCGAAAGGAGTTGAAACATCATGCAGGTGATTCAACAGCTGAAACAACTCGTAGACCTAACAAGACAGCTCTCCGCCGAATTGGATGAAGGGACAGATGCGGACGACCATCTGTCTGAAACCGGGAAGGAGTGGTATGGCCTGGATAAGGTTAAACGGATCCAGGATTTGATGGATCACCGCGAAGAGTGTATTGCGGAATTGACCGGGGAAGTTAAATCGATGGATCCCGCTCTTTTTTCTTCTTTCGAACAGAAAAAGGTCGAAAGCCTCTTTGAAGAATTTGACCGGCTGGAGCGAATACTGCAGGAGTCTCTTCGGGAAACCCTTGTCCGTCAAGAGACTCGTGTAAACGAGGTAACACGAAACCGGCAGGCTTTGAAAAGCTATCGAAAGACTTCGGAAACACCGGATATTTCCTTTTATTGAGAGTCGCAACCAGGACTCAGGATCCAGCTTATGAATGTCCAGAATCTGTCCAATCAACTGCATGGCAATCTGACCGGAGCGGATCCGGTCGATCGGAATGTTCCGGCAGGCGATACCGGATCCGGGCATCCGAACCGGTCAGCCTGTAGTGACAGACTCTCACTTGAACACTTTCCCTCGCGCAACGAACATCTGTTCGCCAGAATCGAACTGGAGAAACAGAACCACGCTTCGTTCGAGAGACTCAAATCGATGCGTTCCAAACTCTCGGAATACCATTCGGCCAGGGAGATATCGGCCGAAGCCGCCGCAAAGACCGAGATAGGAAAAGTGTTGGATGATCCGGATGTCCGGGAAGAGATCGCCAGAAAAATGGCGGGCCTCTGACTCCCGGCACCTCCGCTTTCGCTATACACACGCTATAATCATTGAACGAGTTATCTATGAAAGGCAGAATTCTTCTTCTGGATGATGACAATCTGTTGCTTGGGTTCATGAGTGAGTACCTCACCATCAACCGGTATGAGACTTTTTCATTTAGCTCGCCTCCCAAAGCGATAGATTTTCTCGAGGAGAATTCGGTCGATCTGGTGATAACGGATGTGAAGATGAACGAGATGACCGGTGATGAGATTCTCACTCACATTCTGGCCAATCATCCGGAGACCGGTGTGATCATGATCACCGGATTCGGCAACATCAACCACTGTGTGAATGCGCTCAAGAAGGGGGCGTACGACTACATCACCAAACCTTTCAAGGCGAAGGAGCTGATCTTCCGTGTGAACCGCTATTTCGAGGCGGAAACCGAAGAAAACCGGCCGGCAGGAGGAAAGGTCACGGTCGCATCCTCCCCTGCCCCTGCACCGCGGGGTTCTGCGGCAGGCATCGCGTCCAGAGAAGCGGAACCGGAAGAGGAACCCAAAAACCTCCATATCAACCGGCTCGACAAGGAGACCGATCTGGAGAGATACCAGATCATCGGCAATGATCCCACTCTTCGGAAGCTGCTCCGTCTACTGCCGAAAATTGCCAAAAATGACGCCCCCGTTATGATTCAGGGGGAGAGCGGGACGGGCAAGGAGCTCTTTGCCCATGCCATACACAGCCAGAGTTCGCGTGCCGGAAAACCCTATGTAAAGATCAACTGCGCGAACCTTCCGAAGGATCTGGTGGAGAGTACTCTTTTCGGGCACCTGAAAGGATCTTTCACCGGCGCGATCACGGATCGCAAGGGTGCTTTCCATGAGGCGGATGGAGGAACTCTTCTGCTGGACGAGATCACCGAGATAGATATCGATGTTCAGGCCAAGCTGTTGAGAGTGCTCCAGGAGAAGGAGTTCTACCGGGTGGGGAGCCAGAAGCCGACCCGGGTGGATGTACGCATCCTGGCTACTTCCAATCGGGATCTCTCCAGGGCCATCTCCAACGGGGAGTTCCGCGAGGATCTCTACTACCGGCTGAATGTCTTTCCCCTCACCGTGCCTCCCCTCAGGGAACGTAAAGGGGATATCCCGCTGCTTGCGCAGCACTTTATCGATCGCTATTCGAGACGTTACAATCTTCCGCCCAAGAAACCGTCCGAGCAGCTGCTCGAGGAGCTGATGCAGCTCGAGTGGCGGGGGAATGTGCGCGAGCTCGACAACATCATCCATCGTGGAGTGATCCTGTCGGGTGAGAGCGATCTGATCGAGCAGGAGCATATCGACAATCCCGTCTTCACCAACATCGACCCCAATCAGAGCAAAGAGATCCTCTCCGATTTTCCGATCACCTCGATCGAGAACATGGAGCTGCAGCTGATCCGCAAGACGCTTGAGCATA
Organism: uncultured Balneolaceae bacterium; assembly: GCA_964440655.1. Classification (GTDB taxonomy): domain Bacteria; phylum Bacteroidota; class Rhodothermia; order Balneolales; family Balneolaceae; genus CAYTTA01. The sequence continues at coordinate 9,294 of CAYTTA010000047.1, forward strand.
CGAAGGGGAACCAGAAGAAGGCGGCCAGAATCCTTGGGATCTCCGACCGCACCATTCGCAACAAGCTCAAGAATGCGGGATATTCGAGCGCCCAGGACCTGCTTACCACCTGAAACCTGAAACAGGGATGTAGCGGTTCTCTCTCCTGACCGCCCCGGATTTCTCAACCGACGGACCGGGCTACAAGTTCTCTTGCCTGCTTGAGATGCCCCTGTTTGGCCAGTGAAGCGATGAGCCGCCTGCGGTACTCCGGGTGATCGGGGTCGGACTGAAAGAGCTGGTTATAGGCCTGGGTCACCGGTTCATACCAGCCGTTCTCCATAAAGCAGGTCATGACCAGATGAAACTCTTCCTCAGGGAGAGTCTTCTGCACAGAAGCAAAGTGCTCGATCGCCTTCCCCTCCTCCTTCAGCTCTATGGCCAGATGGAGCAACTGCCGCCGGAGCTCCAGGGGGGAATCCTCCCCGGATCCCCCCCTTGAAAGGGCGATCTGCCTTCGTCCGATCAGCAGATCGGCCGGATGGTTGCCCTCTTCCCAGACAGATTCTCCGCTCTTCCGGATCATGAGGAGCCGTTCCAGCGCGGCCAGCGCCGACTCCCGGTTTCCCGATCGGACCGCCACCCGGGCAAGCCATTCGAGGCTCTGTTCCTCACTGATCATCTGATCAAAGCTGGCGCGGGAGTCGTGTTCAAGCATGGCATGGTAGCTCTCCAGCGCCTGATATGCCTCCTCCCACTGCTGCCGAAGCTGAAAGATACGGTAGAGAACCAGCCAGGGGATCCGCTGCCGGGGTTCCGCTTCAACGGACTGCCGGGCAATAACAAGAGCCTCTTCCCATTTGTACTGCTCGGTGTAACACTGCACCATTCCGTTCACCGCAGCCAGCCGCTCGAACGGAAAGAGTTTTTCCCGCTTGGCTACCGTCCGGTAGTAGGCCATCGCATGAACATACTTCTTCTGCCGGAAATACCTTCCTGCCTGCAGGAGGTAGGCCTGGGGTGCGGTGATCGCCCCCTGTAGCTCCGCCTCGTTCTGAACTTTCCCGAAAGGTTGGCCCGGACTGAAAATATGGAGCACCCTCGTCGAGATCTCCACTCCCGCCTGAAGAAGGGTGCGCGAGCAGTCCGGCAACTCCCTGCCATCAAAGAGGGGATTCTCTGCAAAATCGCCTTCCGCCCGGACCAGCCTCATCTGATAGACAGATTTCAAACCGCCCCGACCATCCGGCCAGAGAATCCGCGCCGGAATCCAGCGGTTCTCCGACAGTTCGGTGAGGGATGCCAGATCGGGGAGGTGAAGCTGCTCGTCATCTACCAGAAACAGAACCCATTCAGTGCGGGACTCTTTCAAAAGCCGGTTCCAGACATCGCTCCTGGTATGGTGTGCATCATAGGTGAGCCACCGGACCGATTCCGGCAGAGTGCCGGGCCGGTCAACCGGCGCCGCAATGGTCACAAACTCAAACCTGTGGACCAGCTCCCTCTGTCTCTCTTCGTTCAGAAAACGAGGATCGCTCAGATACAGAACCAGTTCGAAGGGATTGGGGCAGTACTGTTTTCGCATCGACGATCAGGCTTCATGATTTACCGCCGAGCCCGGCATCACCTCCCCCGGTGTGCCGTCCGGCAGATAGTGACTGCTCTCCCGCGTCCTCAGGCGGTAGATGTTCCGCATCAGCAAATTGTTCTGTTCAACCGCAAACTCCAGAAGAATCACGAGCTGACGGTGTTTGCCCGAAAGCTCCTGGATCGATCTCTCCAGAATGGATCCCCAATGGGTGATATCGCCGGCCCATTCAGGATAGAGGCCGGCCAGCTCTTTCATCCGGACCGGAGGGCGGTCACTTGCAAAAGCGCGGGAGGCGGAAGCGGCTCGTCCGATCTGATTGATCAGCCGATCCTGCAGCTGCTCGTAGCGGATCTTCGCCGCCCCCCAGCTGTCCACCAGCAAACCGATCCGTTCCGCATCCCCCGTTTTAACCGCCGCGATCTGTTCGTCGATCAGTTCGTGCATGCGGAGAAGCGCCTGATGGAGCACCCTGGCCGCTTCGAAGAGCGGATTGAGGGGCGAACCCGGTGGCGGAAAAAGCGGGATGCTCACGACCCGGTTTCCTTTAGCGGATACCAGGGAGTCGTCCGGCGGCGGTGACCCGGCTGATGCCGGAGGCTCGTCCAATGCCAGGGACTCATCCGATGACGGAGGCCGGGATGATGCAACGGACCTGGCTAATGCCAGGGTCTGTCCTTTTTCTATGAGCTGTTCCCGCTCCCTCTCACTGTTTTGCAGTTCAGACATCCTGATCCCCCTCCCAATAGCGGGTCACCAGATCGGCCATCCCCAGCGTGCGTCGGGCTGCCAGCTCACGGGCCAGCGCATCGGTGATAAATTCCCGGTAGAAGGAAACCGATCCGGACCCGAATGCGCTCCCTTCCATCCTGAAGGTATCTTTGGTCAGCTCGCTCACCAGATGCCGGGCAAAGATCTCCTCGAAACTCTCCGCCGTCTTCTCTTTCAAAATCTCTTCCTTGCGGGTCTCGGTCACTGCATTTTTTGCCAGGAGTTGAAAAGCCTCGATATTCATAGTCGTACTCTTGGGTTGGGTTACATCACGATGAGGCGGGCCCGCAGCGCTCCCGCCTGATCCAGCGCCTGGAAGATGGAGATGATATCCCTCGGGCTGAGGCCCAGCGAATTGAGCGATGCCGCCAGCTCGTTGATGGTTGTCCGTGGCCCGAGCAGAAGCGTCTGGGCCGACTGCTCGCTGATTCCCACCTCGGGGACCGGCACCAGGACCGTCTCGCCGCCTGCAAAGGGACCCGGCTGGCTCACAAAAGGAGTTACCTGTGTCCGGACATGGATATTGCCGTGAGAGATCATCACCTCGTCGATCACCACATCCCCTCCCGCCACGATGGTTCCGGTGCGCTCGTTGACCACCACCCGCGCCGGGGCATCCACCTCGATCTCCTCCTCCAGGATGATGCTGGTGAAGACGTTCATCGACCCCGGATCACGGAACGCTTCGGGCCACTCCACATGGACTATCCCCGCATGAAAAACTGAAGCGAGCTCCTCATCGAACCGCTGGTTGATCGCCTCGGCGATCCGTCGTGCATTGGTGTAGTTGGGCTCCCTCAGGATCAGCCCGAGAGGTTGGCCGGTATCGTGCGAAAAGCCCGGGTTGCTCAGCACCTGACCGCCCCCCGGAATGGTTGCCGTCAATGTCTGATTCCGGGTGATGCGTGCGCCGGGGATCTCTGCCGTGACTCCTCCCACGACCAGCGCCCCCTGTGCACGGACCATCACCTCCTCATTGTCCGGATCGATGAGCGGTGTCTGCAGCAGCACTCCTCCCTGAAGGCTGCTGGCATCCCCGAGGGAAGAGACCGTCACGTTGATCTGGCTCCCCGGTGCGTGGTAGGGTCCGACGGTGGCCGTCACCATTACCGCCGCAACGTTCCTCGTGCGGAGCATCCGTGAATCGACCGCAATCCCGAAGTTCTCCAGCATGTTGGCGATCGACTGCACGGTGAAGACCGAACCGCGACTGCTGATGGTTCGATCCCCGGTCCGGTCCAGACCGGTGACCAGACCGTAACCGATCAGCTCCTTGCTCTGGGCATGCTGTATCTCAACCAGGTCGCCGATCCTTGTCTGACCCCGTGCGGGGGAAGGGAGAATGAGAAGCCAGCCCAGCACCATCCAGCTCATCAGCAGGATGAGCCGGGTGCCGGATCCCGACACCACTCTGTACCAATTCGATACGCCCATTATCCGATTCTTCTTTACAGTTTCAGCCATTCCGGCTCCGGCTAGAGCTCCCTTGCGACGATCACCGCACCAAGCAGCACACCTACACCGGTAAAGACAATACGACGGATCACCCCCCGTTTTTTTCTCAGCTCCTCCGGCCCTCCCTGCTTGCTGTATCGGATGTTCGCATTGGCCACCCGGTAGGAGAAGACCTGATTCCGGCTGTTCACGTCGTTGGGACGGATCATTCCGGTAAGCTGGATCTCATGAATCTCGCCGTTGATCTCCGTGAGCCGGGTCCCCTCGACGATCAGATCCCCGTACGGTGAGTAGTCGACGATCTGTACGCTCAGATTGCCCTGAAGCAGCTGTCCCTGATTGGCCAGATAGCGCTCGTTCGAGCCGTAATCGACATTCACCCCCGCCCCGAAAAGAGGTTCGAAGGGAAGGAAGTTGCCGCTTACAGAGCCTCCGGCATTACCGGACGCATTGGAAGTGGTCCGCGCATCGGCTGTCGAGCTGCCGGAGATGTTCTCCGAAAGGACGACCGTGATGATGTCTCCGATCCGATTCGCCTTTACATCCCGATAGAGGGAGTACTGGGCGAAGAGATCGGCCGGAAAAAATTGGAGGAGGAGCGCCAGAATGAGTGCCGCTCCGGCCCTGTTCACAGTGTCTGCTGCCATACCGCGACTCCCGGCCGTACCACCCGGCCTACATATTTCCTTCGGGTTTCACTGCTGTAGACGCGGATCTCCTCATCCAGTCCGCCTCCCTGACGGGCTTCGGTCGGCAGCTCCACGCGGATGCCCCGCTGTTCATAGATCAGTGTGACGGAATCTCCCGCCTCGATCAGGTTCACGCCGCCAATATCGATCCGGCGGATCGGCTGGCCCGGTGCCAGAGTCCGGCGAAGAACCATCCCCTCCACCTCTTCCGAACGGCGCACCATCCGGTTCTGAGTGCCGGCAACCGGTACCCAGCGCATCTCCAGATCTCCCTGCCTGAGGATCTCTCCTCCCTGTATCCGCCGGATCGCGACCGGCAGCATCTGCTCCATCTCGACGGCGAACTGGATCTGGAACCGCTTCGTCCTGCCGCCCTGCAGGCACTCCACTTCAAAGAGGGTGTAGCGCTCCATCTCCCCGAGCGGTTCCACAGAGAGAATCCCGGAAGGATCCATGCGGGAGAGGGAGTTCGGAATCCACTGGAACGAGAGGGAGAAGCGGATCTCCTCCGATCCGTAGCGCCGTTCAAGGGACTCCAGTGCCATCTCCATGATCACCTGCCGCGTCGTGGCGGCCCGGCTGGCAACATCGGCCAGCCCCTGCCTGCCGCTCAGGACCGGAAAGAGTATCAACCCGAAAAAAAAGAGCTGTGAAAACATGATCTTATCGTTTGATGGAGTTGGCCACCGCCATCATATCTTCGGCCGTCTGGACCATTTTGGAGTTGGTTTCATAGGCGCGCTGCGCCTCGATCAGCCGTACCATCTCTGTGACGATGTCAACATTGGACTCCTCGAGATACCCCTGACGGATCACCCCGAAACCTTCCGATCCCGGCGTCCCGTAGAAGGGGGCCCCCGAGGCTTCGGTCTCCATGTAGAGGTTGTCTCCCCGCGCTTCCAGCCCGCCGGCGTTCACAAATTTGGCGAGTTCGATCTGGCCGAGCTCGATCCGGGTTCCGCCGTCGGCCATCAGGGCGGTCACAACCCCGTCCTGGCTGATGTCAAGACCCACGGCATCCGGCGGGATCTCGATAAAATCGGCCAGCGGAAGGCCCGAGTTGTTCACCAGCAGGCCGGTGGAGTCGGGGCTGAAGTTTCCGTCCCGCGTAAAGGCGATCGTCCCGTCGGGAAGTTCGATCTGGAAGAACCCCTCGCCGCTGATTGCCAGATCCAGGGCGTTGCCGGTCTCGGCCATGGAGCCCTGCATGAAATTGCGGATGGTCGCGACGGCCCGTGAGCCGTGACCGATCTGCAGAGCGGGAGCATCGTTGGAAACCCGGCTCACCGACGATCCCTGCCGGGAGGAGGCGATGTTCTCATAAAAGAGATCCTGGAATGCCAGGGTCGTACGCTTGTAGCCGGTTGTCCCGACGTTGGCCAGGTTGTTGGCGATGTTGTCGACCGCCTTCTGCTGGGCGCTCATTCCAAGTGCTGCGGTGCTAAGTGCTCTGAACATGATTCCTTCCCTGAGGTTTCGTTAACTGTTGGAACCGGATCTTGTCAGAACCGGCCGAGGTTGTTGGTTGCCTGCGCAAGCGTTTCATCGGTGGTGCGCATTGCCCGCTGCTGCGCCTCGAACATCTGCATGTTCTTCATCATGGCAACCATCTCGAAGAGCGGATCCACGTTGCCGTTCTCGTAGAATCCCTGCATGAGCAGGCTGGTCTCATCCTCCCGGACATTGCCGGCATGCGTCAGGAGATAGGAGTTCCCGCGACGCTCCAGTGCCGATGGATCCTCCACCCGGACCAGCCGGAGCGTGTCGAACACCTCGTTGTTCAGCCGGATCGTCCCGTCGCGGGCAATCTCGAGCTTCACGCTCCCTTTCTCCTCATCCATCGCGTGAAAATATTCGGGGATGTGGATCTCCCCGGCACTTCCCTGGACCCTCGCTCCCCGGCTGTTCACCAGATAGCCGTCCGGATCGAAGCGGAAGCGTCCGTCCCGCGTCAGGTAGTGCTGCCCCCCTTCCTCGACGACGAAAAAGCCCTCCCCGCTGATTCCGACATCCAGTTCGTTGCCGGTCTGCTCAAGAACCCCCTGGGTGAGATCCACCTGCTGACCGGCCACCGTACGGGTCACCGTCCTGCCGTCGATCTGTTCGGTCATCAGCCGGTGAAAAAGGCGGGTCCCCTTGAAGCCGGGCGTGTTGAGGTTGGCCAGATTGTCGGCCGTCACCTGCTGCGCCCTCATCAGCATCTGCATCGCCTGCATGTGGGCCTGAAGTCGATCGATCATCGCATTGCTCGTTTAATTTGCGCGTCTACACCAACCCGACTTTCAAAATCTGTGCCACCCGCCCGGAGTCCGGCCCAGGCGGATCCGGCCGATTCCGCCTGCCCTCCTGATGGAAATCTTTTCCGCAGCCATGGAGGAAATGTCCCCTCCGGCTCCCCGGCAAGCTCTGAAGCAGGTCAAAAGCCGCGCTTCACGCAATGGTATAACTGTTGTACAGAGAATCTCTACCTGTCGTGTCCTCCGACACGGACCGGGGTATCACGACTCTGTTGGCAATCGGAATGGCAGAAGAAAAAAACGATCAGGAAAGAACAGAAGAACCTTCCCAACGGAAGCTGGACAAAGCGAGGGAAGAAGGAAATGTGAGCATCAGCCGGGAAATCTCTTCCGTGATGCTCATGCTCTGTTCACTGGTGGTCTTTCTGGCAGCCGGCGGGTACATGTACAATAAGATGAGATCACTCTTCACCACATTCTTCTACAATGCGGGGATGGAGCTGGCCGATCAGGACCATGCCATGGAATTTCTGCGGATGGCGATGGTCTTCGGAATTGACATGCTCATGCCGATCATGATCTTCCTCTTCGTCACCGCACTGCTGGTGAATCTGGCCCAGACCGGCGGTGCCTTCTCCACTCAGGCTCTGGAACCGAAACCCGACCGGCTCAATCCGATCAGCGGTTTCAAACGGATCTTCTCAGCCAAAGGTCTGGTGGAACTGACCAAAGGCTTCATGAAGCTCTTTATCGTCGGTCTGGTCGTATACTTTACCATTCGCAGCGAGATCGACCGCTTTGTCTCCTTTGTGGTCATGCCGATGGAGAACGCCCTGGCGGAGACAGGCCGCTATGTCCTTCTGGTGGTCTCGCGGATCCTGGCCGCACTCTTCCTGCTCTCGATCGCCGATGCCGTCTGGCAGCGGTATCAGCACCACAAAGAGCTCCGCATGACCAAGCAGGAAGTGAAGGATGAGCACAAGCAGATGGAGGGAGACCCGCACGTCAAGGCGCAGCGCCGGAAGTTCGGGCTCACCCTTGTGCGGCGGAAACGTCTTGACCACGCCATCATGGAGTCGGACGTCGTGGTCACCAACCCGATCCATTACGCCATCGCCCTGAAATACGACCCCGGTGTGCAGGAGGCACCTGTGGTGATGGCAAAGGGTCAGCGGCTCAAAGCATTGAAAATTCGTGAGATCGCCGAGCAGTACGGTATTCCCATTGTGGAGAACCGTCCGGTCGCCCAGGCCCTTTTTGCCACCGCAGAGGAGGATGAGCCGATTCCGGTCGATCTCTACCGGGCTGTGGCGGAGATCCTGGCCTACATCTACAAACTGAAGAACAAACAGAAGTAACCACTTCCTATGAATCAGAGCGGTTTCACCTTCCGACAGTTCAGGGATATTTTTTTCCAGACGGATGTGCTGATCTCTTCCAGCATCATCCTGATTCTGATGATCATGATCATCCCCCTGCCCGCTGTAGGGATGGATTTCTTTCTGGCGATCAATATCTCGCTCTCGCTGATCGTGCTGCTGGTCTCCTTCTACACGCTCAAACCGCTCCAGTTTGCAGTCTTTCCGGGGATGCTGCTCATTCTGACCCTCTTCCGGCTCGCCCTGAACGTGGCAACGACGCGGCTTATCCTGGCCGATGGATATGCCGGGGAGATCATCGAGTCGTTCGGCGGATTCATCGTCCGCGGCAACTTCCTGATCGGTATCATCATCTTCTCGATCCTGGTGATCATCAACTTTGTGGTGATTACCAAGGGCGCAACCCGGATCGCGGAGGTAGCGGCCCGCTTCACCCTCGATGCCATGCCGGGCAAGCAGATGGCGATCGATGCCGACCTGAGTGCCGGCCTGATCACCGACAAGGACGCGCGGGAACGGAGGGACGAGATCGCACGGGAAGCCGACTTCTACGGCGCGATGGACGGGGCAAGCAAATTTGTGAGGGGTGATGCCATCGCCGGACTCCTCATCACCTTCATCAACATTATCGGCGGGCTGATCATCGGAACAATGCAGAAGGGACTGGGCCTGCTCGAGGCGGCGGAGCTCTACACCCTGCTCACCATCGGTGACGGACTGGTCTCCCAGATTCCGGCCCTTCTGGTCTCGACAGCGGCGGGGATTATGGTCTCCCGCGCCGCATCGGAGGAGAACCTCAGCCAGGAGCTGACCCAGCAGCTGCTGGGCAACCCCAAAACGGTGGCGATCGGAGCGATGTTTGTCTTCCTGATCGGTCTGCTGCCGGGGCTGCCGATTATCCCCTTCTGGCTGATCGGTGCCTTTTTCCTCTATACCGCCTGGAACCATTATAACAGTCTGACTGCCGAGGAAGCCCTTCAGACCGAACTGGCCGGGCGTGAACAGACAGATAAACCGGAGAAGGTGGAGGACTATCTGCTTCTGGATACGCTGGAGCTGGAGATCGGGTACAGCCTCATTCCGATGGTAGAGACCAGTCAGGGCGGCGATCTGCTCTCCCGGATGAACTCCCTCCGGATCCAGATGGCCTCCGAAATGGGAATCATCATCCCGCCGATCCGGATCCGGGACAACGTGCAGCTCGATGCCAACGAGTATACCATCAAGCTCCGCGGGAATCTGCAGGGGCAGGGAGAACTTCTGCCCGGATACTATCTGGTCCTGTTGCCGATGGATTTCTCGCCCGACCTGCAGGGGATCCGTACCAAGGACCCCACTTTCGGAATGGATGCGATCTGGGTGAGCGCGAACAACCGCTCGCAGGCAGAAAAGTACGGTCTTTCGGTGATCGAGGCCGGGGCGGTGATCACCACCCACCTGATGGAGGTGCTCAAGAAGAACGCCCACAAACTGATAGACCGGCAGATGGTCCGCAGACTGCTCGACACGGTCAAGGAGCGCTCCCCCGCTCTGGTGGATGAGCTCATTCCGGACGGCATGAAGATCGGGGATATCCAGAAGGTGCTGAAAAGGCTGCTCCGCGAAAGAATCCCGATCAAGGATCTGGGGACCATCCTGGAGGTGCTGGCAGACCACTGCCACTCGACCACCAATCCCGACGTACTGACCGAGTATTGCCGGGCGGCGCTGGCCGAGACCATCACCCGGCAGTTTACCGGCGGCAGCAACGAGATCACCGTGACGATGATGGATGCGCGGCTCGAATCGCACCTCATGAGCCAGGCTCAGCAGGGAACCCTCAACCCCAATACCCTGGGATTGACACCGGAGAGTGTGGAGACTCTCTACAAGAACGCCTCCGCCCTTTTCGAGTCGATGATTCGTCAAGGATTCGATCCGATCCTGCTCACCTCTCCGGTTCTGCGCTTTACGATGTTTGAGTTTCTGTCGCCCATACTGCCGGAGATCAGTGTGCTCTCCTACAATGACATCAGCCCCGATGTGCGGTTCAGCACCTTCGGAAGGCTCAACCTGGATGCACCTGCCCTTCCGGCTTCCGCTCCACAGCCCACGCTTGCCGTTAAGTGATCCTGTGGAGGGGCGGATGGACAGACGGAGACAGACAGACGGGTGGACAGACAGAAAGGCGGGTGGACAGACAGGCGGACGGGCTGGAGGGACGGACGGTCGTGGAGAGGCGAGCGGGCGTGGAGTGGCGGACTGGCGGATCGATTCAAAGCGTAGCGGCAGCAGAAAGTGGAGATGAAATCTCTCTTGAAGGTCAATTAAGAGCTTGAAAGCATAAAAGCAGATAATCATGGTATTACGGAAGTTTTTCGGGAAAACACTGGAAGCGGTCAAGAAGAGCGCCCGGCAGATGTACGGGGATGATTTCATCATCCTGGATTCGCAACCGGCAGAGGGTAACGGGCAGGTCGGGATTACGGTGATGGCCGGTTCAGGAGCCCGCCCGGGTGGTGCGGGGATGGCCGGCCGGGGACCCGATACGACCGGTGAACAAGCCGGAAAGGAGGACGCACAAGGCGGAGCTTTCGGAGAACGAACGGGATTGGGCAGAAATCTTCCCCCTGCGAGCGGAAGCCGCACAGGAATGTTCCGCACGAGGTACCAGGGTGCGCACCCCTCACTGGTGCGGAATGGCCGGGCGAGGCTGGCCGCTCCGGCAAGGGGGTCGGAAGGGAGTCCGGAAAAGAGAGTGAACGGCAGGGAGAAGGAGCATACGGGAACTCCGTTCACTCCCGGCGGGAGCACCTACAGGCGAAATCATCTCAAGGCGCTCCGGGAGTATGCCGAAAAACAGGATCAGGCGATGCAACAGCCTGAAGTGGATGGGCGATCGTCCGGAAGTGTGACAAAGAGCCCGCTCGAGACCTACAGTCGCGCCGATGTGCGGAACCACCGCTCCGATCAGAATACCCCGAACGATCGGCGTGATGAGATCAAAAGGGGCGCGCGGCCGGATGAAAACAAAGTGGAGATGCGGCCGG
>CAYTTA010000048.1:0-11938 GCA_964440655.1 uncultured Balneolaceae bacterium
TCCAGTCCGGCAACGCGGCTTCGAAGCTTGGTTCCGATGGAGTATCCGGCCGCATCATCTTCAGCCCGGTTGATTCGAAGGCCGGTAGAGAGTCGCAACTGGTTGTTTGCGAGGTCTCTGTTAATCTTGTTCAGGGAGAGCTGAGCATCCAGCGCCTGAACGTTGGTATTTACTCGGTTAAGATCACCAAATCCTGCCATGATAGATCACCTTAGGTTGATTAAAGTTTGGATTGGTAATTGAGTTATCGTTCCGCCCGATGCCAACTTAAACGCCACGATCACTTTCCCTTTGTGCTATTCTCATCCGGACCAAGCCCTCTATATATAAGGGTCAAAATACTGGAAAACTGTGGGCTACAACAGAAGAGAAAATTTAACCGGGCGGGGGGATTTACCGATAACAGATATGGAGTATAAAATGAGATTGAACCAACCTATAATCCTTTTTCTATGAGCCCGATCAACCACGTTCCATCCAATCCGATCTTCCGGCAGAACAATCCGTATGAGAAGTTTGTTGAGCAGCTGGTAGAACTTGAAAGCCAGACAAAGCTGAAGCTGGAACTTCAGCGCAGCATGCAGCGGGAGAAAAAAACCGCACTAGGTGAGGTAAGTTCCTCAGTTTCCAAGTTCATCAGCAAGATCGAGGAGCTCCAGGATCTACGGAACAATGCGTTTCAGCCACTCTCTATCACCAGTTCGGACGAGAGTGTGGTTCGGATCAACTCTGCGGCATCGGGAAACAAAGAGGCCAGCTACAACGTCACCATCAACCGACTGGCATCCAGCGATACGGCACTTACTGCCATCATGGATGGGGAAGGTTACGAACTGAGTGCCGAAGGAGACGGAAGTGTAACCATTACGATCGGAGAGATCACACGGACCATTACGGTCGAGACCAGCTACGAAGATGAGAATGGGGCCCCGGTAACCCGGACGAATCGTGAAATACTCGAAGCGTTTGCCGAACAGATCAACGAGGAGTTCGGCGAGGTGGCACAGGCTACTCTCTTCACGACAAATGGATCGGATGTGCAGCTCTCTTTCAAGAGTCTTGAGACAGGTTTTGAAAATCGAATTCAGTTTGGAGGAGATGCCACAGGGGTTCTTGCAGAAATCACGGATGCCATGACCCATCTTCTGTCCGAAAATGAGCTGGATGCCGAATTCATCATCGACGGGGTCACCTTCACGCGTGGCAGCAACATTATCAGTGATGCAGTAGGCGGTTTGACGTTTACCCTGCTGAAAGCTACCGGAGAGGCCGAAACGCTCTCTGTCAAGACCGACCTGGCGAAGGCCCGTGCCAATATCAATGAGTTTATCTCAGCCTACAATGAGGTGAACAAGACCATCCGAGACCGAACCTTTATCGATGCCGAGAATAATCGGCGCGGGGCTCTTCAAGATCTTCGAGCAGTCCGGAATTTGACCTATACGCTCCGACAGACAGGCATGCTTCCGGCGGAAGGTCTGGATGAGGGGGTGATCTCGAGTCTCTCGGAGATCGGTATCGGTTTTGACAAGGATGGTACGATGAAAATCACCGATTCCACCCTTTTGGATGAAGCACTTAAAGAACGACCGCAGGAAGTGCAGCAGTTCTTTTCCCATGAGAATTCTGCCGTCAGCAACATGAGGAGACAGGCGGAACAATTTGTGGATTCAGATTCCGGGATGATCAAGTCTCTGGAGCAGGGGCTGGATCAAAGAATCCAGCGGCTCGGCAACCGTATAGAAGCCCAGGAGAGATATCTTGTACGGTATGAAGAGCAGCAGCGACGGATTTTCAATGAGCTGCAGCAGATCATCATCCAGGGGGAGTCGCAATTTCAGAGGGTGGTGAATTACCGGATGATGATGCTCGGGTACTGATCACTCGATGCATAGTCCCCAGATTCGGTAATACAAAGATGAAAACAGGCGGACGGACCTCTAACTACCCCAGGTTCCGTCCGGCTTGTTTTATCTGATCATGAACCCGGTTGATTGTGAACCAGGCGAAGTGATTCAGTTGCCTTTTCGGAATTGATCTCTCTGTTCCTTATAGAGTATCAGATCCTTGAGATAGACCCGTCGGTGGGTGCCGACTTTATGAAAGGGGATCTTTCCATCTTCCAGCGTGTTTACCAGGTGTTGACGGGACATCCCTAAAAAACGGGCAGCCGCCTGGGTTGTATACACCTCATCTTCACACAAAAGAATCAGATTTCGCCCCTCTTTTATCCGCATGATCACCCGGAGCAGTAACCGGCAGATCGATGCAGGGAGTTTTACTTTCGACTTCCCATCATCGTTCACCAGAACCGGCATCTTCTTCCCCTGTAGTAGGGCATGCAGGGCATCCATTTCCGAGGGATTTAGTTCTGTGGAGTCAATTTTGTATTCCATGGCATAGGTGTTCTGAATCCTGATGTGCGAATGCTGTTGTGCTGAAACATATGTGAATATGATCTGTGATCCTGCATGCAGCCTGCGATCTGCATAGATGCAAGTGGCAGAGCCTGGCCGAAAAGAAAACCTGAAAGAGAAGAGAGGGATCTCGAAGATGAAGGACGGCGCTAATAAAAGATAAACAGGGGGCTGGTGCCCCCCCTGTGTCAGATCTTGATAAAATCGAGCAGCGAGTTCTGGAACATGGTGGTATGAACCGCCAGTGCCGATTCGTAGGCAACCTGGTTTCGCTGCAGACGGGAGAATGCATCCCCGTAATCGGTATCGACCATCTGGCTCACATCCGATTTCTGGCTGATCGCCAGAGCTTCATACTGCTCGATCATGAAATCCAGCTGATTGATGTTGCTGGCCAGTTTGGAGGTTTCGTAGGTGACATGGTTGATCACATTGTCCAGATCGGGCATGAGATTGTTCAGGGCGGCCCGGTCACTGTCTCGTAGCGCCTGCTCGATGTCGGTGATCACCTGAAAAATATCCCCGCCATCTGCCATGGTGCGCAGATCCTCGCCGCTTACACTGATGCCGATCTGAATACGGTCACCCGCCATGACCGTCGGCGCTGATCCGTTTCCGTGGTAGGCCACACCGCTCGGATCCCCGGGATCGAGCTCAAAGGGGGGTGTCGCACTGTTGGTACCCGCAAAGAGGAACCGGTCACCATAGTTCACATTGAACGTGTTGATCAGCGTGTTCCGGATCGCTGAAACCTGCTCCGCCATGCTCTCACGGGAGTGGGCATCGGCCGAGTCGGTCGCCCCCTGTATCAGTATCTCCTTGATCTCGATCAGGCTGTCGGTTGCACGTGCCAGAGACTCCTGGGCAAAGCGGGCCTGTCGCAATCCGTGGCTGATGTTCCTCAGGTACTGATCTTCCTTGCGGACGTTCTCCTCAATAATACGTGCCCTCTGGAAGTTTACCGGATCATGAGAAGGAACCCGGACAAATCGGCCGCTGCTCAGATCCGACTGGATTTTTCCCATCTCGGTGCGGTTGCGGTGCACATCCCGCATGAAGTTGTTGAAGAGAATCTTTTGCGTTACTCGCATGGTTTTACCTCACCAGGCTGGTTAAGAGGGTTTAACTAAAAATTTATACATCAGGCCGTAAAATCGGTTCGACATTATCCGACCTTCATCCGACATGAGATCAGATCGCGGGATCTTTGACATCTGTCTATGGCCATCTATCGTGTCAGGGAAAGGAGCGTATCGTACATCTCCTGAGCGGCAACCATCACCCTGGCCGCTCCCTGATAGGCATTCTGATACTGAATGAGGAGAGTGAGCTCCTCATCGATGCTCACACCCGACTCCTGCTCCTGCTGCATCTCCAGCATATGGATCTTGGAGTCGGTCGCCTCGATCTGATTCCGCAGCTCACCCAGTTCACCCCCCGGACGGCTGATCAGATCGACGGTGAAGTCGATGATTTTCCGTCCGCCTACAATTTTCTGGTTTCTCAGATCGGCAATCCGGGCGGCCAGATCCCCGTTGCCCGGTTCATCCGGTGCGGTGGAGGCGGCGATCAGATTCTGATTCGCCACAAGCTGCGGATTCACCTGAATGGTGGCCGCCGTGGTTTCGGCCGGATCAAAGAAGGGGCGTCCACCCGTTCCATCCAGACCGTAACCCGTTGAGTGGAGTGCATTAAACTCATTCACAAGCGTCGCGGCAATGTCGTCAAGCCTTCTTCTTGCATCCGGGATTCCCTGCTGATACATCTCCAGCTCGGCTCCCAATCTTCCGGCCGTAATGTCCAGAGACTTCCCGTTGTCCAGCCGTATGCGGATCACCTTGTGGATCTCATCGATCTCGGCCTGGAAGTGGGAAGCCTGATCCTCATGAAGAACCAGCATGCCGCCGATCCGGAGCTCCAGGGTTCCGTTGCCCGTTATATGCGTATCGAAATCTACAAGCTCGGAGAGCTGCTCCAGCTTCCGGACCTGGATGTCCAGACTGGTGTGGTCCGGTTGCCCCGACGCCTGTCCATACTTGATCGCGTTGTTCAGCGCGGCCAGATCCTTCAGAAGATTGTTGATCTGGGCAACCGAATGGGTTACCGAATCGCGCACCAGATCACTGGTCCGGTTGATGCTCCGGTCCAGCTCCTTCAGTTTGACCGTGAGCTGGGTGGCTTCCGATATGATGTTGTTCCGCACGCTCATATCCTGCGGGTTGGAGGAGAGGTCGGAAAAGACATCGAACAGCCGTCCGATCCGCAGATCCAGATCACCCCCGGAATCTGTGGTCATGGTCGCCTCAAGCTGTTCCAGAACCTTTGCCTTCCCCTGCATGTAGCCCATCTCCTGCCGGTTTTCGTTGAGCAGGATCTCCTTCATCTCGTTACGGAGCCGGGAGACGGAGGTGATGTTCACGCCAAGGCCGGCATGTCGGATGCCAAGGTGCATCCCGACCGGTGTGGCATTGACCCGCTGCCGCGAATAGCCGGGAGTATCGACGTTCACCATGTTCTGGGCAGTCACCGACATGGAGCGCTCGGCTGCGAGGATCCCGGTCTTTGAAATTTCAAAAAGTGTTCTCATGACGCGTTCGGTTTGAATCGCACATTGTTGTTGGAATGGGCCACTATAAAAGGGTTATCGGACAGCCTTGTGAGATCTTTAACCTGTTTCCGCTTCTTAAGTCCGGCTGCACCAGCCCGATAACAGGGGTTGGGGAAAACCAAGCGATCCCATCGCGATCAGGTCTAATTCAAACATTCTGCACGCTATGAGTAAGATCAAGGCACTCGTTGTGGATGATTCCAAGATTATGAGAAGTGCTGTCAAAAGGGTTCTGGATCAGCTGATGATCGCCGACTTTGAGTATGTGGAGGCGATGGACGGACAGGATGCCCTGGAAAAATTCAATGACGAGATCCAGATCATCTTTGTGGACTGGAACATGCCCAAGAT
The DNA here is from genome assembly GCA_964440655.1 of uncultured Balneolaceae bacterium. Lineage (GTDB taxonomy): Bacteria > Bacteroidota > Rhodothermia > Balneolales > Balneolaceae > CAYTTA01. Next base: position 5,377 of record CAYTTA010000048.1, read on the forward strand.
GACCGGGGTGGAGTTCTCCATGGAGGTCCGCAAAATGGAGAACACCGAGCACATTCCGATCATCATGGTGACGGCGGAGAAATCGATGGGCAAGGTGGACAAGGCGCTGAACGAAGGGGGTGCCAACGAATATATCACCAAGCCGTTCACCGCAAGCCAGGTATCCAACGCAATCAGCAAATATTTCGATGACAAGGGCAATCTGGTAACCCGCAAAGAGGAGAAGAAGAGCTTCTTCAAAAATCTGCTTAACTCATAAACGTGTAGACGAATGATTCCAGAAAGTCTGAATGAAGTTAATGAAATCCCGGCAGAGATCGTGGATATGGTTCATCAGTCCGTGGTCAACACCTTTTCATCCATTATCGGCGATGAGCCGGAGCGGCAGGCAAGCGACGGGAGCAACGAGCCGCTGAACGGGATCATCGGTAATATTGCCGTCTTCAACTCGGTCCATACTCTCTCGCTGATGCTGGCCATTCCCCGGGAGACGGCGATGGGCCTCTCCGAGGTTTTTGTCGGGATGGAGCTCCCCTTCGAGAGCGAGGACATGGGAGATCTTATCGGAGAGATCTCCAACATTCTGGCGGGCGAGGTGGCGGCCAATATTGAGAAGGTGGGATTCAGGGGGCAGTCCTCCCTTCCCACCTCCACGCGGGGCAGTGACCTGATGCTCTTCATGCCGAACAAGCCGCCCACGGAAAAAATGTATTACCAAAGCTCCAGGGGTGAATTCTGGCTCAATATGGCTCTGAGCGAATCCAAATCCTGATCTGCTTCCATGGGTGACAAGCCGATTGCGGAATCACTCGGGAGAATCATCTCCCTGCTGGCCGATGTGTGGCCGACGGACCGCGAGAACGTAGCACTCGCCGGGGCAGAGTTCGAGGACTTTGCCTCCGGGTTTACAGGCTCCAGAGGTCTTCAGGGGGTGATTGACGGTGTCTGGAAGGGGCTGATGCACCTTTTTCAGGAGGATGATTACTTCCTGAGCGTCAAGGCCGCCGTCATGGGGGCGGTCAATCTGATCCGGGAGTATCATCTCCGGGATGGGGAGATCTCCGTCGAAGAAGTGGAGGCGGCCGTCGCGGCTCTGGAAAAAGCGCTCTCCGGAGAGGGGGAGTCGGCCGACAGGGTGATCGAGCTCGATGAGCTCGAAAGGCTGCGGGAAGGTTCCGGTACGTCGACCGCTCTGGGGAGTTCCGATGCCGGCGATGTCGTGACGGGGAGTGATGATGAAGAGGTGACACTCGACCGTCTTGCCGCCTGTCTGATGGAGCTCGATGAGCACTCCGTCAGCGCCGAAGAGCTCCGCTTTCTGGCCGGAATGGTCGAAAAGCTGATAGCGGGATCCCCTCATCTGGCTGAAGTGCTCCGGGAAGCAGAGGGTGCGATAGAGCAGGCCTTGGCGGCCGGTGTCGATTCCGGTGGCGATTCTAGTGCCGACTGGCTTTCCCGTCTTTCCGAATTGACAGAAAAGGCGATGCAGCTGGAGGCCGACCGTCAATGGGAGGAGGGCGCGTCCGGGTCTGCCGCGTCCGGGTCTGCCGCGTCGGAGCCAGTCGCTTCGGGCCAGGCCGCAACGGATGAACCGGAGCAGGGTGCGGAGGCCGGGCGTGGCTCATCAGGGCGTGGCTCATCAGGGCAGGGAGCATCCGATCAGGAGGAGGCCGGCGATGATATCCCCCGGGATTTTGCCTATCCGGACGACACGGATCCGGAAATGATCGAGGAGTTTATCTCCGAGTGCCAGGATCTGATCGAATCGGCAGAAAATGCCCTTCTTGAGCTTGAGGAGAGCCCGGACGACGAGGAGCTCGTCAATACGGTCTTTCGTGCATTCCATACGATAAAAGGGACATCGGCTTTTATGGGGCTTGACCCGGTATCGGAGTTCACCCACTCCGCAGAGACGATGCTCAGCATGGTGAGGGACAAGGAGCTTCCCTTCGATTCCGCCTGCGCCGATCTCTCCTTCCGCTCCATCGATGTGCTTAAGGAGCTTCTTTCATCCATCGAATCGACGGGAGGGGAGGGGACCCTGCAGCTCTCGGTTCAGTATGGAACCATTCTTGGAATGCTCCACCGGGTCTCCCGGGATGGAATCTCGCCTGCCGAAGCCCTGGCTTCCGGGGCCCCGGCTGCGGCTGTGGGAGCTTCACCATCGGTCCCTCCCTCATCCGATCCGGCACAGGCAGACGCTGCTCCCTCCGGAAGCAACGCTCCCTCAACCGCACCGGAGGCGGTCTCCGGAAAAGAAAACCGGAAGACAGAGAGCGATGCCACCGTACGGGTGAGCGTGAACCGCCTGGACCGGCTGGTCGATCTGGTGGGGGAGCTGGTAATCGCCCACTCGGTGGTCGCCCAGGACAGTCTCTTCTCGAAGGATATCGAACTGCAGAAGAAGGTCTCTCATGCCAGCAAGATTCTTCGGGAGCTGCAGGACACGAGTCTCACCCTGAGGATGGTCCCGCTCAAGTCCACCTTCCAGAAAATGACCCGTCTGGTCCGGGATCTGTCCCGAAAAGCCGGCAAACAGATCACCTTCTCCACCATCGGTGAGGAGACGGAGATGGACCGCAACATGGTCGATGTGATCAACGAGCCCCTCGTCCACATGCTCCGGAATGCGCTCGACCATGGAATCGAGGAGCCGGAGGAGAGGAGCCGGACCGGCAAACCGGAGACGGCCACCATCTGGTTCCGCGCTTTCCAGGAGGGCGGCAAGGTGGTGATCGAGATCGAGGATGACGGAAGAGGAATTGACAAGGAGAAGATTTTTGCCAAAGCGGTCGAAAAGGGTCTGGTGGATCCCGGTGCCCGTCTCTCCGAACGGGAGATCTTCAACCTGATCTTCGCACCGGGGTTTTCATCCGCCGAAAAAGTGACCGATCTCTCCGGGCGGGGAGTAGGCATGGATGTGGTGCGTCGGTCAATCGAGCAGCTGAACGGAAAGATCGATGTCTGGTCGGTTCTGGGGAAAGGGACCCGGATCTCGCTGGAGCTCCCTTTCACACTGGCCATCACCGACGGGATGCTAGTCCGTGTCAGCGACCAGCGATTCATCATCCCGATCATGAATATCGAGATGGCTTTCCGTGCCTCGGGAGAGGATCTCTTCACCGTAATGCACCGGTCGGAGCAGGTGCTCTTCCAGGGGCGGACCATCCCGGTCATCCGACTGCACCAACTCTTCCGGCTGCAGGGAGCGGTGGAAGATCTGCTCGACGGAACCCTTCTGGTGGTCCGCAGCAGCAACAAGCGGTACGCCCTTTTTGTCGATGAGGTGATCGGACAGCGGCAGCTCGTCGGGAAATCGATCAAACTCAATGTAAAGATGGATCACATCTCCGGCGGGGCGATCCTTGAGGACGGACGCGTGGGGCTGATCCTCGACACGGCTGCCATTGTGAACTGAGCGGGATGGAGCGGGATATTGATGGATCTGAAGGAGACTGATTTTTTACGGGTGCGAAACATTCTGCACGATTTCAGCGGAATCTGGCTGCCCGACGGCAAGGAGTCCCTGGTGAGAGCCCGGCTGATGAAACGGATCCGGAGTCTGAAGCTGGACTCTTTCGAGGAGTACTTCCGGCTGGTGGACCATGATGACGAGGAGTTCCTGAATTTTGTCGATGTTCTGACGACCAACAAAACCGATTTCTTTCGCGAGCCCCGTCATTTCGATTTCATCCGGAGCGAGATCATCCCCGGGATCAACCGTCCTGTGAAGTGGTGGTCGGCAGGCTGCTCGACGGGAGAGGAGCCGGTCAGCTGCGCGATCCAGCTGCTCTCCCAGTCGGAAAGCGTCGCGTCACGAGTTCGGATTTTGGCGACCGATATCTCAGGAAGTGCCTTGACTGTCGCGAAGGAGGGGGTCTATCCGCTGGAACGGCTCATGGGTCTCTCGCCGTCGCGGATCAGCGAATGGTTTGAACCTCTGGAGGATGGACGCTACCGGGTCCGCCCCGGAGTGCGGAGCATGATCACCTACTCCCGGCTCAATCTGGTCGACCCGTGGCCCATGAAAGGACCTTTTCATGTGATCCTCTGCCGGAATGTGATGATCTATTTTGATCCTCCGACCCGACAGCAGCTCATCGGACGATTCCACGAGATCCTCGAGCCGGGCGGATATCTTTTTCTGGGTCATTCTGAAAGTCTCGGAGAACGGAACCCCGGGTTTGAGAGCGTACGCCCGGCGATTTATCGGAAGGTGTGACGAGACTTTTTGCGATAAAATCGGTGGTCGGAATGGGTGAGCTGAAGGTGTCGGACAACCGGTGTGAGGAGCTGATTACCTACGCTCTTGGAAGCTGCCTGGGGGTGACGGTTTACGACCCGGTTGCCCGCGTGGGAGGACTGCTCCATGTGATGCTCCCGCTGTCGAAAGCGGATCCGGAGAAGGCGCTGAGCCGACCGGCCATGTTCATCGACACCGGGTTTGACCGTCTTCTGCAGGAGATGCACAGCCTGGGGGCGGATCCGGACCATTTTGTCATTACCGTCGCGGGAGGAGCAAGCATGCGGAAAAATGGAAGGGAGGACCACTTCAAGATCGGAAAACGGAACTGGATAACCTTCCGGAAGCTGATGTGGAAGAACAATTTCCTGATCGCCCATCACGAGGTGGGGGGGTCCATCTCCCGAAGCATCTCCCTCCGACTTGCGGACGGTCTGGTAAAGATCAATAAAAAACCGGTCCAGATGGATTCAGAGCCATGGCGCGATATGCCGAGAAGATAGAGTCGATTGCACTCCGGACCCTGGAGATCACCTGTTATCTCTTTCCTCTCGAGGAGTGGGAACGGGATGATCTTGTCATGGGTGAAGAGTGGGATGATATCACTGCGGGTGAGTGGGACGATGCCGCGGCAGGGGAGTGGGGCGATGCCGTCGGGGTGCGGTTTGCAGATGGCAATCCGGGACCGGCCGATGATGATGAGTGGGATCTCGATGATGAAGAGATGCCGGGCAAGAATGGCTCGGAGGGGGAGCGTATCCGGGCGCTGATCGGTTTCGAAGGGCCCGAGCGGGGTTGCATGCTCATTGATGCCTCAGGGGATCTGGCCGATGCGATCGCTTCCAACATGCTCGGAGCCGATCAGGTGACACGGACCCTGCAGGAGGGAGCCCTTTGCGAAGTGGCCAACATCATCTGTGGGAATACAGTCCCGCTCTTTGCCAGGGATGGCAAGATCTGCCGGTTGCAGCCACCGCGTGCCGTGGGTCCGGAGGAAGATCCGGAAGAGCTTCTGCTCTCCACCACTGTGGAGACACGAGGTTCCTGGCAGGATCAGGAAACCGGGCCGGATCCGCACACCGGGTCGGATCCGCACACCGGGCTTGACCCGCTCCGCAGCGAGCGAGACCCGGTGAAAAGGAAGCCGGATCAATCCGGCATGATAAAGGAGACAGTTCAACTTTTTTTTGATGAAGGCGAGATGGAGATCACCATCTGGTACACACAAAACCTTCAGGAGGCCGGGGAATGATCAAGGTCCTCATTGTGGATGATTCGGCGGTTGTCCGGAAATATCTGACGGAAGAGCTCGGGAAGCATGACGATATCCAGGTGGTCGGCACCGCCATGGATCCCTACCTCGCCCGGGACAAGATCGTGGAGCTTCAGCCCGATGTCATCACACTCGACCTGGAGATGCCCCGGATGGACGGGCTCTCCTTTCTGGCCAGGTTGATGGAGCACTACCCCATGCCGGTGGTGGTGGTCAGTTCACTCACTCCCAGGAACAGTGAGAATGCCCTGATGGCACTCAGCCTGGGTGCGGTCGATGTGATCTGCAAGCCGGGGTCTGCCTATTCGACACAGGATCTCTCCCGGGAGGTGGTCAAGGCGGTCCGTGCGGCAGCGGCGGCACGATTCGATCGTCTTCTGAACGGTCCTGCACCGGACCGGCCCGCCCGTCAGATCCAGGTGCCGGCCAGACTCATTCACACTACCGACAAGATCATTGCGATCGGTGCATCGACCGGCGGAACCCGGGTTCTGGAGCGTCTTCTGCCGGAGTTCCCGCCTCAGACTCCCGGAACGGTGATCGTCCAGCACATGCCTCCGGTGTTCACAAAAAGTTTTGCCGACCGGCTGAACAGGAAATGCCAGGTGGAGGTTCGGGAAGCCAGGGACGGGGATCTGGTGGAGGCGGGAAGCGTGCTGATTGCTCCCGGCAATTTTCACATGCAGCTGGAGAAGCGGGGAGCCCGTTACTACACGAGGATTCGTCAGGGGCCGCCGGTGCATCATCACCGGCCCAGTGTCGATGTGCTTTTCAATTCGGTCGCACGCTCCGCCGGAGTCAATGCCACCGGGGTGCTCCTTACCGGAATGGGGGTGGACGGTGCCAGCGGGCTGCTGGAGATGAGAAAAAACGGGGCATGGACCATCGCACAGGATGAACAGACCTCTGTTGTTTATGGCATGCCCAAACGAGCGGTTGAGATCGGGGCGGCGCAGCAGGTGCTGCCGATCGATGAAATCGGCCCGGCCATTCTCGGCTCCTTTCAGAGAAGCGGGGCCACAGGAAGCGGGGCCACAGGAAGCGGG
>CAYTTA010000048.1:12038-16202 GCA_964440655.1 uncultured Balneolaceae bacterium
GAAGCGGGGCCACAGGAAGCGGGGCCACAGGAAGCGGGACCGCAGGAAGCGGCGTCGGGATCGCAGGAGGGGGCAATGGCGATTAACATTCTGCTGGTTGATGACAGTGCGGTGATGCGGACGATGATCCGCAAGACGATCGAACTGTCCAGAATCCGGACGGGTGAGATCTACGAGGCGGAAAACGGCCGGGAAGGGCTCAGAATCCTCCGACAGTCCCAGGTGGATCTCCTCTTTCTTGATGTGAACATGCCGGTGATGGGCGGGATCGAGATGCTGGAAAAAGTGCGGAAAATGCCGGAGACGAAAGAGCTTCCGGTGCTGATCGTATCGACCGAAAGCCATCCCGACCGGATCCGCGAGTTCAACCGGATGAAAGCCCAGTTCGTCCATAAACCTTTTACCGCCGAGGATCTTCGCGCCAGAATCATCCGAATGCTTTCATCACGGGTGGTTATCGATCCCGTTTAAGATCGCTTTTCCGGAACCGATAACGTAGTGAAGTCCCGGGACTTCCGAGGGGTCAGGATCCGAGGAAGAGGATTCAGGGAAGTGCGGTCGTTTTTCGCCGTCCGGGTCTTCAAAAATGCATTCCAAGCTTGCCTCTTGGTTAAACAGGTTCGGGTATCAACGATTCACCTCATGGGTTTGACCTCATGGAAAGAGTGGCTGCCAGCGAAATGACAGAGCATTCCCCGGAAGCCCGGAAGTATCTCAGCTTCCTTTTGGGGCAGGAAGAGTATGCCGTTGACATTCTGAAGGTTCAGGAGATCATCGGCCTGATTCCCATCACATTTGTTCCCAACGTGCCGGATTACATCCGGGGGGTTCTCAATCTGAGGGGGAAGATCATCCCCGTCATGGATCTGAGAGCCCGTTTCGGCATGCAACGTGCCGAGGACACCGGCGAGACCTGCATCATCGTGGCTCAGGAAGAGGAGTACCTGATGGGAATCGTGGTGGACCGGGTGTCGGAGGTGCTCGAGATGGGGGGAGCCGATATAGAAGAAGTGCCTTCCTTCGGCATTGCCGGCAAGAGCGAATACCTGTCGGGTATCGGCAAGGTGAAGGATCAGGTGAAAATGATAATCGATGTCCACAAGGTTCTTTTCGATGTACCTGACGAGGTATTGGAGGCTGGGGAGGAGACGGATCAACGGATGGATAAGGAGTCTGACTGACCGGAAGAGTCCGTTTTGTCGAGAAGAGCGGCCGTTCCGGAAGGATCCGGGCGGATCCCGCACCCCACTGGTTTACTGGCTACTAAACAGGAATAACAGAATGAACTGGATCAACTCCATCATCAGAAAATTTACGTTTCAGGGTGAGAACAGCAACACCACCATCACCGAACGGGTACTTACCCTGTCAAAGGGGGGATCGGCAATGGTGTTTTTGCTGGGGCTTATTGCCACGGCCGGCCTGCTCTTCATCAACAACTATTCCAATACTCTTCTGAATGTCAACATCCGGGGGTGGAATCTGGCCAATGCTCTGGAGAGGGAGGTGCGAGGGGCGGGCAACGACCTTCTTCTCTACAGTGCCAACCCCTACGACACTACCTCCTATCAGCGGGCGATGGAGCGTGTCCCGGTCATGGAGAGCCATTTTGCCGAGCTGCAATCTCTGACGGGAGTTGCAGGGTCGGAGGGCGGTGCCGGCAGCAGGAGTGCCAACCGTGCTTCCGCAGGCGAGGATGGGGGGGATTCGGCCGACATCCGGTCCATCGGGGATCAGATCACCATCTACCGCAACACCACGGAGGCCTATCATGAGGCGATGGTCGAACTGCTCTACTACCGCAGACTGGTGGAGGAGTCGCTTCAGGAGCTGCAGGAGAGTCTTCTGGAGTACCGCACCGCGCTGAATGAAGATCTTGACAGGCTGATCTCATCGGGTTCCGGCAGGCAGCAGCTGGGAGAGCTCACCTGGTTTATCAATGAGTCCAACACACTCCTTTTCGAGATCAACCGGGCGGCCGGGGAGCTCTGGAGATCGGAGGTGGTGAACGATCTGGAAGCGTTCCGGGCGGTCGAGAGAGTGTTCGATCGCGAGCGGGACCGGCTCGGCCAGATTCATGACCGCGAAGTGGATCCGATCCGGCAGATCACCGTCTCCATCGCCCTTGCACTGATGAACGACAACGTGGCTGCCGTCCGCAGCATGGTGGCCGCCAAACAGCAGCAGCAGGAGCAGGAAGAGATTCGAAGAAGCGTCTTTGAGGAGATTCTCTCCAGCACGTCGGCCGTAGCTGCGGAATCCGAGCAGACCGCCTACAATCAGGGTGTGAAGACCTACTCCATGGTCCGGCTTCTGCTTTGGGTACTTGGGATCGGAGCAGTAGTGGCCGTCGTCGGGGCAATCGTTTTTGGAAACTTCATCGGCCGCTCGATCAATGCGGTGCTGGGCGAGGTGATCGATCGGCTCTCAGGAGGAGCGGAGCAGGTGAACGCCTCTTCCATCCAGCTCGCGGGTGCAAGCCAGGAGCTGGCCGAGAGTGCCAGTGAACAGGCGGCAAGTCTTCAGGAAACCACCTCCTCCCTCGAGGAGATCTCGGCCCAGACAAAGCAGACGGCCAACAATGCCAGCCAGGCCGAGAAGGCGATGAAGGAGACCGAGCCCCGGGTGGCCAGCGGTATGGATGCGATGCAGCGGATGAATGAGGCGATGGAGGAGATCAAGAAGGCCTCTCTGGAAACCTCCAAGATCATCAAGACCATTGATGACATCGCTTTCCAGACCAATCTGCTCTCTCTGAATGCGGCTGTCGAGGCGGCCCGGGCCGGAGAGGCGGGCAAAGGTTTTGCCGTGGTGGCCGAAGAGGTGAGAAACCTGGCGCAGCGAAGCGCCGAAGCGGCAAAGAATACCGCCGAGCTGATCGAGCAGTCGCAACGGAGTTCCGAGCGGGGAGCCGAGGTGGCGCGGGAAGTGGCGGACAACCTGCTGAAGATCGAAGAGAGCATTACCAATGTGAGCACACTGGTGGTTGAGATCTCAGCGGCCGCCAATGAGCAGGAGACCGGTCTTTCACAACTGAACACCGTGATGCATGAGATGGACAAGATGGTTCAGGGCAACGCCTCCAATTCCCAGGAGTCGGCAAGTGCAGCGGAAGAGCTCTCGGCCCAGGCGTCCGATTTCCTGCAGATCGTGGAGCAGCTGGTAAGCCTCGTGGGGAAAAATGACCGGCAGGAGTCGGAAGCTGTTAACAGCGCACACGGCTCCGGCTACGGTCGCGGGATTCCGGTTGTGGTGCAGCAGGGAGGCAAGCCGGGGGACGGACGGGGTCGCTATCCGGGAGCGGGCTTTGAGGGCGCGGGCACCGGAGCAGGTCCCGGTGCGGGACTTTCGAACGGTGGAAACGGCGGGGGCAAAGGCGGGGGCAATGGCAGTTCCATCCGCAGGGAGGCTCGCCGGCTGATTCCGCTTGATGATGATGATCTGAACGAATTCTGAGACTGTGTTGAATTGGCCGGGCCATGGATCACCCGGACCACTAAAGTCCGGACTCCGGGTGCCGATAAGAAATCCAACAAAAACCGATACTTAACATCTTTAGCGGAATGTCTGATCACAAGAATCTAAATGAAAACAAAATCCGTAATTCAGCTCGAAGATCCTTTTTCGGATGGATCCTGGCGGCAGTTCTCATTACGGGGACCGGTATCCTGCTTACCTGCCCCAGCGATAGCTATGCACAGGAGTCGGACGTGCATACCGTCGTCGATACCATGCCTGAGATTGTAGGCGGCCTGAAGTCCCTCTATGACAACATCCGCTACCCGCGGGAAGCGGTGAGCCGGGGTATTGAGGGACGTGTCTACCTGCAGTTCATTGTAACGGAAAGCGGCAGGGTGGAGGATCCCAAGGTTCTTCGGGATATCGGCGGAGGTTGCGGTGAGGCGGCTCTCGAGGCTCTCAGCAAGATCCAGTTCACACCGGGGGTTCACGAAGGCAAGCCCGTAAAGGTGCTCTACACCCTTCCGGTGGCCTTCCGGCTGGAGTAAGTAAAACGGATTCGCCGGACGGAAGCGGCCAAGCGGCCGGATCAAGCGGCAGTGGCAGGGCCAGGCGGTTGGAGTGGAGTGGCCGGGCGGTTGTAGCGGCTTGGGCTTGGAGTGGCCAGGCGGGTTTGAGCGGCCAGGCGACACAAGAAGTGGCCAG
>CAYTTA010000048.1:16302-19987 GCA_964440655.1 uncultured Balneolaceae bacterium
CGGCGGATCGTGACTACACGGCAGGCTGGCCACTGCCATCCAGACAATCTATATATGCCTTCGGATCCCTCTGTAATTATTCCACTTTTCCACCTCAGACAGGAATAATGGGAGAGGGAGTCGAAGCGTGCCTGATAGTGGTGGTTTAACGGGGATAAAGGGGGGAGGCCCCCATAGAGCCGTCTTAAAGCTCGAGGTGCCGATACACCATGATGGCTACATCGCAGGCACCTCTCCGGATTCGACATACCTTTTGAAGTTTCGTATGTCGGACCGGACCAGGTACTCGAAAGCGGGGTTGAGCAACTTGAGAACCGCCTCTCCGGGAGTTCCAAGCGGAGCCCGGTAGGTGAGGTCGAGTTCAATACGGGTTCCAAGCTGCCCTGCTTCATGGAAATGGATGCTTCCCTCGTTTTCGACGGAAGAACCGGGAAGGGATTTCCAGCGGATCAGTTCGTTGGGTATCTCTTCGACAAGTCTGCTTTTCCAGCTGACGGTACCGAGCCCCCCGGGAATGGTAACAGTCCATCGGGTGATCTTTTCGTCAATCGGAAGGACGCTTTCGAGATGTTCCATGAACCGGGGAAGATTTTCCAGTCTGCGCCAAAATGCGTAGACTTCGTTGCGTGGTTTGTTGACGGTGAGTTCTGTCAGGATGCGGATGTTTTTTCCGCTGATCTCTCCGGCGCCATTTCGAATGGCGGCCCGTACCGGACAGAAACCCGTCGTCCCACGATAGAGAAGGAATCCTCCCGTAAAGAATTTCAGAAAGCTTTTCTTCTCTCCTGCCAGGCCGTTGAACAGCAGGAAGGAACCGGCTGCTACGGAAAGGGTCCGTTCGGTCTGCCCGAGGTTTTTCTTCTCGTTCATTGATGATCACCTGTCTCTCTTTTCGCGTTTCAAGGCAGTACAGCCAGGCAGTGTGCGCCAAGCATAGCATTGGGTTGATAGCATTGGGATAAATAGCATAAGCTCACCCTGATCGAAAACAGAAGGTCGGTCGGCAAGCGTTCCGGCCCCATTTGGAAAAGTGAAACAGTCGGCAGTCCCGCAGGGACAACCGTGATGAAGAGGTAACCGTGTTGCACAGGGACATCCGTGTTGCACAGGAATGACGTTGTTGCCCAGGGATAACTGTGATGCACTGGGATAGCCGTAATACAGGAATGTCCTGTTACGCAGAATAGCCGGCTGTAAACCGGTGAGTCCGCAGGTTCGAATCCTGCCCGGGGAGCTGCTGAAGTTAAGCCTGCAGCAGTCAGATCAGGATTCTTCGTCAGATTGTCAGATGGTTCAGGCAGCGGCGGGCTACACTCATCGCATCAGGCAAAGCAGGCAAAGCAGGCAAAATTATGATTTTACACATGAAATCTGTTCATCATATAGGCTTGAGGTATTTCTGTTCGGGATAAAACCTCTAAGTTGTATCTTCCGGACATATTTTGTCAGTATTTGACACAATAAAATGGCCTGAAAATTAAAATGCACTCTGGTAATGATTGAAAAGCTACCCCCTAACGGCCTGTTGCACTCGTTCTTCTTTTCTCTGATTCTTCTTCTCTCTTTTCCAATCACTCAGCCTGTTCTGGCCTACGGGCCGGCTCCGGATCAACAGCCGGGAACGGGAATCCGGACGGTTGCGGGTCAGGTTCTTTCGCAGAGTTCTGGAGAGACGATGCCCGGCGTGAATGTGATGGCCCCGGGTACGCTGATCGGCACAGTGACCGGAATTGATGGCCGTTACGAGATTCAATTGCCGGAGGGGGTGGAGGAGTTGCAGTTCAGCTTTGTCGGCTACCGGACGGTGGCCGTGGCGATTGCGGGGCGGAACCGGATAGATGTCCGCCTGGAGGAAGATATCCGCCAGCTCGACGATCTGGTCGTGGTAGGGTACGGATCGGTTGCCAGGCGGCAACTTACCGGCTCCGTCTCCCGTCTGGAGGATGATGCCTTTGCCGGATCGTCCCTCACAACCGCCGAGCAGGCACTGCAAGGCCGTGTTTCCGGGGTGCAGTTCACCAATACTTCGGGAATGCTTGGAGCTCCTGTTTCCATGAGGATCCGGGGGGCGGCCTCCATTACAGCCAGTACAACCCCGCTCTTCGTCATCGACGGGATCCCGCTCACCAACCCGGTACTTTCGGGCAGTTCGGCAGTGGGTGCGGCCATGGGCGGCAGGGGGCTCAATCCGCTTATCAACATCGATCCGAACGACATCGTCTCCTGGGAAGTGCTCAAGGATGCCTCCGCCACCGCGATCTACGGTTCCAGAGGTTCCAACGGGGTGGTGCTTATCACCACACGTCAGGGAGAGGCGGGCCGCCCCCGCATCAACATAAGCTCCTATGGCGGATTCTCCACCTATACGAACCGTTACGACATGATGAATGGTGAGGAGTATACCCGCATCTGGAACCAGGCGGCGATCAACCGGTTCGGCCCCGAGGCGACCCCCTATCTGATCACCTCCGATCAGATCAGCGATACCGACTGGTTTGATCTTGCAACCCGCACCGGGGCCCAGCAGGAGACCAGCGTGAACATCACGGGCGGGACCGGTCAGACCCGCTACTACATCGGTGGAACCTGGCGCTGGGAAGAGGGGTATGTCCGGAACAATGAACAGAGCCGCTATTCAACCCGCATCCGGCTCGATCACAACCTGAGCGACCGGGTCAGGGTTGGTGTGAATCTGAGTCCCTCACGCACCGACAACCACCGCATCTATGTGGAGAACTCGGTCTCCTCACCGATGACCTACAGCTTCCTCATGCCTCCCAACGTGGCGGCCAGGCTTGCGGACGGTTCGCTCAATCCGGGCGACAACGTCAACCCGCTCGGACCGGCTTTCCCCGGCACCCCCCTTACCAACATCGAAGGGGTGACCGCCCGCTCCAATCTGACACGGGTCCTGGGATCGGCCGACCTGCAATGGATGATCACCGGCAACCTCTCCGTGAACAGTGAATTCGGAATTGATCTGTTCCAGCTTCAGGAAAATGTCCATAACGCCAGCATCACGACCGATGGCTATCCGGATGGCTCCGCCTATGCCGGAAACGACCAATACCGGAACTACAACTTCATCAACCGCCTGGAGTACCGGCGCAGCTGGAGGGAGCATGATCTGGATTTCATGGTCGGTTTCCACTGGCAGCAGTCGGACAATCAATATTTCAGTGTATTCGGCCGCAACTTTGCCTCCGACGACTTGCGGAACATCGACTCGGCATCGGAGATCACGGCCGGGGCGGGAGGAGAGACCTCTTGGGCCTTCGCCGGCTATTTTTCCCGTCTCAACTACATGTTCCGGGAGCGCTTTCTTCTAACGCTGACCGGTCGTCTGGACGGATCCTCACGGTTCGGGGCATCCAACCGATACGGATTCTTTCCGGCTGTTTCTGCCGGCTGGATTATCAGTGACGAGAAGTGGTACGGCCTGCCCGGGATCGATTTCCTGAAACTGCGGGCCGGAGTGGGGCAGACCGGTAACGCCGAGATCGGCAACTTTGCCGCCCTGGGACTGGTCGATTTCGGACACAACTACAATGACCGGCCAGGCGGCAGGTTGTCCCAGCTCGCCAATCCCGACCTGAAGTGGGAGAAGACCACCCAGATTGACGCGGCGCTGGAGTTCGGATTGCTGGAGAGCCGGATTCGGGGGAGCGTCGGCTACTACCTGAAA
>CAYTTA010000049.1:0-19817 GCA_964440655.1 uncultured Balneolaceae bacterium
CCCGGGGCACCGTCCGGCACTCATGTTCAAGCAGCAGGGAGGTCTCTTCTCCCAGAAATTCCTCGATGGTAGTGATGTTTGTTGCCATGGCGATCTCGGTTCAGTGACGTATGGAAGGTCGTTTCTGTGTCGAATTGAAAAATTGAGAAGCGAACGATATCAGGAACAGAAATATACCCTTTACCGATCGAAATGACTAAATGTCACCGGCACCTCTCGGATGGCGTCCCCAAAAATCGATTGGCGGAGAAAGGATTCCCTTTCCCGCTCCTCTTACGTACAGATCAGGAGATGAAGATGAGTGAGAATCAGGTTTACGGTTGCACGTATGAGGCTCATTACCATACCCACCGGGTACGGTCGAACGCCATCTATCTGCTCTTGCTCTTTTTTCTGGGCTCCGTGATCCTGGCTCTGCCCTGGACATATGCCGAGGTTGGTGTCCGGAGTACGGGAATGATCCGGAACGAGGCAGCCCCTCTGGAGATCTATCCTCCGGTGAGCGGACAGATCGAGACCCTCCACCTGCGGGTCGGCTCTCCCGTTGAGGCCGGCGATACCGTGGCCACGCTCCATTCGGAACCGATCCGCAGTGAACTCCTCCATATCCGACGACAGATCGGGCGGACCGGGCGGGAGCTGCAGGATCTGCAACTCCTTTCTCGATTTGACACTCTGACCGTGAAAAGCACCCGAACCCTTCCACTTCCGGATCTGAAAACAGAACGGTACCGGAGAAGTCTGGAGGAGTTTCTTGAAAAACTGAATCTCTCGGCAGAGGAGATCCACCAGACCGGCAAGCTTCATGAACGAAACAGCAGACTTCATCACCTCGATCTGATCAGCCAGCAGGAGCTGGAGGAGTCCGGGTCGGCACTTGACCGTGCAAACCGTCGGTACCGGCTGCTGATACGGGAACAGATCAGCCGGTGGAATCTGGAGCTCTCCGAAGCCCGGATGCAGCTGGAAGAGCTGGAAGAGAGGGAGGTGCAGCTTTCCAACCGGCTGGATGCGCATACCATCCGCTCCCCTGTAAAAGGAGTAGTGGAGAAAATGAGAGAACTTCGCCCGGGTAGTTACCTCGGAAACGATCGGCCACTGGCCGTGATCATTCCAGGCTCCGAGCTTCTGGCAGAACTCTGGGTCCGTCCCGCCGATATCGGCAAGATCCGCCAGGGGATGCCGGTACGGCTGCAGATCGACACCTACCCCCATACCGAATGGGGGCTGGCGACCGGAGAGGTAAGGGAGATTTCGGAGGATATCGAATGGGTGGACAACCTGCCGGTCTATCGTGTCCGCTGCTCCCTGAACCGTACCTGGCTGGAGTTGCCCGGGGGCTACAGGGGGTCTTTCCGGAACGGAATGACCCTTCAGGCTCACTTCATCCTGGCCAGGAGATCGCTCCTTCAGTTGCTGTTCGACCGTGCAGGGGAGTGGTTCCATCCCGTCTGGAACCAGGCATGAGAGAGCGGTCCCCGACAGGCTGGCCTGAAAAAAGAGAGCCCGACAAGCTGGCATGAAAGAAGAGAGAAAGAAAGGAGAAGGAGAAGAAAGAGATGAGCAGAAGTGTACGCCGGAAACAGCATGATGTTACCGACTGCGGGACTGCCTGCCTTGCTTCGGTGGCAGCCTGGTATGGATTGCAGCTACCGGTCTCCCGGATACGACAATATGCCTCAACAGACGAAAAGGGAACGACAGTTCTGGGGATGATCGAAGCAGCGGAAAAAATCGGTTTCTCGGCCAAGGGTGTACGGGGCAAGCCGGAGCAGCTCTCCTCGGCTCCCCTGCCCGCCATTGCCCATGTCAGAAGGAGAGAGTTTTTCCATTTTATCGTCATCTACCGGATCGACAGGAAGAGGATGAAGGTGATGGATCCGGCAGATGGGAAGATTCACCGGATCCCGATGGACAAGTTCATCCGGCAGTGGACGGGAGTGCTGATCCTGCTGGCTCCCCGGCCCTCTTTCAGGCACGGAAAACGAAGCAGGAGTGTGGCCCAGAGGCTCTGGGGGCTGATGAAACCTCACCGGCCGGTCCTGCTTCAGTCACTGGCCGGGGCGGCTCTCTACACCCTGGCGGGCATTGCAACCGCCATCTATGTCCAGCTCATCGTCGATCATGTGCTCCCGGGAGCAAACCGGGGCCTTCTCAATCTGCTGGGTGCCGTCATGGTAATTCTTCTTCTTTTCCGCACGATCATTCAGGCGTTCAAGTCCGTCTTCATGCTGAAAACCGGCCAGCTTATTGATGCCAGGCTCATCCTGGACTATACCCGTCACATGCTTCATCTTCCGCAACGCTTCTTCGATACCATGCGTACCGGCGAGATCCTCTCCCGTGTCGGTGATGCAGTCAAAATCCGTGCTTTCATCAACGACGTCGCTGTGCATCTGGGGATCAATCTCTTCGTGGTGATCTTCTCCTTTGCACTCATGTTCACCTGGTACTGGAAACTGGGCCTTATGATGGCGGGGATGCTTCCGGTCTATCTTGCCATCTGGCTCATTACAAACCGGTTCAACCGGAAAACCCAGCGGCGGTTGATGGAGAATGCCGCCGAGCTGGAGTCCCAGCTGGTGGAGACGGTTCATACTGCTGCCACCATCCGGCAGCTCGGCCTGGAGGGTGATGCGTCACTGAAAATTGAAAACCGGTTCATCCGGCTCCTCGGGTCGGTCTACCGATCCGGACTCAATTCCCTCTTCTCCACAGGAAGCACGGAGTTTACGGCCGGGGCTTTCACCATTGCCCTGCTCTGGATCGGAACGGGTCTGGTACTTGACGGGGCAATCACAGCGGGAGAGCTTCTCTCCTTCTATACCCTTGCCGGCTATTTCACCGGTCCGGTCAATGAACTGATCTCGATGAATCACACGATTCAGGATGCACTGATCGCCGGGGACCGCCTCTTTGAGTTGATGGATCTGGAACCGGAGGAGAGAAAGGGGATTCCGCTTCCAAAGAAAGAGAGGTGGAGCTCTATCCGCTTCGAAAATGTAACATTCCGGCACGGTGCCGGCCCGCCGGTTCTCTCCGGACTCTCCCTGGAGATTGCACGGGGCGGCGTGACCGCCATCACCGGGGAAAGCGGATCGGGAAAGACCACCCTGATCAACCTGCTTCAAAAAAACTACCCGGTCACATCCGGCCGGATCCTGATCGGGGAGCTGGATCTGAACCATATCGAAACCGGGTCGCTTCGCTCCCGGATCGGGGTGGTTCCCCAGAACATCGACCTGATCTCGGGCAGTGTGATCGAGAACATCGCACCGGGAGACCCCCGTCCGGACATGGAGAGGATCCTCTCCATCAGCCGGCTTCTGGGTATCGGAGAGATGATCGGGAAATGGCCGGCGGGCTTTCATACACGCCTGGGAGAGAATGGACTGTCCCTTTCCGGAGGGGAAAAACAGAGAGTCGGAATCGCCCGTGCGCTCTACAGGGACCCCGATATCCTGATTCTCGATGAAGCCACCGCCGCACTCGATGCACGGGCGGAAAATCGGGTCCAACGGGTCATAGAGGCAGCCAGAAGAGAGATGAAAACGGTAATTGTCATTGCGCACCGGCTCAGTACGATTCGCCAGGCAGACCGTATTTGTCTGCTTTCCGGAGGCAGAGTTGCCGAATGCGGGACCCACCACGAACTGCTGAATCGCAAAGGGGAGTATTACCAGCTCTGGATGAGACAGTTCCCCTCCATGAATGCGAATCGGCCGAATGGCAACGTTTCAGAGGGGACTCCGGAGATGAAGAAGCGCTCTCCGAAACACCCTCCTCTGTGAATCACCCCCCTCTGTGAATCACCCGTAAAATCCCTATTTTGCAGGTATGAAAATTTCAGAGATCGATCTTGGAAACAGGCCGGTGTTTCTGGCCCCCATGGAAGATGTGACAGACTCTCCCTTCCGGCAGCTCTGCCGCAGGATGGGGGCCTCGGTCGTCTATACCGAGTTTATCAGCTCGGAGGCGATGATCCGGAGCTCCGTGATCGCTACCCGCAAGATGGATTTCCGGGAAACGGAACGCCCGTTCGGTGTCCAGATTTTCGGATCCCGCGAGGAGGCGATGGAAGAGGCGGCCCGGATCGCCGAAGCGGCCGGACCCGACCTGATCGATATCAATTTCGGTTGCCCCGTTCACAAGGTGGTTCGCAAAGGAGCCGGTTCTGCCTGCCTCAAGGATATCGGCCTGATGGAGGAGATGGCAGGACGTGTAGTCGATGCGGTCCGCAACACACCGGTCACGGTCAAGACCCGTCTGGGGTGGGATGAACATACAATCCGGATCCAGGAAGTGGCTCTGATGCTGCAGCGGGTGGGAATCAGGGCGCTCGCCATTCATGCGCGGACCCGGAGTCAGAAATACAAGGGAGATGCCGACTGGGAGTGGCTTCGGAAGGTCAAAAACACCCCGGGGCTGGAGATCCCTGTTATCGGAAACGGGGATGTGGTCACCCCGGAGGATGCGAAACGGATGTTCGATCAGACCGGGGTTGACGGAGTGATGATCGGGCGGGCTGCGATCGGAAATCCCTGGATCTTCCGTCAGATCCGGCACTATCTGGAGACCGGAGAACTGCTTCCCGGTCCGTCAACCGAAGAGCGGCTGGAGATGTGCGCCGAGCATCTCAAGCTCTCTGTCGAGCACCACGGGGAGAAGTATGGTGTGATCATCATGAAGAAACATTACGGACCCTATCTCAGGGGGATCCGCAATGCCCGCAAGCTGCGGACTCTTCTCATGGAGGAGAGGGAGATGCAGCCCATTCTGGAGCTGCTTCTCAATTTTGAGGAGAAAGATCTCTTCCCCGTCGCCTCCTGACGGCTACAGCCACTCCCTGTTCAGATACCGCTGCAGAACCTGCGGCACCCGGATCTTCCCCTCTTCCTGCTGATAGTGCTCCAGGATCGCTGCGACCACACGCGGAAGGGCCAGGCCGGAGCCGTTAAGGGTATGAGCCATTCGTATCTTCCCCTCGCCGTCCCGGAACCGGAGCATCATCCGCCGTGCCTGAAAATCGGTGAAGTTGGAACAGGAACTCACCTCAAGCCATCGCTCCTGGCCCGGACTCCACACCTCCAGATCGTACTTCTTGCTCTGGGTGAACCCCATGTCCCCGGTGCACATCAGAAGCGTCCGGTAGGGAAGGTCCAGTTTCTGCAGAAGGGATTCGGCGTGCCCGCGGAGCGACTCCAGCTCTTCATAGGAGTTCTCGGGGAGGACAATCTTCACCAGTTCCACCTTGTCAAACTGATGCAGCCGGTTCAGCCCGCGCACATCCTTTCCATAGGATCCCGCTTCCCGTCTCCAGCAGGGCGTCCAGGCAGCATATCGGACCGGAAGCTCCTCGATCGGAAGGATCTCATCACGGTGGAAATTGGTGACCGGAACCTCGGCAGTAGGGATCGCAAAGAATCCATCCTTCGGAATGACATACATCATCTCCTCCTTGTCGGGAATCTGCCCTGTACCCCTTGCCGACTCCTCATTGACAAAACAGGGGGTCTGAAGCTCCTGATAGCCCTCCTCCGCCGCCTCATCCAGAAAAAAGTTGATCAGTGCCCGCTGCAGTTTTGCAAGCGGGCCCACATAGAATGGAAACCCGGCGCCGGCTACCTTGGCCCCCCGTTCAAAATCGATCCATCCATTCTCCTGAGCGATCTCCCAGTGAGGTCTGCGCCACTCTTTGGGTGCGGGATCCCCCCAGGAGAAATGGACCACGTTCTCTTCGCTGGTCGCCCCGACCGGGACCGAATCGTGCGGAACATTGGGAATTCTCAGCAGCAGATCCTCCCGGAGCGCTTCCTGCCGGGCAAGCTCCTCTTCAAGCTGCTTCAGCTCCTCCCTCCCCCGGGCAGCCTCATTAATCAGTTTCTGTGCCTCCTCTTTTTTCCCCTCCTTCATCAGGCTGCCGATCTCTCTTGCACTGCTATTGTTGCGGGCTCTGATCTCCTCCACCCGGGTAACCAGCTCCCTCCAATGCTCATCGGCCTCCAGCAGCTGATCCACCAGGGCGAGATCGCTCTCCCCTTTGTTTCTCATTCCTTCTTTTACAGCATCACGATTTTCCTTGATGAAATGGATATCCAGCATATCGGGCGTCTCTTCTTCACTGTTGTTCCAGGGTGCCCGGGAAGATAGAAAAAGATCTCCTTTTTATTCTTCAGCACTTCCCTCCGATTGGATTCAAAATGAATTAGGGCTATGTTTGATAGTTAAAAAATTTAGGTGATGAACGGTTCCATTGTACTTGATGAAATAGATATCCAGATACTGAAACATCTCCAGCAAAACGGGCGGGCACAGCGAAATACGATTGCTGAAATCGTAAAGCTCTCTATTCCGTCGGTTTCTGAAAGGATGCGCAAACTGGAAGAACGGGGGCTGATCTCGGGTTACCATGCCGTTCTGGACTCCCGAAGATTCGGGTTCGATCTTACAGCATTCATGTTTGTCGAGGTGGACGGATCGAACAACTACCCGATTTTTGTCGAACGCATTATCCAGGAGCCCGAAGTTCTGGAGTGCCACTCGATCACCGGGGAGGGTTCCCACGTACTGAAAGTCCGGACCAGGGATACGGACTCCTTCGAGAAATTTCTTTCCAGGGTCCAGTCCTGGGACGGGGTGAAGAGAACCCGCTCCCACATCGTCCTTTCCAGCTTCAAGGAGACTCGTGACCTCCCCATTGAAAAGACGGTCACCATCAAAAGCTGATAAACAAGCTGACGTTTGATCCCTGTTCGCAGAACCACTCCATTTTTTCTGCTTCTCCTCTTCATTCTGCACCCCTGGGCTGATCCGGTTGTCCAGGGCATGGACAGATCATTCGATCCTTTTCATTCTCCCGCCTCATCGGACAGTGACGGCGATGGGATCGGCCACCGGCTGGGCATCTACCTGACTGGGGAGATGGACGATCTCATCCATCGGGGAGAGCTGGTACGGATGGCGGAGCTGGGATTCACCATTCTTGAGCTGGATGAGCCGCGCTTGTCCGAACTACTGGGCCGAAATCCCGATTTTCAAGAGTGGAATCCCCACCACCTCTTCCTCCGTCAGTCCCGGGCATTCACCACCTGGCCCGACCTCGCTCTTCATGACTCTCTCTACCTGCGTCAGGATCAGGAGCTGATCCTCAACTACTATCTTCAGCCCGATCTGCGGATTGCCGCTGTCGGGCTTTTTGCCTGGCCGGATGACCGGAGTCCGGAGACGGTCCGGCTTATGAATCGTCATGCCGAAAGCCTGAGGAGTCTTTTCACTCAGGAACTCCCTCTCTACTACCACTCAGCCTGGGAGGAGGCTCCGCCACTCCCTTCCGCATTCTCCTTCCGTTCGGTCCGAAATCCTGGGACGGATCAGCCATCGGGCGGCTTTCCTCCCGTTGTTCATTTCGATCCCGGCGAGCGGGATACCCGTTCACTCAACGGACTGAAACAGATTCTGGAGCACTCCCTGGGGGCCCGACAGAGCATTATACTGCTGCCATGGCCATGGCTCAGAAAACAGCTGGAGAAGTTCCCACCACTGAATGAGACCCTGAAAACCTATACGCAGAAGGGGGAGGTGATCTTTCCACTGCCTTATCAGCAGGAAGAGACCCCGACCATCGGATGGATACCGCTGCTGTTTCTCCTCCTCCTCGGCAGCTATCTTCTCCACTACCGTTACAATCCGTCGTACGGCAACTCCCTCTTCCGATACTTTCTCATTCACCGCTATTTTGTTGAAAACACGGTTGAGTATCGGTTCCGCTCCTTTTTGACGGGAGGTGTGCTCTTCATTCAGCATCTGCTCCTGACCGGCATTCTCTTTCACATCTTCTCTACCGCCGGTCTCTCAAGCCTTGGACGACAAGCACTCAAGGCCCACTTTCCCGTTCTGTCACCTTTTTTCAACAGCCCGGAAGGATTTTTCCTGCTGGGTTTTCTGGTGGCCCTTCTCCTTCAGTCTCTTTCCGTTATCTGGATTCACTTTTTCAACCGGCAGACCCGGCTGAGCCAGACTCTGGCTCTCTATTGCTGGCCGCTTCATCTAAACCTGCTGAATGTACTGGCAGTGGTCGTTCTCTATCAATCGGGCCGATCCTCAGCCGGAGTGGTTCTCTTCACTCTGCTTTTCCTGGGAATCTGGTTTTTTGCATTCACCATCGCCTCCATCGATCTCTCGCGGCTCCTGAAGAGGTACAAGACCCTCTACCTGTTGGGAACGGCCGGTGCCCACACCCTGCTTATGATGCTGCTCCTCCTCCTGCTCTTTCTCTACGCTCCGGTGACCCAGCCTCTCAGACTGGCACTTTCGCTTCCGTGAAGCGGGAGTAGCGGGACAATCAGATCAGCTGTTTTCGAAGCCGCGCAACGGGGAAATTGAGCTGTTCACGGTATTTGCTTACCGTCCGGCGGGCAACCTTGAACCCCTTCTCCTGAAGAATTCGCGTCAGTTCCTGATCACTGTAGGGATTCTCCTTGTCTTCATCCCGAATCAGTTCGCTCATCAGGTTCTTCACTTCATGGCTGGAAACCTCCTCACCGCTCTCCGTCTGCAGGCCCTCCGTAAAGAACCATTTGAGTTCAAAAACCCCGAAACTGGTCTGTACATACTTCCCATTCACCACACGTGAAATGGTGGATATATCGAGATTGACCCGTTCGGCCACATCCTTGAGGATCATCGGACGCAGCCCCTCCCCATGCTTGAAGAACTCCTCCTGCAGAGCCACGATGGTTTTCATGGTATCCATCAGGGTTTTTTGTCTCTGACGGATCGAATCGAT
This sequence comes from uncultured Balneolaceae bacterium, assembly GCA_964440655.1. Lineage (GTDB taxonomy): Bacteria > Bacteroidota > Rhodothermia > Balneolales > Balneolaceae > CAYTTA01. The sequence goes on from CAYTTA010000049.1 coordinate 8,786, forward strand.
GAACCACTGTGCGGATTCAATCTTCTCCTTGATGAAAGTCTTTGCCTTTCCGTCCTCTCCACGTGAGTTCTTCCTGGCTTTCAGTTCATCCCAGATCTCCTTGTAGTGGGGGGAGATCCTGAGTGGCGGTATGTTCTTCTGATTGAGGGTAATGACAAACTCTCCCTCCTCTCCTTCTTTGCGTGGGAGATAGCGAACCTCAAAATCGGGCTGGATATAGTGCCGCAGACTCTCATCCGGTGTCATAACCGCGCCGGGCTGGGGATCCAGTCCCCGGATAAGATCGAACGCCTCCCGCAGCTGATCCTCATCCACCCCGAGCCGGGTCATCAGCTTGTCAAAGTGCTTCCGTTCAAAGGCAGTCCACTCATCCCTGAGTATCCGTTCCGCCAGAACGGCCGCCTTGTTGCGGGGGTCGGTCATCTCCACCTGAACCAGAAGACAGTCCCTCAGATCGGTCGATGCCACTCCCACCGGATCCAGCCTCTGGATCTTCTTTCTCACCTCTTCGACCTGTTCGGCACTGGTCAGAATACCATGATTGAATGCGATGTTATCCACCACCGCTTCGGGATCCCTGCGGAAATAGCCGTCCGAATCGAGCGATCCCAGAATCTGGTCCGCGATCAGCTCCTCGGAGTCATCCAGATCGAGCAGCGAGACCTGCCTTTCCAGATTTTCCAGCAGAGATTCATGATAGGGATTGGGAAGATCCCTCCACTCCTCATCCTGGGAAGATCTGTTCCCGTAGGAATTCCCCTCATATTCCGTATTGTGAAGAAAGGAATCCCAGTCGATCTCCTCGTTCTGGTCCACCGGGTCGGGTTCATCATTGTCGCGGCTCTCCTCGGCGGACCACTCCTCCCCGTCCAGATCTGTCGATTCATGCTCCTGGATCTCCTCTTCAATCTCCTCCAGCACAGGATTCATCTCCAGCTCCTGCTTCACACGCTGTTCCAGACCCAGGGTCGGGAGCTGCAGAAGCTTGATATACTGAATCTGCTGAGGGGAGAGCTTTTGCTGGAGCGTCTGCCTCTGAGTGAGTTTCTGTCCTTGTCTAAGCATTACAACAACTCTTTACGGACCTCTTCACATCTTTCCAGAAATTCCTCATACCACTCCTCTCCGTATCTTCGTACAAGTGACTTTCCGAGAAAGTCCGACAACCATACCCCCTTCCTTTTTCCATTTTCACAGCCCGCCGAGCAGAGTTCCGGAATGTATTCGAAGTTGGCGTATTCCAGCTCCCCCATTTTAGCCAGACGGATCGGATAGAGGTGGCAGCTCAGAGGTTTCTCCCAGTTAAATCTTCCGGCTCTCCAGGCTTTCTGAATGGCACACTGGGCCACCCCATGCTCATCGAACTGAACAAAGACACACTCCTGATCATTCACGCAGCTGATCTGCCATCCACCGAACTCATCTCCCGTGATCAGTCCGTCCCTTTCCACCGCCTCTACAGCCTCCGGCCTCAGCTCATCCTTGAGCAGCCGCCAGGCCTTTTTCAGCACCGGTATCTCCCCTTTGGAAACAGGAGCACCGGCTTCGCCCACCACACAGCAGGCTCCTTTGCAACGGCTCACGTCGCAGGCAAATTTCGCGGTGGCAATCTCCTCGGACAGAATGGTATTACGAACCCTGAACATACACTTTTTTCTGATGAGAACCCCTTCAGGGGGTGCCTGGAGCCTCGGAAGAGGCATCTTGAAAGATACGATGAAAGTAAGGGGTGTGCTAATTCATCTCGTAGTAGTTCCCGCCGCTCTGACGAATTACCCCCTCCAGCTCCAGTTCAAGAAGATATGGAAGCAGCTGCTGAACCGGTTTGTCCAGAATCTCTGCCAGCCGGTCCAGATGCTCGCCACCATCATCCAGTACCCTGCAGATCTCCAGCCGGATCCCGGTCAGGCCAGCCATCCGCAAATCCTCTTCATCCACGTTCAGCTTCCCCTTTTCCACCTTTTCCATCTGCGGGAAGATCACTCCAATTATTTCCGTCGCTTCACGAACCAGCTGGCCTCCATTAACAGAATCCCTGAGCAGCTCCAGGTTCCCGGCTCCTCTCTTTTGGTTCAGGTTGTGTGGAATCACAAAGAGTTCACGGTTCTGCTCTACAGCGGCCCTTGCCGTGATCATGCTTCCCCCTTTCAGACCCGTCTGGATCACCAGCACGGCGAAACTCAGTCCGCTCACGATATGATTTCGCTCGGGAAAATGGTAGGGCTTCGGGGATGTTCCCGGCGGATAGGGTGTGATCACCGCCCCTCCTTCCCCAACAATCCTCTCAGCCAGCGACCGGTTCACAGAGGGGTAGATCCAGTCAATGCCGGATCCGAGAACTGCGATTGTTCTTCCCCCCTGTTCGAGTGCCGTCCTGTGCGCAATGGTGTCGATTCCGTAAGCCAGCCCGCTGATCACCGACACTCCGGCCTGCACAAGCTCGCGGGACCACTTTTCCGCCTGCTCACGACCATACCGGTCGGGATGACGCGTGCCGACCACCGCCACTCCGGGCCATTTCAGAACTTCCGGATCGCCCCGGAGCCAGAGGAGCAGGGGGCCTCCATCAAACCGGAGCCGGTCATGAAATTCGGGTCGGGTGAGAAGGGAAGCACCGGCCCGATCGGTCTTCATCAATACCTCATCCACCCTGTCCCATTCTCGAAAATCGGCAAGATTTCGGGCAACCCTGAACCCGACCAGTTCACTGTTTGTTTTCAGATCCTGCCTTCTGCTTCGGAAGAGTGTGACCACGCACTCGCCATACTTTTCAAGCAGCATGGTTGCTTTCCGCAGTGTCATCCCTTCCACCATGGTCAGGGCCAGCATGGTGCGGGGCGAGATGATTCTCTTCTTCCTGTTTTTTTCTGTAATTCCGGCGGTTTCATTCTCTTTCGGCTCCCTCTCTCCGGCAATTTCTCTCTCCGTTCTCTCCATCCGGATTATGTTTGAATCGTCAGCTGTTTATTCCTGTTCATCTGTTGGACCGGCAAGAGAGTCATTCCTTACGTCCTCCCACTTCACCACTTCAGAAGCTCCCTTCGCAAATCTCTCTCTTCCCAGCTTCCTCTTCAGCTCTCCCTCTTCAGCTCTCCCTGTTGTGAAATCCCTCTGCTGCTTAAATCCCTCTGCTGCTACTCCTCTTCTTCCGATTCATTCACTTCCTGCAGCTTTTTCCAGATGGTCTCCTTGAGCAGGTCCAGGTTGTACCCTGTTGCGGATGAGATCGGAATGACCGGCACTCCAGGTTCTGCCTCCACTTCCTCATCCAGCTCCATGCCTGGAATCAGGTCCATCTTGGTTACGGCAAGAATCCGGGGTTTGCCGGAGAGATCGCCCCTCCAGGATTCCAGCTCATGCAACAGTGTGCGGTACTCCTCCCCGATTTCGCTCTCACAGCTTACCAGGAAGAGCAGCACCTTGTTGCGTTCAATGTGCCTGAGGAACTGAAGACCCAGCCCTTTTCCCTTGTGAGCATCCTCAATAATCCCCGGGATATCGGCCATCACAAAGCTTCGATGATCGGAAAAATGAACAACCCCCAGGTTGGGTTCCAGAGTCGTGAAGGGGTAGTCGGCCACTTTCGGTTTGGCCGCAGACATGGCCGACAGCAGCGTACTCTTCCCCGCATTGGGAAATCCGACCAGTCCCACATCGGCGATCAGCTTGAGTTCGAGTTCGACAACCCTCTCCTCTCCATCCAGGCCCTCCTGAGCATAATGGGGAGTCTGATTGACAGAGCTTCGGAAATGCCAGTTTCCCAACCCTCCTTTTCCGCCGCGGGCGATCACCAGTTCCTCCCCTTCCATGGTGATCTCGCCGATCCTTTCCCGGGTATCGGCATCATAGGCAATGGTTCCGGGAGGGACCTCCAGGATCACATCCTGTCCATCACGTCCTTTACGCCGCCCTCCTTCCCCATGCCCTCCCGGTTCTGCCTTGATAAATTTTCTGTAACGAAGATCCAGCAAGGTATTGAGCTGGGCATTCCCCCGGAGAATGACACTACCACCCTTTCCGCCATCTCCTCCGTCAGGCCCGCCCTTCGGAACAAATTTTTCACGCCGGAAGTGGGCCGCTCCCCGGCCGCCCTTTCCGGCGGTTATGTAGATTTTGGCGTAGTCGGCAAATCTCATCTCTCGGTACTATGACCTGGCGGGCTGATGCAGAAGCACCCTGAGCAGTCTCCCCAGTTTCTCCTTCATCTGAGGACGGGGGACGATGAAATCGAGAAACCCGTGCTCCAGCAGGTATTCAGCTGTCTGAAAATCTTCCGGCAGATCGCGACCGATGGTCTGGCGGATCACACGGGGGCCGGCAAATCCGATCAGCGCGCCCGGTTCCGACACATTGAAATCTCCCAGCATGGCGTGGCTGGCCGTAACACCACCCGTTGTGGGATTGGTCATGACCGAGATGTAGGGAACTTTCGCTTCTTCCAGCAGGGCCAGACGGGCGGAGGTTTTTGCCATCTGCATCAGGCTCAGAACACTCTCCATCATCCGTGCCCCTCCGGACTGGGAGATGATGATCAGGGGTCGGTTCTCTTTTCTTGCCGTTTCAATGGCCAGCGAGAGTCTCTCCCCCACCACCGAACCCATGCTCCCGCCGATAAAGGAAAAATCCATGCAGGCAATCACCACATCAAGACCATCCATCCTCCCTTTCCCCACCCGGCAGGCATCGGTCAGGCCGGTCTTTTTCTGCGTCTCTGCCAGACGGTCGCGATACTTCTTCCGGTCGGTAAACTCCAGGGGATCGGTGGGCAGAATATGCTGGCCCAGCTCCTCGAACTCTCCGTCATCAAAAAGAAAGGAGAAGTACTCTCTGCTGCCGATGCGGAAGTGGTAGCCGCTCCCGGGATCCACCCAGTAGTTCTCCTCCAGTTCCCTGCGGTGGATGGTCTCACCGGTCGTCGGAACTTTCACCCAGACCCCTTCCGGCATGTCCTTCTTCTTGTAGGTCTGGATATTGGAATCCTTCCTCTTAAACCACGTCATAACTCGTAATCTGGATTAAACAGTCAAAATAGGGATAATCCGCCGAAGCTGAAATTCCATTCACGCTTCCGGACTGTTGTTCACCTGTCCGCCCGAGAGATATTCGGGCTGGAAACTCTCGGGATCGGTTTTTCGGAATCTCTCACGGAATAGTGGATGCAGCCTGGCACGGATCAGATGAACCGCCGACAGACCTTCCGTTCCCACCAGATTCATCGGACCGGGCAGCGAGAGACGTTCCAGTCCGGTTCCCACGATGCTCTCCCCCGGGTTGAGCTGATGCTCGATGAGAGGCAGCTCACGGACTGCCGCCTCACCATGCTCCAGCCTGCCGTCCTGATAGCTGAACCGCTGATGGTAGAGATGGTTCCTGCGGGCATCAATCACGGCGTGAAGAATGAATGACTCCCGGGGATTTTCCGGAATCACTCCCGCGGCAAAACCCTCCAGTGTCCCCAGGGTATAGAGCGGCAGGTCCGTTCCGAACAGAAACCCCTTGACTCCCGACGCGCCGATGCGCAGCCCCGTATAGTGGCCGGGACCGCTGCTGATCAGGAGCTCCTTCAGCCCGCCGGGCTCAACCCGATGAAGGGTGAGCAACTCATCCATGAAGAGAAAAAGTTTCTCAGAGTGTACACCCCGACCGACCACTCTCCGCTCATCCACACTCCCGTTCCGAAGGCGCAATGCCACCGAGCAGACTTCCGTCGCCGTTTCTATAGCCAGAATCATCACATCATCCTCATTGTCATTCTGTTTCCATCCTCTTCTTCCTTTCGATCCGGTTACTCACTTCGACCGACAAACCACTGCTCATTGCTCAGCTCCACCCAGCGATTGTAGAACCGGCGCAGGTCCCGGTACTCGTCCGGTGAGTACTCCACGCGGTCGATCCGGACGCCGAACGTGTAGTTCAGCTCCCGACCTTCCAGACGGTACTCCTCCCTCAATTCCGCCCCGGTTATCCGGGTCACTTCACTCCCCCGGGTCTGCTCCACCCCATATCCGGGCGGAAGGGAGATCCGGTACTTCACATCAAGACGTTCGGGGGCATCGAGTGTTACCGGAACGGTCCGGCTGGCTCCCGGAAAAGGATTCTGAAAAAGATGCCCGATCACCAGCGGCTGAAACTGAAGTCCCTCACGAAAACTGTACCCGTACCCCGGGATCCTGAACCGTGCCGATAATGCGACCTCGCCCTCCCTCTCCGCCGGTTCCACCTGTGCGGATTCAATCACCGCATCGCTGTATATTGAAAAAAAACTCTCCTGAATCACCTCCGCAGGTGATTCCGTGCTCCGGAGCCGGCGCTCCATCTCCCGCGCCGGATAGCCTTCGGAACGGATCCGGATCTTTCCCGAAAGCTCTCCATATTCCGACAGTTCCGCATCCAGCCCCAGATCGAGAACAAACCGGCTCGATTCGGGCCGGACCTCAACCCACCGGAACCCCTCTCTCATCAGTTCCAGTCCCGTTCTGTTCCAGGACCCGACCGGAATCAGTCCGGGACGACTGTCCGGCCAGGATGCATCGACCAGGTGGTTGCTTCCATCCGCTTCCTGTACGGCTACGATCATCTGGGTGAACTGGAACAGGGAGGGGAAGAGCGGATTGATCCGCCCTGCGTCACGACCCGAAAGATAGACCGGGTGGGCATCCACACCGGCTCCGTCCAGGAGGGCAAGAAGCATCAGGTTGATGGTCGCCTGATCGGCCGGTTCCCCACCAAGCAGCGGCTCCGACCACTCCTCCGCTTCTCCGATCTCCTGCCAGGAGTTCTCCGGAAAGGCCCGGTGCACACCGTTGAATGTAACCGACCTGTTCAGATACCGGAAAATCTCCTGCCACTCCGCACCATCCCGTGCCATCCCGCGCCCCAGCTCCCGGAGCGGTTCCAGTGCCCGGATCCAGTCGTAAGGGTTGTTCCTTCCGCGCCGGATCTGTGCCACCACCCACTCCCAGGAGTTCTCCAGAGGCTGCCGCGGGCGGCCGAATTCACTCATCTGAAAATGAAGACGGGCACTCAGGTCGGCAAGAGAAGAGATATAGATCTCCTCTCCGACCGGGGGAATCTCACGGGCAATCCAGTGTTCGACAGAGACCGGTTCCGGCCGGCGCAAGGTGAAGACCCGTGGCAGTGAGCTGGTATCGGTCAGCTCCTCCAGATGATGCAGATCAACCCCCACATTGGAAGGGGTGACCTCATAACGGATATACTCCTCATTGTGGATGGCAACATGGGCGCTGCGTACCGGCACACGGGCAGAAAGAAAGAAATCGGGCAGTTCGTCGAGCCAGCGCCGGTGGATCCGGTAACGGTACTCCAGAATGGACCCCTTCCGTACTCCCGGCATGATAAACTCAGATATACGGTAGCCGGCATGATATTCCACCGTTCGGACTTCAGCGGGATCGAGCGGAATGATGGTGCCGTCCGGAAGATGAGTGGCCCCCTCTATACCCGTGATCTCCTCCAGCTCGCTGTCATGCAGCCAGGGGATGCCTACCAACGCCGCCTCCGCCCAATGGACCGGATCATCGCTCAGCACGCGGATCCGGTTGTGGTACTCAAGAACAGCCTCGATCCTCCCGGCCGTCTCACGGAACCGTATGGTAACGTTCTTCTGCAGAAACTCGAAGGGATAGTCATGTCCCGGCTCCTCCTGAAAAAGGGAAGGATCCAGCACTCCAAACCGGACGGGCGGTGGCGGATCGTTTAACCGGTCCTGTGCAGCCCCCTCTCCGGCCAACAGCTGAAGAGAGATCGGGACCAGAGAGAGTTTCAACAGAAAGCCGAGACTCCGGTGAGTCTTTCGTTGGCGCATGCGCCGGTTCCTCCGGTATCCTTCGGTTGATCGGACCGGATCGGATCAGCCCCTCAGGGTGTTCACCACAAAACGTCCCTTGTTGTAGATGGCCAAAGCGCGGCCTCTCAGCCGGCTTCCGATCCAGGGAGAGTTTCTCGATTTCGACCGTATCTCCTTCATGCTGAAGACCCACTCCTCATCCGTATTAAAAAGAGTGAGATTGGCAGGCTCCCCCGCACGGAGTTCCGGAACCGGCAGGTTGAGAATCTTTCTCGGCTGCCGGCTCAGCTTGTCGATAATCCGGTGGAGTGGCAGAACCCCCGGATCGAGAAGATGCATGACACTAATGCTCCAGGCGGTCTCCAGTCCGATGATCCCGTTCGGGGCGTAGATAAACTCCACTTCCTTCTCCTCTACGGAATGGGGGGCATGGTCGGTGCAGATCACATCGATCGTATCATCCTTCAACCCTTCCAGAATCGCATTCACATCCTCTTCCGTTCTCAGAGGCGGATGCATCTTCACATTGGTATCGAACCCTCTCCGCTCCACCTCCTCATCCGTCAGACAGAAATGGTGGGGGCAGACTTCGGTGGTGACCCGCACTCCTTCCGCCTTGGCTCTCCGCACCAGCTCGACCGCTCCCTTTGTGCTGATATGCGCGACATGGAGATGACCGCCGGTGAAGGCGGCAAGCAAAATGTCGCGGGCAATCATCGTCTCTTCCGCCACAGAAGGTGTCCCTTCCAGCCCGAGGCGGGCCGACACCTCTCCTTCATGCATATGTCCCGGCCGGGAGAGGGAGAGATCCTCCTCATGGTTGATGATCGGCAAGCCCAGCATGGAGGAGTATTCCAGAGCGATCCGCATGACCTGTGAATCGGAAACCGGATCCCCGTCGTCGCTGAATGCAACCGCCCCTCCCTCTTTCATATCGGCCATCTCGGTGATCGAGCGGCCTTTCCTCTCTTTGGTGACGCAACCGATCGGATGCACCTCCACGGGCAGATCCGAGGCCTGCTTCTTGATATACTCCACCACATCCCGGGTATGGATGGGCGGGGTTGTATTGGGCATGCAGGCCACCTCTGTGAACCCGCCGAACGCGGCCGCCTCGCATCCGGACCGGATCGTCTCCTTGTGTTCCTGACCGGGTTCGCGCAGATGGACATGCATATCCATCCATCCCGGGCTCACCCAGGCCCCGCCGCCGTCGTGAACCTCCTCTCCTTCCCGCACAGGCAGGTCCGCCCCCCTTTCAACGATTGTCCCGTTCTCGATACGAATATCCTGCAGTGTGTCGCCCGATCCTTCTGCGGTTACCGGCCGGACGTTCTTTAATAACAGATGGGGGGTTTTCTGCATGGAGAGGCTCATTTTTTGGGTTCAAATATATTGAATAAATTTCAGAAAAAGCGCGAATGCCCGGACAAGCTTCCTTTCGCTCCCGTGTACCCACCGTCTCCGAACTGACTGCCGAACTGAAAGAGCTCCTGGAATCGAGCTTCCCGGATGTGCTGGTCGAGGGCGAGATCAGCAACGTGACACAGAGCCGGAACGGTCACCTCTACTTCACGGTCAAAGACCGGCAGGCACAACTCCCCTGCGTCATGTGGAAATCGACCGCCGACCGGACAGGAATCGGATTGCTGGACGGACAGCAGGTGATCCTGGGAGGATCCATTCAGCTCTACCCGCCTCACGGACGTTATCAGCTCATTGTCAACCGCGTCGAACAGGCCGGAACAGGCCGGCTTCAGGAGGCTTTTGAACAGCTCAAAAAAAAGCTCAGGGAGGAGGGTCTTTTTGATGAAAAGCGCAAGCGTCCTCTTCCGCCTTTCCCGAGAAGGATCGGGGTGGTCACCTCTGCCACCGGGGCTGCATTTCACGATATCCGCTCCACCCTGGAGAGACGGTGGCCGCTGGCAGAACTTCTGCTCTATCACTCGAGCGTTCAGGGCGGCTCCGCCGCCGCAGAACTGGTCCGGGGGATCCGCTGGTTCAGCGAAACGCAACAGGCCGATCTGCTCATTGTAGGAAGGGGCGGCGGCTCTCTTGAAGATCTCTGGCCTTTCAATGAAGAGGCGGTAGCCCGGGCGATTTATGAATGCCGCATCCCGGTTATCAGTGCAGTCGGTCACGAAGTCGATTTCAGCATCAGCGATTTTGTTGCTGATCTCCGGGCAGCAACCCCCACCCAGGCTGCTGTCCTGGCGGTGCCCGACCTGATCGAGGTGCGGTTTGCGGTCGATGATCTTGCCCGCAGACTGAATGGCGCGCTCGACCTCCGGCTGGAACGCTACCGGGAAACCCTTCTCCGTTTCGGAGAGGCCTGGTCGCTGCGATCCCTGCAGGAGAGAGTTGCCACCCGTGCCCAACGGATCCAGCTGCTCAGGAATAATCTGGACCAGCGGCTGGAGGCTCTCGCCGCTACGCAGCGTGAGCAGATCGGTATTCAGCGGATGAAGCTGGAAAGAAGAATGGAGCAGATTCTGCATCCACTCAGGGAACGGCTCGCGGAACAGAGAATCCGGCTGGAAAAGAACGACCCCGACGCCCCCCTCCGGTTGGGATATACCCGGGTCTGGCAGGATCAGAAGTGGATCCGCAATCTGGCCGAATTCAGCCCCGGGGAAGAGCACACGCTGGAGTGGAAAGATGGAACCGCTTCCGTTAAAAAACAGGGATAAAACAGGTTGCGGCGTATCGGATATCCCCCTTTTTTTCTTATTTTTTTGAAATACCTGTAAATCTAAAACCAGAACAACCAACCGTTTGCGCTTCATCGCACCACCTGTCACCTCTCTTGTGCCAGCCGACAGAAACCTTCCTGGGGAAGGCAGCGCCATGTTCACAAGCGGATATCACCGCGGCTTTTCGCATTCAGTCAGACCTTTATGAAATTAAGTGACAAATCCTCTTATGCAGACAATCCCCCATCCGGAGAGAGCAGCCGGAACGGCAAGGCTCCGCACTCCTCCCTGGAACGGTTCATGGAGAAACTGCGAGAACGGAATCCCGGAGAGACAGAGTTTGCGGAAGCGGTCGAAGAGGTGATGGAGTCCATCTGGGAACTGATTGAAAAGAAACCCGGATACAGAGAACTGAACATCCCGGAAAGGATCACCGAACCCGAGAGAGTTCTGATCTTCCGCGTTCCCTGGACGGATGACAAGGGCAACGTTCATGTAAACCGCGGATACCGTGTGGAGTTCAATTGGCCAT
>CAYTTA010000050.1:0-8538 GCA_964440655.1 uncultured Balneolaceae bacterium
ATCCGGACCATATTTGTTCATATAAAAAATGAAGGCAATCTGCCGCTCCTGCAGCTGCCCGTCAGGGAAGAGATTCTCCCGTACCCGGCCGATGCGGTCCATCTGGATCTTCTCCTGCTGCTTGATCGAGCGCGCACACTTCTTTCTGAGCTTCTCCAGCTCATTCTCCAGACCGGTCTGCACCTTGTCGGCAGCCGCCTCGAGCGTAGGGTCGATCTGCCGGACCCGCTCCCGGTACTCCCCGGAGATCTCCCGGGTCCGTTCCTTCCAGGCTTCGAAAAGATCTTCCAGCTCACCAGGCCGGATCCGCTCCACGAAAAGCGACTCCAGATCCTCGATTCTTGCGCAGTACTCGTGAAACTGAAAGGGGAGTTTGGCGGCAGTCCGGTCGATCGCCGGCTCCTTGAGCGTTACACTGAAACGGGGCAGCATGAGAGGCATCTGCTGGCCGGCCAGCTCGTACGCCAGGTTCATCTGTGCATAATAGGCCAGCTCTCCCGGACCCGGCACATAGGCAAGAACCGGGAGCAGACGGTCCTGCAGGAGTGGCCGGAGAAACACATTGGGAGAGAAGAGATCGGGATCGGTGCGGATCGCATCGGCCAGCTCCTCCCCGCTCCAGCTCCGGCCGTTGCCGGTCGACCAGCGGTCATCCTGAAGGACCAGTTTGCGACGTCCGGTCTCCGGATCGAGATAGAAAAGGTTGGAATCCTGGACCAGGGCCTGACGGCCGAAACCCTCCTCCTCCAGCTGGAGACTCTGCTTCTCGAGGCTCCGGAAAAGCTCCTCATGCCGGCTGGCCGCCATCAACATCGGCTCGAAGGTGAGCCGCTTGATCTGCGGATCATCACTACCGGCAAGGATCAGCCCGTGGCGGGCAAAAAGATGGAGCATCCACCCGGCAAACGCCTCACGGATGGTGGCTCCCTTCCGGTAGAACCGGCCCAGCTCCTCCCGCAATCCCGTCGTGAAATCCGATTCCGGTAGCAATTCAAAGAGTTCCCGGTCCAGTTTTTCAAACTCCTCACCGAGAACCGCCCGACCGGCAGGACCGGAAGACTCGCTCTCCAGCCCGAGCATCATCCACCGCTCGTTATGAAGAAGGCCCACTTCGGCCGCCTCACGGAAATCGTGATCCTCATCGGCCATCCAGAATACAGGAATAACGGGCCGCCCGAGCAGATCCTCCCAGCGGCGGGCATAGATGATGGTGGTGATGGTCTTGTAGATGGTGAAGAGAGGTCCCCCGTAGAGGGTCAGCTGCTGGCCGGTCACAACGGCAAGGGCGTCCGGATCGGCCAGCCGGTCGATCTGCCGTAGGGTGATTTCCGGGGCATCAAACCGGAGGTTGAACTCCCGCAGTGCGCGGACCGACTCCTCCCGGTCCCCCCGGAAACGGAACTCCCCGGCGCGCCGCCGGACGCTCTCTTCATCAAAGGGATGGTGGGGATAGAAAGAACTCAGCTTCCCGGGTTGTCTGATGTAGGAGCGGTAGAGTTCTGAAAACGGCAGCCTCTCAAATGGAACGGAACGAAGCTTCACGTCAGCTTTTCATTTTTTGTATTTGATCCCGGAGCTTGGCCGCCTTTTCATAGTTTTCGGTTTCAATCGCGGTCTGCAGTTCCATTTCGAGCTTTTCCAGACGGGTCATCTCCTTCTCCGGGGCCGAAGGCTCCTCGCTCTCCACCGTCTCTTCCGTTTCAATATCCTCGGAAACGATGCCTGCTTCATCCAGTACACTGCTATCCACCTGGATGGGAGCGTTAAAGCGGATCGCCAGGGCGATGGCATCACTCGGACGTGCATCGAGTTCGATGTTCTGGCCGTTCTGCTCGTAGAGGATCTGTGCAAAGAAGGTCCCTTCGGAGAGATTATTGATGTAGATCTCCTTCACGCTGGAGTTAAAACTCAGAAGCATGTTCTTGAGCAGATCATGTGTCATGGGTCTTGGCGGCTTGATGCTCTCCAGTTCCAGGGCAATCGCCTGGGCTTCAAATGTACCGATAATGATGGGCAGCCGGCGATTTCCTTCAACCTCACTCAGAATCAATGCATAGGCCCCCCCGCTGCTCGGACTGGTGGAAAGGCCCAGTATCTCCATTCTAACCTTGCTCAACGTCTTCCCTTCCTTTCGTTCCTGATAGCTCCATATGGAAATGTAACCAATTTTCTACAACCAGATAAACAACCCTCCTTTGCAAATCTTCTCCCGTAACATCTCTTTTACCGTAATACGTTTGAATCCCCATCCGTTTTTGCCGCGCTTTATAAAACCCCTTCTGCAACGTATCTTTCTTTAAATCAGATCCGGTTACCATGAATATTCTACCGGCACTTCTACGGGCTCCTCTCTATCCTGCATTGGCTTTGTGTCTCCTGGCTTCATGCAAGAAGCAGAGAGATCCCTCGGCTGCCGAAACTCCCTCTCCTCCTTCCTTTTACGAATGGGTTGAGGAGTCCTGGGAACATCCCGACTGCAGGACCGAGACGGATGAGGCGTGTGTAACCCTCTCCTTCCGATACCCCCGCTTACACGCTGAATCCGCCTTTGCGGACAGTCTGCAGCGCTGGGTGGAAAAGCAGATCTACTACCCCGAGCCTGACGCCCCCCGCACCACCGGAGAAGAACTGGCCCGTGAATGGTTTGAGGACTACGATTACTACGCCAGAGAGATCGAGGGATACAGCATCGCCTGGAGACTTGAACGAAGGATCGAGGTGGTTTATTCCACAGCCAACCTGATCAGCCTTCATCTTTATGAATACAGCTTTTCAGGAGGAGCCCATCCCTCGGAGATCGAGCTCTTCCGCTCATTCGCCCTGCCCGAGGGACGGATCATCAACCTGCGGGACCTGACCTACGACAATTTCTATCTGAACCGGCTGGAACAGCTCGCGGAGGAACAGTACCGCTACACCTATGAACTTCTTGAAGGGGACCCGCTGGCCGACTCCGGCTCCAACTTTCTGGAGGGGGACTTCAGGCTGCCGGAGAATTTTGCTTTCACCCGGTACGGGCTGCTCTTTCACTTCAATCCCTGGGAAGTCGCACCCTATGTCACCGGGCCCATCACTATCGAACTCTCTTATGAGGATCTGGAAACCATCCTGAGGCCTCGATGGCTCTACCCGGAGAGACAGATGACACTGTTATGATGGATGCGATTGTTGTGGGGTCCGGGCCGAACGGTCTGGCCGCCGCCCTCCGTCTGGCACAGGAGGGTCTGAGCGTCCGCGTCTTGGAATCGGAACCCCTCATCGGCGGAGGAACACGCACCCTTGAGCTTACGGAGCCGGGATTTCTGCACGATATCTGTTCGGCCATCCACCCGATGGGGATCTCCTCCCCTTTTCTGAAAAGCCTCCCACTGGAAAAGCATGGCCTGGAGTGGATCCATCCGGAAGTGCCTCTGGCCCATCCACTGGAGGGGGACCGGGCGATTCTGCTCCACCATGAACTGGAGCGGATGAAGGAGGAACTGGAAACAGATTATCCCGCCTGGGAGAGACTCTTCCGTCCACTTAAAGACTCCTGGGGTGAGCTTCCGGCCGATCTGCTCGCGCCTCTCCGATTCCCCCGGCACCCGCTGCAAATGGCGCGGTTCGGCCTGCAGGGGTTGCGCTCGGCCGAAGCCCTCTGCCGGCGATTCAAGGAGGGTCCGGCCCGTGCCCTGTTTGCCGGACTTGCCGCCCACAGCCAGATCCCGCTCGACCGGGCGGTGACTGCAGCCATCGGGCTGGTCTTCGGCGCTTCGGCCCACGGAGCGGGGTGGCCGCTTGCCCGGGGCGGATCGGCCGCCATCACCCGTGCGATGGCCTCCCTGTTACAGGAGCTGGGAGGAGAGATCGAGACAGGGACCGAAGTCCGCTCGCTGGAGATGCTCCCTCCCGCCCGGGCGATACTCTTTGACCTCACACCGCAACAGCTTCTCCGGATCGCCGGCTCCGCTTTCCCTGCCTCCTACCGACGGCGTCTGGAGAGATTCCGATACGGTGCAGGGGTCTTCAAGATCGATTACATCCTTCGGGAGCCGGTTCCCTGGAGGGATCCGCGCTGCAACCAGGCAGGCACCGTTCATGTGGGTGGTACTC
Source organism: uncultured Balneolaceae bacterium (assembly GCA_964440655.1). Lineage (GTDB taxonomy): Bacteria > Bacteroidota > Rhodothermia > Balneolales > Balneolaceae > CAYTTA01. The sequence goes on from CAYTTA010000050.1 coordinate 4,093, forward strand.
TGGAGGAGATCGCGAAAGCCGAACGGGAGGTGGCCCTGAGACATCATCCCGAAAAACCTTTCGTCCTCACCGCCCAGCAGAGTCTGTTCGATCCCACCCGGACTCCGGACAATCGCCACACCTTCTGGGCCTACTGCCACGTTCCGAACGGATCGACCGTCGACATGACCCGGCAGATCGAGGATCAGATCGAACGCTTCGCACCCGGGTTCCGGGATCTGGTCGATCGGCGCGTTGTCCGGACCGCCGCCCGGTTCCAGACCTACAACGCCAACTACATTGGTGGGGACATCAACGGCGGAGTCCAGGATCTGCGCCAGCTTTTCACCCGTCCTGCGGGGGCGTTCCAGCCCTACGCCACCCCCGTCCGCGGACTCTACATCTGCTCCTCCTCCACACCACCCGGCGGAGGGGTTCACGGGATGTGTGGCTACCATGCGGCGGAAGCCGTTCTGCGAAAGGAGTTCGGCCGTTCTAAGGGAGTTCAGCCGTTCGCGCTCGATAGTCCGTGACCTATCATGTTCCACGCCTATTGGTCGTTATTCCTGTTTCACCCCGGATATTGGATTAACAAGCGATAACCCGCGACCTATCGTCCCGCGCCTATCGGTCGTTATTCCTGTTTCATGCCGTGTATTGGAATAACGCTCGATAGTCCGAGACCCATCATGTCCCGCGCCTATTGGTCGTTATTCCTGTTTCACCCCGGATATTGGAATAACAAGCGATAGTCCGTGACCCATCATATTCCGCACCTATCAGTGGAGTCACCACCCTCGGCTCGCGCGTAAAGAGTGTCAAATCAGACACCAAAGGTGCGCAATATTCCCTATCTTTAGAGGATTGTTTGCCATCCCATTTCGTGGATGCATCTACATTCTTGTCCGGACCGAAATCGGGGAAACGTTATCCCTGTCTCGGAGAGTGACCGGCACGGGAGAGCATGATCCGAATCCTTGTGGAATTCATCAGACAGATCCTTTTTCTGAATCGTACGGGAATCCGTTCCCGCCCCGGTGGATCCGGGCGCAGAGTTTGGAATCTCCTCACGATCGGCATCGCCCTGGTGATCTCCATCCCCGTCCTCACCGTCCTGGTCCACCTCTTCGTGCCGGTCGGCGAGATCTGGTCTCATCTGGCCTCCACCGTTCTTCCCGATTATGTGAAAAATTCGCTCCGGCTGATGGTCGGGGTCGGGATCGGGGTTTTCGTAATCGGAGTGGGGACCGCCTGGCTTGTCACCATGCACAATTTTCCCGGGCGCCGCTTCTTTCACTGGGCGCTGATCCTTCCCATGGCGGTGCCGGCCTACCTGATGGCCTACACCTACACCGATTTTCTCTCTTTCACCGGGCCGTTTCAGACTCTGCTTCGGGATGTAACCGGATGGGGACCGGGTGATTATCACTTTCCCAATATCCGTTCGGTCGGCGGGGCCATTCTGGTGATGAGTTTTGTCTTCTACCCCTACGTTTATCTGCTCTCCCGATCCGCCTTCCTGGAACAGTCGGTCTCCCTGCTGGAGGCGAGCCGCAGTCTGGGCGCCACTCCATTCCAGAGTTTCTACCGGATTGCCCTTCCCCTGGCCCGTCCCTCGATTGCCGGGGGAATGGCCCTTGCGCTGATGGAGACGCTGAACGATTTCGGGACAGTGGACTACTTCGGGGTGCAGACCTTCACAACCGGGATCTACCGTACCTGGTTCGGGCTCGGCGAACCGGTAGCCGCCGCACAGCTCTCCGCCTTCCTTCTGCTCTTCATCCTGATCCTGATCGTGATCGAGCGTCGCTCCCGCGCCCGGATCAACTACAACCAGGCCTCAACCGGCCGCTTCCGGCATCTGCCGGATCACCCTCTTAAAGGGTGGAAGAAATGGGGCGCCTTTGCCGCCTGTGCGATCCCGCTCACCTTCGGATTCCTTCTCCCCTTCACCATCCTGCTGGTGATGACGGTAAACAACTTCGATGTGGCAGTCGACAGCCGATTTTTTCAGTACGGACTGAACACCTTTCTGGTCGGGGTGATCGCGGGTGTTCTGTCCCTTCTCGTCGCCCTGCTTCTGGCCTATGGCAACCGCCTCAATCCGAGCCTGACCACCCGCGCCGCCACCCGGATCGGATCGATGGGATACGCCATTCCCGGTTCGGTGATCGCTGTCGGGATATTGATTCCCTTCGGGTTGTTTGATAACGCTCTTGATGCCTGGATGCGCTCCACCTTCGGAATCTCGACCGGCCTTCTTCTGAGCGGAACCATCGTGGCACTCATCTTCGCCTACATCGTCCGATTTCTGGCCATCTCGTTCACAACGGTTGAGGCGAGCCTGGCAAAAATCACCCCCAACATGGATGAGGCAGCCGAAGGACTGGGATACCGGTTCGGCCGGATACTGCAGAAAATCCACATCCCCATGATGAGCGGGAGCCTCTTTGCAGCGGTTCTTCTGGTTTTTGTTGATGTGATCAAGGAGCTGCCGGCCACCCTGATTGTGAGGCCCTTCAACTTCGATACACTGGCCGTTCAGGTCTACCGGCTGGCCTCCGACGAGCGGCTCGCCGAATCTTCCGGGGCCGCTCTGGCCATCGTGCTGGTTGGAATCATCCCGGTGATCATCCTGAGCCGGGCGATGACCCGAAGGAGAGAGGAGAAGTAAAACAAGAGAAGATTGCTGGCTGAAGCGGATTTCTTATCAGCGCCGATCATTTTATCAGACCTGATCAGTCGTGATGGCGGATGCCGGCAGGTTTATCGCCAGCCGGCCCGGTCCATCAAACGGATCGCTTCCGGGTTGTTGTTCCCGTAAGCGGCCACATTGATCGCATCGCTCTCAAACTTCCCGAACGATTCGAGCACATCGGAGACAGGAATACCCTCCACAATGGGAAATTCGTGATTGCCACTGGCGAAGTAGTGCTGTGCTTCCGGCTGCGTGAGATACTCCACAAACCGGATTGCATTCTCCCGATTGGGTGAATTGACGGCAATTCCCGCACCGCTGATGTTCACATGGGTTCCGCCATGCTCATGCGGGGGGAAGTAGATCTCCACCTGTGCGGCGGATGCGCGATCCGACTCGGACTCCGAGGTGATCAGATGTGCCAGATAGTAGTGATTGGCAACGGCGATATCACACACACCGGCCGCAACAGCATGGATCTGATCCCGGTCCCCACCCTGGGGAGGACGAGCGAAATTGGCCACCAGGCCTCGCGCCCACTCTTCGGTAGCCTCCACCCCATAGGATTCAATCATCGAAGCGACGAGCGACTGGTTGTAGATATTGTTGGAAGAGCGAATGCAGATACGACCCCGCCACTTCTCATCGGCCAGGTCGAGGTAACCGGTCAACTCGGAACGGTCAACCCGCTCCGGATGGTAGATAATTCCCCGTACCCGCTGGGAGAGGCCGAACCAGTACCCTTCCGGATCGCGCAGTTCAGCCGGAATCCTTTCGTTCAGCACATCGGAGTGGATGGACTGCAGAACACCGGCCTGCTTGGCCCTCCAGAGGCGGCCCGCATCGACAGTTACAACAATATCGGCCGGGCTGTTCTGCCCCTCGTTGCGGATTCTCTCAATCAGCTCGTCACTGCTCCCTTCGATGAGGTTGATTCGGATACCGGTCTGTTCGGTAAACTGATCATAAAGATTGCGGTCAGTATCGTAATGTCGGGAGGAGTAGATGTTGATATGGTCGGACTGGCTGCATCCGGCCAGAAAAAGGGCAAGAAGAAGAGCGGTAAAAGAGAGTCTCATGAGATGATCTGCTGGTTTTGTGATTTTGCCTGCCGCGACAGGCTGGCTCAGGCTGATTAGATCAAGTCTAAATAAGATTTGATTCGCGCGCAAGAGGAAAGGAGGACTTTTTTGTTAACGGAAGCATCATCATCAAAACGAAATCAGAAGCAGTAGCAGTGAAATGAGTAGCAGTAGCAGCGAAATCAGCAGCAGTAGCAGTGAAATCAACGCAAAACCAGAAATCATCAACCGAAATCAAATAAACTTAGAATGAAAAAGGCGATCTCGGCAGCACTTCTTATCGGCGGACTGCTCTTGTTGTGGTTTGGCTTTCAGGAATCGCAGTCTATAGCATCGGAGGTTGAGGAATTTGTAAGCGGGTCCCCTTCCGACCGGGCTCTCTGGATGATCATCGGCGGGGCGGTGGCAGCGGTAATCGGACTGGTCGGGCTGTTGCGGAAATAGTCACCGCCCGCACTTTCGGGGTCTGGCAGATGGGGTTTCTTGCAGGTAGGTTTTCTGGCAGGTGGCGAGTTATTCCAATACCCGGCATGTAACAAGAATAAAGATCGATAGGTGCGGGACACAATGCATCACGGCTATCGCTTGTTATTCAATTTCCAGGCATGTAAAAGGAATAACGACCGATAGGCACGGAACATGATGGGTTACAGACTATCGCTTGTTATTCCAATTCCCAGAATAAAA
>CAYTTA010000050.1:8638-19106 GCA_964440655.1 uncultured Balneolaceae bacterium
CTGCTGTCCCCCGCACGTTACTCCCCGTTTTTCTGAAAAGACTGTGGACAGAAGGCGCGGAGCAGCTCCCATTGATACATCCCTGCATTGTGTCCGTCATCCCAGGTGATCCTCAGGGCATGCTTCCCGATCGGTTCAAGTTTCGTGATCTCATAACGTCGGGGCGGATCCATGAAAAAGAACCCCATATCATATTTCCCCATCTCGCTATGGCCCCCGCGACAGGCCACACAGGGACAGTTTTTCCTCAGACCGAAGAGCGGGTAGACCGACCGGTGCCCGTCCGCCCACTGTACTTCCAGAACCTGGTCCTGGTTGCTTGCCTCAATGGAGAGAGGCTGATAAGGATCTCCAGCACTTTTTCCCGATATTTGATTCTCGGACATGGCTTCCTTTTAACTCCCTTTTTACTTCAACTTTTCCCCATGTGCCCTAAAGATACGAAATCCCTATGTGGCTGACTCTTCTGATTGCAGCGGCTCTCTCGCTCGCGGGAATCGTTGCCGGGTACCGTCCCTGGTTCCACCTGGATCAGATTAACGCCCGGCGGGTGCTGAACGGACTTCTCATCGCCCTGCTTCTCTTCACTCTGTTGATGGTGGCCGGAGCGGCCGGCCTGCTTCCAGATCCAATTTCAGCCTGCATCATGGCTTCCCTCTATGCAGTTCTTTTCGGCTTTTTCACCGGCTACGGTGTGCGTATCCTGCGCCTACGGGACCGGGCTGGCCGGATCCTCTACATGGTCCGCTCCTTCTGGATCGACCACGCACCGGGGCTGGCCGCCATCGTCCTTATCCTCTTCGGCCTCTACCGAACCTCCCTCCTGCTCGACCAGCCCGTCACGCCCATACGGCTCACATCGGGACTCTCCCTTATCGCAGTAGGCTTTTTCACCCTCACCCTCAAGGCGATCCCCGAGTTCCGGACCGGCGGGATCCTTTTCCTGGACCGGCTTACCCCCTGGAAAAAAATCATCAGCTGGAGGTGGGAATCCGAAGATGTGATCCGCATCGAATACATTCACAGGCCGGGTACTCCCGAGGAACAGATCCGGTTTCTTTTGACGTCCATTCCCCCGGATGAGAAAAAAAGGATCGAATCGGTTCTGAGATCGGAAATGGCGCGGTCTGATGAAGAGAGACAGAAGCTGCTGCGATCTGATTCGCTGCCGGACGAAAGGTCCGGAAGCAATGGAGAAGCGTGATCCCTCCCCAGCGACCCTTCAGTTTCTGCTATCAACCGTTCGGGATTAGCAGGGAAACCGCTATATTGAATTCTTTTCCGGATTTCCGAGGGAACCCGGCGGAGAAAGAAATCTGTTCATCCCAAATAAACAACAAAAGGCCCCTGTTTTGACAAAGATTAAAAACGGTGATACAGTAACGGTGCACTATACCGGATCACTCAAGGACGGTTCGGTATTTGACACCTCCCACAACAGAGAACCGCTCAAGTTCACGATGGGAGCCGGTCAGCTTATTCCGGGCTTTGAGAAAGCCGTGGAAGGCATGGCCGAAGGCGATTCCACCAAAGTGACCATTCCGGCAGAAGAGGCCTACGGACTCCATCGTGAGGATCTGGTGATCTCCGTTCCCGCCGACAACATGCCCGAAGGAATGTCGCCCGAAATCGGCATGCAGCTGCAGATGAATCAGCCAGACGGACAGGCTGTACCGGTGCGGATCACGGCGATTGACGAAGAGGAGATCACCCTGGACGCAAACCATCCGCTGGCGGGTGAGGATCTGGTCTTCGAGATCGAAGTGATCCAGATTGCCGCCGTCTGACCCGGAGAATCCCGCCATGACCATCGATTACATAGCCGAAAAGCTTCAGAACTCCGACGATCCTGTCGCGAAAGCCCTCCATATCGGAGACAACTTCAAGGTTCTGATCTTCGGCTTCCGTAAGGGAATGGAGATCCAGGAGCATGAGGTTTATCACCCCACCAAGCTCCTGGTGATGTCGGGAAAGATTCTCTACAAACAGGGAGAGAGCGAAAAAACGCTCACGACATTTCAGGAGATGGAGATCCCGCTACGGGAGCCCCATACCATTCAGGCGCTGGAAGAGAGTTTCGTCCTGCTGACCCAGGGATGATACAGGTGATGCGGTGGTCATGGAGCCGCCGCATCACCCAGCCCGCAATTTGCCTCCGCAACCCGCAGGGTGCGTAGCCCGCGGCCTCAACTCGCAACCGCCGCATTACCCAACCCGCCGCCCGCAACCCCAACCCGCAAGAAACGAAACCGACAGTCTCTCGTAGCGGGCAGCCTCTTGAAGCGGGCTGTCTCTTGCGGATTATTTGCGGATTATTTACGGTAGGCCACCATCACCCCGTCGCGCACCGGTAGCAGAAGATTCTCGAAATCGGCATCCTCCTGGATCATCCGGTTTGTGCGGTCAATGGCGATACTCTCCTTCTCGTCACCGGGCGCAATCACCTTGCCGCTCCAGAGAACATTATCCACCACCAGAACCCCGCCGGGGCGGATCAGCGGTTTGATCATGCGGACGTAATCGGGATAGGCATTTTTGTCCGCATCCAGAAAGACCAGATCAAACAGCCCCTCAAGCGTCAGGATCGTCTTTCGGGCAAACCCCATGATCTGCCGGATCTTCCGGTTGTAGGGCTCCATTTCGAAAAAGGGACGGGAGATGGAGGCATATAACTCATTGGCCTCCAGGGTGATGAGCTCCCCATCGTCCGGCAGGGCATCCGCCATGCTGATCGCGGAGTAGCCGGTAAAGGTCCCCACTTCCAGCACCCGACGATATCCGCCGATCCGGATCAGCAGCTGCAGGAGGCGCCCCACCTGGCGCCCGCTGATCATATCGATATATTCGAGGGATTGCCCGGAAGCCTCGACAAGTCTCTCAAGAACCGGAGGCTCCGGAGTGGTGTGCCGTTCTACATATGCCTCGAGGGCATCATCCAGAAACTTCATGATCCTGATCCTGCCGATGGGCCCCTCTTGCAGGCCCTCTTCCGGCTTGTCTTAACTGAAGGGTGCTCTCGCTCAGGCGTACTTCTGAATCAGCTTCAGGCGGTTTTCCGCGCGCTTGAGGGCCCGTTCCATCACGTCCCTCTTGCCTTTCTGCGCACGGAGCGCCTCCCAGGCGCGCGCCAGTGCCTGGCGCGCCCGCTCCTCATCGATATCGTTGATGCTCTCGGCCGCCTCGGCCATCACCGTCGCCTGGTTCTCCACCATCTCGACGAACCCGCCGCTCACTGCATAGTAGTGGAGCTGTCCGTCGGGGGTCTGGATCCGGAGCGAACCGATCTCCAGCGACGAGATGATCGGTGCGTGTCCGGCTTTCATCTCGAAACTCCCGTTCGCGCCGGGAACCTGAAGGCCGACAACCTCGCCTTCAAAGAGCGTCCCGTCGGGAGTGAGAATACGTGTATTGAATGTTTTGGACATGATCGGAAATTAGCTGCTGAAGATTGGGCTCCTTAAGCGACTTCGGCCTCTGCTTCGGCGATCAGACGCTCCCCTTTCTCGACAGCCTGCTCGATTGTTCCGACCAGGTGGAATGCGTTCTCGGGGAGGTGATCCAGCTCACCGTCCAGAATCATGTTAAAGCCCTTGATCGTATCCTCGATCTTGACATACTCACCGGACTGGCCGGTAAACTGCTCGGCCACAAAGAAGGGCTGGCTCAGGAAGCGCTGAACCCGTCGGGCACGTGCTACAACCGTCTTGTCCTCGTCGGAAAGCTCGTCCATTCCGAGAATGGCGATAATATCCTGAAGCTCCTTGTACTTCTGCAGGATCTCCTTCACCCGCTGGGCGCACTGGTAGTGCTCCTCGCCGACCACTTTCGGATCGAGTACGCGGGAGGTGGAGTCGAGAGGGTCCACCGCAGGATAGATCCCGATCTGGGTCAGGGCCCGGCTCAGGGTCGTGGTGGCATCCAGGTGGGAGAAGGTGGTGGCCGGTGCCGGGTCGGTAAGGTCGTCCGCCGGTACGTAAATGGCCTGAATGGAGGTGATGGAACCGTTCTTCGTGGAGGTGATCCGCTCCTGCAGATCCCCCATCTCGGTGGCAAGCGTCGGCTGATACCCTACCGCGGAAGGCATCCGCCCGAGGAGGGCCGATACTTCCGATCCGGCCTGGGTGAATCGGAAAATGTTGTCGATAAAGAGGAGAATGTCCCGTGATACCTCATCGCGGAAATACTCGGCGATGGTCAGACCGGAGAGGGCAACCCGCATCCGTGCTCCGGGAGGCTCGTTCATCTGGCCGAAGACCAGTGTCGCCTGGGACTCCTTTAATTTATCATAATCAACCTGGGAGAGGTCCCACTCGCCCTTCTCCATCGATTCGAGGAACCCGTCCCCGTACTTGATCACCCCGGACTCGAGGAACTCTCGCAGCAGGTCGTTCCCTTCCCGGGTCCGCTCACCCACCCCGGCAAAAACGGAAAGCCCCCCGTGCTGCTTGGCGATGTTGTTGATCAGCTCCTGGATGAGAACCGTCTTGCCCACACCGGCACCTCCGAAAAGACCGATCTTCCCTCCCTTGGCGTAGGGACAGAGCAGGTCGATCACCTTGATTCCGGTCTCGAGCATCTCCTGGACAGTGGTCAGCTCCTCATAACCCGGAGCAGGTCGGTGGATGGAGTATTTGTTCTCTCCTTCCGGCTGCTTCATGCCGTCGATCGCCTCGCCCACCACGTTGAACAGTCTTCCGCGGATATCGTCGCCGACCGGCATGGAGATGGGAGCACCGGTATCGATCACGACATCCTTGCGAACCAGTCCGTCCGTGGAGTCCATGGCGATGGTCCGTACACGATTCTCGCCTAGATGCTGGGCCACCTCCAGGTAGAGCCGGCTTCCATCCTCTTTCTCCACATAGAGCGCGCTGAGTACTGCGGGAAGTTTTCCGTCATCAAAGTCTACGTCTACGACCGGACCGATTACTTGAGCTACTGTTCCTTTATTCATGCCTGGGTATTTTCAAACAATGTGATAATAGTGGATGAAGTGGGCGTTGAAGGGCTCCGGAAGGAGTGTGTGCCGGCTCATTCAGCAAAGTGAGATGTCCGATGCCGAATCCCACCTTCAGACAGATTCCAAATTTACCTCTTCACCCCTCAAAATGCAAAGGGTTTCGGCCACATGAAGGCCACATGAAGACCTCACAGAGCGTGCGTAACAGCTCAAGCCTATTAGCAAAAAGCAGGCGAAACCGCTATCTTTCCGTTTCGTGCTGCAGTGAGATGCAACTGTTCGAAGGTTGTTGTTATTTGGCAGTGTGGCGCATGATTTTCCGGGATTGATCCGTTAGACCCGTTGTTGAACTGCAACAGGAATATTTAAAAAAGGAACCGAACGTTTGGAAACAGAGATTACTGCTAGATCGGCGAGTGTGGAAATCCTGGTCAGATTTGACCAGAAAGGTGTTGTAGAGTTTCAACTGGCAGATGAGCTGGATCCGAGAGAGAGAGGAAGGGTTCGCGAATATGTCCAGAGTATTTTCCGCCGAAGAAGCTATCTGGATTTTCTGATCGGCGAGTTCTCCAGCATCTCCATTGACGAGATGAACCCGCCCTTGAAGAACATCCTGCGGGTCGGGCTCTATGACATGCTCTTCATGGACAGCACCCCGGACTACGCCGCCATCAACGAAGCGGTCGAAATCGCCAAGCAGCTGCTCGGCTCCAAGACGGGAGATCTGGTAAACGCCATACTGAGAAACATCCAGCGGGAGATCAACACCCTTCCGAAGCCTGCCCACAAGGACCGGACAAAACTGGTTGCCACCACCTTCTCCCACCCGGAATGGATGGTACGACGCTGGTCCCGGCGTTTCGGCGAGCGGGAGGCGTTTCAGCTCATGCAGGCCAACAACCAGCGGCCGGCATACTACATCCGTGTCAACAATCTGCGGACCAAGACAGCCAATTTCAAACTCCGGATGGAGAAGGCGGGGATCGACTACACGGAGAGCGACTGGCTGCCCGGATACTTCCGGGTCGACAGCGTCCAGCCTTTTCTTGAAAAAGGGTGGATCCAGAAAGGGTTCTGCCAGGTTCAGGATATCGCCGCCGGGTTCGCCCCCACCATTCTGGACCCGAAGCCGGGAGAATCGATCTACGACCTCTGCGCCGCCCCCGGCACCAAGGCGATCATGATCGCCGATTTGATGGAGGGTGAAGGCTCCGTGACGGCGGTGGACATCAGCGCCGAGCGGTTGGAGAAGCTGGCCGAGAGCGCCCTCAACTACCGTGCCGAGAACATCAAAATCATGCGGGGCGATGTCCGGGAGATCTCCCTGAAGGTGACCGACGGGGTTCTGCTGGACGCCCCCTGCACGGGAACAGGTGTATTGAGCAAGCGGGCCGACCTGCGCTGGCGTCGGACCGAACAGGATCTGGCCGACCTGGTCCAGCTGCAGGAAGAGCTGCTGGACGAGGCCGCCAACATGGTCGCAAAGGGTGGCCGGCTGGTCTACAGCACCTGCTCCATCGAACCGGAAGAGAACTGGGAGCAGGTCGAGAAATTCCTGGAGAAATACGACAACTTTGAGCTGGAAAACCTCGAAGACTATCTGCCCGAAGAGGTGCTGATCGAGGATGGCAAAGCCTATCAGACCTTCCCCCACAAGCATGGCTGTGACGGCCACTTCGGCGTGCGCCTGGTCCGTGTGAAATAAGGCGACCCGTGACGTTTCAGACCGTTCGGTCCATGGTCGTGTTATTGCACGTCAAGCGCTGCAACCTTGCCCAGTGATGATCCAAAACGTATGAGCGAGCTACCCAAACAGTACGATCCCGCATCTGCTGAAGAGAAATGGTATACCTTCTGGGAGGAGAACGGATACTTCCACTCCGAGCCCGATGAACGGGAACCCTATGCGGTGGTGATCCCCCCTCCCAACGTGACCGGTGTCCTTCACATGGGGCACATGCTCAACAACACCATCCAGGATGTACTGGTCCGCCGTGCGCGGATGCTGGGAAAGAATGCCTGCTGGGTGCCCGGAACCGACCACGCATCAATCGCCACCGAAGCGAAGGTGGTCCAGCGCCTTCGCGAACAGGGAATCCGAAAATCCGACCTGACTCGGGAGGAGTTTCTGAAGCACGCCTGGGAGTGGACCGAAGAGCATGGCGGCATCATCCTTCAGCAGCTGAAAAAACTGGGGGCCTCCTGCGACTGGCAGCGCACGCGCTTCACGCTGGAGGAGGATCTCTATGATGCGGTGATCGACTGCTTTATCGATCTCTATGAGCGGGGGTACATCTACCGCGGAATGCGGATGATCAACTGGGACCCGCAGGCCCGCACCGCCCTCTCCGATGAGGAGGTGATCCACCGGGAGGTGCAATCCAGGCTTTATCATGTGAAGTACCGTGTGGCCGGCTCCGACGAATTCATGGTGATCGCCACCACCCGGCCGGAGACGATTCTGGCCGATACGGCCGTCTGCGTCCACCCGGACGATGAGCGCTATGCCCATCTGACGGGCAAGACGGTGATCGTCCCGGTTGCGGAGCGCGAAGTGAAGGTGATCGCAGACTCCTATGTCGATCCGGAGTTCGGTACGGGGTGCCTGAAGGTGACCCCGGCTCATGACGTGAACGACTACGAGATCGGGCAGCGTCACGGGCTCGAGGTGATCAACATGCTGAACGAGGATGGCACGGTGGCGGCTGAAGCGGGCCACTACATCGGACAGGACCGCTTCGAGGCACGCAAGTCGATCGTGGCCGATCTGGAAAAGCAGGGTCTGCTGGCCGGGGTCGAAGAGATCACCAACTCGGTGGGATACTCGGAGCGGACCGATGCGGTGGTCGAGCCGCGTCTTTCGCTGCAATGGTTCTGCCGCATGGAGGAGCTGGCCAAGCCCGCCCTGGATGCCGTGATGGAGGGCGAGATCCGGTTTCATCCGGATAAATTCCGCAACAGTTACCGCCACTGGATGGAGAACATCCGCGACTGGTGTATTTCCAGGCAGCTCTGGTGGGGCCACCGGATCCCCGCCTGGTACTACGGCCCGGGAGAAGAGGAATATGTGATTGCGCGGACGGCCGGGGAGGCATTGGAGAAGGCGCGGGAGAAATCGGGGCGCGCCGATCTGCAGGCGGGGGATCTGCATCAGGATGAGGATGTGCTCGACACCTGGTTCTCCTCCTGGCTCTGGCCCATCTCGGTCTTCGACGGGATCAAGGATCCGGAGAATGAAGATATTCAGTACTACTACCCCACCCAGGATCTGGTGACCGCCCCGGAAATCATGTTCTTCTGGGTGGCCCGGATGATCATGGCGGGCTATGCCTTCCGTAGGGAGAAGCCGTTCCACAACGTCTACTACCACGGGATTGTCCGCGACGAGAAGCGTCGGAAGATGTCCAAGTCGCTGGGCAACTCCCCCGATCCGCTTGAGCTGATCGAGCAGTACGGGGCTGACGGCACCCGGATGGGGATGCTCTTCTCCGCCCCGGCCGGGAACGACCTGCTCTTTGACCAGGCCCTCTGCGAGCAGGGACGTAACTTCTGCAACAAGATCTGGAACGCCTTCCGCTTTCTGGCGATGCACCGTGAGCCGGGGCGGGAGTACACCCCTGCCCTTCCGGGAGTGGAGGAGATGGCGGGAACCGGCCTGGATCTGGCGGACCGCTGGATGCTGACGCGACTGCATCAGACCATCAAGGCGGTCGAGGAAGATTTCGAGCGATACCGCCTCAACGAGGCGCTGCAAAAGATCTACTCCCTGGTCTGGGATGATTTCTGCGACTGGTACATCGAGGTGATCAAGCCGGGCGGGCAGGAGAAGAAGATCCCTGCCGAACGGCTCGAGCGGGCCCTCGGATTCTTCGAGGCGCTGATGAAGCTCCTCCACCCTTTCATGCCCTTCATCACCGAGGAGATCTGGCAGCGGATTGCCGAGCGTTCGCCCGAAGAGGCGCTGATCGTCTCCCCCTGGCCGGAGTACGATGAATCGAACATAGATCCGGCCTCGGCCGATCTCTTCCGGCTCGTCCAACAGATGGTTTCGGCGGTTCGGAACATCCAGGCAGTGGCCGGCATCTCGCCGCGGGTGCCGCTGACGCTGGTTATAAAGCCAAAAAGCAAAGATCTGGCTGAACCTCTCGCCTCGGCAGAAGAGGTTTTCCGCAAGCTGCTCCCTCTGGAAACTTTGCAGATTGACCCGGCGGCCGGCAAACCATCGGCCTCTGCCTCGGCCGTCGTAGACGGATCGGAGATATACGTTCCCCTGGAGGGGCTGATCGACCTGGAAAAAGAGCGCGATCGCATCCGCAAAGAACTCGAGCGGACCGAAGGTTTTTTGAAATCCGTCGAGAAAAAACTCTCCAACCCCAGGTTTGTGGACAACGCCCCCGAAGACGTCGTAGACCGCGAACGCTCTAAACAGTCTGATGCCCTCTCCAACCTGGATAAACTCAAAGGGCTGCTGGCAGACCTGGGTCAGTAGGAAGCGGACTTATCTATATCCGGCTCTATTGTCCGGACATGACTAACCACAGGGAGGACGGCCCGTCTCATTCCCTATCCAGTGGGCTGATCACTCCCCTTCCACCCTTGTTGAGCACATGCGTATAGACCATAGTTGTCTTTACACTCTCATGTCCCAGAAGCTCCTGAACCGTCCGAATATCATACCCGTGTCGGAGCAAATGGGTGGCAAAACTATGCCGTAGCACATGTGGAGTGATTTTTTTACCAATGTCCGCTTTCCTTGCACCAACTTGGACCGCCTTTTGAATATTTCGAGGCGAAATGTAATGTCTGTGGATCTTTCCTGAATCTTTGTTCAGGAACCGTGATGGGAAGACATACTGCCACTTAAATTCCACAGCGGCTCCAGGCTGTTTTAGAGCAACAGACGGGGGTAAAACCGTTTCTCCATATCCTTTTCTTCGATCCCGTTCATGGAGCAGGCGGACCTTCTTTAGATGCAGCTTGATCTCATCAATCAGGCTTTCGGGCAACATGGTAATCCGGTCTTTCTGTCCCTTCCCTCTTCGAACTGTAATTTGATTGTACCCGAAATCGAGATCCAGAACCCGCAGTCGCAATGCTTCCGATATTCGAAGTCCAGACCCATAGATGAGCCGGCAAACCAACCTTTCTACTCCAACCAGATTTCCAAGAAGCCGCCTTACTTCCTCTTCGGAGAGTACAACGGGCAAGTTCTTCGGGCGCTTCGCACGTTTTAGACTTTTTAATCTGCCAATCTCTCTATCCAGAATATTCCGATAAAGAAAAACCAATGCTGAAAGTGCCTGATTCTGTGTCGATGCGGACACTCGCTTTTCCAGTGCCAGATGATTGAGAAACCGCTCCACGTCTCTGGAATTCAGGTCAACAGGATTTGACAAGTCATGAAAACGGACAAAACGTACCACCCACCGGCAATACACCTGCTCTGTTCGAGGGCTATAGTTTCTCCTTCTGATCTCCTGACGAACTCTCTCCAGAAGCTTAGGTCTG
>CAYTTA010000051.1:0-16955 GCA_964440655.1 uncultured Balneolaceae bacterium
GCCCGGAACACCTGATCATCAAAAAAGGGGAGCATGGAGCCCTCCTCTTTACGGAAGATGAGATCTTCTCGGCACCCGCCTGGCCGGTGATTGATCTCTATGATCCGACAGGCGCCGGGGACACCTTCATGGGAGGATTGCTGGGATGGCTCGCCTATACCGGAGATACCGGAACGGAAAACTTGCGCCGGGCGGTGATCTTCGGGTCGGTCATGGCCAGCTTCTGCGTGGAAAAGTTCGGTCCGGAACGGCTTGACTCCCTCAGAGAGGAGGAGATCTTCCAGCGGTACAACAAGTTTCAGGAGCTTGTGACCATCCCGGAATATGACCTCAACGTGAAGAACCGGGTGTAGCGTTGTATCAAAAAATTCTGATCGCATCGGCCAATCCCTACAAAATTCGTGAACTCCGTCAGCTCCTCGAGCCCCTGGAGATCGAACTTCTCTCAACACTCGACTTCCCGGATGGAGAGGAGGTGGAGGAGGATGCACCGGATCTGGAGGGAAACGCCCGGAAGAAGTCGAGATACTGGTATGACAAGACTGGAATACCGGCGCTGGCTGATGACACCGGCCTGGAGGTGGATGCGCTGCAGGGTGCTCCGGGGGTACACTCTGCCCGATATGCCGGCGAGCCTGCCGATTCGCAGAGGAACATGGAGCGGCTTCTCCGTGAACTGGAAGGTGTGAAGAACCGAAGCGCCCGTTTCCGGACGGTCATCTCTCTGACGGGAGAGAGCGAACATCTTTTTGAAGGGGTCTGCGAGGGGGAGATTCTCCCGGAAGCCCGTGGGTCCGGAGGATTTGGTTATGACCCGGTATTCAGACCGTCCGGCTACGAGGTCTCTTTTGCTGAACTTTCGGCGGAGGAGAAGAACCGGGTAAGTCATCGCGGCCGTGCCCTTCAGAAAGTGGTTGCCTTTCTCCGCGAGCAAACCGGAAGACATTCCTGACAACCGGTTTATTCAGACGCCACTATTTGCGGTTCAGGCTGATCGGAACGTGGAGAATTCGACCGGTATTTCCATTTTCATTTTGTTTTTCGTTCATTAAGTCCAGACGTGAACCAATCTCTCTCTATTGGGCTTTACCGCACTCGATTACGGCGTCATCATCCTTTATCTGATAGCTGTTGCCGCATTCGGAATCTGGTCCGGTGGGCGGCAGCGCTCCTCCAGCGACTACTTCCTCGGGGGGAGGGACATGCCCTGGTGGTCTGTTCTTTTCTCGGTGGTTGCAACGGAAACCAGCACACTTACCTTCATCAGCATCCCCGCGGTAGCCTACGGATCCAATCTGACCTTCCTGCAGCTTGTATTCGGTTATATTCTCGGCAGGATCATCGTGGCGGTCTGGTTCCTGCCTGCCTACTTCAAAGGTGAGCTCAGTACAGCCTATGAGTTCCTGGGCCAGCGATTCGGGCAAAGGATGCGGAGTGCAACCAGCTACACCTTCATCATTACCCGGGTTCTGGCCGATGGGGTGAGACTCTTCGCCACCGCCATCCCCCTGTCGATCATCCTGCGGCTTGCGAATGCCTTCCCAGGCTGGAGCGACATTCAGCTCTATCTACTGGCCATCACGCTCATCTCCGTCATCACACTGATCTATACTTTTCTGGGAGGGATCCGTGCGGTGATCTGGATGGATGTGGTTCAGCTGGCGGTCTATGTGGGAGGCGGGATCTTTGCAGCCTTGCTGATTCTGGTGAAGTTGCCCTTCTCCGCGTCGGAGGCAATCTCGATTCTGCAGGAGGAAAACAAGCTTCAGATGTTCAAGTGGGGTGCAGGCCTGGGATGGCGCGAGTTTCTGGCCGACCCCTATGTGTTCTGGATCGCCCTGTTTGGAGGAGCGGTCTTCTCTGTCGCCTCGCATGGAACCGACCAGCTCATTGTCCAGCGGTTGCTTTCTACACGAAATCTGCGGGATGGACAGAAAGCGATGATCTGGAGCGGTATCGTTGTATTCTTCCAGTTCGCTCTCTTTCTGGGGATCGGTTTCCTGCTCTGGTTCTTCTATCAGGGAATGGCGCCTTCCGAATTGGGGCTTCAGACGATGGATGAGGTGTTTGCCAAATTCATTGTGGAGGAGATACCTCCCGGAGTGGCCGGCCTGATCATCGCCGCTTTGATCGCTGCCGCCATGAGTACTCTCAGTTCATCGCTCAATGCCCTCGCATCAGCCGTTACTTTCGACATACTCAAACCAAAATATGGTTCCCACTGGACCACCGACCAGGAACTCCGGGTATCACGGGCAGCCACTGTCTTTTGGGGTGTCGTACTGACGGGTTCGGCTTTTCTGTTCACCTGGCTCCAGCTGAGCGGGAACGAGCGACCTGCGATCGTGGAGCTGGGGCTCGGGATCGCCTCCTACACCTACGGTGGATTGTTGGGAGCATTCATGCTGGGGCTTCTCTTCAAGAAACCGGACAGCAGGGATGCCATGATCGGATTTTTCACCGGTCTGGTCTCGCTCCTCTTTATGGTGGAGGGCGCATTGCAGGAGTTGTTGCCGGTTCGTGCGCTGGCTCTTGCATGGCCTCTCTATACGCTCGCGGGTGGTGTGATCGTCATCGTTGCTGCCAATCTTTCCTGGTGGATCCGGTCACATACCGGATCAAAAAGGTGAGTGACACGGGAGCGGAGAAAGAGCGAGAGCGAAGAGTGATCCGTACCCGGAGGTGACGGAGATCAGAACCGCCCCCCGGCCCCGGGCAAAATTTTCGAATCTTTACCCGTCAGAAATTCGAATCCGGTTTTCATGTGAAAACCGGCTACCCGTCCAACAAAACGACCAGACGACATGAGACGGATTGCACGTATCATTCCATTTCTCCTGGTGACCACCTTTACCGTAGGTTCCACCCGGGCACTGCACAAGGTGCCGGAAGTGAAGTCATCGGATGCACAACTGCCCCATGTGCATATACTCCAGGAGCAGGTGCCCCAGGTGCAGATCTCCAATGGTGAGATCCACGCAACGATCTACCTGCCCGATCCGGATGCCGGTTATTATCGCGGAGCAAGATTTGACTGGTCCGGGGTGATGCCGGAACTCTCCTGGAACGGTCATGACTATTTTGGAAAATGGTTTGAAAGGTACGATCCGGAGATTCATGATGCGATCATGGGGCCGGTCGAGGCATTCGATCCCCTTGGTTTTGAGCAGGCGGAGGTGGGGGGCCATTTTACCAAAATAGGTATCGGACTCCTTGAAAGGCATGAATCGAGAGATTATCACTTTTCAAGGCCTTACCCGATCGTTGATGGCGGAGTGTGGGAGATAGATGCCGGAGTGGACCGGGTAAGCTTCACCCAGGCGCTGGAGACAGGTGAATATCCCTATTGGTATAACAAAGTGGTCCGACTGGAGAATAACAGGATGGTTATCGAACACAAGCTGATCAATACCGGAGACCGGATCATTGAAACAAGCGTCTATAACCACAATTTTTTTATGATCGATGAGGATCCCATTGGTCCTGGCTATAGCGTGGCGTTCTCTTTTGATCTTGAAGCCGATCCTTCCGGACTGAACGGTTTTGCCGAGATTGCCGGCAACAGGATCATCTACAAGAAGAGCATGGAGAGGGGGGATCAGACCTTTCTGGGAGGTGTGACCGGCTTCGGCTCCACCTTTAATGATTACTCCATTTCGATCGAAAATGAAAGAAGCGGTGGCGGGGTTCAGATTACCGGGGACCGGCCGCTTTCCAGGCTGAACTACTGGTCGATGTACAGGACACTCTGCCCGGAGCCTTACATCGATGTCACTGTGGCACCCGGACAAGAATTTGACTGGGTGATCGTCTATGAGTTCTATTCTCTGGAGTGATGAAAAAAACAAAGCCCATCCCGTGAAGGGTGGGCTTTGCAGGTTCTTTTTCTCACGGATGATTTTCGATGAGTCCGCTCCGGTAGCTCTTCCTGTGACGGAGTGTACCACTGAGGGAGACGGTCCATCCGGATTTGGAAACATCGTCCGGTAAATGTCAGGAGAGCGTCACGTAACGCACGTGTTCAACTCCCTCCAGCTCGTAGACCGGCTCGAGCTCTTCTTTGCTCAAAGGTTTGTCCACGATGACAGCGGTGATTGCCCGGGATCCTTTTCCGGCGCGGCCCAGACTGAGAGCACCGATGTTGATCCCCTGCTTGGCAAGAGCGCCAGCCACCGAGGCGAGCATGCCGGGCTTGTCAATGTTCTGATACATCAGGATATCACCTTCCAGCCGGAGTTCGATCCCGTAGCCGTCGATCTCCACAATCCGGTAATCATCCGCCCCGAAAACCGTTGCAGAAATCTCCCGGTAGGGGGCGTCATCACCCAGACGGATGGTGATGAGATCCTTGTACATGCTGCCGTCCGTGCTGGTGGTTTCGCGGATGATGAAACCACGCTCTTCGGCATAGTGGCGGGCATTGATAAGGTTTACGGCCTCGCTTACATATTCTGTCAGCATCCCTTTGAGGATCCCGTCGGTGAGCACCTCGGAGTACTTAGCACCGACGCCGGTGTACTCGAAACTGAAGGACTGGGTGTTTTCCGGTTTCACCTGGCTCACCATCCGCCCCAGTTTCTCTGCCAGCTCAAGGTAGGGGTGAACCTCCTTGTTGGTGAGCAGGGCGATCGACTTGCTGTTCAGGCTTCCCTTGAAGTTGATGTTTTCAAGGGCATCGGCCATCTGCTCGGCAATCTGGACGGCCACTTTCTCCTGCGCCTCTTCGGTCGAAGCCCCAAGGTGCGGGGTGCAGATGATTTGAGGATGCTTCAGGATTTCCTGCAACTCTTCCCCGGGAGGCTCCTGCGTATAGACATCGAGAGCGACACCGGCCACAATGCCCTGTTCAATGAGCGGAACAAGGTCGGCCTCCTCATAGATTCCCCCGCGGGCGCAGTTCACCAGGCGCATTCCCCGTTTGATCTTGTCTGCATTCTTCAGGGAGATGAGACCTCTGGTTTTTTCGGTAAGAGGAGTGTGAACGGTCAGGTAATCCACCAGACCGAGCAGCTTGTCCAGGTCCACCAGTTCAACTCCCACCTCTTCGGCATGCTCGTGTGTGGCGAACGGGTCGTACGCATAGATATCCATGCCAAAAGCCTTCATCCGGGAAGCCACTTCAGAGCCGATCTTCCCGAGGCCGATGACGCCCAGCTTTTTCCCATGCAGTTCGCTCCCCATGAATTTCTTGCGGTCCCATCCGCCGGATTTGACCCGTTCAACCGCCTGGGGAATGTTCCGGGCAAGGGCCAGGATCAGACCGCACGCATGTTCCGCGGTCGAGATCGTGTTCCCGTCCGGGGTGTTCATGACGAGAATGCCGTGTGTGGTCGCCGCGTTGATGTCGATGTTGTCCACACCGACTCCGGCCCGGCCGATGACGGTCATCTTTTTGGCGTATTTCAGCAGTTCCTCATCCACGGTGGTGGCCGAGCGGACCACCATGCCCTCGTATTCAGGAAGGATCTTTTTCAGCTCGTCGCGGTCGGTGGTTCCGGGCTGATCGGCCTGAAAGCCCCGCTGGCGGAACACCTCGGCGCAGGCAGGACTCACACCGTCAAGTAGCAATATTTTCTTCTGCATAGGATAACAGGTTGG
The DNA here is from genome assembly GCA_964440655.1 of uncultured Balneolaceae bacterium. Classification (GTDB taxonomy): domain Bacteria; phylum Bacteroidota; class Rhodothermia; order Balneolales; family Balneolaceae; genus CAYTTA01. Next base: position 5,599 of record CAYTTA010000051.1, read on the forward strand.
GTTGGGTTGATTAGGTTTTTTCCTTCTTGGTGAACTCCAGGATGAGCTCCTGCAGCTCCTTGATCCCGTGGCCTGTCGCAGCCGAACAGGCAAGAATCGGCACCTCGATATTCATTCCCCCGAGAAGATCCGATACGGTCTGTTTCGATTTCTGAAGCTTGCCCTGTGAAAGCTTGTCGGACTTGGTCAGAACTACACTGAACGGTTTTCGGTTCACTCCCATCCAGTAGAAGAACTCCTCATCCAGACGGGTTGGCGGATGTCGCGAATCCACCAGATGCAGGATCAGCTCAAGAGTCTCCCGGTTCAGCAGGTAGTGACGGATATCCCGCCCCCATTGTTCTCGCAACTGTTCCGGTACCTTTGCGAAACCGAATCCCGGCAGGTCCACAAGGTAAAAAGAATCGTCGATCCGGTAGTAATTCATCTGCTGGGTTTTTCCCGGCACATTACTGGTTCTTGCCAGACTTTTCCGGTTGGTAATCCGGTTGATCAGCGAGGATTTTCCCACATTGGATCGTCCTGCAAAACAGATTTCCGGAAGGTCCGCACACGGACATGCATCAAGAGAGGTTGCGCTGGTAACGAACTCCGCTTTCTTGAAGGACATCAGTACATTTCGTTCTCTTCCTTGACAGCCTCGGAATGATTGGGAACGGAGACCGGATACTCCCCTGTAAAGCAAGCCGTGCAGTAGCCGTGCGGGGAGTCGTTCGACTCACGAACGGCATCCAGCAGCCCCTGGATCGAGAGATAACGGAGGCTGTCCACCCCGATCGCCCGGGCCATCTCGTCGATATCCCCGTTGTAGCGGTTGGCCATCAGTTCATCGGGATGCGGGAAATCCATGCCGTAGTAGCAGGCGTGTGTGACGGGCGGAGAGCTGACCAGGAAGTGGATTTCAGCGGGGTTGGCCTTCCGGATCATGTCGACCAGGTATCGGGAGGTGGTTCCCCGGACTATGGAGTCATCCACGATGATCACCGAGCGGTTCTCAAGGACTCCGCGGACGGTATTGAATTTGGTGCGGACTTTCTGTTCCCTTGACTTCTGGCCGGGGGAGATGAAGGTACGACCAACATAGTGATTCCGTATCAGCCCGATGTCGTACTTGCAGTCATACCCCATTTTCTGATTTTCGTGGGCATAGCCTAGAGAGGCCGTGTTGCTGGAGTCAGGGACGGAGATGATGATCGGCTTGTACTCCGGGTTGGGTTTCCGGATAACCTGATCGATCGGGTGCTCCTTGGCCAGATACTTTCCGAGATTCCGCCGGATCTTGTCAACGTTCTCTCCGAACACCCGGCTGTCAGGGCGGGAGAAGTAGACATACTCAAAGATGCACTGGGTGGTAGGGCGCTTGTGCTCCGGCTCGATTCTCAGGGAGAGCGGCTGCCGGTTCCGGATGGCATCCCGGTCAATGACCAGCAATTCACCGGGTTCAACGTCCCGTATGTAATCCGCTCCGATGATGTCGAAGGCACAGGTTTCACTCGCCACCACATAGGCACCATCGATCATTCCGAGTGCGAGAGGGCGAAATCCGTTGGGATCTCGGACAGCGAACAGTTTGTCGTCGGTCAGGATGACCAGGCAGTAGGCACCCTCTATCTGACGGAGCGCATCCAGAATCTGCTCCTCCTGAGTGGTTTTCTCCGAACGGGAGATGAGATGGAGGATCAGTTCAGTATCCGAGGTGCTCTGGAAAAGAACTCCCTGCCGAATAAACTCTTCCCGGAGCCGGCGCGCATTGGTAAGGTTGCCGTTGTGACCGATGGCGAGGTTGCCCATCGCATAATGGACCCGGAAGGGCTGGATGTTGGCCGGGTTGTTGGAGGCGCCGGTCGTGGAATACCGGTTGTGCCCGATGGCGTTTCGGCCGATCAGCTTCTTCTTGAGGATGTCGGGATCGTCAAACACATTGAGGACCAGACCGTGGTCTTTGTAGATAGGCATGTGATGCCGGTCCTCTTTTTCATTGTACCAGGAGGTGACGATTCCTGCCGATTCCTGACCACGATGCTGAAGGGAATGAAGACCGTAGTAGGTGAGCAGTGCGGCTTCCGGGTGATCAAAAACACCGAAAATACCGCAATAGTCGTGAGGTTTGTCGAGCATTCCTGAGGGGGTGCGTTCCGTTGCCTGCCAGAGTTCCAAGATACGAAAAAGAGCATGTATTATGTAACTGTTAATCGACCCGCCGGACTCCAACTTCGTCGGAATTTTCGTAATTTCAATCCGATATGAACCGATTCCGACTTATTTCAGCTGCACAATGGACCGCCCGGGTTCTTCTTACCGGCGTACTGATGGCGGCCGGTATTCTCAAGCTGCAGGATAACAGTTCACTGATCGAGACCGTGGCCTATATCACATGGCTGCCGGTCCGGATCAAATGGTGGATTGTGAACCTGCTGCCGTGGGGGGAGATCGTCCTGGCCGTGCTGCTGATCAGCCGTCTGATGGACAGGGTGGTTGTGCCGGTTGTCGCCCTGCTTTTTTTTGGTTTTCTCGTCTTCGCCATCTATGGAACGGCCACCGGCATGGAGGGAGACTGCGGCTGTTTCGGAGAGTGGATGGACAGCAGTTTCGGGGCCCCCATGATCATCCGGAATGCGGTTCTGACGGCAATGGCCGGATTTCTTTTCTGGAGACCGGAAACTACAGCTCTTTCCCGCCAAACATCTGTCTGAGTCTTTCCAGTTCTTCCGACTTCCACCCTTCCGGTTCGGTCAGAGCCAGCCAGGCATCAAAATATTCTCTGGCGGCACATTCATGGCCATATCCGTCGGGCACGGCGGTACCGGTCAGCATGTCGGCGGCAAGCTGGAGCATTGTCACCACCGGAACCCATCGAAAGTTCCCTGAAACGTCGGGTCCACGGGGCTCTTTCATCCATTCCGGCTCACGTGTCAGAGAGCGGGGGTCGAAAAAGGTGATGGGATCGCTGGCATGCTGAAGGAACGCGATCCGGAAACTCCCCCAGGCGGTACCGGTATCCCATCCGCTTTGCTGATTGGCAAAACGTACCACCGAGCCGTTACGGAACCGGGGAAGCCAGGCCGGTGACCCTGAATCCCGGCTTCTCGTGATCTCCTGCCATGCTTCCATCCGGAAGGGTGGGCCCGCCCATAGTACACCATGAAAGGGATCGTTGATGATGTCAAAAAAGTCGAAGGAGAGGCTCGAGTTCAGGGCGCCGAGACTGAGCCCGAAAAGATAGAGGCGGGGACGGTTCTCTGCCGGCAGTCCGGTCCAGTAACGGTAGACACTTCGGAAGAGAGAAAGTGCCATCTCCGCACCATACCCATCCTCAACGAGAAGGGAGAGGGCGCTGGGAAGATAGGAGTACTGGGCGGCCGCCGTCGCTACATCACCCCGGTGCAGATACTCCAGCGTCTCGATGGCACCCGGATCGATCCAGCCGGTTCCGGTCGGCGTGACCAGAACGAGAACCGAACGGTCGAAAGCATTCAGCCGGATCAATTCCCGCAGGATGAGTGATGCACGCTCCGACGGATCTCTGGAGGAGCGGAGTCCGCCATAGACGCGTAACGGTTCCTTAACGGGCCGGTCTGTGAATCGTCCGATCTGCTCTGCCGATGGGAGTTCCGACAAGAAACGACGCCCCTCCCGCCCCATCTCCTCCCAGCGGAGCAGGGAGTGGGGGCTGCCGGGTTTCATCGGGTAAGCCGGCTTGACGGTGTGGTCATCCAGAAGGGCATCCACCTGGCTGTAGGAGGCGTCGGCAAGCCGGATCAGCTGGGAAAAGAGGATTCCGTTGATCACCAGCCAGAAAAGCAGGAAGGCGGAGAGAAGACCCGCCAGATAGGAAATTCGGGGGGGAATCCGGGTCTGAAGGCGCTCGTTGACGGCCCTTTTGGTGAAAAGAAAGAGTCTGGTGAGGAACAGGATTCCCAGAAAGAGTGACGATGTGATCACACCGATCCGGACTGGACGGACCCGGGCGGCGGCTTCCATCTCCATCAGTTCCCGAAGTTCGTTCTGCCAGTTGCCGGACTGCCAGAGAAAGAGGACGGCAAGCAGCAGAATGATTACCCCTGCAAGAAATTTAAGCCGTTTGCGAAGCCCCTTGCCCGGCAGCGGCAGCCCCGACCATGTCCAGAGCCAGAGGAGGAAAACTCCGGTTCCATAGCCTATGGCAAGGGCGGTCCCCGAGATCAGGCCCTGTATCCCCTCCGGCCTCGGAAGCAGGGAGGGGGTGAGTGAAAGGGCGAAAAAGAGAGTCCCGACGAGCAAGCCGGTCGTCGAGAGGGGGCGCATCAGCAGCATGGGTGAACGAAAGAAGTGAAAGGTGCAGACCGCTGGTTCTTCTGATTCCGGGTTTCTCCCGGTCAAGGTAAGAAAAATCAGTGAGTCGTCTTCCGGTAGCGTCCCACGGCCAGTGTTACAAAAAGGACCGCCATCGCCAACAGAAGGAAGACCATTCCCCGGATTTCCGCCAGTCCGGCTCCTTTCAGCATCACCATTCTCAGAATCCGGATGAACCAGGCTACGGGATTGGCCATGCTTATCAGCTGCGCCCAGCCCGGCATGCTCTCCAGCGGTGTGAAGAGACCTCCCATCAGAATGAACACCACCATGATGAACCATGCGATGAACATGGCTCTCTGCTGGGTGGATGCCACGGTAGAGATCATGAGCCCGATCGAGAGCACCACAACCAGGAAGATTCCGGCCACGACCATGATCAGGGCCGTGCTGCCGAGAAAGGGGATACCGAAGCCGAATCGGGCCAATCCCAGTCCGAGCAGCAGCTCCACCATCCCGATGATCCAGAACGGGGTTAGCTTTCCTGCGATGAACTCCAGCTTCCGGACAGGTGTGACATTGAGCTGCTCCATCGTTCCGAGCTCCTTCTCGCGCACGATGTTCATGCCGGACAGAAAGAGACCGATCATGCAGACCAGAACCGCCAGGATGCCAGGCACCATATAGGTGATGTAATCCAGCTCGGGGTTGTACCAGTTTACAGCATGGAACCGGATCACCGGCTGTAAGGATGCCTCTGAACCGATCGGTTTTCCGTCCTGGGCGCCATCCAAAAGAGCGGGCAGACCGGCAGCATCAACCCGCTCTCTGTTGAACGACTCCAGAATCGATGCGCTGTAGGAGTGAATGAGTCCGGCCATGGTGCCATCCCCCGCGTCGATGACAAGCTGGACGGGGACATTCCTGCCCGAAGTGAGATCCCGACCCAGCTCCCGGGGAATCTGCAGAACCATCTGCACCTCTCCGCGCTCCATCCGCTCGAGTGCTTCCTCCGTGCTGAAAGTCTCCTGAACAACCAGAAAATGGCCCGATGCCTCGAAGCGGGAAATGATCTCCCGGGAGAGGGACGATCGGTCGCGGTCCACCAGCGCGATCCGGGCCTCCTTCAATTCGTAGGTCGCCGCAAAAGAGAGGACCAGCAGCTGCACGAGCGGCATTACGAAGAGGATGGGGAGCATCGCACGGTTGCGGAAGATCTGCAGGAACTCTTTGACCAGAAGGAAACGGATGGTTCTCATTGCAGCCTCTCATTGAACTTTTTCAGACTCAGTCCGATGAAGGTGGCGGCGAAGAGAAGCAGAAAGAGGGTCTCTTTCCAGAGTGTCTGCAGCCCTGTCCCCTTGAGCATGATTCCCCTGGTTATTGAGAGGAACCATCTGGCAGGGATGATGTGGCTGAGCCACTGCAGAGGTGCCGGCATGCTCGAAAGCGGAAAGATGAAACCCGAGAGCAGTACGGTGGGCATAAGGAGCCCGGCCAGAGAGATCATCATGGCGGTCTGCTGGTGGTTGGACACCGTGGAGATGAACACACCGAGCGCCAGGGCGGTGACGATGAAGAGTCCCGACTCGGCCAGGAAGAGGAGCAGGGAGCCACGGAACGGCACATCGAACAGGAACCGCGAAAGTATGAGAATCACCGCCACATTGATGAACGAGAGGAGCAGATAGGGAAGAACTTTCCCCAGAATCATCTGCCAGGGGCGGATCGGGGAGACGAGGACCACCTCCAGATTTCCCATCTCCTTTTCGCGGGTGATGGAGATGGAGGTCATCAGCGTGGAGATCAGCATGAGGATAACGGCGACAAGGCCCGGAACAAAAAAGCGGGCGCTGCGGAGTTCCGGATTGTACATCATCCGGACGAGGGGCTGAACCGCTCCGGGAACGGCTCCGGTCAAATGTGTTGCTTCATCTCCTTCCGGATGCTCCCGGACAGCCTGCACCTGCAGAGTACCAAGAGTATAGGAGTGCAGCAGGGTGGCCATGTTGGGATCGGTGGCATCACTGATGAGCTGGATCTCTGCCACTCCCTCTCGCATCAGCCGTTCGGAGAAATCCGCTTCGATGATCACAACCTGTCTGACCTCACCCCGGCGGAAAAGCGGCTCCACCTGGTGGATGCCATCCAGAAAAGCGACGATGCGGAAAGATGGGTTCGCCTCGAGCTGACCGATGAGGGAGCGGGTAACCGGATCGTTCGAATGATCCAGAATGGAGATCGGAACCCGGTTCAGTTCGCTTCGAATGGCGAAGCCGAAAAGAATCATCATGATGACCGGCATCCCCAGCAGAATTCCCAACGTCCCCCGGTCGCGCGCAATCTGGCGCAGCTCTTTGATGACAAAGCCCCGGAATGAACTCATGGCTCCCTCCTGCCGGATGGTGCAGCCCGTCTTGCCCCACCTGCGAGCCGGATGAAAATCTCTTCGATCGAGCCGGCCGACCAGATCTCTTTCAGTCTCTGCTGTGTATCGAGCGCCTCGATCCGGCCGTCCACCATGATGCAGACCCGGTCGCAGTACTCGGCTTCATCCATGTAGTGGGTGGTGACGAAGATGGTGATCCCCCGATCGGATGCTTCGTAGATCATCTCCCAGAACTGCCTGCGGGTGATGGGATCGACCCCGCCGGTCGGTTCGTCTAGAAAAACCAGTCCCGGTTCGTGAAGTATCGAGACCAGAAAGGCGAGTTTCTGCTTCCATCCGGTGGGGAGCGATCCGACTTGCTGATGACGTGCCTGCTCCAGACCGATCGACCGGATCACCCGGCTGGTCCGCTCCTTCAGCTGATGGCGGTCCAGACCGTAGATCCCGCCGTAGAAGCGGATGTTCTCCTGGACGGTGAGATCGTCATAGAGGGAGAACCTCTGGCTCATGTATCCGATCCGCCGCTTGACCTCTTCCGTCTCGGTCGCAATGTTCCGTCCCAGTACCATGGCGCGGCCGGAGGTCGGTGCCAGAAGACCGGTCAGCATCCGGATGGCCGTCGTTTTTCCAGCTCCGTTGGCCCCGAGAAAACCGAAGATCTCCCCCCGGTGCACCTCGAACGAGATCCGGTCCACGGCGGTGAACCCGCCGAAGCGGCGGGTCAGATCTTCCGCGATGATGACCGGTTCATTCATTGTATTGATCCTCCCTCTCTTGCATCAGTTCCATGAATCGGTTCTCAATACCAGGCCGAAGCGGACGGACTTCGGCATCATTCACCCCTTTTTCCCGGAGCCAGTCCCGAAGGGAACCGGCACCGGCATCCTTTCGGCGATCGGTAAAGTGGATCCACTCTCCGAAGGGATGAACCGAAGCGGCGTGCGGGTGGCTGCGAAGGAGCTGGATGAGACGGTAGCGGTTGCGGCCGCGGACCCCGAAAAGCAGACCGGATGCCGAAGCGGCAATGCGGTCGGGGGTGTCCTCCTGAAGAAGCTCTCCCTCCTGGATAAGGGAAATGCGGTCGCACCGGCGCGCCTCGTCCATATATGGGGTGGAGACGATGACGGGAAGCCCCTCCTCTTTCAGCCGGAGGAGCATCTCCCAGAACTCCTTCCTGGAGACCGCATCCACACCGGTGGTCGGTTCATCGAGAAGAAGTAGCCGTGGCCGATGGATCAGGGCGCAGCTCAGGGCGAGTTTCTGTTTCATACCCCCGGAGAGATCGCGGGCCAGCCGTTTCCGGAAAGGCTCGATCTGCCGGTAGACCGGCTCGATCCGGCTGTAATTCTCCTCAAGCGTGGTTCCGAAGAGGGAGGCGAAGAACCGGACATTCTCCTCCACGCTCAGCTCCTGATAGAGTGAAAAACGACCCGGCATATATCCCAGAAGGGGGCGGATCTTTCGGTAGTCACGAACCGAATCGAGACCGAAAAGAGTGGCCGAGCCGCTGTCGGGAACAAGCAGAGTGGCCAGAATCCGGAAGAGTGTTGTCTTCCCCGCTCCGTCGGGTCCGATCAGGCCGAACAGCTCTCCCTCATGAACCTGAAGGTTGATCCCTTTCAGGGCTGTCAAACTCCCGAACTGCCTGCTCACATTGCGGATCTCAACGATCGGATTCATGTGGGTTTGTGCCTGAAACGGTGGAGAGGGTCCCGGCTGAAGGGTTGAAAAGGGATCTCGGGGGAATGAGTTGCGATGACCGGCTCCATGGCCTGCTCTCAGAGTGCAAAGTTCACTTCTCCCGGCATGCCGATCTTGAGGCGGCCGTCGGGATTGGGAACGCGGATCCGTACGGCGTAGACCTGAGTGACCCGCTCCACCCGGGTCTGGATCATCCGCGGTGTGAATTCGGCGCGGGAGGAGACCCAGCTCACGGTCCCCTGAAGGGTCTCCAGGCCTCCATCTGGTGCATCAATCCGGACTTCCACCTTCTGGCCGAGCTGCACAGCCGGGAGCATCGATCCGGAGACATAGACCCGAAGCTCCATCTCCCCCAGGCTGGCTATCCGGTAGAGTGGTTGTCCCGGTGCAACCAGTTCGGTCGGTTCGGCGTATCGAGCCAGCACTGTTCCGGCGACCGGATTCACGATCCAGGCGCGCCTCAGCTGATCGTCGATCTGCTCCAGCTGCACTCTCATCCGCCGGAGCTCTGCCCGGATGGATTCCTTTTCCGCTTCGACCGCCTCAACCTGTCGGGAGAGGGCTTCCACCTCTCCCGACGCCCGGTCCAGCTGCTGACGGGTGGCTGCATTCTCCCGGAGAAGGGACTCCAGACGCTCCAGCTCCTGCCGGGCGGTCTGCAGCCTCGATTCATGAACATTTCTCTGGGCATCGAGGACGGCGAGCCGGCTCTCCACCGCATCGACACCTGCCTCCATCTCTCTCCGTTGCAGAGAGAGGCGGATGGTATCGATCAGTCCTGTCTGGGCTCCTTTCTCCAGCCGCTCTCCTTCCCGGACATTGAAGGAGAGCAACCGGCCGGATATTTCAGCTGAAACCACCGTTTCATCGGCCTCGAACTGGCCGTAGGCATCCGCCGGTTCTTCTCCGTTGCAGGAGAAGAGAAGAAGCCCCGCCACGGAAAGCCACAATGAGCGGTTCCTTTTCATTTTGTCAATCTTGCCGGAATGGTTCTTATAAGCGGGAATCATAGGCACCCCGTTGGGTTTGATATTCGGTCCGGATCTGTGCAAGGCGGATTTTCCGGATTTCCAGATTGAGCCGGGCCCGCTGTTCCGCATGTAGTTCGGTCAAATATTCGGTCGATGTGATCACCCCCTGTTCCAGCAGCTTCCGTTTTTCTCCGGTAATCTCCTGCCGCAGTTCCACGACCTCTTCATCCTGGCTGATCTGCCGGCGCAGGGTCTGCATCTCCTCTTCCAGACGGGACCACTCGGTCTGGAGCTGCCGGGTGAAGGCTTCCCGTTCGGTATGGATCGACCGTTTCTGAAGCTCTGTTGCATCCCGTCTCAGGGAGGCATTCCGGGTTCCACTCAGGCTCCACTGCGCACGGATGCCGACAATCCAGTTGAGCTGCAGATCGTCATTAAAAACATTGAAGCCGGGCCGGCCGTAGAAACTTCTTCCAAACAGGGCAAGGGTGGGAAGCATGCCGGCGGAAAATGCCTCTTTCCGGGCGTCCAACATGGCCTGGCGCGCATCAAACAGATCGAACTCCGGACGACCGGCATATCCGGATGATGCCGTAACATTTGGCTGACCGGAATCCGGAGGCGGAGCAAGGGGACCCGGCAGCTGAAGCTGGAGAGAGGTGTCCTCAGGAAACTCCACTCCCAGAAGCAATTCCAGGGCCCTGTATCCGATTCGGAGATCCCCCTCCATCCGCTCCAGTTCCTGCTGAAACCGGATCTGTTCTGCCAGGAGAACCCGCTCTTCTCCCGGAAGCAGCACCCCGTTTCCTACCAGGGAGCGGACCTGGTCCAGCCGTTCTTCTACATCCCGGCTGGCCAGCTGCTGGATGGCCTGCACTACGCCAGGCTGGAACTGGCAACCATCCTGCAGGCGCTGGCCGAAGCGCGCAACGGCGAAGCCCTCACCCGCATCTGGGACGCCGTGCCACGTGGGCAGAAGCGGACCGACGCGCTGGTTGCCGCCTATGTGCAGCGCGCCATCGAACTCGACGATGTCGATGCCTCGACGCTGATCGAGGCGCAACTCAAGCAGGAATGGAACGAGGACCTGATCCGCCAGTACGGCCGCCTGCGTCAGGCCAGTCCCGGACGCCGGCTCAAGCAGGCCGATGCCTGGCGTGCCACGCACGAGGACAGCGTCGGTCTGAACATCACCCTGGCGCGCCTGCACCTGGCACTGGGTGAAAGCAGCCAGGCAGAAGAGTTTCTCGGCCATGCCCTGGCCCTGGACAGCGACAGTGAAGCCTGGGAGCTGATGGCCGACATCGCCGAGCGCCAGCAGCAGCCCGAGCGCGCACGCGTCGCCCTCGGCAACGTGCTGCGCAGCCGTCGCGGCGAGTCACCGCTGCCGTTGCCGGCCGGCACGCCGCGCGCCGGCCATCTCGGCCTGTTCGCCGCCAGCGAGAAGCGCGGCGAACACGGCTTCCCGCAACTGCCTGAAGATCCCGGCACACCGTAGACAGCGGCCTGGCGGCCGCAGCGGGCAGCAAGCTACCCGCCTATAAAAGCGCGTTGCGGTGACAACAGGGTGGCGGATGCGCTCTTCGCTCTGGTCGGTACGTAGCTTGCTGAGCATGCTGTTGGCCGGGTGTGCCGCGGGTTTGACAGGGGATTGCGGGCGGTCGCGTTACACCCGCGCAGGCGGGTGTCCAGTGGCGTAGCGGGACAGCCGGCACCGACGTGCTGCGGACAGGTTCTGGCGGGTCGCTGGATGCCCGCCTGCGCGGCATGACGGGGTTGGGGCTGCGGTGATGGCTGACAGCGGCCATGCCGCGCAGCGGGGAGCGGCTCCCCGCTGCAAAGAGGCGGCTGGCGGTTCAGCCGCGGGAGGTCTGTCGCAGTGCCGGGGCGACGGCGCGCGCCAGCGAGGACAGCTCCGGGTCCAGAGCCTCGTGCGCGCGCTGCTCGGCATTGAGGGCGGCGAACTCCACCTTCTGCCGGAAGGCCGAGGAGATCGGCTGCCCGGTCTGCGTGTCATAGGCGCG
>CAYTTA010000051.1:16965-18558 GCA_964440655.1 uncultured Balneolaceae bacterium
GCGCACGCTCAGGTAGGCGGTGTAGGCGACATCGTGGCGGCCGTAGTAATTCAGGTCGCGACTGCCGATGGGCTCGGCGCGGACGATCACCACCACCCGGGCATGCCGGCGCGCGGCACGGATCAATGCCGCGGTCTCGCCACCGGACAGGCCGGGCACGGTTTCGGCATCGAGCAGGCGATGACCGGCACCGGAGAGGTGGTCTTCGATGCGCTGCTGCGCCGGCAGGCTGAGGGCGCTGTCGCCCTGGGCGATCACCACCACCCGCGGCGGCGGCGGCGGCTCGGCCGCAGCACGCGCCTGCGCCGGACGGCTGGGCGTCGGCGCCGTCTGTGCGGCGGTGGCCGTCGGCGTCGCCACGCTGGCGAGGGTCGCCGCCGACTGGCCATCGGTGGCTATTGGAGGCGTGCCGCCATCCGTCGCCGGACTGGCCGACACAGCCAGTGTCTGCGTGCCCGTGGCGTCCGTGCCGGACACCGGCACCTGTGCGCCCGGCGCATCCTGCGCGGTGACGGCAGCAGCGGGATCCTGGCCGGACGCGACCGGCGGCGCGGCCGTCGAGGCATCGCCCTGGCTGCTGGCGGATGCGCCCGGCGACGCTGCGGTCAGGCTGCCCATCGGCACATCGCTGGCCTGGCTCGGCGACACCGGATTGCTGACCTTGCCGGCGACGAAACCGTCGCGGAAACCATTGGCGAAACCGCTGAAATAGTCGCGGAAGGCATAGCCGGTTCCGGCCAGAACCAGCGCCGCCAGGGCAAAGGCGGCCACCTTGCGCTGGCGCGGGGAAGCGGCCTGGGCCGCCACTGGCGGCCGCACCATGGTCGCATCCGGATCATGCGCCGCCGGCGGGCGGTTGCCGCGCGGACGGGTGTCGGCGGCCTCGGCATCGGCACGCGAAACCACCGGCGGAGGCGTCGGCACCCGCGGCTGCGAAAGCGCGGCGATCACCGTCTGGCTGTCGCTGGGTGGCACGATGACCACCGACAGCGGCTTGCCGTTGGCGACCAACGGATGCTGCGCCAGATCTGCGGCAAGCTCGCGCGCACTCTGGTAGCGATCGTCCGGGTTCTTGGCGACCATCTTCGCCAGGATCGCCGCCGTCCGGTCATCCACTTCATCATTCAAGGTGTGGATGTCAGGAATATTGGCGTTGACCACTTCCAGCATCAGACCCAGCGGGCTGTTGTCGGTGAACGGCATGCGGCCGCTGAGCATCTCGAACATCACGACACCGAGGGAGAAGATGTCCGAGCGCGAATCGATCGGCAGGCCCTTGCAGATTTCCGGCGACACATAGCCGGGCGTGCCGATGAACTCGCCAGTGCCGGTGAGCTTCTGGCCCGGATCGTTGGCCGGCAGGGCGATGCCGAAGTCGGCAATGCGTACACGGCCCTTGGTGTCGACCAGGATGTTGCCGGGCTTGATGTCGCGATGGATGACGCCGCGCTCGTGCGCGGTCGCCAGGCCTTGCGCGGTCTGCTGCAGGATCTTCAGCGTATCGGCCACCGGCAGCTTGCCGAGGCGGCGCAGCATGCCACCCAGCGCCTCGCCTTCGACGAACTCCATGACGAAGAACGGCCGGCCGTTCTC
>CAYTTA010000052.1:0-17985 GCA_964440655.1 uncultured Balneolaceae bacterium
AGATCGTGCTCGGCATCCTCTCGCGCACGTAGGGATTCCTGGCTTTTTTTGTATAACGCTGTGTGGCAAGATCCAGACCATCGACCTTCGGCCACATCGACCTTCGGCCAGGTCCGCAATTCTCAATCGGGGTTCTCTTCATCCCGTTTTATTTCGACAGGAGATCCGTTCTGAACAGCCTTTTCCTCTTTATCTTCTTTCTCCTCCTCGGATGAACTCACATACCAGTCATCTGCATGATTTCCATAGGGTCTGTCCCCCAAAATTTCACGCAGATCCTGGTGATTCAGGACCTCTTTCTCAAGAAGTGTTTCAGCAAGGGTGTTAAGTTTGTCCCGGTGTTTCTCGAGAAGTTCAACCGTTCTCCGGTGGTTTTCCCGGATGATCTTCTGTACGGCTTCGTCAATCAGCTGGGCTGTTTTTTCCGAATATCTCTTGTTGAATCCGTAGCTGTTGTCGGGGTTCTTGGAATCGGTCAGTGAGATATATCCCAGCTCTTCGCTCATTCCGAACTCGGCTACCATGGCATAAGCCATCTTGGTGACCCGCTCCAGATCATTCTGTGCTCCCGTGGAGATTCTTCCGAATTGAATCTGCTCGGCGACCCTTCCTCCCAGCAGTGCACAGATTTTGTCATTGAGCTCCTCCACGGTCATCAAAAACCGATCCTCAAGCGGAGTCTGAAGGGTATAGCCCAGAGCCGCGAATCCTCGAGGTACGATGCTCACCTTCAGAACCGGATCTGTGTGCTCAAGGAACCATCCAACAATGGCGTGCCCCGATTCGTGATAGGCTACAATCTCACGTTCGCGTGGACTAATCAGCTTGTTCTTCTTCTCGAGCCCTGCAACCACCCGCTCAATGGCATCCTGGAAATCTTCCATCTCCACCTCATCCTTGTTCCGTCGGGCGGCAAGAAGTGCCGCCTCGTTACAGAGGTTGGCCAGCTCCGCTCCGGCAAAACCGGGAGTCTGTGATGCGAGAAGTTTCAGATCGATCTCTTCGGAGAGTTTCAGCTTCTTGGTATGGACTTCCAGTACTTCCACCCTGCCGTTCAGGTCGGGTTTGTCAATCAGAATCTGGCGATCGAACCGGCCCGGACGAAGAAGAGCGGAATCAAGTACATCGGGCCGGTTTGTTGCAGCCATGATGATTACTCCCTTGTCGGAGTTGAACCCGTCCATTTCACTCAGAAGCTGGTTCAGGGTATTCTCCCGTTCATCATTGGCACCGATCTGAAGCCCCCGGCCCCGGCTTCTCCCGATCGAGTCTATTTCGTCGATGAATACAATACAGGGGGCTTTCTCCTTTGCCTGTTTAAAAAGATCACGTACCCGGGCAGCCCCGACACCAACAAACATCTCCACAAAGTCGGAACCGCTTAGTGAGAAGAATGGCACATCGGCTTCGCCGGCTGTCGCTTTGGCCAGAAGTGTCTTGCCCGTACCGGGAGGCCCGACAAGGATCACTCCTTTTGGAAGCTTTCCACCCAGTCGGGTGAATTTCTGAGGATTCTTGAGAAACTCCACAATCTCCTCCACTTCCGCCTTGGCTTCATTGAGTCCGGCAACATCTTTGAAGGAGATCTTGTTCTCTGCTTGACGGTCATAGAGAATGGCGCGATTCTTGCCAATATTCATGACCTGCTGACCGGGGTTCATTCTGCGGAATATGAACACCCAGAATGCGAAGATCAGGGCGATCGGCACCAGCCAGATCAGCAAGCCTCCCCACCAGTTCTCTTCGATCCTTACATCGTAAGTTACCCCGTTCTCATCCAGAACAGCCCGGATATCATCCCCCTCCAGCATGGTGGTATAAAACCTTTTGAACTGCTCTTCCGGAGCGGCAAATTGCCAACGGTCCTCATTTCCGACAGGACGTTCGATCACACCCTCTTCAACAGCCTTGTCGGAAAATTTACCCTCGATCTGAGACCCGTTCACAATCAGGATCTCCTCTACATACCCCTTGCTTACATAGTCGAGGAAGGTACTGTATTTGACTCTTTCAGCAGAGTCTCCCGGAACAAAATAGAAGTTGACCGCAATCAACACCATAAAGAGAACGATGTAAATCCAGATCGGGAAACGGGGATTCCGGTTCTGATCCTTGACAGGCGCGGTCTTATTCCTGCTTGACTGATTTTTTTTATTCGACATCTAAACAGTTTGGATATGGTATAAATAACAAATATACGGCTTTTCTCTTTACCTTGCGTTGAGAACAGGTCAGCACAACGGTTCTATAACGCATTTGAGGAGGTCTCCATTATACAGGTGAGAACCTCCGGATAATGCAGGAAGAATGATCCCCTTCTACAGTTTTCTCCTCTCTTCACCGGTGTTAATAACAATGCCGGAATCTGCCTGACGGATCTCTCCGATGACGGTGAAATCATCAAATTCCGCCCTCAGTTTCTCCACATCCTCTTCCTTCAATGTGAAGAGCATCTCATAATCCTCCCCACCGTAAAAAGCATACCGATCCACATCTTCCTGCATCTCATCTGCAATGCGACGCGTTTCAAGAGCGATCGGGACAGCCGGAGAGAAGATTTCACAACCTGTGTTCGACTCGTTCATCAGCAACTGCAGTCCGTTCAGCAAACCTTGACCCAGTTCGATCATTCCGGTGGGCCTGACACCCGACTCTTTCAGCTTGTCGATAAAATCGATCCGCGCAGCCGGTGCCAGCTGTCTTCCAACAACATATTCATATTCATAAAGATCGGGCTGGAATGTATCCTGACCGCTCTCCTCCCACTCCTGTTTCTCCCGGAGCAGTACCCGGAGACCGGCCATGGCTCCTCCAAGGTCCCCCGTCACACAGATCTGGTCGCCCGGATGGGAACCGTTCCTCAAAATAATTCCTTCAACCGGAGCTTCTCCCACTACATGTGCAGCGAGAGCGACAAGTTGCCTGGAAGGTGTTGTATCCCCTGCTCTTACACTGAAACCAAGCTCCTTTCCCGCCTTGTCGAACCCTTTCCAGACCTGCTCGATCATTCCTACGGAAAACTTGTTTGGTACGGCAAGGTCGACCTGCAAAAGAATCGGCAGACCACCCATCGCCAGGAGTCTGCTTACAGCTGAAACCGCCAGTTTATAACCCAGATAATTCAAAGGTGTGTAAACAAGATCAAAATGAACCCCTTCCAGCCAGATAACAGAAGCAATGAGCTGGGAACTGTCCGCCCGTTCGGATTTCAAAATAACGGCGCTGTTTATTGACTGTTCGGGGATCTCTCTGCGTTCAGCACCTTTATAATGCCGGAGGCGTTCCATCAATGCGGGGAATCCGAGCTCTTGAATGGTTTGAAACTCTTTTTTTTCCATACTGAAAGTTTTCTCGGTGATTATAAAAAGAAGATGAGAACCTGTCTTTGATCCCGTTCATACTGAAGTGGATAATTTCAGACAATCTGCCTGCGGATAGTGACGGGAGAGAAAAAAATATGGAAAACAGAGTTCAAGAACCGCCTGGTTCTAGAAGGGCGTCCCATGGAGGCCTGGTAGAATTAAAAAAGGCATTTACGCTTTCGCGGAAATGCCTTTTTTAAACAGGTGACCCGATCAGATTTCCCGCCGGGTCGAGTAGTTGATTCGAAGCGCACCCGCGTGCCTCAGTTCCTGCTGAACATCGGTCACAATACCGATCTCCGAGTTCTCGTCCACACGGAGGGAGACAATCATCCTTGGCTCTTCCATCAATTTGTCATACATCAGCTGCCGGATCGCACCCAGATCATCGATGAGTGCATCATCTATCTGGATTTTCGTATCGCCCAAAAGGCCGTTCGGTAATCTCTCCGGTCCGATGTAAATATAACTGACAAGCCGTTTCTGATCGATTTTCTCAATGTTTTCCGCTTCAGCAAAGTCAACCTGAACCCGAAGCTCAACCTCACGGAGAACCGTGGTCACCATGAAGAAGAACAACAGCATAAAAACAACATCCGGCATGGCCGATGTCGGGATCTTCTGCTGTGTCTGGGCGGATTTTTTCTGAAACTTGGACATTATTTACCCCTCGTCAGGTTCAGCGATTGATATTCTCTTTGGATAGAGCTCACGGATTGTCTCGAACGGTCCGGTCTCCTCTTCCAGAGCAGTAAATGGCACCCCGAATTGCTGCATGGAGGCCTGGTTCCGCAACTCATCGTATGCGCCCATCACCTCGTCCAGCATATCAATGTAGACATCATAGGGGGTGCGCCTGTCGGTCCGGATCGAGACGATCGCATCATCGGGCGATTCGGACAGAGTCGGATCATTATTCGGGTTGTCGATGAACTCCTTGACCCGATTTTTGACCTCGATGATCGAAACCGGTTCATCGTTCAGCAATACCATTCCCTGTGCATTAACCAGAATGCGGAGCATGTTTCTTTCACGGATCGGCGGAGGATCAACGCCTTCGTCGGGAATGGGCGGAAGAACAAGGCCGATCCCGGTATCTACGTCAATCGTCGTTACAACCAGAAAGAAGACAAGCAGGAGGAAGGCGATGTCCGCCATTGCTGGCGTGTCAACTTCGGGTATTTCCCTTTCTTTCTTCCTAAGCATGTGTCGTTCCTTACATCCTAAAGGTTCCTTTCAGTCCGGTGACGGCCATGGCCACAGCCATTACCCCCAAAAGGACGAGCATGGTCGCAATACCCGCTTCATCCCATGCACGTGTCACCAGATAGGAGACCAGATAGATGGCAAATGGCACGATCATGATCATCATCTTGTTCAAGTCTGTCTTTTCCAGCAGCAGACTCCGGATACCCGCGACAATGCTGGAGAGTACTCCAATGGCTACCAGGCCTATCGCGAGACCAATCAAAATTACATCAAGCCTCATGGTTGCTCCTCACTATAAAATTGGGATTGAACAGATCGCTTATGCGTTATCCTGCTCGGAAGCTGATGAAGAGCCGGAGTAGACCTGCTTGCCATTCTTGATGGCTGCGATGGTATCCAGAAGCGCAATGGAGCTCTCTTCCATCTCAATAACAAGACGGTCGATCTTGGAAACGCAGTAGTTGTAACCGATCTGAAGGATGATCCCGGCAATCAGACCGAAAATCGTGGTCAGAAGTGCAATCTTGATCCCCCCGGCAACGATACTGGGTGAGATGTCTCCGGCAGCCTCAATAGCATCGAAAGCATCAACCATCCCGACAACCGTACCGAGGAAGCCGAGCATCGGAGCAATACTGATAAAGAGTGAAAGCCATACCAGACCCCTTTCCAGGAAGCCCATCTCAATGGATCCATAGGCGCTGATGGCCTTCTCTGCAGCATCCGGACCTTCATCAGCTCGCAGCAGGCCTGCCTGAAAAACGGAAGCAACAGGTCCTCTCGTGGCCGCACAAACTTCGGCAGCTGCCTCGAAACCTCCTTCCTGAATAGCCTCATGAACCTGATCCAGGAATTTCCGTGTATTGATATCGGCCAGGTTCAGGGTGATAATCCGCTCCAGGAAGATGGCCAGTCCCAGGATGAAGGCAACGAGAATAGGCCACATGTATTCTCCACCTTCGTTGAAGCGTTGAACCAGAACATTGAAAAATCCAGCATCAGCTCCAGCCTGAAGCAGAAAGAGAGCTATTGACGATGTCATATATTACTCCGCTTATGTGTTTTTCTGTTATAAGGGCTTAAAAAAGAAAGCAAAATGATAGACCATTTCAACCTAAATGTCAAAGCAGTCCATCAGAAAAAGATCGTTCTCTTTAATCACTCCGGCAAGTTATTTCCACATTTATATAATCCCTTGATTAACAATAAACAAGCAGTATCATCAAGAGTCTGATCCTCTCATCTTTACTCCGGTCCCGCGGCTGTGGAGTGTACACTCAACTCTCTTGGTCTCCCTCAAGATGAACCCGGCCGGTAATAACTTTATCACGGGGCGGAAGGCAGGAGATCGAATCACAGCTCTGATATCGCACCCTGAGCCGGATCTCCGTGCTCCCTTCCGGAGCATGCAGAACAACCGGTATCCGGAAAAGAGCATTTACTGTATGCCATCCCACCTCCCGGCCGAAGTTGGGATCCCAGGCGGTTTCCGGGGCGGATTCGGCAACCGGTCCGACAACGGCCAGTGAATAGCCGGCTGAACCGAATGCTGTCGGAATCGGCCCCTCCCCTTTCAGCGCCACAGTAGAGTAGAGGTGCCAGTCCTGCTCTATCTCCGCCCGGACCGTGATGGTGAAGATCTCTCCGGAGAGAACGGAGGAAGGCAGTTCTTCAAACTGGAATGAGACAGGATCGAGAAGTTGTCCGTATAGAGAGGCAGATACAAAAAAGGGGGATAACATCATGATGATGATCCCCCCTGCAGCTTGCAGAACTTTACTGTAAAGTTCCATGCGTCGTCAGTCGTCTTTCACGACCCAGATCTTGACTTTCGGTTTGAGGTCCGACAACAGTTCGATCGTTGCGGTGTACTCACCCAGTGTCCGGATCTCCTGATCCAGTGAGATCTTCCGGCGGTCCACAAAGATCTCCCGCTCTTCAAGAAGCTCGGCGATTCGTATGG
Organism: uncultured Balneolaceae bacterium; assembly: GCA_964440655.1. GTDB lineage: Bacteria > Bacteroidota > Rhodothermia > Balneolales > Balneolaceae > CAYTTA01. Next base: position 6,535 of record CAYTTA010000052.1, read on the forward strand.
TGGTGACCGTTCCGTGAATCTTGTCGTCCTCTCCGGTGGTGACCGGAATGGTGAGTGTCACATCCTCCAGTCTGGCGGCCAGCTCGCGGGCCGCTTCGGCGGTGAGTTCTGCCTTCAGGGCTGCTGCACGGCGCAGAGCTTCCGCCTGACGGATCGCACCTTGCGTGGCAATCACAGCCAGATTCCGGGGGATCAGATAATTTCGACCATAGCCCGGCTTCACATCCACGATGTCGCCAGGGGAGCCCAGTTTCGGGACTTCTTCCTTGAGAATAACCTTCATCTCTTCTCCGGTTGGTTTAACGTACGTTTTCGGCAACAAAGGGGAGCAGTCCGAGAAAGCGGGCGCGCCGGACGGCTTTTGACAGCTGTCTCTGGAAGCGGGCACTGGTTCCGGTCACTCTCCGCGGAAGGATCTTCCCCTGATCGTTGATGAACTTCTTCAGGGTTTCCACATCCTTGTAATCAATGTATTCATATCCCGCTTTGGTGAAGCGGCATTCCCTGGCCTTGAGATGTCCTTTTTTCGGGTGGGATGGATTCTTGATCATGCCTCTGCTCCTATTGTTCTTCAGCGGTTTCTTCTACAAGTGTGGGGGCCTGCCCTTTTTTTCTCAGCTCATAGTGTCTGAGCATCTTCGCATCGTATTTCAATGTCAGATAACGCAGGATGCGATCATCGATCCTCATGTTGCGTTCGACAGCCTCAATGGCCGGTGCGGGCGCCCGGAAATAGAGATTTACAAAGTAACCGTTGCTCTTCCCTTCAATTTCATATGCGAGAGAGCGAAGTCCCCATTCATCTACTTCCACCAGCTCTCCGCCGTTCTCTGCGATCAGCCGGTTAACCTTTTCTACCGTCTCGGAGAACTGCTCTTCTTCAAGAACGGGGTTGATGATGTATGTGCACTCGTAAAATTGGTGTTTCATACCACTTGGGTTTCTGTGAATGTTTCAGATTGAAACAGTCACCGGCTACAGAGCCCGACACAAGAGCATGTCGGGAGCGCTCGTCTCCGGCAACAGAATTTTTCAAAATACGTTTTTTTCTCCTCAGGAGAAAGAGCAATCAGTAGGCGACCGCAGCTGCCGTATACCATGAAGAGATCAGTTCAATGAGGCTGCCAGTGGTAAGGATGGGTTCGATCCCGTACCAGACGGTCAGTATGGAAAGCAGCAGAAGCGTGAACTTGAAAAGTCCACCGGGATGCACCAGTTCATACTCCTTGTGCGGTTCACGGAAGTAGAGGTAGACCATCACCCTGAGATAATACCAGGCGCTTGCCGCACTTGTCAGCACTCCGATCACCGCAAGTGGTACAAGCCCGGCACTGATGGCAGCTGAAAAGACATAGTATTTGCCGAGGAATCCTACGAATGGCGGAATTCCTGCAAGTGAGAAGAGGAAGATCGACAGAAGGACTCCCATTACCGGCTGCTTGTACCCAAGGCCGGAATAGTTGTTCACATCGGTAAAATCCAGGTCTCTTGTCCGTTCATAGTAGGCAATCACACCGAATGCGCCGATGTTCATCAGGGTATAGGCAAACAGATAGTAGAGAACTCCGGAATAACCCGCGGCCGTACCTGCAGCCAGACCCACCAGCAGATAACCTGCGTGTGCGATACTGGAGTATGCCAGCATCCGCTTCACATTGTCCTGAACCAGAGCGATCAGGTTTCCACCGATCATGGTCAGAATGGAGATCGCCTGAATCACCCGGCGCCACTCCACTCCGTCGCCCGCCGGCAGCATCCTGGAAAGAAGCAGGATGAAGGCGACAAATGTCGCGGACTTTGCGGCCGTTGCGAAATAGGCGGTTACCGTGGTCGGGGTGCCCTGATAGACATCGGGCGTCCACATGTGAAACGGTACGGCTGCAATCTTGAAGAAAAATCCGACAAGGATCAGGGCGACTCCACCTACAAAGAGCAGGCTCGGCTCGGCAGAGCCCATAATCTCTGCATAACCGGTTGATCCTGTCGCACCGTAGACCAGGGCAATGCCATAGAGCAGAAAACCGGTGGAAAAAGCGCCCAGCAGAAAATATTTCAGAGCGGATTCGGCCCCCGTCTTTCTCTCCTTTACCAGACCGGCCAGGACATAGAGGCAGATCGACATGGTCTCCAGCCCCATGAAAAGCATGATCAGATCATTGGATGCAGCGAGCGCGGACATTCCGGTTGTGGCAAACAGGATCATGCCATAGACCTCTCCATAGTTGTGTCCGATCGATTGCAGATAGTCCCGGGAGATCAGGACACAGAGCAATGTGGCCGCCATGACGATGAACGTACCGAACGCCGCGGTGCCGCCATAGGCGATCATTCCGTAGAATGAGGTCCCTGCCGGACCAAAGAGATCCCTCACGGAAAAACCCAGCGCTGCAATCAGAAAGAGAACCGTGACTGAAAATATGGTGCGGATCCCGGTCTGCCATGCAGCCATCATGATCACAACCAGACCGGCGATGGCCGTAACTGTCGCGGGTAAAAAGGTATTCAGATCGTGCAAATAGTTCATAGGGGTATCTTCTTTCAGATCTCCGGATGTCTCCCGTCTCAGGGTTCTTCATTCATGCTCTGTTCCCTGACGGCAGTCAGGTTCGCGACCGGGCCGGCACCCGGATCCGTGACAGGCAGGATGGCCGGTCCGGCCGGCCGGTGATAGACAAGCTCATTCGCCCGTTCATTCAGGTCATAGAACCGGACCACCCAGGCGGGAAGCTCTTCACTATTGGCATCTTCGAGGACGGCAACACTCTTCCGCTCCGTCACCCCGATGTAGTGGTCGACCCACTTCTCGGAATAGCGGGTATAGTCTTCCGATCGGATACCGATCCAGACCATGAAGATCACGAGAGGGATCAGGAGTCCGATCTCACGGGCACTCAGGTCCTCCAGGTTCTTGTTCTCCTCATGGGTGATCGGGCCGAACATCACCCTTTGATACATCCAGAGCATATAGGCGGCGGCCAGAATGACGCCGATTGTTCCGAAGATGGCGAAGGCAGGTTTGCTGTATAGAACCGATGAGAAAGAGCCGTTGAGAATAAGGAACTCTCCCACAAAACCGTTGAGACCCGGCAGTCCGATCGACGCGAGTGTGGAGATCATGAAGAAGAGAGCCAAAACGGGCAGGACTTTGGCCAATCCACCGAAATCCCGGATCATCCGGGTGTGGCGCCGGTCGTAGATCATTCCGACAATCAGGAAGAGTGCACCTGTTGAAAGACCGTGGTTGATCATCTGGATGATTGATCCCTGAATGGCAATGGTGTTGAAGGCGAAGATGCCGAGCACCACAAAACCCAGGTGGCTCACCGAAGAGTAAGCCACCAGTTTTTTGAAATCTTTCTGGACCATCGCCACGAGTGCCCCGTAGATGATTCCGATCACCGCCAGAAGTGCAAACCAGGGAGCGAACTGCATGAAGGCGTTGGGAAAAAGCGGCATGCAGACCCGGATCAGTCCGTAGGTTCCCATCTTCAGCATGATGGCTGCAAGCACCACCGAACCGGCTGTGGGTGCTTCGGTGTGGGCATGGGGAAGCCAGGTGTGGAACGGAAACAGGGGAACCTTGATGCAGAATGCAAGGGCAAAGGCCAGAAACATGTAGACCTGCTCAACGAGCCCCGGCTGATAGGCACCGCTGGAGAGGAATCTCCAGTCGAGGGTGAAATAGAACTCCGGATGGGCCGCTCCCGCATTGTATCCGGCATAGATCAGCGCCACCAGCATGATGAGCGATCCGGTAAGGGTGTAGATGAAAAATTTGATGGTGGCACGAATCCGGTCCGCCCCTCCCCAGATCCCGATCAGGAAGTACATCGGGATGAGCGAGAGTTCAAAGAAAACATAGAATACAACCAGGTCCAGTGCGGCGAAAAGACCAAGGGAGGCGGTCTGGAGTATCAGGAGCATGGTGAAGTACCCTTTCAGATGCTTCTGCACATTCCAGGAGGCCAGAATGACAATCGGACCGAGAAACGTGGTAAGCATGAAGAGCAGCAGGCTCAGCCCGTCCAGCCCCACCAGGTACTTGACATCAAATCCGGGCAGGATGCTCCCCCCTTCCGTCAGGTATTGCACCGCATGAGAGTTCGCAACATCGAACTGGAAAAGAAGCGGAAGTGAACAGAGGAAAGTGACGACTGTCGTCACAAGGGCGACCATCCGCACGGCCTGGTCACTCCGGACCAGCAGCAGGAGGGCGGTTCCCAGTAGCGGGAGATAGATCGTCAGATTGAGCAGGAATTCCATCACTGAGTGTCGTTAAAAGATCATCATGGTTAGGACGAGGATCACCCCGAGTATCAGGAAAAGAGCGTAGTTGCTCACCACACCGGACTGAAAGTATCGGAACAGGCTGCCGAACAGGCGGACTGTCCCCCCTATTCCGTTCACCAGTCCATCGAGCACTTTCATGTCGAAGACGGCCAGTACACGGTCAGATATCCGCACAACCGGTCGCACGATAACTCCTTCATAAATTTCGTCAAAGCGATACTTGTCGCTCCACACCTGGTAGAGGGTGCCGAACCGTTCCGCCACTCTTCTGTCGGACTCCTCCTGCTGATCGTCGCCATACATTTTCCAGGCCTGCAGGACCGCCACCACCGCTATGGCGATTGCAAGAAACATGAGCGCCCATTCGAGCCCCGCACCCATGACAATGGGAAGGTCGGCGGCGATCGTGCTGAGCCATCCATGCAGCAGGTTCACATCGGCAGACTGCCCTGTAAAGGTCTCCACAATGAAATTCGGAAAACCGATAAAACCGCCGATCACCGACGCGACCCCCAGCACCCAGAGCGGAATGGTCATCGTGGCAGGGCTCTCATGGAGATACTTCTCCGATCCGGCAGCTCCGGCCACTTTCTGCGGCAGCTTGAAGGTGCCGTGGAAGGTGGTCAGGGTGAGACGGAACATGTAGAATGCCGTCAGAAAAGCAGTGAGGGATCCCACACCCCAGAGGATGTAGTAGAGTGCTCCGGCATAGTCGCCGAAGCCCGCACTGAAGGCGTGCATCAGAATTTCATCCTTGGAGAAGAACCCGGCGAGGGGCGGAATGCCCGCAATGGCAATGGTGGCCAGAAGAAACGTACGGTAGGTGGAGGGCATATAGTGGCGCAGACCTCCCATAAACCGGATATCCTGAGGGTCGAACTCTGCCTCTTTGCCTTCCGAACGGAGCCCTTCCCCCACATGCTCCATGGCGTGGATGACCGATCCCGATCCAAGGAAGAGGCATGCTTTGAAAAAGGCGTGGGTGACTACATGGAAGATGGCGGCAGTGAAACCCCCAGCTCCCAGAGCCAGAAACATGAATCCGAGCTGGGAGACCGTCGAGTAGGCAAGCACCCGCTTGATGTCATTCTGGGTGATGGCGATGGTCGCCGCAACAATGGCGGTCAGCGCACCGATCACTGCAACAATGAGCATCAGCTCGGGAGAGAGGACGTACATCGCAGAGAGCCGGGTAATGAGATAGATCCCGGAGGTAACCATGGTGGCGGCGTGAATCAGGGCGGATACCGAGGTCGGACCGGCCATGGCATCGGGCAGCCAGACAAAGAGCGGAATCTGGGCGCTCTTCCCGGTGGCTCCGATAAACATCAGCAGGCCGACCCAGAACAGCTCCTGCCCGGAGAAAGCGCCGAGTCCGTTCAGGATCACATCAAAATCGAGGCTGCCGACTGTCCGGAAAACAAGGAACATGGCGATGAGGAACGCAAAATCCCCCACCCTGTTGTAGAGAAATGCCTTTTTGGCCGCATCGGCCTTCTCCATGTCGCTATACCAGAATCCGATGAGCAGATAGGAGCAGAGCCCCACCCCCTCCCATCCCAGGAAAAGAAGCAGGAGGTTGTTCGCCATCACCAGGTTCATCATCGCAAAGATGAAAAGATTCAGATAGGCGAAAAATTTCCAGTACCCCGGATCCTTGGCCATGTAGCCCATCGAGTAGAGGTGGATCAGCGAGCCCACTCCTGTCACAACCAGTGCCATGACCAGGGAGAGCTGATCGATGCGGTAGGCGATGTCGACCGAAAGGGAGCCGGTCTGCATCCAGGTGAAGAGCTTGATCACGACCGGTTCTGCGCCTGCAGAAAAAGAGAAAAAGAGTGAGCAGGAGAGCAGAAACGGCACGAATACAGCCAGTGTCGAGAGAGTCCCGATCAAGGTCTTGCGCTCCCGGTACCCCTGTGAAGCGAGTCCCAGCACTCCGTTCACAAAAAAACCGGCCAGAGGAAGTCCGATTATTAGGCTGATCAACGCGGTAGATGATTCCATCCGACAGTCTGGTTGTAAGTTTGGCCTCTGCGCGACACCGGGCGTTCGCGGCAGAGTGAGATGAACAGGCAAAAAACGGTCCGAAAGGTAGCCAAAAAATCAGAGAGGGCAAAGATTCAAAGTGATGAGAGATGGTTGCATCCATCTCTATTTTGCCCCACATTGGCCGGGAGGCTTCCGACTTAAATCATAACAGCATCCGCACTTATGTCCCTTCCACGAACCTCTCTCATCTCCTGCTTCCTTTTACCGCTCCTTTTCTCCTCCGGTTGTACCCGGGATTCCGGTGCCGGCGCCGGGAACGGACTGAACCGGACGGACCCGCCTTCCGGAATGAAAGTGATCGGATATGTCTATGGATCGGAGAACAGTGATATTGAGGCGATAGATCCCACCCGGCTCACTCACATCAACTACGCCTTTGCAAACATCCGGAATCACGAAGCGGTCCTGGAACAGGGTCACGACAGGGACCTCCTCGACCGTCTGGTCCGGCTGAAAGAGAAAAATCCGGCTCTTCGGATTCTTGTATCGGTTGGTGGATGGGCCTGGTCGGGAGAGTTCTCCGATACGGCGCTGCTGCCGGAGAACCGGGATATTTTTGCAAGAAGCGTTGCAAGAATGGTGGAAGAGTACCGCCTGGACGGTATTGATCTTGATTGGGAATATCCGGGTCAGCCGGGCGCCGGCAATGTTCATCGGCCCGAAGACAAGGAGAACTTTACCCTTCTGTTGCAGGAAGTCCGCCGGGAACTGGATGAACTGGGCCGGAAGAGAGGCCGGACAGGAAACGACAGCTATCTACTTACCATTGCCACCGGTGCCAATCAGAACTATCTGGACCGGACGGAAATGGAGAAAGCGCATCAATTCCTGGACTTCATCAACATCATGACATACGACTTTCACGGTTCATGGACTCCGGTAACCGGCCACCACACCAACCTCTTCGCATCACGGTCGGGTCCGGCTGAAACCTCTTCGCATGCAGGGGTGGAGCGTCATATCCGGGCCGGTATCCCGGTGGAGAAACTGGTGCTGGGTGTCGCTTTTTACGGGAGGGGTTGGACCGGGGTGGATCCCTCCGGTCAGGGACTGGGACAGGCTTATGAAGAGAATCTTCCGGCTCTCGGGTTCTCGGAACTCCGGAAGGGGTACATCAACAGGAACGGCTATCACCGCTTCTGGGACGAAGAGGCGAAAGCCCCCTGGCTCTGGAATGAAGAGACCCGATCGTTCTATACCTATGAAGATGAGGAGTCACTCCGGCACAAGGCAGCCTATGTCCGGCAGGCTGGTTTGGGAGGAATCATGTACTGGCAGAATGATCACGACCCGGATGGCATCCTGCTGGAGGTGCTTCGCCGGGAACTCCTCGAATCTTCAGACGGGGTCCCCGGCAGGGGATTTACCAGCGCAGGAGACTGATGTTTGTAACGTCGATCGAGAGATTGTTCCGGTAGATCGCAATGATAATCGCCAGACCGACCACTGCTTCGGCCGCTGCTACTGCCAGGGCGAAGAAAACAAGGATCTGCCCGGTGATATCCCCATAATGACTTGCAAAGGAGATCAGGGAGACGTTGACGGCGTTGAGCATCATCTCAACACACATGAAGATCACAATGGCATTGCGGCGGGTCAGCACCCCGATCACACCGATGGTGAAGAGTATGGCACTTAACGCGAGATACCAGTCGATTCCGATCATCCCTGCTGATCCTCCTGCTCATTCGAATTGATTCGGTACTGGGCGAGCATCAACGCCCCGACGACAGCGGCTGTGAGAAGTACAGCTGTAAGTTCAAAAGGAAGAAGAAAGTCGGTATACATCACTTCACCGATCGCTTCCACGGTCCCTACCGTCTCCATCCGGGGTGAGATCTCCGGCAGAAAGTCGGTTACACCACCAAGGGTATAGAGAATCTGTCCGAAGATCAGCACACCCAAAAGGGTTGAGAGAAGATACCTCATCCGGAAACCTGTGAAGATCCCCTCCTCTCCATCTACATTGAGCAGCATGATGACAAACAGGAACAGGACCATGATCGCACCGGCATAGACGATGATCTGGATCATGGCAAGAAACTGCGCCTGAAGGAGCAGGTAGATGCCGGCCACAGACACCAGGTTAAGCACCAGAAAGAGTGCGCTGTTCACTGTATTCCTGCTCAGGACCATGGAAAGAGCCGATCCGATGGCCAGAACGGATAGAAGTACAAAGAAATAGACGACCATTTTCCACCGTTGATTTGAAAGCTCTAAAGGTAGAGAAAATTCAAAGAAAGTACCAAAGCCCCAGCACTCCTATCCCCCAGCAATAGTAGGCGAAGTAGTGAATCCCCTTCGTTTTGAAGAGAACAATGAAATATTTGAGAGCCACGTAGCCGGAGAGCATCGCAACCAGAAAACCGAGAATCAGATGGGGGATCTGCGTCGGGTCGATCGCTTCGCCCTGAAGGCCGAGAAGCTCAACGAGCGTTGCTCCGGTCACCACGGGGATCATCATGATGAAGGTGAATCGTGCCACATCCTCTTTATTGATTCCCAACAGAATTGCGGCGGACATGGTTGTACCGGACCGGCTCAGGCCGGGTATGAGTGCGAATGCCTGGGCCACCCCCACCAGAAAGGTGTTTCCTGCGGTAAGAGGCCCGGTCCGCCCGTAAAAATAGCGGGTTGAGTAGAGAAGTGCTCCCGTTACCAGGAACATGAAGGAGATGCCCGCCGGATCTGCAAACAGACCGTCGAGTCTCTCCCGGATCGTGAATCCCGCCACACCGGCAGGAATCATGCTGATGAGGAGGTAGGCAATGAAACGGATCTCCTTTTCGTTCTGCCATCGTTCGCGGATCCGGGAGGGCTCCCGGAGGGCACGCCAGCCGGCAGACAGCAGCTGTGCGAGATCTTTCCGGAAGTAATAGACGATGCTGACCAGTGTGCCGAAATGGGTGATGATGTTGAAGGTCACCCCCTGCTCCAGATCCTGGCCGAAAAGCGCCTGGGCGATGACCACATGCCCCGAGCTGCTGATCGGCAGAAACTCTGTCACTCCCTGGACCAGGGCAACGATCAAGGTCTCGGCATAGTCACTCATTGCAGATATTCGGTTTAATTTGTTCATTGCGGGCCTTCCGGACATCTCGCCATGATGCACGAGCCGGACACCTGCAGCCGGCCGGGCTTCCGGCAAGAGGCAAGGTGAGACGGTACTCCCGGCGATCCGAACCGGAGTATCGTGGCCGGGGCACTCACCCGGCGTCCTCCCGGCTACCGGGGCTTCAAACCGGGCCAAGATAGCAAAACCGTTCTCAAAACCTTAATCCAAACCGACTGAAGATGAGCTACCATCCCGACATGCAGGCACTGGGCGAAAAAATCCAGCAGGCCAGCCGATTTATTGAGGATATTTATGAGGAACTGGGCAAGGTGGTGGTCGGTCAGCGTTACATGATCGACCGTCTGCTGATCGGACTGCTGGCCGACGGACACGTGCTTCTGGAAGGAGTCCCCGGTCTTGCAAAGACCCTTACCGTCTCCTCCCTGGCCCAGGTGATCAACACCGGGTTCCAGAGAATCCAGTTCACCCCCGACCTCCTCCCCGCCGATCTGATCGGCACCCTTATTTACAACCAGAAAGAGGGGGATTTCGTGGTGAAAAAAGGGCCCATCTTCTCCAACATCATCCTGGCGGATGAGATCAACCGCTCACCTGCCAAAGTGCAGAGTGCCCTCCTTGAAGCGATGCAGGAGCTGCAGGTCACCATCGGTGAGACCACCTTCAAGCTGGATGAGCCGTTCCTTGTTCTGGCGACCCAGAACCCTGTCGAACAGGAAGGAACCTATCCTCTGCCGGAGGCTCAGGTGGACCGTTTCATGTTCAAGATCCGGATCGATTATCCAACCGAGAAAGAGGAGCTGGAGATCATGAGAAGGATGGCCCGGACGGGGCCGCGGCAGGAGCTCCGGCCGGTGATCGATCCGGAGAGAATCATGGATGCAAGAAAAGTGCTCAATGAGATCTATATCGATGAAAAAGTGGAGAAATATATCATTGATCTCATCTTTGCGACCCGCGAACCGGCCCGTTACGGTCTGAAGGATCTCAAAAATCTGATCCAGTTCGGCGCTTCTCCCCGTGCCACCATCAACATGAATCTGGCTTCCCGTGCCCACGCTTTCATGGAACACCGGGCATACGTTACACCGGAAGATGTAAGGACCATTGCCATGGATGTACTGCGACATCGCATCATACCCACTTTTGAAGCGGAGGCGGAAGAGATCTCTTCGGAAGAAATTGTTCAATCCATCCTTTCTTCCATACAAGTGCCTTAATGATTATCGTTATCCTCAATTGATCTTCTCTTGAGATTATTAGTAAATTTTAATTATCTTTTCATTCAGGCATTGATAAAATAAAGGAAGAATATGAAGGTAAAAATTGTACCTAAATCTAAAGTTAAAGTTTCCCGAAGCAGCACCTCCAAATACCAGCCGCTCATTGATGCCCTCGACAAGCTGAAACCTGGCGGAGATGCGCTGAGGGTCCGTTACAGTGATGAGAGGGAGCTGAACTCCATGAGAAACATCGTCTACACCATCAACAGAGAGGAAGGCAAGAAGATCAAGAGCAACAATGACGCCCAAAACAAAACGATCTTCTTCTATCTGGACTGATTTTCCGATTTCTCATCTCTTTACCTGATTTTTCCTGACTGTCCGGAACGGATCCGGTTCCGGACGTCCCTGCGCGGAACTGATGTTTCCAGGGCCTCTCCCGGAGTTCCACCGGTTCTGCTGATCTGAACGAGATCGCATCAGATTGAATGTTTCCCCAAATAAAAAAGGCACCCCCTTAACGGAAGTGCCTTTTTTCACTCTTTTGCCTTTCGGCTCCGGCATCTGCAAGGCAGAGGAGTTTACTCCTCCTCTTCACCCTGCTCTTTCTCGCTCTGCTCCTTCTTCTTCATCTCTGCGAGTTTCTCTGCCAGACCCGATACCTCACCCAGTGTGGGGGTGCCGGTTTCAATGGTCTCGGTCCGCGCACTTCTGGAAGATTTGACCTTTTTCAGATCATCCTCCTGCTGGGAGAGCTCGATCGTCCTGCTGGACTCATCCAGTTCGACGATAAATCCTCCGACAGGATCCCCC
>CAYTTA010000053.1:0-16795 GCA_964440655.1 uncultured Balneolaceae bacterium
AGAGCATCAGCTTCCCAAGCTGAGGGTCGCGGGTTCAAGTCCCGTTTCCCGCTCATTGAAAAAGTCATAAGTCCGGCGGCTTACAGCCTCACGTCATCGGATCCACCCTTTTCGGACCGGGTGGTGGCAGATCGGTTTCACGCATAACCGAATTTGTCCGGATCGACCTGCCCTCTTTTTTCGGATCCGGCTGTTGGGGGAAAGCGAGGCGGTAGATCTTGTCCATCTCCATTCCATATTGTTCGATGAGCAGATCGGCTATAGCGTACATCCCTTCACGTAGCAGATAGATCACCTGCTTTTCTCTCTCTTTCCTTTTCATTGTACTGCACCTGGAAGAATGGTTAAGGCTTCGTGGAACCGGGACCCGATCCGGCACCGATCCCTTCACCTATTGAATTGGAGATTGCACCGATTTCATTCCCGGCGAAATGTCCATAAAAAAAGCCGGCCCCTTAAGGGAAGCCGGCTCGGTACATGACTTTGGGGGGATCGAGAGATTCAATTCAGAACCCGGATCCCGAAAGTGCTCAAGGATCAGGTCGCAAGCGGAGGCCCGTCCGGGACCATCACAGGCTGACCCTGAGTCGGGTAGGCGTGTCGCTGGGCGGTGAAGGATGCCTCCAGGTACTCACCCATGAAGACCCTCCCGGAGATGCTCTCCCCGTTCAGTTCTCCAATAAAGATGTATCGGACCGTGTCTCCTGGAATCCGGTCCACACTCACCAGCTTGACCTCATTCCCTTCGATGGTTCCGGCAAGATCCCGGGTGGAGAAGTCACCCTTATGGGAGCCCCAGACCCAGTTGCCATCCTGCTTTTCAATGGTGATGGTATGGCTGCTCTCACTGTGATAGAACTTCACATCTACATTCCAGCGCCCGGTAATCTCTCCGGCAGGCCGGTTCATTGCCGGTTTCGCACGCCGCCGCCGTGAGAGAACCTCATGGATGCGCTCTTTGACGATCTCATCTTCACCGGGCTGCATCTGTCCGGAAGTGATGCTGAGGTAGGAGACACCATTTGATGTTCCGCCAGCCAGCGCGATCCGGGGCCGGGTCCTGCCAAGCTCCTCCGCCACCTCCTCACCGGTTACATGCAGCTGTTCGGGATCCCACTCAATTCTCAAGCGAGGGGTTCTGTTGCTTAACCCCTGGGGCTCCTGGATCTCGGTGTTCACGCCACGAATCCTTCCCACCCGGTTGCCGATGTTGTTGAGCCACCCCAGCCAGCGCTGCCACTCCTCTCCGTGGTTTCGCATGATCCAGGCTTCGACAGCGGCCATTCCACCAATCATCTCTTCCCGTCCGACCTTGTTGTCCCGACCGGGTCCGTGGTGTGGTGAGCTTGCCTGCCAGGCAGCCATAAGAATATCCTTGCGTCCCAGAATCACCCCTGAACACTGCGGGCCGCAAAACGCCTTCCCGCCACTGTAGGCCACGACATCCGCTCCGTTCTGAAGATGAACATTGGGGATCGTAAGATCCTCGGCGGCGGCATCCACCATGATGGGGATCCCCCATTCCCGTGCTGCCTGGGGAACTCCGGCATCACGCATCTCATTGGACTGGCCGGACATGACCAGGATGAGGGCGGTTTTATCGTTCATAAGCCGCTTCACATCCTCCATCGTATCGGCCATCACGATCTCGACACCGATATTCCGGACGGCGTGATCATAACTGGTGCGGGATCGGCGGGGCATGATTACCTGCGTCTTGTCCAGACCCCTCAGGTCGGGGATCCGGATCAGCTTCTCCGGGTTTCCTCCGGCGACACATCCGGCTGTTACGTGTTTCAGGGCGGCTGCGCACCCGGAGGAGATCATTCCCCATTCGGCTCCGGTCAGTTCGGCCAGACGCTGTCCGATTCCGAAAGCCAGCTCGTCATATTGGATAAAATTGTTGGAAGCCCTCTGCATCGACTCCTTCACGTGGGGGTGCTCGATCGAGCCACCGATAATTGTGAACGTACCCCGACAGTTGATGATCGGCTCCACTCCAAGAGAGCGGAAAATGTTCTCATCATTCCGGTTCACCTTCTCAAAAACCGAAGGGGTTTCTCCCCTGGCCAATTGACTTGCAAACAGCCCGGTCAGGGGCAGTGTGGATAGAATTTTTAATACTTCGCTACGGGTCAGCATGGTAGATGGATTTGATTGTTCAGTTTAGTGGTTTGCCTGAGGTACGGGTGCGCATTCACTCTGACCCGGCAATGGGTAGACCAACTTTGCATTTCTTTTTCAATGGTCCATAGCAGAAGGAAACAAAAAAATGAAAGCAATCAAAGATCCAGCTTCCCCTGCTTTTCCTCTGCCGGCCAGATCCAGCTCCCGTCACCGAGCTGTGTCATGGTCCGGCTCGCCTCATGTACGTGGGAGGTGCCCCGGCCTGTAATATGGATTACCTTGTACCCTTCTTGCACCAGGAGATCGGCGATCAATCGGCGGTGACAACGCCAGGGCACCGCCTCTGAACAGAGAAGGGCGATCCGCTCATCACCGGCCAGATCGATCAGTTCCCTTAAAGCGGATTTTCCCTCATCCGATGCCGAGTAGTCGGCATAGGCACGGAAACTCTCCACCCTCCAGTAATCATTGGGGCTTTCCGGATCGGCCCGTCCGCGACGGCCTCCCAGTGAGAGAAAATGACGGTACCCGATTCCATGAAGAGCCACTCCTTCTGCAAGCTGATCCGCATTGAAATGGGGAAATCTTCTTGAAGCGGGGAAACGCCGGACATCGGCAAGCAGTGTAATCTCATTTTCAAGAAGCAGTTCAATCAGCTGCTCCAGAGAGCGGTTGGAGTGACCGACCGTATAAATGGTGGCGATGTGGCGGGGTTCGGTCATCCTTTTTCCTTCACGACACAAGGGATATCAGTGATCATCAGGCTGAACGAGAAGACCGGTCAAAGGGCAATCAATAATCAGTATCCGCAAAGATGGTGTCAGCTCCGAAATCACCCATTAAATAGAACTGACCGTTCAGATGAAAAGTTGCGGGGCTTCAGACAATTGCCCTAGAGCTAGATAAACGGGGCCTTCGTAGAAGAAAAATAACGTACGGGCGGGCAGGTAATGATATTCGGGAGGGGGGAAAGAAGGGCGGTTCCCCAAACGCCAGATTTAACGCGAATAACTCCAGGTAATATAATAGCAGTACAGGCACTCCACCAAACTTATTTTTAAGTAGGTGATTAAAGGCCTTTTAGATATTAATAACATCTGTTCATATATAAGTAATATTAATCTATGTCAGAACAAGGCGGGGGCAATCTGCCATCCGCAGACAAGATTTAAAAAGTTTCATGCCGATCTGACCAAAAGTGCGGGTCACCCATCCAGTTCACGTATAAAAAGGACATAATCGGTGGAGACCGGAACAGCTCCGGCTTGACGTACCATCGTGGCGATCTGTCCCCGATGGTAGGCGGAGTGCATCACGACATGAAAAAGGAGATCGGAGAGAGGGGTGTCGAACTCCACACCGGAGAAATTGCGATACCGTATGGAGAGTTGATGTAATTCCTCGGGCAGCTGATTGAACCAGGCTCTTCTCTCACTTTGGACCGACTCCAGGCGGGCAGTGAGATCCGCAAGATCGGTCGATGCCGACCAGACCGGGAAGGAGTCCGGCCCGTTTTATCCGGTTATCAGTACGGGATCCTTTGGGCCTTGCCGAAAACGATCATCAAGTGCGCGATTGGATCTCGGGCTCTTCATCCGGATTCCTCGTGATATCCAGCCGATCGTACTCCTCCCGTACCCGGTCCGCTCCATAGATCCGTTCCAGGCGCCTTACGACAAAGTGCCCTCGCGCCATATCCTGAAAATGATCCATAAAAATCCAGTTGATGGTTGCACCACCTATTGCACCCAGGACAGGCAGAGTCTGGGCAGCCGCTTTCTGCGACACCTGGACACCGAACCGGGTTGAAATTTTTGCAATCAACCGGATGAGCGCCGGCGCGCCCTGATCCGCCACCCCGTGAGCGGCGATATGTTTTGCCGCTTTTGATATGGAACTTGCCAATGCGGCCCGCACCGCAAAATAGCCGCTCTCCACGGCATCATCCTTCTGTGACGGGCCGCCGAGTGCAAACACCTCCAGGGCGGCCAGTTGCGTCTCCGGTGAATCCGTGGCCTCCCCCTCTTTCTGCGCGACATCAAGGATGGAACGAAGCATGATGGTGGTGGAGATCGGCAGCTCGACGAGAAGAGCCGGGATTCCGAATGCCCCACCGGCACCCCCCGCTACGGCGGCCAGAGCTTTGTGAAAGCCGTTCCCCTTCCCATACCGGTGATGGAAACTCATCGATTTTGCCGCAACCCTGAGAGCCTCGCCAAGCGCCCGCGCAATTGCGGGCTCTGCTTTATCGGACCATCCGGCCGGAAGATTCTCAATAACCTTCTCCACCGGCGTTCCGATAACATGGGTCAGACGGGCCGCCAGGCCTGGATTTTCCAGGAGATTTTTGGCGAATTGCAGATCTTTCCGGTCCTGAAGGGGCAGCTCCATATCTGAAATTCTTTATCAGGCTTCTGTGTCTGCAGGATATTTACTGTCAAGGATCCAAAAAACCAATTGCCAATTCAGGTTTTCTGCTGCAGGTATCCGTGAGATTCGCAGGGAAAGAATTGATACATCACGATACAGGAGCTTACTATTTGGCAGGAGGCAGCTGCAGGGTAGCTTGTTTATCAGACAACCTGAATCACCTCATGAATGAACAGGACCAGATCATGGATGAAAAAAGTGAAGGCAAAGTTGCCAAAACCATCGAAGAGTATACAGCGCAGGTTCCATCGGATGCCTATCTATGGACAGCTATCGGTCTGATGGGGCTCTCATTGACACTGAAACTGCTGCACCGTGACGAAGAGGCTCTCTTTGTAGGCCAATGGCCCGCTCCCATTCTCATCATGGGGGTTTACAACAAGATCGTGAAGACCCACGGATCCGACTGATCCGGAGTAAGGAAGAAAACCCGCGCACCGGCTCCTTCCGCCTCGAGGCAAGAGCATGTTCTCCAGGTGTTATGCGAGCCGGGTCGGGTATCCTAAAAACGCATCAGACAGGAACAGGCTAAAACAGATCCATTCCGAGACTCCAGCCAACCCAGCCCTTAAAACGGGTGCCTTTGGCGGCCCGCTCAAAAATGGAGTATGGCATCAACTCGTCGGAAAGCTCCTCATCCTGAATGAGAAGGTTGAGGCTCGGACCGGTGAAAAAACGAACATTCTGGGCAACGGCATGTGAATAGTGGAATCTCCACTGTGCATGCCAGCTCGTCTTGGAGGTCCAGAATTCGTCATGATTCAGATGGTAGCCCATCAGATCGGTCTCCAGTCCGATCCGGTCGTTCAGACTGTAGAAGGTTCCAAGCCCCAGACCGACCTGCCAGAGGTTCTCTCCGTGAATGGCGTTGTACCCAACGCTAACCACATTATAGACCGATTGCGTGCCGATCCGGATACCGGCATTGAAGAAGCCGGTTTCATTGCCCCAGAGATCGAGATTGAATCTCCCGTCCCCCACAATGCTCAGCAGACCGACCGACTCCCCCACCCCTTCCCGGGCAAAGTTGATCAGGCCGAACTGGGTTCCCTCCTGCCGGCCGGAGATGTTGATCACCCCGAACTGAAGTCCACCCGTCTGATGGGTTGAGATGTTGATCGGGGCAATCCCGACACCCCTTGCCTCCCCGGTTGTCAGGTTCAATGCGCCGGCCATCGCCACTCCAGGTCCCTGCTTCCCGGTCACATTGGAAGCACCCGCCAGCAGAAAACCCTCCGATTCATTCTGAACCGCATTCACCGCTCCCGAAAGCATGAATCCGGAGAAACTTCGTGAGTAGTTCACCGCGCCTCCGACGATCATCCCTTCCGCCGCCCGCTCGTTCACATTGACCGCACCGGAGATCTGCAACCCGCTCACATCATATCGGTTGCCATTGAAACCCGTACCCAGTTCAAACCCGCGGAACGCTCCGTTGTAGCCACCGATCAGGTTGAAGGAGAACGAGGAGACAGACCGGGTGTCTGTACTGCTTACTCCCGGGACAAAGGAAAACTGAAACGGTGTCTCTTTTGTCGGGGTGTCATCCCGGGATTGAGCCGATGCCGGAAGCATCAGACCGGACAGAAGAAGAATGAGTAGAGGCAGAATCAGGGTGAGAATAGAGTTCTTACCTGACGATCGCAGAATAGTCGCTCTCATGGTGTGTGCAATGAGTGATTTTTTTGATGATACACTCCTTATATCCCGCTGTCTGACAGATGTTTCTGCACTCCCCGGAAAAGAGGTGCAAGAGGAGGAAAGAAGAGCTGTAACTGCATAAAAAAGAAGAACCTGGGGCCGGAATCCGGCACCAGGTCCCAGATACTGTCAACCCCCTAGATTCCTACCCGGAGTCCCCCCATAACCGTTCTAGGCAGTCCCGGACGCACTCCGCCGGGACGGTCCGATACAATATAGGTGGCATCAAAGAGGTTCCGGACGTTAACGAACAGTGTCACATCCTGCAGAAGGGTGTAGGAGCCGCTCAGATCCGTCAGAAACCAGGAGTCCGTGCTCCGGAGTTTGTCGATCGCTCCGCTTCCGGCGGAGGTTCTCATCCGCGGCTGCCAGTTGAAATCGACCCCGGCCTGAAACCGGTTCATTTGAAACTCCAGACCCGCATTCAACTGATGCTCCGGAATGAACGGGATCCGGTCTCCTTTCTGGACAGCTCCCCACGGACCGAAGTTGCTCTGGAAGGAGGTGAGAAACTCCGCTTGGGTCCATGTGTAGTTGGCGTGAAGAGGAATGGCGGAAAAAAGAGCGGATTCAATCTTCAGCAACTCTTTCAGATCCAGATCGGCTGCCACCTCAAGCCCATAGATCTCCACTCCGCCGGCGTTGAACTGAGCCGTGGTTCCCGTGCCTCCACCGGCTGCCAGGTCCGACCCGAGCAGGTTGGTGTAGTCGTTGTAGAACCCGATCACCTCTGCACGGAAGGAAGACCGATCGTACCGGAAGCCAAGCTCATAGTTGAGGCTCAATTCGGACTTCGTCTCGCTGGATGATCCCGGGCTGGGGGGAGAGAAACCCCGATGCACCCCTCCGAGCAGCGTAAGTGCATCCGTGGCCTGCCAGCTGACTCCGATTCCAGGTACCAGCACGTGGGTCACATATTCATTTTCGTTCAGGTTCGCGCCGGTACGGTCCAGATCCGCCCCTCCGTAGTTCCGGTTGCGGAACCAGATGTTCTCGTACCGGACGCCGGGTGTGAAGGTCCAGTCACTCACACGGATCTCATCCTGAATAAAGAGGGAGAGAGCCGTGGCGGAACCGATACGGTTATCCTGGGTTCCCGGGACACCTTGTGTCGTACGGACCATCTGCATGTTATCCATGCGGTAGCGGTCATCATGCTGGAACCGGTCTTCCTGGTCCTGATGTAGACGAACTCCGGCCTCCAGTTCATTCACGAAATTCCCGATCGTGAAATTCAGCCCAAGAATGCTCTCAATCCCCTGAGAAAAGTACTTCCGATTGTTATTGCGAACAATCAGTGCATCGTCCGGGCTGCCCTGACCGGTCAGGTATCCGTATTCAAGGGCATAGGTGGAGGGATCCGAGAGGATTGTATAGAGATTACCGGTGGAGACCCCCGGCAGAGAGGCGTCCAGGTTGTTCAGTTTGTACCACTCCCTGCTGAAATCATTCCGGTAGAGTGTGGAGGTGAGATCCACCCGGTCGGAGAACTGGACAAAGTGACGAGCCATGAGCTGGGTGTGCTTCGTATTCATCTGGTCCACTTGGGAAGCGGCATAGCGGCGATAAGGCGTCGTCACAAAATCCTCGCGGGAGATCCCCAGGTAGGTTTCATCCGAAACCTCCTCATGATATCCGGCCTTCAGCTCCAGTCGCTGATAGACGGCCGCATCGGATGCGGAGCGGATCATGAATTTTCCCAGGACATCCTGGACCCGGAAACCGGTTCGCCCCCCGTTGTCCAGCTCTTTGAATCCGTCATCTCCGATCTGAATCGCTTCCACCAGATAGCCGAGGCGCTCGGTGCGGTTTCCGAAATTGGCATAGAGCCGGTTGGATGCACGCTCACCTGCGCTGAGCTCCACCCGGCCGGAACGGGTGACGGGAATGGGAGTGGAAATAAGATTGACGGTTCCCCCTGTGGTGTTGGGGCCGTATTTGATCTGGGAGGACCCCTTGCGGACCTCGATGGCGTTCATTCGCCCCACAGTGGGAAAGTAGTAGGCCGCCGGCGCACTGTAGGGAGCGGGTGCAGCCAGTACACCATCCTCCATCAGGTTGATTTTGGAGCTCCTTTCACCGCCGGCTCCGCGGATTCCGATGTTGGGCCGAAGGCCGTAACCATCCTCTTCCTGAAGATAGACTCCGCTTACGGTTCTCAGGATGCGGTGGATGTCGGTATGATTCTGTTTGGCAAGCTGTACAGGTCCGATGTAGGTGGCGGCACCCGGAATCGTACTCTGCCAGACCGGGGTTCCGATTACAGTGATCCGGTCCAGCACCCTCTTCTCATGCACATCCAGCGTGTCGTCGGATGCGGTTGTGGTCTGTGCGAGAACATTGGGAACGGCGAGTGCAAGCAGGAGTGCGGATCCGACCAGGGATTGGCACAGGGAACGTATCATGGATATTTCTTCTGGTTGTGTGGGGTATGTTGTTCAAAGCGGGATAATGCCCGTCCATCCGTGGCGCCTTACGTCAGGAGAGACACTTATTTAGAGAGAATCTAAAATAAGGCGGAAAGAGAGAGGAAGGCAAGTCTATTTAGACTAATTCCAAGATAAGATGTCGAGCAGTCAGCGTGAAGCGCCACTGCTTTACTGTAGAGAAACCGGACAGCATGTCAGACTGTCGGAAAGGCGTGTCGAAGTTGGAAATATGCTGTCCTTGGTGAGCCTTCGTTGGTGGGCCTGTTTGAGCGAGCTCTTACTATTGAAGATCCCGCATCTCAAACCGGGGCAACCGGAGTTCATACCTCACAGCGACCATTCGGATCACCGTGATAAACACAATCGCGATAATCTGAGCCCAGACATCATGCATTAGTGGAAGAATGGAGACATAGAGAATCCCGCCGATCATGGATGCCAGGGCGTAGATCTCCTGACGAAAGATCAGCGGGCGGGTCCCGGAGAGAACGTCCCGGGTCACCCCTCCGAAACAGGCGGTGATGGTCCCCAGGGTGATGGAGATACCGACCCCCATTCCCACCTCGAGCCCCACCTGGGTGCCCATGACGGTGAAGAGCCCCAGGCCGACCGCATCAAAAAAGATGATCCACTGCTGAATTTTTCTGATGTGGCTCCTCCAGAAAATGGTGAGCAGAAATCCCATGAAGGCCGACCAGATAGCCAAGGGATTGGAGAGCCAGCTCACAGGCAGATTCCCCACCAGGAGATCCCGGATGGTTCCTCCTCCGACTGCGGTCACGAAGGCAAGAACAAGAATGCCGAAGACATCATACCGGCTGCGGATGGCAGATATCGCCCCGGAAACGGCAAAAGCAAAGGTCCCGAGAATTTCGACGGCAGAAATGAACTCCACTTCCGTAAAGTACATCTTTGCCGTCAGTTGGAGTGGAAACGGTAATGGAGCCCAATGCCGGCATTTACATAGTGCCAGTCAAACTCGGGGTTGCCCGCAATCGGGACGGTCAGTCCGAAATGGGTCTGCAGCCGGATCGTTTTGGAGCCCACCTGAACGAAAAGATGAGGTTCCCAAAAGAGGGATTTGGGAGAGTCGTCAATCACGGCATCCCCGTCGATTCGGGTGATCTCTCCGAACTGGAGCAGTGAGAAGCGATTCACCAGACCCGCATCGAGCGAGCGCCCCTGCAGGGCGATGTTCCCCTGTATAAACGGTTTAAAATACCCACCCTCGGCGGATCGGACACGACTTCCATTCAGAGTGTAATCGACACTTCCCTTTCCGACGCCCAGACCGAGTCCACCCGCTCCTTCCAGCACCAAATTGGCGGAGGGCCGCAGGACGGTTCCTGCTCCCACTTCAAGGTATCGATGGCTTGAATCACTTCCTTCTTCCTCCTTGTGATCACTGGCTGCCAGACCGCCGATCAGATAGGTCCGGTCGGTTACCGCATAGGCCCCCTGGACTTCCAGCCCGCTTGTTCCGACGCGGGCAGTCGCCTGACCATCCCCCTGTTTTTCCAGCATCGGCGTATTGGGTGCCGAGGGAAGATAGATCGGGGCACAGGCCGATCCCAGTCCCATCAGCAGAAGGATCGGAACAAGACGAAGAGTCATTCGAGCAGGTTTCATGGCGATTGATTTGGATTTCCGTTCAGACGGCGAACAGGCTCTTTACGGTTCTGCCATATAAGCCAGGAGTCTAGTGATCAATGTAACAAAAAGAAACAGGTTGCAGAAGAATGCGGTCCGTTCCGACAACCTGAACTATAGCAAAAACCCCCAAGTAAAAACCCCCAAACAAAAGTGGTTCATCGTCTTATAGGGTTGCATCTCTCTTCAAAGTATCCAATATAGAGAGCAATCAAATAATCAAGACATTTATGGTGAGCAAATCATACGGGATGGTCCAATTAAACGAAGCCCAGAAGCATACTCTTCAAAGGATAGAAGATTTCATAGAAAGTGACAGGGAAATCTTCATTCTGAAAGGATCTGCAGGATCCGGGAAAACGACCTTGATCCGGCATCTTGTTCACATGCTGAGAAAAGAGGGAAGATCCTTCGAACTGATAGCCCCGACAGGAAGGGCTGCCAAAGTCTTGAGAGACGCAATCAATAAACCCGGAGAAAGGTACGGACAGACCATCCACCGAGCCATCTACAATTTCAATGACATGAAAATCATTGAAGATGAAACAGACAGTTTGGAAGGATTGAGTTTCAGATATCTCTACCCCATCCGACACTTAGATCAGGTCGGAAAAGTCTGTATTGTGGATGAAGCTTCGATGGTTTCATTATCGGAAAACCGGCACGAACTGTTCCGTTTCGGCACAGATCGACTCCTGCCCGATCTGCTCACCTATTTCGGGATCCCGAGTGACAAGAGACAGAACAAGATCATTTTCATCGGAGACTCTGCACAACTTCCACCGGTCGGGGATTCAATATCACATGCTCTATCAGAAGAGTTTTTCAGACAGGCCGGAATCTGTGTCGATCAGTTTGAATTAACGGAGGTAGTCAGGCAGCATTCGAACAGTCGCATCCTTAAAAATGCCACGAAGATCCGGAAGCTTCTGGATGCACCTCTTCAATCGAGAAATCAACTGACTTTCGATTGGGCGAAGGATTTCCACAGAGTGGACGCTCAGGACGTTATAGAGAATTTCACATCGGAATTTCCAGCCCCTGCTCTCACGTCGAGCGTGATCATCTGCTTTACCAACAGGCAAAGTCTGGAATACAACAGGCGAATCAGGGAGAGATATTTCCCTGGCAAACGAACCGTCCAGCCTGGCGACATCTTGATGATTGTCAAAAACCACTACGCCTCGGGCGTCGACCTGTTCAATGGTGACCTCGTCCAGGTCGTCTCGGTTTCAAAGAATGTGGAGCAGCTAAGCGCTCCCCTCCATGTAATGAGTGAAGGCAAAAGGGTCAAGAAGACCTTTTCCTTCACATTTCGGGAAATTGAGATCAAACACCCCGGGTATTCCGGGCAGATCCGCGTCAAGATCATCGACTCCATGCTGGATGATAAAAAAGGGGGGCTGGATGTAGACGAAATGAAAGCCCTCTTTGTCAACTTCAATATCCGCTTCAATGACGAACAAAAGCTAAGGGAAAAGCGGGGTAAGACACGGATCAAGAGAGGATCAGAAGAGTACAAATGCAAGTTGAGGTCTGATCCCTATTTCAACGCTCTCCATGTGAAATATGGATATGCAATCACCTGCCATAAAGCACAGGGTGGGGAATGGGAGAAGGTCTATGTGGATTTCGAGGGCAGAACCGGCCTGAAAGATGATCATCTCCGCTGGTGCTATACAGCGGTTACAAGAGCCAAGCGGAGCCTGGCCGCCATACATCCCCCGGACATAACACCCTTGGCCTCGATGCGGTTTGCCGCCATCGGCAGACTCAAAAACATCCCTTCCGACGTCATCCAGTATGGTGAACCCCCGGAGACCCCCTTTCATGGTGTACAGACCCACCCAGTCAAACGGATCAAGTATCAGGAAATCGTGAGGAAACTCGAGAAGTCGGGTTTCATCCTGGAAAGGGTCGATTCCACGGAATATCGTGAAATGTACTATATCCGGAAGGGAAGCAAGTTGCTCAGAGCGGACGCCACACACGATTCAACCGGTCTGTTCAGCCCCTTCAAAGGGATGGGTGATGAGAAGTTTGCAGCGGATCTGTTGAAACTCCTCAATCACCCGGTCAATCTGCAAATTCAGCTTGAATACACTCCCCGCACTCCCGTCCTGGAGCAGCTGCATGAACGTATAAGAGAAGCCGTTGATCAAATCGACGGATCCATCATCGGGATTTCGGACAGGCCTCAGAACCACCATATCACATACTACTTCCACCTCCAGGGCAGGGTGGCATCGATAAAATTCAACTTCAAATCCAACGGCGAGATCACGGTGGCTGAACCAAAAGTGTCCGATATGACACTTAAAGAAAAGCTGGCATCACTGATCACGATTCTGCAATAATGGCATTTCAGGAAATCAACCGGCTTAGGAAGAGCGGTCGTCTGAAAGAGGCATACGCTCTTGCAAGGGATGAGATCGAAGGACTCAAAAACACAAACGAGAGTGATCGTCTGCTCTGGGCTAAACGGGGTATGGCATGGGTCCTTTACGACTACCTCAAAAGATTCTCCACAAAGCTTGAAAAAGGGTTTGATGCTGCCGGATTTGCCAACCTCCTCAGGGTGGTGGGTGAAATATCCCAACTTGACCTTCCGACCGAGGAGGGGCTCTTTTACGAACAGTTTACTTGGAAGATTGCAATGACCTTGAAATCCCTGGAGCCGGAGTATCATGGTTCTCAGGCCATTCAACTCTTTCAGGCTATTCGGTGTTTCAATCTCTCCACGACTTATGAACCATATCGAGTTCTTCTCCTACAGTTCCACCGAATGCTAAAAAACAATTCCATTTATATGGAGATCGTAGACTGGTGGAATATCATCCATTTTCAATACTCCGATTTCCAGGGTGGTCGATCGGAAAGTGGCAAGCCGATGCCGTCTCTGGCTCAACTTGTTTATACCAACTACTACAAACATCTGGCGGAAAAATCTCGTATGGGTGACCTCTCACCCGCAGAGATCTCGTCATGCCTGAAGGATTTGGACCGTCTTATAGAGTCCCATCCTGAATTCGATCTTCTCCATTACAGAAAGGCCCAACTCCTGCAAGCTCTTCAACGAAATGAGGAGGCCATCCGGGCTTTGTTGCCTTACCTCAAGAAGAACCGGAAACGATCCTGGGTATGAGAACTGATGGGTGATCTACATTCGGGCGATGCAAAAATGAAAACCAGTTGCTATTGCAAAGCCCTCTCCATCCCCAGCAAAGAAGATCTAGTTTCCCATATCCGCATAAAGCTGGCCGAGGAGCTGATTCACCTCCAGTTTTACGATGAGGCAAAGACTGAGATTGAACGATATTACTTGTTCAAAGCGGAACAGAATTATAAACAGGACAGCCGCGTCGACTTGTGGAGAGCTGCACCTTGGTATGAAAATGCAACTTTAAGAAGGGACAACAGGGACTTTTATACCAAAAAGAAAAAGGATGCGGCCAAACTCCTCTATCTCGATCTTCCTGAACAGGTAATTGTCGTAGAAGCAGTCAACCGGAACAAGAAGATTTTAAATTTCATGAAAAGCCGGCATGAGCGTGGTTTCTTCAATTATGATTTATTGGGCATTGAGCCACAGGTCGGGGATGTCTTTCGTGTCCGAATGGAACCGAAAGGACAAGAGGGATACCACATATTACATTCATGGTCATCCGCTCCGCGGGACGAGGCTTCGGATCTGATCCGACCAATTACCGGAATTGTCGATATACGTACCGACAACCCGTTCGGATTTGTCAATAACGGAAACGATTCGGTATTTGTAGACCGACGAATGATCCAGAAATTCCACCTGTCGGATGGGACGGAAATAGATGGATGGGCGATTGCAAAATATGATCGCAAAAAAAAGAAATGGGGATGGAGTTTGTGCTTGGTAGATGTATAGAATTTAACTGATCACTCTAATTTACATGTGATTATCTCATGAAATAAATGGACAAATGAACAGGTAATTTAAAGCTGACCCAGTCAACATCTAATCGAGTATTGCAGCTACACTTTGAAATCCCTGAATTCCGGAACATATTTCCCGGGGCATATTAGAATCCCATGTGCTGCCTGAGCCGGTAAAGGCTGCGGGCCAAATCAATAACCAATCGTATTCTGATATGTCTCCGAGAAGTTTTAAATCTCTGATTTTCTCTCTGACTCTGCTTTTAGTCTGGGGCTGTGACTCCGCCCCCTCTTCCCGTGAGGGAAAGCTGGAAGTCTGGTTGCACGATGCACCGACCGATCTGGATGAGGTTCAGATTTATGTGGAACGGGTGGAGATCGGCAAGCAGGGAGAGGGATGGGTCATCCTCGGTGAGCCGAAAAAGCATTTCGATCTGCTCCGGCTGACCAATGGGAACTATGAGATTCTGGGCGCGGACCTTCTGGAACCGGGAAGATATCATCAGCTGCGCCTGATTGTTTCCGGGCAGGAGAGCTATGTCGTGGAGGGAGGAGAAGAGCGGACCCTGTTCATCCCCAGCGGCGAGCAGACGGGCGTCAAGCTTCCGATCGACATTGAGATCACCGAGGACTCCCACTATGTGCTCCTGCTCGATTTTGATGCAGAGCGCTCTCTCGTGCGCCCAGGCAGCGGGGGGCAACCCGCCGACTTTCTACTCAAACCGGTAATCCGGACCACACATCTGGCAGAAGCGGGACATATCAGCGGAGTGGTCTCTCCTGCCGGATCCCGTGCGGTCGTCTATGCCATCAGCGGACAGGATACCCTCTCAACCACCTATGCCGACCTGGAATCCGGAGAATTTGTTCTCTTCGGGTTGAAGGAAGGGGTCGTTCAGGTCTCCGTACAGCCCCGGGAAGAAGCCTACAGGGAGAGTCTTCTGGATGATGTAACGGTCAAACCGGGAGAGACGACCGATCTCGGACTGATCGAGCTGGAAGAGAAGTAAGTTACGGATAGCCGCCTCGCTCGGGCTCATGGCGATCATGCATTGAATCCGGGCGGGGCCGGATGTCTCCAGGGAGCCCCTGTTCAAGAAAGACATCCAAATCTTGAATAGCTCTTCCTCTTATTTAAATCAGACCGGAAAAGTTTAATCAGGAGGGAGCTGGCTAAATAGGTTTTCAGGACCTGAACAGATCAATATACTCCCCGTACACATACAATCGATTGCGTTCAAAACCTGTTATCTCTTGCAAAATACCCAATTCTTCAAGGGATTGAATCAATTTGTAAGCTGTCGGCAACGAAACATCGGCCACCTTACTGGTACGATCTGCTGAGATCAAAGGTCTTCTGTAGAGGTCGTTCACAACCTTCTGAGCATTTGCAGCTCTGGCCCCAAGTGATTGAAGCTTCTGGTCGGTCTCTCTTTGAAGCTTGAGGATTCCATCGAACGTTTGAATACTGCTCTTTGCAGTGCTAATGACACCTGTCAGAAAAAACCGTATCCATCCATCGAGGTCATTCCTCTCTCTGACCTGCATTAGCTTGTCATAATAGGTCGATCTGTTTTTTTCAAAGAAGTCCGACAGGTAGAGAATGGGTTTCTTCAAAATGCCGCAACTTACCAGATAGAGAGTAATCATCAATCGTCCCACCCGGCCGTTGCCATCCTGAAACGGATGGATTGTCTCAAACTGGTAGTGCATGATCGCCAACTTGATCAGCTCAGGCAAACGTATCTCCTCGTCATGCATGAACTTTTCCAAATCCCCCATCAGATCCTGTACATTCTCATAAACAGGTGGAACAAAAATGGCATCTCCGGGGGATGTGCCTCCAATCCAATTTTGGCTCTTGCGAAAATTACCTGGTTGCTTGTGCCTTCCCCGGACGCCTTGCAAAAGTATATGATGCGCCTTTCGTATTAGCCGGGAAGAAAATGGAATGGTCTCGAGTTCCTTAATGGCACTATCCATAGCCTCAATATAGTTCTGCACCTCAACCCAGTCATCCCTCCTTTCCGGAGGGACATTCTCCTTGTCCATCAGTACTTCTTCGAATCTTGTCTGAGTCCCTTCAATTTTTGAACTCTGAGTGGCCTCCTTTGCGATATGCATACTGATGAACAAATCGATGTTTGGAATATATTCCGAATACATATCCAGTCGCCCGAGTTGACGATCGGCTTTGCTCAACAACTCTATTACAGATAGATCATCCAGATGCCACTTCCGATGAATTTTGCTCGGTTCAAAACTCACATACGTTCCACGGCTGACTCTGGTTCCAGCTTTAAAACCTTTCATTGAGGCCTTTCTTAAGAGAGAAGAACTTATTTAAGAAAATTGAATAAATTTTAAATAGGGATTCTTCTTGTTTAAATCAACTTGGCTTTATTTAAATAAGAAGAGTGGCGACGGGGTGAGGTACGGATTCCTGTAGCTGGTCTTGGTAAAGGCCATATCAGCCTGGGTTCGATAGGGTGTTGAATACCGGACTCATGCACATAGATTCAGATGTGGCTCAGTCGGAAGAGGTAAAA
>CAYTTA010000054.1:0-16594 GCA_964440655.1 uncultured Balneolaceae bacterium
AGAATGATCTTCCAGATCTGGCCAGGTCGGCCGCCCCGATTGTTGATCACATAGACCTCGTTCCCGACCATTACCGCATCGGTAGGTCCGGAAAAGTTGTCCACGATGCGGGTAGTGCGGACCACGTAGTTGTCGAGCGCCTCGGAGTAGAAGAGTTTCAGGTGCATCAGATCCTCGCTCATCTCGGGCTTGTCACCGTAGAAGGGACGGGTCAGGGCAGTGTTGTGGGCCGTGTAGCTCAGGACAAACGCGTCGCCGCGGAACTCCTCTGTGAGCAGACTGTCACTGTCGAAGAAGAGACCAAGGGGTGATCGGTGCGGCGTGAAGGTGCCGATGGTCCTTCCGGCCTGGTCCGCTTTCAGAACCCTGCCGGTCTCCAGATCCATGAACCAATTGGCATCGGGTCCGATGTTTTGCACGGCCGGGGTGACGACCAGATCCTCCGGCATGGGAGGGAAATCGAGATCCGTGTGGAACAGCCCAAGGTTCACCGCATGGGCAAAGCGTTCCAGACCGGGGTCCGTTGCCGGATCGGCCTTGAAATCGGGAAACTGCTGGGGGTTCATATAACCCCCGATTACCCATGGGAACCCGTAATGATGCCCTTCCCGGAGCCAGTACATCCCCTCCGGGTGATGGTAGTCACCCGCATTGTCGACACCGAAAAGCTGTCCGTCGGGTGAGAAGGCGATGCTGAAAACGTTGCGCACCCCGTCCGCGAAGATGAGACCCTGTCGTTTCAGCTGCTCCTCATCATCGGCCAGAAAAATATCCTCTCCGTTGATGGGCAGACGGAAGATCACCGAGGTGATGGCTCGCTCCCGGTGTCCCGGGTAGGCACCGCGGTTGTCCTGAACCTCTCCATGATCGGTTCTGGAGCCGCTGTTCACATAGATGAATTCCCCGGAGGGATCGATTGCAACGGCATTGAACGCATGACCAAAAGCGGACATCATGCTTCCATACTCGGCCGATTCGGCAATCGTGCTCCAGATTCTTTCACCATTCTGCTGCAACCGGCCCCGCATCACCTTGCCAACCATGCCGCGCCCCTCGTTGACCTGGATGTTGCCGACAACGATCAGGTCCCGTTCATGGAATGCCATGCCCTGCATGATGGTCACACCATGATCGTCACTGGTGAACAGCAGTTCCTCTCCTCCCTCCGGCAGGATATGGTAGATGTCCCCGTTCAGCGTATTGTAGAAAAGGTCGCCGCTTACCGGATCCTGCCTGATGCGGACACCACCGGGTGCCGTTTCCATGAAAAATTCCACCCGGATATCCTCACGGAGCGGACGGGGAGTCTCCTCCGGGGAGGGCTGTCCGTAAAGACGTGGTGGAGCGGCCAGGATCATCCATGCACCGGCTGCCAGCACAAATTTGAACCATCTGCCGGAAAATCTATGGGGCATATAAGAAGAGAGCTTCTTCATCGGGCTTCCCCCGCGAAGGTTCTCAGATAGGTGACAAGCTGCCACCGTTCCTCATCTGATAATATCTGGCGATACCCGAGCATGCCGGGGGGTCTTCCTTCGGATATTTTCCTGAAGAGGGCTCCGTCGCTCTGCTTCTGGACTTCCACCGTCGTTAAATCGGCAGGTGGGGGATTGAAGGCCTGACCGGCACCTCCGCCGCCATCTCCCTGTTCTCCATGACATGTGGCGCAGACCATGAGATAGAGATCCCTGGCCTGTTCCGGGAGCTCCACTCCTTCCTTTGCATAGGGATTGATGAGAGTATCGGCTTCCACGGGCGCCACCCACTTCTCGGAGGTCTGCCCGGTCTGACCATATAGCGGCCGGGCGTTCAGCACCACCATGACCCCGACCAATACCATCAGAGTTTTCAGGGCATTCATATCCGGCGACTGCCCCATCCTTATCCCAGCTGTTTGGCGACCGATTCCATCAGGCCCTTGATGTATCCTGCGGCAAAGAGTATCCCCAGATCGGTATACCCCACACTTTCGGTGTTTTCATACCCGGTAATACCGGGTACATGGTCCGGTCGCAGAGGCCCCCGGAAGCCCACCTCGTAATAGGTTTTCATCGCTTCGTACATGTCATTCTGGCCGTCATCATGCCAGGTCTCTTCAAAACTCTCAGGGGTCCCCCTGATGTCCCGGAAATGGACGAAATGGATCAGCCCCCTCTCGCCAAACCATCGTATTGCCGCCGGAATATCCACATCCTTGCCCTGGCTGGCGATGCTTCCCTGGCAGAAAGTGATGCCGTTGTTGGGACTCGGGTAGATCTGAGTGACCCTCTTGAGGGCATCAACGGAGGTGATGATCCGCGGGATTCCCCTCAGGCGATCCACCGGCGGATCGTCCGGATGAAGGGCAAGTTTCACTCCATACTCTTCGGCAACCGGGACCACTGCATTCAGAAAATACTCCATATTGCGCCAGAGATCCTCGTGAGTGAATCCGTCTCCATACTCTGTGAGTTCCTGGCTGGCATCTTTCAGATCAAAACGCGTGACGCGCGATCCTCCCCTGCTTGGTGCGGAACTGTTGGTCCGGGACCAGTTTACGGCAGGCATCCAGTTATAGCAGATGATCCTCTGGTCAACCCGGGAGCAGGCCTTGATCAGCTCGATGAACTGTTCGATGTTCTCATCCCGGCCTTCCACTCCGAGCTGGGCCCTTGTCAGGTTGACTCCCTCCAGAACCGACCACTTCAGACCGGCCTCTTCAAACACTCTTTTCCGTTCTGCCACATCCCTTCCTGACCCGCTCACTCCCCCCACAGCACCCACCATCCGGGTCAGTTGCATGCGCTGCGGTCGTGGAGACCAATGTGCCACACAGAGTTCCATCCACTCCGTCTCCGGGTTTCTGGTCCTGACCGGAGATATAAATTTAAAATTCCGAATGCCGGAAAGAGCGCTGGCTGAAAGGGCCGCCATGGCACCCGTTTTCAGAAACTCTTTTCTCGTACTTCCCATTTCAGCCTCCTCTCATCTTTTTGTTGCAAATTCTTTCTCCTGATATTTTTAATAACAGTTACATATACTCAATAAGAACAATCATCAACCAGCACAGCTCAAAATCTGAATAGCGGTTCAGATACTCTCGTATCTCACGGATCGCGGTGACCATCTGATTTTTCACCGTATTTTTGGAGATTCCCAGTTCCCGGGCAATCACTTCATGCGTGTATCCCGCTTCGCGGGAAAGTCGAAAAATCTCCCTGCGTCGGGGCGGAAGTTGGTCGATCGCCTCCTCGATAATGCGCGCACTCTCTTTCAGGTAGAGTTCCTCTTCAACGGGGAGCCGGTCGCGCGCCTTTTGCAGATGGCCCCAGAGCTCGTCGATAAACTCCTTGTTCCGGCTTGCGCTCTTGAGATGATTCAGCGCAAGATTGCGTGAAATGGTATGCAGATATCCACTCAGCGAGAGGGTCTCATCCAGTCCTTTCCGATTCATCCACAACCGGATGAATGTTTCCTGCACGATGTCCCGGGCAATCCCTTCCGATTTGACGATTGCTACAGAAAAATGAAGCAGTTTATTCTGGTAGCGATGGAAAATCTCCTTGAAGGCTTCGTGGGAATCCTTCTGCAGATCCAACACCAGGCTGTGATCGTTTATCTGGACCGGATGCATCGCTTTTTCCGTTGACAGAAGACTATCGAGCATCCACAAAATAACCGAAAGATTGAAATTTAAAACTTAAAGTTTGGCCTGACAGATTTTTTAGAATTGTCACGAATCATGTATGAACACCCGTCACCATAACCTGACGTTGCAGTGCATGGTTCCCGCTACAGTAGAAGAGAGATCTGAAAAAAAGATCGCCTCCCAGGGTCCTGAGAGTCAAGGCACCCGGGGGCGATCTCTCAGCGTCATCCAATCTGACCGGTATGCAGGGTAGAGCCCGGCTGGGTATCAGCTCCAGAGCCGGTCCCAGGAACGGATCTCGTCCCACTCGGGTGTCGGTTCGAAAAAGCCGGTTCCCGGAACCAGGCTGTCCCGGACCACATCCATGTTCAGCTCCACACCGAGACCCGGGGCTTCCGGAACCGTGGCATATCCCTGGTCGAAGATCATTTTGGGATCCCCTTCATACATGTCATACCATCGCTGAATGCCGACCGAATGGTGTTCCAGGGTATTGAAGTTCTGAGTGGCGGCGGCGATGTGGACGGAAGCCATGAACCCGACCGGCGATCCCGCAAAATGGAGGTTCATCGCAATTCCGGCGGTTTCGGCATAGTCTCCGATTCTCTTGGTGAGGAGTATTCCGGTCGAACCGGGATCCGGATGGATCAGATCAACCGCCCGCTTGTCGATCAGGGGTTTGGCAGCTGCGAAAGTCCCCACATCCTCACCCGTCTGGGTCGGAGTGGTGGTCGAATTGGTGATCTCCTTCCAGAGATCGGTCCATGTCCAGGCAACGATGTCCTCCGCATAGGCGATCGAGTAGGGCTCCAGCATGCGGCAGATCTTGATCGCTTCGTTCACATCAAAGTGGCCGAAGTGGTCAATACCGAGAGGGATCTCGTAGCCGACTGTATCCCTCATCACCCGCACATACTCCTCCATCAGCTCCAGACCCTTCTCCGTTATCTGGATCCGTGTGAAGGGGTGCCCGATCTGTCCATACTCCCCGTAGGTGGAGGAGTACTGGCTCTGAAGCCGCACCTCACCCACCGGAGCATGCGTACGTGTATTGACCAGAGTTCCGGGAGTCCTGGAAAGAAGTTCAATCCCGATATCCATCTTCAGGGCGGTATAACCGGCATCAACCCGGGTCTCTTTCATCCGGCGGGCAAAGACATGCGGATCGGTTGCTCCGGCTGTATCGGCATAGAGCTGGATCTTGTCACGGAATTTGCCGCCCAGCATCTGGTAGACCGGAACCCCGTACGCCTTGCCGACAATGTCCCAGAGAGCCATCTCGACAGCAGCAACACCACCCCCCTGCCTGCCGTCCCCGCGAAACTGTTCAATAATCCGGAGAATCCGCTCCACATTGCAGGGATTCTCTCCCAAAATCCGGCTTTTGAGCATGAGAGCATACTCCTTCGCACCGCCGTCGCGCACCTCACCATACCCGGATATTCCCTGATTCGTATCGATCCGGATAATCGGGACACGGAACGGGATCCCGGTCACCTCGGCTACCCGCATGTCGGTGATTCTGAGGTCAGAGGGTGCGGAGTAACGGTTCACATTCGATGCCAGATGTTCCACCTGTTCACCGACCGGTGCCATTGCCAGGGTTCCAATGCTCAGGCCGCCAAGACCGGCCGTTTTGATAAAATCTCTTCGCTTCATATCACTCATACTTTCGACGTTGTTTATTTGGCAGTTAGAATATCAGTTCAGGTACAAGGGTTACATCCGTTCAGCAGGACTTGCCGACTGGACCGCCCGTATTCTGGCGTCAGGTTGAGGTCCCGACCATACCGGAGTGACTTACCACTCTCTCCAGTTTCTGGAACGGGTTCGGATAATGTTGTCGAGCGTGCTTGTTCCCACCCCGAGCTCCGTATTGAGACGTCGGCGGTTCGATTCGACCCACCGGTAGAAATCCTCGTTCATCTCGTCGGTCCAGTTGCTGCCGTAGGTCTGGTTGAGCGTGTAGACCCCTTCGGCGATCCGCTGCTTCCGGAAGGTGTCCACCAGCCGGCTCACTTCCGAGCTGACCAGAACCCGTTCCGCAAGGTGAGGCGGAATGAAGAGAACTCCGGTTTCGGTTGCCAGCACGACATCCCCAGGCAATACAATCGCCCGCCCGATCCGTGTCGGACCGTTGATGCTCATCAGGGTCATGTTCTGGATATAGGAGGGATCCCACCCCTTCACCCACGCATTGAATCCGTCGATCTCCCGGATCCCGTCCCGGTCCCGGGCACCCCCGTAAAGAATGGTTCCGTTCCCCGAAGCGGAGTAGATCCCCTGAGCCAGGTTGTCTCCGATCAGGGTTCCGTCAATCACTTTCCCAAAACCATCGGCGACATAGACATCACCTTGCTGAAGCATGTAGATCGGATACTGGTTCATTCCCCCTCCGAGCCCCTGTTCACGACCGATCTGATGCATGCGGGCTTCCAGTTCGGGGCTCTGGGGCATGTAAACCGCCGTCAATGCCCTGCCGACCATGATCTGATCGGGATGGAGCACATCCCACTCACCCTCGAACTTGTCGTGGTATCCTGCTCCCCGGATGGTCCCCCAGGCCTCCTCCAGACCCACATGCCGCATCCGCTCGAGGATCTCATCGGGTACAATGGGACGGCCGTACTGGTCTCTCTCCCCCTCCCACTCCTGGGTATAGAAGATGACCTGTTCTTTCGGAACCAGCTGGTACTGGGCCTGGAGATTCTGCACTCCCGCTAACGAGACAAGTGTCACAACAAAAAATGGTATCCCAGCGAAACGGAGCAGTTTTCGGACAGTGGCAGACAGCGTGTTGCTCATCGGAGTTTTATTTGATGGTGGTTTGAAATTGAAGATGATCGTTGGTTCCGCAAGACCCGGCTGCGAGAGGAGATCGCAGACCGGCATTGCCGGAACTCATGGAACTCATACTCAGAAAAAACCGGATCACACAGGTACGGATGCCGGAGGATCCGGACCGGCGGGCACGGGCCGGCAGGAATCCATCCGGTTGCATCCACACAAGGGTCAGCTCCAGAGACGGTCCCAGGAACGGATCTCATCCCACTCCGGCGTGGGCTCAAAAAATCCGGTTCCATGATTCACACCCTGACGGGGTTCGGCACGGTCCATCCGTTCCCGGACAACTTCCTCGTTCAGCTCGATTCCAATGCCCGGTTTCTCCGGAACATTGATGTAGCCGTTCTGCACGATCGGTTTTTCAATGCCCGTCACCAGGTCATCGTACCAGGGCAGGTCCACAAAGTGGTGCTCCAGCCAGAGAAAATTCTGAGTCGCGGCTGCTGCATGAACCACGGCCATCAGGGAGACCGGGGACGATGCGTGGTGCAGCATCATGGGGATCCCCTTCTCCTCGGCATAATCCCCGATCTTTTTGGTCTCCAGCAGACCTCCCGCACCCACCGGATCGGGATGGATGATGTCGACCGCCCGGTTGTCCAGCAGCTCCTTGAACCCTTCCAGCAGATAAATATCCTCGCCGGTCTGTGTCGGGGTTGTGGTCGATTCGGTGATCTTCCGCCACTGATCGGTGAACTGCCAGGGGATCAGGTCCTCGAGAAACGCCAGTGAGTAAGGTTCGGCCGCCCTGGCGATCCGGATCGCCTCCTTGTGGTCGAAATGACCAAGATGGTCCACTCCCACCGGGATGTCATAGCCGACCGTCGCTCGCATCACTTCCAGATACTCCATCATCCGCGCAATTCCCTTTTCCGTAATCTGCACACGGGTGAAGGGGTGCATCGTATTGGAATAGCTGCCCGGAATGCGGTTCCAGCCGCTCAGCCCGCCCGGTCGCTCGCGCCAGGGGCCCGTATTGACGATCATATTTGGTTCGTCGCTGAAGAGCTGGATCCCGACGTCCATCTTGAGGACGGTGTAGCCGGCATCGACCCTCGCCTTCAGACGCTGCGCCAGAACCTCGGGATCCCGCGAGCTGGTAGTGTCGCAGTAGATCCGCACCTTGTCGCGGTACTTGCCTCCAAGAAGCTGGTAGACCGGAACCCCGTACGCTTTTCCGGCCAGATCCCAGAGAGCCATCTCCACGCCGGAGACCCCCCCTCCCTGCCGCCCGTGGTGTCCGAACTGTTTGATGATCCGGAAGATCTTCTCCACATTGCACGGATTCTCACCCAGAATCCTGCTCTTGAGCATGAGCGCATAGCGATAATCACCAATGTCACGGACATCTCCGTGACCGATCAGACCCTGATTGGTGTAGATCCGGACAATCGGGGTCCGCAGAACCGAGCAGACCCGCATGTCCGTAATACGAAGGTCGGAGGGACTGGAATGGCGACGGACCCCCTGAGTGGCGTAGGCAATCTGATCGCCGATCGGGGACATGGTCATCGCCGCCAGACTCAGCCCGCCGAACCCCGCTGTCTTGATAAACTCCCGTCGGTTCGTGCCGCCGGACCGGCTTGCACCCGCAGCCTCCTCCGAAGCGGGCGACCCCCTCTTCAGGTTTCCCTGCTCCGGTGTTGTCTTTTCGGATACAGAACCCTTCTTCATTTTTTCATCACATCAATTTTTTCTGTTGTTTGGTTCCATCCGGAGCTGAATCAACTCCAGAGCCTGTGATGAGAGCGGATCTCGTTCCACTCATCCGTCGGCCCGAAGAGTTCGGTGCCCGGAACGAGGTACTTGCGTACCACCTCATCGTTAAGCTCCACCCCAAGACCGGGCGTATCGGGAACCTTCACATAGCCGTTCTGGACCAGCGGCTTCTCGATTCCGGTTACAAGGTTTTCCCAGTCCTCACTGTCCACGGCGTGGTGCTCAAGACAGTAGAAGTTCTCCGTGGCCGCCGCGCTGTGCACACACCCCATGAAGGAGACCGGACCGGCGGCATGGTGGTGCATCATCTGGATGCCGTGCTTCGATGCGTAATCACCGATCTTTTTCGTCTCGAGGATCCCGCCGGAACTGTTGGGGTCCGGGTGGACCATGTTCACCGCACGCCGGTCGATCAGTTCATCGAACCCGCCCTCCAGCAGATAGATATCCTCTCCGGTCAGGGTGGGTGTGGTGCTCGATTCGGTGATCCGCTTCCAGTCATCGTAATAGAACCAGGGGATGCTGTCCTCGGAATAGGCGAGCCGGTAGGGTTCTGCCGCCTGGTTCAGCCGGATGCACTCTTCCACCCCGATATGTCCCCAGTGATCCACGCCGATCGGGACTTCCCATCCCACCGCTTCACGGGCGGCTGCAATGTACTCCATGAGCCGGTCGACCCCTTTGTCGGTTATCTGCGTATTGGTGAAAGGGTGCTGGATATAGCTCTGTCGACGGTGATCATACTGCCAGGGATTGAAATCGGCCCAGGGCGGGTTGACCACGGTGCCTTCAATCCCGCGAAGCAGTCCGATTCCGACATCCATTTTCAAAGATGTATACCCCTGGTCAACCCGTGCCTTCAGCCGTCGTGCAAACTCCTGGGGATCCCGGCTGGTGGTGGTATCGGCATAGAGCCTTACGCGATCCCGGTACTTGCCACCCAGCATCATGTGCACCGGTACGCCGTACGCCTTTCCGGCCAGATCCCAGAGAGCCATCTCCACACCACAGACCCCTCCCGCCTGCCGGGCATGGTGCCCGAACTGCTTTATTTTCTTGAAAAGACGTTCCACATGGGTCGGATTCTCCCCGAGCAGAAGGTGCTTCAGGATCAGGGCATACTCTTTCGCACCACCGTCGCGTACATCCCCGTGGCCGACAATTCCCTGGTTGGTGTAGATCCGGATGATGGGTGTCCGGAAGGCGACCCCCGTGATTTCAGCGATCCGCATATCGGTGATCCGGAGATCGGACGGAGCGGAGTAGCGATTCACCCGGCTTGTGACGTGCTCGAGCTGTTCCTCGATGGGCGCCATCGCCATCGCTCCCAGGCTGAGGCCCCCCAGACCGGCCGTTTTGATAAAATCGCGTCTGTCAAACCCTTTATCACCCTTTTTATTCATTCCCATGTCGTCCTTTTTTATGTTGTTGTGAATGTCTTTATAGAGAGAATTTTTCCAGGACAGGATTACGGCAACAAGCAGCAGAAAATCACCGTACTGTCCTCGTTTATTCAGATGCGGATACACCCATTCATTTATAAAAAATGAATGGGTTCCGCAAATCAAATTTATGGTTATCAGCCACTTATCGGACCAGGTCTACTGCCGCTTTATTTCACATCCCACCAGATCCGCGTATCGAGCAGATCGGGTCCCTGGCGGCTGATCGCCGCCTGCATGTTCTCCTCGTTCACACTGTATTCGGAGTCGGGATAGGTGAACCGGCGGATGAACTCCTCACTCTGCAGATGACCCGAGAGGGGGTTGGGATCCAGATCCGGATAGCCGGAGCGACGGAAGTTGGCCCACGCTTCCGGTCCGTTCATGAAGGAGGCAGCCCAGTACTGGGTGTTGATCTGCTCCAGCTCGCTTCCGGCATTGAGCGGATTGGCCTGTAGGTAGGCAGTGATATCAGCCTGGGAGATCTCGGCGTTCGGCCCGTATTCGGCCAGCTGCTGCATGTGCGCCTCGATTCCGCTCAGGTAGAGTACTTCCGGATCTCCGGAGATCCAGTTACGGTGAGCAGCCTCTGCCAGCAGGAGCTGTGTCTGTGCATAGGTCACCAGGAAGGTGGGTGCCTGGGGGGCGTTGATGGTTGTCCGGTCAATCTGGCTGTAATCGTAGAGACTGGCCAGACCGGCCGCTTCCAGAACCGGCACAAGTGTGTTGGCGTCGTATCCCTGGGGCATTCCGACCTGATTGGCCGGGTTGCGGTCGGCGACCGCTTCCGTCTGTCCGGTACCGCTCTCCGCCCCCACATAGCGGACTGCGATCGCTCCCAGACGCGGGTCGTTGTTGCCCCGCATCCACTCCACAAAGTACTCGTCCAGGTAGTAGTTGGCCGCCTCGCTTCCACTCATCGCGTTCCCCGTCGGATTTCGAAAATCAGGAGTATGACGGATCACCGCGTTGTCATCGTTGGACTGCATCACCCCGCCCTGGAAGGCGACCTTCGCATACTGCTCGGCCAGATCGGGCTTCACTTTCGTGAGCCGCATCGCTGCCCGCAACAGCAGGGAGTAACCGAGACGCTTCCACCGGTTCACATCCCCCTGGTAGAAGACATCATTTTCGATGCCCGGTTTGGAGGGGTCCAGCGATGCCGCGGCATCGGCCAGTTCCGCCAGGATGCCGTTCGGTCCGGTGTAGATCTCCTCCTGCGGATCGTAGGAGGGAAAAACGACTCCCTCCAGATAAGCCAGTCCCGCTTCAGAGTAGGGGACATCCCCATAGGAGTCGGTTGCCACCATCACGGAATGGGCTCTCCAGATCCTGGCGATGTGGTGGACATTGTCGTCCGGTTCCGTCCGGAGGATCGCATCGGTCAGTTCCCGGATCACGTTGGGTCCGTAGTAGCGGTTCCAGTTCTGGCTTGTGGCGGACTTGTTGTCCTCATTGATATTGGCACATGTAAGGATCCCGGTGAACGGGGTGATCCCCTGCCTTACGATTGTTGTCTCACAAAAGAGATTGTACATGTTCAGGGCGCTGTTGACGATCGCCGTGTTCACCAACAGACCCGGGTCGACGGAGGTGAGGTTCGTCTTGTCCCTGTTCATATCGTCAAATCCGGCATCGCAGGAAAAAAGCAGGAAAATGGATGCCAGAAAGCAAGTTCCGAGTATAAACCGATTCTTCATGTTGATACCTCTCCTTTTAATCTGTCGCATGATCTCTATATCTGGACATTGAGGTTGAAACCGATGCCGGTCGTGACGGGCAGTCCCGTTGCCTCAAGTCCCTGACGCTGGTCGGAGATGATTCCGTTCTGGTCGGGATGGATGTGAGGCACCCAGCTCTTCAGCACCGCCACGTTGTTGGCGACCGCGCTCAGACGAAGAGCACGCACTCCGAGGCCGGGCAGCAGAGGCGCGAAATCATACCCCAGTGTGATCTGTCTCAGTTGCCAGGATCCGGCATTGAAGACCGACTCCTCAGAGATCATGTGGGCTCGAACCGCTTCGTAATAGGATTGGACCGGAGCCGGGGTTGTATTGACCGATCCGTCCGGATTGACTCCCTCGCCGATCACGAATCCTTCTGCACGTCCCGGAAGAGTCGCCTTGTCCAGTCCGTGGCGATAGGCGTTGGTGTGGGTTCCGGAGATCATCTTGTGACCCAGTTTGAAATCGACCAGCATGGAGAGGGTCACCCCTTTGTAGTTGAAACTGTTGGAGATCCCCCCGATCCAGTTCGGAATGGAGCTGCCGAAACTGAGCTGTTCCGTGGAGCGCATCGGAATACCGGTGTTTTTGTCAAACACCCGCCGCCCCTGTTCATCCCTCAGCCAGCCCCATCCATAGAGCTGGTTCATCGGTTTGCCCACCACCTGACGGAGCTCTCCATGAAAATCCGCATTTCCCACCGTGATCTCGTCGATTCCGTACTCGGAACCCAGGTCGATCACTTTCGTGGTGTTGTAGGCGGCATTGAAGTTGAAATTCCAGAAGAAGTTCTGCGTCCGGATCGGAGAGAAGTCCAGAAGCATCTCCACTCCCTGGTTCTTCGCTTCCGCCACGTTGATCCGCCGGGATGAGAATCCGGAGGAGTTGGGAATCTGCTGGCTCAGGATCTGGTCGCTCGAGGTCTTGTCGTACCAGGCCAGTTCAACCGAAAGGTTGTCGAAGAGCGTCAGCTCCAGCCCAAGCTCCCATTCGGAGACACGCATGGGGCGAAGATTCGGATTGGGAACGGTAGCCCCGCTGATGCTTCCGAGTGCCGCTCCGTTGAAGAAGTTGTTGTTGATCGAATAGAAGAGGTTGTTGGAGTAGGGGGGCACGTCGGTATCACTCCCGACCTCCGCATAGGAGGCGCGGATCTTGCCCAGAGTAAGCCACTCCGGAACGGAAAAGGCATCAGAGAAGATGAAACTGGTTGTGACCGACGGGTAAAGAATGCTTCTCTCTTCCGGAGAGAGGGTCGAGAACCAGTCATTCCTCAGCGTACCAGTTACATAGACCAGCCCCAGCCAGGAGAATTCGGCCGACCCGTAGAGTGAGTTGACCTGACGCTCGGAGAAACTGTGGTTCGGGCTGAGCGAGCGGCCGTTCTGCACCGAGTAGAGCCCGCGGGAGAAGAAGTCGAGCACCAACACGTTGTCCCGCTCACGATGCTGATACATCTGGCTGCCACCCACAAAAACATCGATTCCGAAATTGCGGTAGGTGCGGTTCATTCCCAGAAGGAAGTCCAGGTTCAGCTCCCTGAAGTTCATGTTGTCGCGGACATACTCCCCGTTGAAGAATCCGGCCGGAGCAGGCGGCTGCTGCTGCGATCCGGTAGGCAGGTTGTACTCCTGGTTCCGGACATAGTAATCCTGTCCGATCCGGCCTTGCAGGTAGAGCCAATCCGTCAAATTGATTCGGGCCGTGATGTTACCGAACACCCGGTCTCTCACGTTGTTCTCAAAACGGGAGAGCGCGAAGTAGGGATTTGTCCGGTTGGTGAAGCGGGACCATGCCACCTCGTTACCCTCTTCGTCAAAGGCATACTGCTTGAGCAGCGACATCGGCATGGAGTTGGCCATGTTGTAGATGGAAACCGGACTGTAATCCTGCTCCGCAATGTTCGGCGGATTCACCCTGTCCTCGTTGGAGTAGTTCAGGTTCCCCGTGATGGTGACAAGATTGGTCAGATTGTGGGTGAAGCCCACCCCGATTGTATTGCGGGTATAGTCGGATCCCGGGAGAATCGACTCGCTGTACATGTTGGAGAAGGAGAGACTGAACCCTCCGTTCGCCCCACCCTGGGAAACCGTGAGGGTGTTGTTCATGTTGGTGCCGTTCCGGTAGTACTCCCGCAACTGATTGCGCTGCGGTTCGTAAGGCACTTCCACACCATCGAAGAGAATTTGGGTCATCCCCGGCTCGAATTTCTCCCCGAAACTCCACTGACCGGATACGGGAAACGGCTGGGTGGGACGCACCCCTCCTTCACCCTGTCCATACTCCATCTGATAGTCCCTTCGGTCGATCGGCCGCTCCATGGTCATGTTGGAGTTCAGTTCGACCTGAATCCCGCTCCCTTCCGCCCGGTTCCGGGTGGTGATCATGATTACGCCGTCCTTGGCCCGTGAACCGTAAAGAGCAGCGGCAGCAGCACCTTTCAGTACCGTCATGTCGACAATGTTGTCCGGGTTGATACTGCTCCAGCCATCCCCGGAGTCGGAATTTCGGTGACGACCGCGCTCTGACACATCCCCGGACACCCCGAAGGTGGAGTTGTCGATGGGTATCCCGTCCACAACGATCAGAGGTGAGTTGTTGCCGCCGAATGAAGATTGCCCCCGGATCCGGACCTTGCTGCTTCCCTGGGGACCGCTTCCCATCTGGCTCACACTCACACCGGCGATCTTGCCCTGGAGAGCGTTGATAAAGTTGGGGGTACGGTTCACGGTCACTTCACGGGGGGAGACCCGGGAGGCGGAGTAACCCAGCGCGCGCGCTTCCCTGTCAATCCCAAGTGCGGTTACCACGACATCCTCTCCGGTGATCGCAACGGCCTGCAGAGCCACATTCACCTGGCTTCGACCGTTGATCGGCTCATTCAGCGCCTGATAACCGATAAAACTGAACCGGAGTGTGGCGCTGAGCGATGGAACAGAAAGCTCGTACGTTCCGTCTGCCGCCGTGGATGTTCCCGTCGTAGTGCCATCCACCACGATGTTCACGCCGGGAAGCGCTTCACCGGTCTGCGCATCGGTGACCCGTCCGGTGACCACCTGCTGGTACTCTTCTTCAGGAACCGCCTCCAGCTCGACCTCCCGCAGATGGTTCACATTTACTGAAACAATGCGGTTGATCTGACGGAAACCCAGGCCGGTCTGCTGTCCTACCTGCTCAAGTACTTCTGCAAGCGTCGCCTGGGAAAAGTCCAGATCAAGCCGGTGGAGGCTCCCTTCGATCTTGTTCTTGTGGTAGAGAAACTTCAATCCCGACTCTCTCTCCAGAAACTGAAAAACCTGGGAAAGAGGGGCATTTTCCAGATTCACATTCACCCTGATCTCCTTGAAACTCTTCAGGGTGTATTCGGAACCGATACTGGTGAACAGCTTTCCTTCCTGACTTTCCTCCTGTCCCGGATAGTGCTGGCCAAATCCCTACGCAACGGGTACCATCGCCAGACACATAAAGAGTGCCGCCAATATCAGTCGACCTATCCAACTTGATTCGATCGTAACGTTATTCATAGCGCTCGTTGTTTTGTTTGTCTCTGTAACCTCTCGTTATCCATCAACCCAACCGCACCACTTCATGCGGCTGGCAGACATCCTTTTCGGATGCATCACCGGATGAGGTGCCCGGCAATAGGAGTCCGTCCTCCCTGCAGCGGCATCTCATCGTTCACACTCCGGATTTTCACACAAAGAGCTGCATGATCATTTGCAGCTTCCGATCTTCCGCAGGTCTGCTTCTATCCAATTCATGGTTCACCTATTGGCACCCCTCCCCGATGAGGAGCACGTTCCGCCCATCGATCCGGAACTCGATATTGAGCGCATAGGAGATGGCATTCAGCACATTTTCCAGCGTCTCGTTCTCATACTCCCCGCGGATGACGCATTTTTTGAGCAGCTCGCTCTGGAATGTGATCTCCACCCCGTACCACCGTTCCAGTTGCGTTGCGACATAACTCATCTCCTTGTCATGATGGAGCAGGATCCCCCGGTTCCAGGCCACAAATTCCGAGATATCCCCCGTCGCCGTCTTGAACTGAAGCGTCTGGATGTTGTAACCGGCCCACTGACCTGCCTCCAGAACCACCCGCTCAATCTCTTCCGATAAGGAAGGCTCCCCGTTCGCCTCCCGGACCGCCACTTTGCCGCTTTCCACCGCCACCACGACCTCTTCTTCATCGGGATAGGAGCGGACATTGAACGAGGTGCCAAGAACCCGCGTGGTGATATTCTCCGTCCGGACCAGGAATGGACTGTTTTCGTTTTTGGCCACAACGAAATAGGCCTCTCCGGTCAGGTAAACAGTCCGATTTTCCTCATGATAACCGGCAGGATATCGGAGAGAACTCTCTGCATTAAGATGAACTTGTGTCCCGTCGGAGAGAGTGAACCGGACTTTTTCTCCCATACCGGCACTCTTGGTGATGTAGACTTCTGTTGCCTCCTCCATCTCTGCAGGCTTCACCAGGGTCCAGGCAAGGGCGAGACCAAATGC
The DNA here is from genome assembly GCA_964440655.1 of uncultured Balneolaceae bacterium. Lineage (GTDB taxonomy): Bacteria > Bacteroidota > Rhodothermia > Balneolales > Balneolaceae > CAYTTA01. The sequence continues at coordinate 15,864 of CAYTTA010000054.1, forward strand.
GACCATCAGGATCGCGGCAATGTTGGCCAGCTGGGAGCCGCGGGCAGGCTTTCTTTTCCCTCTCTTTTTATAGAGTCGCAGCGTGGGGCTTCACACCCCCGGCAGATACGCCGTTTTCTCCTGCCTCATGTTCTCTCCGGCACTTTCAGCCATACTGGTGGAGGCGGAAAGGGGATCACCAGACATGGCGGACCGCTGCTCCGAATGGTCTGAAGCGTGAATGGGTGACCCTGGAGGGATGGAATCCGTGGCATTCGCATCAGGAGCGGTCAGTCCGGACTCTCTCCCCGCAGCTGCCCCGCCGTTCTCCTGGTGCTCCCGGATCACACTCCGCCGGTAGATCTCATCAAACCATTTTTTCGACTCTCGGGAAAGAGTATCGTCGAGGGAAAAATAGGGAGGGAGATCATCCCAATACTCTCTCAATGCCCGGGCGACATAAGGGGCATCCCCGGTACTCTCCAGCAAGGCCAGAAACTCCTGCAGCTCTTCCCGGGTACAGCGGCTCTCCAGATACCGGTGCAAAAGATGTCGGATGTACTCTTCTCTGCTCATGAATTCGTTCGATGGTTTACTCATACTACCATCGGCACGAAGAGCAGGACTATCGGAAAGGCAAAAAACTTTTCAGGGAATGGGCCGGCATATCTGTGCCGGCCTCCGATTCTTCGTTATCCCCGCCCGAACACCCCCGAAATCTCTCCGCCACGCTCGATCATCCGGTCCAGGGC
>CAYTTA010000055.1:0-15252 GCA_964440655.1 uncultured Balneolaceae bacterium
TGGAATTGCCAGGCTCACACAACGATCTGCTGATTGCTCAGTCTGTAAAAAGAACATCTGCTTCCCGTTTGAAGCAGATCCACAATATAAGAACTTTTACCAGTAAAAAAACAGAAACGTAAACTTTTTTAAAAAAACCTTCCAAAACCGTTTCTCCAGAGGATCTGCACCTCTTTCCGGTGGCAGATCCGGCCGGCTTGGATCCGGCCATTACCGACCTGTGCATTCACTCTGGTGTGGGCCCGATATCAAAAACACCGGATCCGGCACAGAACAGGGCGACCGGTCAAGTAGAACGCCCTGCAGTCAACAATCGTATATCGGGTCGGAAAATCGGGCATCAATCTGGAATCACCCGTATCCGGGAGCCAGATCCTTTTCAGGAGATTATTCTTCTTCCTGAGAGGCCTCTTCCGGCTGCTCCCCGAGTTTTTTCTCAAGAGCTTTTTTTACGGTAACCCGCTCATCGTCGGCAACAAAAGCCTGAGCCTCTTCGGGAGTCATTGATTCCAGTTTCTGCTTCACTTCATCGACGTTGAAATCTTTGGAAGATTCCACAGAGCCGGCAGGTCCTTCGGCATTAGACGCTTCAGCAGCCTTGTTCTCCTTGACTTCTGCCGCCTTTCCGGCAGCAGGTGCCGCCGCTCCGCTTCTTGAACGCCCTGCCCGACGGGTTTTCTTCTTTTTGCCGTCTGCTTTCTCCGGCTGTACGTCGTTATAGTCAACAAGTTCGATCATCGCCAGTTCGGCAGAATCACCCTGACGGAACCCTGTCTTCACCACTCGGGTGTACCCTCCCGGCCGCTCTTTGGCACGAGGTCCGACCTCTTCAAACAGTTCGGTTACCGCATATTTATCATTGAGCCGGGCAAATACCTTTCTGCGATTGTGAGTCGAATCCACTTTCGCACGTGTGATAAGCGGCTCTATGAAACGACGCAGTTCTTTGGCTTTGGCGACAGTGGTTACAATCCGTCGCTCCTGGATAAGAGAGACAGCCAAAGCCTGCAGAGTGGCCTTCCGATGAGAGGTAGACCTGCCGAGTTTTTTTCCTTTAACGAGGTGACGCATGATCCGTTTCCTTATTTATCCAGATATTTCGACACATCCATGCCGAAATGGAGATTCTTTTCTTCAATCACTTCCACCAGCTCGGCCAGTGACTTTTTCCCGAAGTTCCGGAACTTCAGCAGTTCATGCTCCTCCCGGGATACCAGCTCTGCGATGGTGTTGATATTTGCTGATTTCAGACAGTTGTATGCCCGGACGCTAAGGTTCAGATCCTCAATGCTCGTCTTGAGAAGGTTGGCAACACGCTGCTTCTCTGCATCGACCTCCTCCTCTTCCTGGGCAAACGGCTCTTCAATTTTTTCAGTGATGAACTTCTCGATATGCTCTTTGAGGATCCTGCCTGCAATGGTCAGGGCCTCCTTGGCATTGATCGATCCGTCCGTCTCTACGAAGAGAGTCACCTTTTCGTAGTCGGTTCTCTGTCCCACCCGGACGTTGTCCACTTCATACCGGACCTTTTTGATCGGCGTAAAAATAGCATCCACCGCCATCAGGCTGATGTCATCCTCATACTGCGGAGCCAGCTCCTCGGACGGAACATATCCGCGTCCCCGGCCGATGTGAAGCTCCATCTCGATCTCCGCACCCTCCGAAAGAGTGGCGATCACCAGATCCGGATTAAGTACATCATACTCTGCCGTAGCCTCATCAATATCGGCTGCCGTAAAAAGGCCGGGACCTTTTTTCGAGACATGAATCACACCGCTGCTCTGCTCGACCTGCTTGAAGCGTACCTGTTTCAGATTGAGGATGATCTCGTAAACATCCTCTTTCACGCCCTCAATGCTGGAGTATTCATGATCCACGCCGTTGATTTTAACGGCCGTAATCGCGATACCCGGAATTGAAGAGAGCAACACACGACGGAAAGCATTTCCGATGGTTGTCCCGAATCCACGCTCCAGAGGCTGCAGTACGAATGTGCCGATCCCTCCGTTCAGTTCGGCGACTTCCAGGCTTTCCGGCATTTGCAAACTGTAACTGCTCATGTCGATGTGATTAGGGTCTATAATTTTATTTCGAGTAGAGCTCGATAATGAGCTGTACGTTCACGTTTTCCGGAATATCACTCATCTCCGGATAATGCAGAAATTTGCCCGTTCTTGTCTGTTTGTCCACTTCAAGCCATTTGTAACGGCTTCTGGGGTTCGCATCGAGCGACTCATTGATCACATCCAGTTGAGATGATCTGGGCCGTACAGAAATCACATCTCCCGGTCTGAGTTCATAGGACGGGATGTTCACCACATGACCATTCACCACGATATGACGGTGGGATACCAGCTGACGGGCCTGGGCACGCGTTCTGGCAAATCCCAGACGGAACACCGTGTTGTCCAGCCGGGACTCAAGAAAACGGAGCAGGTTCTCGCCCGTGACCCCTTCCTTTGCGACCGCTTTCTCGTACAGGTTGCGGAACTGCTTTTCAAGCAGGCCGTAGATGTACTTGGCCTTCTGTTTCTCTTCCAGCTGGATGGCATATTCCGACTTTCGGGTGAATCGTGATCTTCCATGTTCACCCGGCCCGTACGGCTTCCGCTCAAGTGCTTTGCTCGGTCCGAAAATGGGTTCTTTGAATCTTCTGGCTTTCTTCTGCCTGGGTCCTGTATATCTGGCCATAATCCGATACTCCTGTTAAACTCTTCTGCGTTTGGGGGGACGGCATCCGTTGTGCGGAATGGGTGTTCTGTCCCTGATGGAGTTCACCTCCAGACCACTCGTGGCCAGTGCACGGATGGCGGCTTCACGTCCGCTCCCAGGTCCCTTTACAAAGACATTCACTTTGCGAAGTCCCATCTCGTAAGCCACGGACGCGGCAGACTCGGCACTGAGCTGGGCAGCATAGGGAGTATTCTTCCGGGACCCCTTGAATCCTTCCTTCCCGGCTGACGACCAGGAGAGAACATTCCCGTTGCTGTCGGTGATGGTTACCAGGACGTTGTTGAACGTTGCCTTGATAAAGGCCATGCCGTTCGAATCGGCAACCTGCTTCTTTTTCTTTCGCCGTGCTGCGGCCTTGTCTACTTTCGCTCTACGCTGCTTTTTCGCCATAGATCAGATTCGTTTAGACTATTTCTTGGGTGCTTTTTTCTTGCCTGCAATGGTACGCCGTTTCCCCTTGCGCGTACGTGCATTTGTCTGAGTCTGCTGACCCCGAACCGGAAGACCTCTCCGGTGCCGGATCCCGCGGTAGGTCCCCGTTTCGATCAGACGGCGGATATTGCTGCTTACTTCAGTCCGAAGCGCACCCTCCACTTTGTATTCCGCATCGATAATACTTCGCAGAGCGCTGACCTGCTCGTCCGTCCAGTCCTCTACTTTGGTATTCCGATCGATTTGTGCAGCATCCAGGATATCCTGGGCACTCTTTCTGCCGATCCCGAAAATGTAGGTGAGGGCAATCTCACCCCGTTTCTGTTTGGGTAAGTCTATTCCAGCTATACGAGCCATAATCTATGTTGCGTCCTGGTTACCCCTGACGTTGCTTGTTCCGGGGATTTTTTTTGTTGATCACGTACAGACGGCCCTTACGTCTTACTAGCTGGTCGTCCGCACTTCGCTTCTTAACTGATGATTTCGTTTTCATTCTCTTTGCCTGCTGTCCGGTTGCCTGAACTGTTCGGTTACTTGTATCGGTACGTGATTCTTCCCTTCGAAAGATCATAGGGAGACATTTCAACCTGAACCCTGTCCCCGGGGAGAATCTTGATATAGTACATTCTCATTTTTCCAGATACATGAGCCAGAACCTGATGCCCATTATCCAGCTCTACACGAAACTGCGCATTCGGCAGGGCTTCGATAATTTGTCCATCCTGTTTGATCGGCTCCTGCTTAGCCATAACTGGAATCTATAATTTCGTTTTTTGTGATCTCGGCAATATAATCAAACGTAGTGAGAATTTCAGCTTCTCCTTCTCTCACTACGACATCGTGTTCAAAATGGGCTGCAAGACTCCCGTCTTTCGTTACGATCGTCCATCCATCCTTCAAGGTCCGCACCTTCCAGGTTCCGGTGGTGATCATCGGTTCAATCGCCAATGTCATCCCGGTACGGAGGCGTTCACCACGACCTTTCCGTCCGTAATTGGGTACGGAGGGATCTTCGTGCAGCTTCTTGCCTACACCGTGACCGACAAGGTCCCGGACCACGCCGTATCCCTCGCTCTCACACCGCTGCTGAATGGCGTGAGAGATATCTCCGATCTTGTTGCCATGCACGGCCTGTTCGATCCCTTTGTAGAGGGACTCGAGCGTCACCTTCAGAAGCCGGCGTGCTTCCTCATCAACTTCCCCGACCATGAAGGTGTAGGCCTGATCCCCGAAGAAGCCATCCTTTTCCACTCCGCAATCTACGGAGACAATATCTCCTTCGGCCAGCACACGGTCACCGGGAATCCCGTGGACCACCTCCTCATTGACCGAGATGCAGAGCGTTGCCGGAAAGGGATTATCCGGTGGCCCGTAATGTTTAAAGGCGGGTCGCCCCCCCTTTTCAAGGATAAAATCTTCCGCTATCCGGTCGAGCATGCCGGTCTGGACTCCGGGACGGATCGCCTTGGCAACCTCGGCCAGCGCCCTGGAGACCAGCTGCGCTGAAACGCGAATCTTCTCTATTTCCGACTCACTCTTCAGATAGATCATTTTCAGACCGATCAACCGGCTCTCCGGCGTCCCCTGATCCTTCCCGTTTTCATGAATCCGTCATAGTGACGCATCATCAGATGGCTCTCGATCTGCTGCATGGTGTCCAGACCAACACCAACAATAATGAGCAGACTCGTCCCTCCGTAGAACATGGCAAAGCCTGGTGTTACTCCCATCCGTGCAACAATGGCCGGAAGGATGGCAATAAAAGAGAGAAAGATCGCGCCCGGGAGTGTGATCCGGGTAAGAATATTGTCAATGAATTCAACTGTCTGTTTTCCCGGCCGTACACCCGGAATGAATCCTCCCTGACGTTTCATTGTATCTGCCATCTCTTTCGGATTCACGGCAATCGCCGTATAGAAAAAGGTGAAGAAGACACAGATAACAAAGAAGACAGCGGAATAGGCGAAACCTGTGAAGTCACTTGACCATGCGGTGAGTGCCTGCACGGTCTGATTCTCCGGAAAGAAGGTTCCAATTGTACTGGGAATGAACATGATCGATTGTGCAAAGATGATCGGCATCACTCCGGCAGCATTGATTCTCAGCGGGAGATACTGGGTAGTCCCGCCATATACCTTCCGACCTACCACCCTTTTGGCATACTGTACCGGAATTTTGCGGACGCCCTGCGTAAGAAGTACACAGACAGCCACAACCAGAGCAAGAACCCCAAGTTCAATAAGCAGAATAATCGCGTTGGGGGTCATGTTGATCTCATTGACCAGGTTCATCGGCAGTGCTGCAATGATCCCGATCATGATCAGGATTGAGATTCCGTTCCCGATTCCGCGGTCCGTGATCCGCTCACCCAGCCACATCACAAAGGTTGTTCCCGCCGTCAGAACAACAATGGAAGTGAAGATAAAGACCCCTTTGCTGACGACAATCGCCTGTGGTGCTGTCGACATGAGATTGATCGCAAAACCGATCGCCTGGATCATGGTGATGCCGACTGTTCCGTAACGTGTCAGCCGATTGATCTTCCGTCTTCCCTCTTCTCCTTCCCTCTGCATTTTCTGGAAATAGGGAACCACCGCCCCCATCAGCTGGATGATAATGGCGGCCGTAATGTAGGGCATGATCCCGAGAGCAAAGACCCCGGCTCTGGAAAAAGCCCCTCCGACAAACATGTCGAGCAGTCCCAGGATATTGGAAGCATCACCGGTGCCGGCTGCCAGCTGGGATGCATCCACACCCGGCATGGTGACAAAGGTGCCGAGCCGGTAGACCATGAGTACCCCCACCACGTAGAGGATCCTCTCCCTCAGGTCTTCGATTTTAAAGATATTTCGGAAGTTCTCAATCAAGCTCATGGGGTCGTTCCGGGATAAAAAGTCAATCAGATTTCGGTGATCTTTCCACCTGCCTCTTCCACTTTCTTGCGGGCAGATTCACTGACAGAGTGCACCTCGATCTCGATTTTTTTCTCCAGATCGCCAGTGCCGAGAAGTTTTACACGCTGATCACGATCTGCAAGTCTCTGATCCACCAGATCCTGAAAGGTGATCGTACTTCCCAGCTTGCCCGCCTCTATATAGGCGGCAATCTTTCCGATGTTGATCGGCTGATACTCGGCACGGAAGGGATTCTTGAAACCGAATTTGGGAATCCGTCGCTGCAGGGGCATCTGGCCACCCTCGAATCCGGCCTTGATTTTGGCGCCGCTTCTGGATTTCTGCCCTTTGTGTCCCCGGCCGGCGGTACCACCGGTTCCGGATCCCTGTCCCCGTCCGATTCGTTTTCTGTTTTTCCGGTTGGATTCCGGTGCTTTCAATTCGTGGAGATTCATAGATCGCCTCTGCTAACGTGCTTTAAGTTCTTATCCTTCAAATACCCTTTTCACACTGATTCCCCGACGCTGAGCCACTTCTATCGGATCGGAGAGCTCCTTGAGGGCTTCAAAAGCAGCTTTGATCATGTTGTGCGGGTTGGAACTTCCCAGAGATTTTGAAAGGATGTTCTGGATTCCGGAGACGTCCAGCAGAGCTTTGACAGCTCCCCCTGCAATTACTCCCGTACCCTCGGAAGCAGGTCTCAGAACCACTTTCCCGGCACCGGCACGACCGATAACCTCATGGTGAATACTTCCCGATTTGGTGATCGGGATGCGGATCAGATTTTTCTTGGCATTCTCGAATCCTTTCTGGATCGCATCGGAGACTTCGTTGGCTTTTCCCAGTCCATGGCCGACCACACCTTCCCCGTTACCAACCACAACAATGGCGTTGAATCCGAATCGGCGCCCCCCTTTGACCACTTTGGCCACTCGGTTGATCTGAACCAGTTTCTCCTCCAGGTTCAGATTGGCTGCCGGAATATTCTGTTTTCTTCTGATCTTAGGCATGAAAATCCAGTTGTTGATTAAAAATCGAGTCCACCTTCACGTGCGCCTTCGGCCGCTGCCTTCACAATTCCATGATATTTGTACCCGCTCCGGTCGAAGACCACCTTTGAGAGGCCCCGCTCCCGTGCCCCCTCTGCCAGCTTCTTCCCCAGAATAGCGGCCCGTTCAATACGTGACTTCCCGGACAGCTCCTCCTTCATCGTTTTGGAGTCGGTTGTAACGGCCAGTATCGTTCTTCCGTTCTCGTCATCTATCAGCTGAAGATAGACATGTTTGTTGCTCTTGAAAATCGAGAGCCGCGGCCTCTCTGCGGTTCCGCGAACGATCGCACGGATCCGCCGCCGTATTCTGTTTCTTCGCTGCGTCTTAATCTTGGTTCTGTCCATCCCGTTCTATCCGTTATTTAGCGGCTGATTTTCCAGCTTTTCTTCTGACTTGTTCATCCAGGTAGCGAATCCCTTTCCCTTTGTAGGGCTCCGGCTTCCGCAGGGAGCGGATTTTGGCAGCCACCTGCCCGACCAGATCCTTGTTGATTCCACTTACACGGATGATGGGATTCTTCCGGGTTTTGGTATCCACCTCCAGAGAGATCCCTTCCGGAGGCACAAAAAAGATCGGATGGGAGAAGCCGAGGTGCAATTCAAGAACCTCACCGCTCAGGGCCGCCCGGAAACCGACCCCAATCACTTCCAGTTGAACCGTAAATCCTTCTGTAACACCGGTGACCATATTGTTGATCAGCGAGCGGTACAGGCCGTGCAGAGAGCGGTGTTCCTTGCTGTCAGAAGCCCGGGTAACCAGCAGCTCGCCATTGCTCTTCTCAACCCGTATTGCGGGGTGAAGCCGCAGAGAGTCCGTACCTTTGGCACCCTTGACAGTAATCAGGTTGTCCGCCTCGATGCTTAACTCGACGTTGTCGCTGATGGGTACCGGTTGGTTTCCTATTCTGGACATTTTCCTGAAATCGTTTCAATTAATAGATCGTGCAGAGGATCTCTCCGCCCACATTGAGTTTCTTCGCTTCCTTGTCTGTCATCAGACCCATGGAGGTGGAGAGGATCACAATACCCAGTCCGTTTCTGGAGCGGGGGATCTCTGTTGCTTTCGCATACGTTCTCAGACCGGGCTTCGAGAGCCGCTTGATTTCGCGGATCACAGGCTGCCCGTACGCATCATACTTCAGAAAAATGCGGAGAACCCCCTGCTTCTGGTCATCAATATCGATGAACCGGCTCACATATCCCTTGTCTACCAGAATGCGGGTAAGCGCCCGTTTGATCTTGGAGGCGGGGATATCCACCTTCCTGTGACCGGCACGCTGTGCATTCCGGATGCGGGTCAAATAATCTGCAATGGGATCAGTATGCATAGATATCTATCTCCAGAGTTTTACCAGCTAGCTTTTCGGATACCGGGAATCTTGCCATCAAGAGCCAGCTCCCGGAATTTGATGCGGGAAATTCCATACTTGCCGACATAGCCGCGGGATCGCCCGGTAAGGCTGCACCGGTTCCGAATCCGTACCGGACTGGAATTCCGGGGAAGTTTCTGCAGACCTTCGTAGTCTCCCGCCTCCTTGAGCTGTCGCCGCTTTTCTTCATATTTGGCGGCCAGTTCCATTCTTTTCTTGTTTCTTGCGATCCAGGATTTTTTAGCCATGACTCCGCTTCTTAATGAGATTCTCTTTTTACAAAGGGCATTCCGAAATGCTTCAGCAGTGCAAATGCCTGCTCATCCGATTTGGCATTGGTCACGAAGGTGATATCCATCCCGTGGATGCGGTCCACATTATCGACATTGATCTCCGGGAAGATCGTGTGCTCCCTGATTCCAAGCGTGTAGTTCCCTTTCCCGTCAAAACTCCTGTCGGGCACACCCTGAAAGTCCCTTGTCCGGGGCAGAGCCAGGTTGATCAGCCGATCCAGGAATTCATACATCATCTTGTCGCGCAGGGTCACTTTGCAACCGATCGGCATTCCTTCACGCAATTTGAAGTTGGAGACCGATCTTCTGGCCCGTGTCGTGACCGGCCGCTGTCCGGTAATGGTCGCGACATTCTCAACCACCGAATCCAGAAGTTTCCCATTTTCAATTGCCTGCCCGACACCTACGTTGATCACAATCTTCTGCAGTACAGGCACCGCCATCAGATTTCCGATACCGAACTCTTCGGCCATCTTCGGGCGGATTTCATTCTTGTAAGCCGTTTTCAGTCTTGGTTCCGACATGGTTTACCCACTTTCTATTTGTCTATTACTTCTCCGCTCGACTTGGCATAACGCACCCAGCGTGAACGGCCTGCATCCTCAATCTTCTTGCGACCTACACGTGTTGGTTCACCGGTGGTCGGATCGATCACCATCACATTGGAGACGTGAATCGGTGCCTCACGGCGCAGCCGGCCACCCTGGGGGTTCTCCTGGGTCGGTTTTTCATGGTGCGTCCGCATGTTGATTCCTTCGATCAGCACACGACTCCGGTTCGGGAATACAGCCAGAACACGCCCCCGCTTTCCTTTGTCGTTTCCGGCGATCACCAGAACCTCGTCGCCTTTCTTAACATGAAGTTTCGGTTGACTGTTGAATTTCCTCGGCATAATAACTCCTGGTTAGAGCACCTCAGGCGCCAGTGAAACGATTCGCATGAAATTTCTCTCACGGAGTTCACGCGCTACCGGCCCGAAAATACGGGTGCCGATCGGTTCACGATCCTTGTTGACAATGACAGCGGCATTCTCATCGAAACGGATATAGCTTCCGTCCCGTCGTCGGATCTCTTTTTTGGTCCGAACAACAACCGCCGTAACAACCTCCCCCTTCTTGACCGTACCGCCGGGGATGGAGGCTTTCACCGAACAGGAGATCAGATCCCCAACACGGGCGTACCGTCTTCCGGAGTCGCCCAGAACCCTGATACACTGGACTTTCCGTGCCCCGCTGTTGTCGGCAACATTGAGTTTGGTTTGCATCTGAATCATGAGAACACCCTGAATCTTTTATTTTGCCCGTTCAAGCACTTCGACCAGACGCCATGATTTGCGCTTGGAAAGCGGCCGCGTAGCCATGATGAGAACCTTGTCTCCTTCCCTGGCCTCGTTATTCTCATCATGGGCCATGTACTTGGTCGTCTTTTTGATAAACTTGCTGTAAATCGGATGCTTTACCTGGCGGACCACTTCCACCACAATGCTTTTGTCCATCCGGTCACTGACAACCTGCCCGGTCCGTGTTCTGCGCTGTGCTCGTTCCTTCTGTGCCATATCTATTCAGCACTCCGTTTTTCATTGATAATCGTTTTGATCCGTGCAATCTCCCGCCTGGTCAGTTTCAGGCGGCTCGGATTTTCGAGCTGACCGGTCACTGCCTTGTTGAACTTCAGATCCTGGAGGAGTCTGGTTTCATCCTTCAACCGTGCTTCCAGTTCAGTCAGAGAGAGATCACGCAATTCGTGTGCTTTCATATCCATCCCGGTTTTACTGGCCGTCGTAATCGCGGCGCATCACAAATTTCGTTTTGATCGGCAGTTTTTGAGAAGCTCTTCTCAGAGCCTCTCTCGCCTTTTCTTCGCTTACACCGGAAATCTCAAACAGGATTCTTCCGGGTTTGACCGCTGCCACCCAGTGGTCCAGGGCACCTTTCCCTTTACCCATTCGGGTTTCGGCTGGCTTTGAGGTAACGGGCCTGTCCGGGAAGATCCGGATAAAGGTCTTGCCCTCGCGCTGAAGCGAACGTGAAATGGCGATCCGGCATGCTTCAATCTGTCTGGAGGTAATGAACCGTGGCTCGAGCGCCTTCAGTCCAAAATCTCCGAATGACAGGGTGTGTCCTCTCTGGGAATTCCCTTTCAGGTTGTCCCGATGGACTCTTCGTCGGTGTATACGTCTTGGTTCTAGCATGTCAACCCTTCCGGTGGTTAATTACTGCGGCTTCTGCGTCGGGAGCGTCTCGACTTCCGGCCGTCATCACCGCCACGTCGTGATCGTTGGGATTCTTCCTGTGCGGATGCACCGGCACCCGGGCTCAGGTCCACATCACCGATGATTTCGCCTTTGAAGATCCAGACCATCACCCCGATCGCTCCGTAGATGGTAAACGCGGTTGCCTGGGCATAATCAATATCGGCCCGCAGTGTGTGCAGGGGAACACGCCCCTCCTTGTACTGCTCGATTCGTGCCATCTCGGCGCCACCCAGCCGGCCGGCGCAACGGATCTTGATTCCCTTGGCACCCATACGCATAGCAGAGGAGATAGCAGTCTTCATCGCCCGTCGGAACGAGATCCGGGCTTCCAGCTGCTGTGCGATATTCTGGGCAACGAGGCTGGCATCCAGTTCAGGACGCTTGATCTCGCTTACATTGATCTGGACTTCTTTGCTGGTGATTTTCTTCAGCTCTTCACGGAGCAGCTCGATCTGCTCACCACCCTTTCCGATAATCACACCGGGACGGGAGGTATAGAGGGTAAGAAGTATCCGTTTTGGCGTCCGTTCAATGATGACGTTGGAGAGCCCGCCATTTTTAAGCCGTGTCCGGAGGTATTCCCGCAGACGGGTATCCTCATGAAGCATGGCCGCTTCATTCTCTTCCGAGTACCAGTTGGCGTCCCATCCTTTGATGATGCCGAGCCTGAGTCCGATTGGATTTGTCTTTTGTCCCAAAACAGTTCCCGTTTATTCAGTTATCATTTTCATCTTTCCGGGCAACCACAACGGTAATGTGACAGCTCCGCTTCAGAATCCGGTTTGCCCGGCCCTGAGCGCGGGGGCGGATCCTCTTCAGCGTCACCCCTTCATCGACCATGATGGTCTTGATCACCAGCATATCATCTTCCAGCCGCTCATCCTCAAACCGGTCCCGCAGGTTCGCTGCAGCCGACTTGATCACTTTCGCCACATCCGGGGCGCTCCCCTTCTTGGCAAACTCCAACCGTTTCAGGGCCCGGTCAACCCGTTCGCCCCGTACTGCATCGGCAACCAGCCGTACCTTTCGTGGGGCTTTCCGGAGATGCCGCTGTACGGCACGGGCTTCATAAATCTGAGTATCCATCGTTGCCATTGCTGTCTGTTATTTACCTTTCTTCATCGGATGTCCGCGGAACGTGCGGGTGGGCGCGAATTCACCCAGTTTGTGACCAACCATGTTCTCGGTGATATAGACAGGAATGAACTGTTTCCCGTTGTGCACCGCCAGAGTCAGGCCTACAAAATCGGGTGTGATCATCGAGCTCCTGGACCAGGTCTTGATGACACCCTTCTTGCCGCCCTTTTTCATCTTGTCGATCTTCCGCTGCAACTTGTAATGGACGTAAGGTCCTTTTTTTAACGAACGTGGCATATCAGCTTGCTGGATTTAGCGTTTTCTGCTCTGGACAATGAACCGGTTGGAAAGTTTCTTCCGGTTACGGGTCTTCTTCCCTTTCGTATAGACACCCCATGGAGATCTTGGATGCCCTCCTGAAGCCTTCCCTTCACCACCACCCATCGGGTGATCGACCGGGTTTTTCGCCACACCACGAGTGATCGGTCTGCGTCCGAGCCAGCGTGATCTACCCGCCTTCCCGGCTGTCGTGTTGAAGTGCTCCGGATTGCTGGTTGATCCAACGGTTGCATAGCAGGTTCCCAGGACCATCCGTACTTCACCGGAGGGAAGCTTTACCGTCACAAATTTTTCGGTCTTGGCGACAAGCTGGGCGACGGTGCCCGCACTGCGGCAGAGCTGCCCCCCTCTTCCGGGTTCCAGCTCGATGTTGTGGATGAATGTTCCCAGCGGCATGTTCTTCATCGGCATCGCATTCCCTCTGTCGGGCGCGACCTGCTCTCCACTGATCACCGTATCACCCACCTTGAGTCCGTTCGGAGCGATGATATATCTTTTCTCACCATCACGGTAGGCGATCAGGGCAATACGTGCAGTCCGGTTCGGATCGTATTCAATGGTCTGGACTTTCCCCGGAATGTCATGCTTGTTCCGTCTGAAGTCGATGACCCTCAGTTTGCGCTTGTGCCCTCCACCCAGACCGCGGGTTGTGATCCGTCCGCGGTTGTTTCGCCCACCGCTGCGGCCGATCCCTTTCGTCTTGGACTTGAGAGGGCGGCTTGCCGTCACCTCATCAAAAAGAGGTGCGATACGGTGGCGTTGCCCGGGGGTGGTCGGTTTTAGCTGTTTCGTTGCCATGATTCAAATTCTAGATTTCACTGAAGAAGTCGATTTCCCCTTCTTTCAGGGTTACAATTGCTTTTTTCCAGACCGGGCTCCGCCCGTCAACATAGCCGCCCCTGGCAAACCTGCCCTTCGGCTTGGAAGGAACAATCATGGTATTGACCCGTGCCACTTTCACATCCGGGTATCGCTCTTCGATCGCCCGTTTGATCTGCGGCTTGGTAGCGTTCCTTGCCACCTTGAAGGCATACTGCTTCTGCTCTTCCTGAAGTCGGGTCAGCTTCTCGGTAATCAGCGGTTTTTCAATAATGGTCATGCTGCTTCCTCCTCAGCTCCGGGATTTAGACTCTCTTCCAGGATCTGCAATCCGCCTTCCTGAATAAGAAGGACATCGGCATGCAGGATCTGTACGGTGGTTGGGTTGTTCGCCTCGACGACATCCACACCGGGAATGTTGCGCGCCGATTTGTAGACGACCGGATCGGTAGCCGCCGTCAGAAGAAGTACTTTTTTTCCGGCCAGTTCCAGCGAAGTGAGAAGTCGCGAGAACTCACGGGTTTTCGGCTCATCGAAGGTGAAGTCCTCGACCACCGTTATCGCCTCGCCTCTTGCTTTAAGAGAGAGTGCGGATTTTCTGGCCAGCTGACGCATCTTCCTGGTCAGCCGGACCGTATAACTGCGGGGGGAGGGCCCGAATACGGTACCTCCGCCTTTAAGGAGCGGTGAACGGACAGATCCGCGACGGGCCATACCGGTACCTTTTTGGCGATAGGCTTTCTTTCCGCTTCCTCTTACCTCGGACCGTTCCTTCGTCTTGGCTGTTCCCTGGCGTCGGCTACCCAGAATACGCCGGACATCTTCATAGATCAGCGTCTCGTTGGGTTCGACGTTGAATACATCGTCGCTCAGTTCCGCCTCACGGCCGCTGCTCGTCCCGTCGATTTTATAGATCGTTACTTTCATACCGCCAGATCCGTTGAGGTTCTATTGAATAGTTTTACATATCCGCCGGTTTTGCCGGGGACACTGCCAGTCACGAGGATGATGTTGGTTTCCGGAAAAATCTTCGCAACACTCAGATTCTTGATCTTGACCCGCTCGTTTCCGTAACGGCCGGCCATTTTTTTCCCTTTGAAGACCCGGGAAGGCGTCGATGCATTACCGATAGAACCCGGAGCACGCTCACGATCTCCCTGGCCGTGTGAAGACTCGCCCACACCGCCAAAGTTGTGACGTTTCATGACACCGGCTGTACCCCTTCCAATGGAAGTCCCGACCACATCAACCAGGTCTCCTACCTGAAAGACATCTTCCAGTTTGAGCTGATCTCCCACTTCAAGTCCATCGGGGATGAAATCACGGAATTCGGTCACCACCCGTTTCGTTGCGGTTCCGGCCTTCTCGAAAACACCTCGCTGGGGTCGGGGAGTGTTCTTCTCGTTCCTGTCAAATGCCGCGAGCTGAACAGCCCGGTAGCCGTCCGTCTCATCGGTCTTGATCTGGGTGATGACATGCGGCTCCACCTCGATCACCGTGACGGGAATGCTCCGCCCGAGATCGTCGAAGATGCTGGTCATACCCACTTTCTTTCCAATCAAACCACTCATCGCAGCCTCGTTACCTGTTAAACTTTGATTTCCACATCCACACCCGACGGCAGCTCCAGCTTCATCAGAGCGTCGACCGTCTGGGAGCCGGTTGACAGGATGTCAATCAGCCGCTTGTGGGAACGGTATTCAAACTGCTCACGGGACTTCTTGTCCACATGAACCGAACGGTTCACTGTGATGATGCTCTTGTTGGTCGGCAACGGGATGGGACCCGATACCACCGCACCGGTGGACTTTACCGTCTGGATAATTTTTTCTGCTGATTTATCGATCAGGTTGTGATCGTAGGATTTCAGCTTGATGCGAATTTTCTGTTGTGTTGCCACGTAAATTCCTTTCTTTGTTATTCCAGAATTTTGGAGATCACACCCGCTCCGACCGTACGGCCCCCTTCGCGGATTGCAAAACGGAGACCG
>CAYTTA010000056.1:0-6590 GCA_964440655.1 uncultured Balneolaceae bacterium
GTCTTTATTCCATCTTGGAAGCCAATATTGGAATAAAAGCCCTATGCGCGGGCGAACATATGGCACCCTCCCCTCTGCCTTTATTCCATTTCTTCCCTGCAAAAAGGAATAAAGACCGATAGGTAATAGGGGTATCATGCCACCCTTTCCGGAGCTGAATCTTTTTGTTTTTTATCCATGGCCCTGATAGCTTTCGAGCCGAATGGAAAACATCTCCGAACATATCCCCCGCTCTCTTCGGTCCTATCTGGAACAATATGGTGAACAGCCGGATGTAACCATTGAACGGCTGGAAAATCATCTGAAAAAACGAGGCCCCGATGCCGTAGGCTACTACCTTCTGGCCTGGTTCTACCATTTTCAGAATCGGCAGAGCGAAGCCGTTCGATGCGCCTGGAAAGCGAAGATTTTTGCACCGGGAAGTCCGGTGATGGAATCATTCCCCTACTATATGAGTCACCCTAAAAAATTTGATGCCTGGAAGCCATTGCGTTTCCTCTTTCCGAGCCGGACCCGCAAACAGGAAGAAAAACATCATCCACCCATATCCGATCTCGATTCCCTGATCAGCAAACTCTCATCGGTCGAGTCGGCGAAAATCCGGATTGATCCGAATGCGGAGATTGGTCCCGACCTGAGTGAAGGATCCGCACTGGTAGAGGACATTGTTACTGAAACACTGGCGGGCATCCACGAAAAGCAGGGCAACCTGAAAGCCGCGCTGAATACCTGGAACCGGCTTGCCGAGATCCACCCGGAAAAGAAAGAGTATTGCCTGCAGCAGATTCAACGTATTGAAGCAGTTCAGGCGGAAAGGACAAAAGAGTAAAAAGCAATAGAGCCACCCAGGCGTTCACGAAACGCGCACTCGCGAATCGCGCCCTTCACCTCACGAAACACGCCCTAATTCACGCGCACTCACTCCTCACGAAATCACCCTTACCCCTCTCCTCTCACAAAAGGATTACGGGCTTTCTCATGGGCGATGGTGGTTTCCGGACCGTGCCCCGGCAGGACCCGGGTTCCGCCCGGCAGGGAGTAGAGTTTCTCCCGTATGGAAGCAGCCAGAAGATCGAAATCTCCCTTGTAGAGATCGGTCCGGCCAACACTCTCCCTGAAGAGTGCATCACCGGCAAACAGAATACCTTCCGCCGGGACGTAGAGCGATACATGATCCGGTGCATGCCCCGGTGTGTGAAGCACCTCCATCCGCAGGCCTGCCAGCTCCAGCCCTTCCTGCTCCGGCAAATTGCGAGGCGTGAAGCTGAATCCGGCAGCAGGCAATCCGTAGCGGGATGCCTGGGACTCCACATTGTTCCAGAGAAAAAGATCGGTATGGTTCAGATAGACGGGCACGTCCCAGGTGAGAAGAACCTGACCCAGTCCAAGGACGTGATCAATGTGGGCGTGGGTGAGAAGAACCGCCTCGAGGCTGGCTTCTGTCTCCTCGAGCTCATCCCTGAATTGGGAAAATTCAGTCCGGTTGCTGAAGCCGGGATCAATCAGAAGAGCCCGGCTCTCATTCAGCACCAGATAGGTATTTTCCAGAAAAGGGCCGACGGTATAGGTAAAGATCTCCATGAGTCGGAGAAGACTCAGGATTTCTTGCCGTAACGCTTGTTGAATCGGTCGATCTGGTCGGCTTTCTTCTGAATCGACACGTCGGATGTATAAAACGGATGATTCTTTGAATCGATCACACTCTTGTAGACCCCATCGCTGGTCTTCATGGTGCTTCGGGTAACAAACTCCGAACCGTCACTCATGATAACCTTGACCTCGTTGTACTCCGGGTGAATTCCTTTCTTCATAGCTGTACTGACTTTTCTATGCTAACGTTCTTTTACTCTCCTCAACAGACTGAAACATTGCGGAGCAAGCTCGAAAAATACGCTGATTTCAAACCGGATGCAATTCGGTCCGTACCAACCAATCCGCGCCGATCAGTTGAATCCTTGAAAATCATCGAAGTCATCATCATCCTCATCATCTTCGTCATCCTCATCCGGATCGAACCGCCCCATCCCGCCGAGCATGCTGCCCACCATGTCGCTGAAGCTTCGACTCACCCCCTCCTCCTCTTTACCCAGCATGGAGTTCTGATGGAGTGCCTCCAGGGCCAGATCCATCAGCTCATAGAGAAAATCATCCGATTTTTCCTGCTTCCGCACCAGCTCCGCGAGGCCCTTCACACGTCCCAGTGCATCCCGGTACTCAGCATCGGACATCTCGTCGGAGAGCTCCACATCGTTCCCCTGGGTAAACCACTCCAGCACTGACGCATAGTGGCTTTTCTCGCCCGATCTGGAGCGGGGGGGTGGGAAGTAACGCAGAAAGGCCTCATTGATCGCTTTCCCGATAATATGTTTGGCCACGTTGACCGCCCCCTCCTGCTCCCCCTCATAGACCAGTTCCATCTTTCCGGTCAAGGCCGGAACCATATGAAACAGATCGGAGACCCTGAGCCGTGTACTCTTTTCTCCGTTGACAAGAGCGCGTCGTTCAGCCGCTGAGCAGGCAAGAGCCAGGGCGGTGATGGTCAGGCGGGTGGACACCCCGCTCTTCTGGTCCACATACTCGCTCTTGCGGGCTGCAAAGGCAACCTCCTCGATGATCTCACGGAAAATCGGATGAATCTGGACCGGCAGCTCACCATCCTGGCCGATTCCCGCTTCCTGTTCGGTGATCATCATCCCGTCCTCGATTGTCCGAGGATAGTGGGTGATGATCTGGGCATCAATCCGGTCTTTAAGCGGGGTGATGATGTTTCCGCGGTTGGTGTAGTCTTCCGGGTTGGCCGAAAAAGCCATACAGAGATCGAGCGGCATGCGGATATTGAAACCTCGCACCTGGATATCCCGCTCCTGCATGATATTGAGCAGGGCGACCTGGATCCGGGGTTGAAGATCGGGCAGTTCATTAATCACAAAAATGCCCCTGTTGCTGCGGGGGATCACCCCGAAATTGATCACATTTTCGTCGGCCAGGGAGAGCTTGCGTGCTGCTGCCTTGATCGGGTCGATGTCCCCGATCAGATCGGCAACCGTCGTATCGGGAGTGGCAAGTTTCTCCCCGTACCGCTCTTCGCGGTGGATCCAGTCGATCGGTGTATCATCTCCCATTTCATCGATAAGATCCCGGGCATAGCGGGAAACCGGATGGAAGGGATTGTCGTTGATTTCAGATCCACGGACAATCGGAATGAATTCATCGAGAAAACGGGTAAGCATGCGGAGGATACGGGTCTTCGCCTGGCCACGGAGCCCCAGCAGGATCATATCGTGCCGTGCCAGGATGGCGTGCTGAATCTGGGGAATCACCGAGTCTTCATAGCCGATGATTCCGGGAAAAAGGGGCTCCCCCTCCTGCATCATCCGAATCAGATTGCGGCGCATCTCCTGTTTCACGGTGAGCGGTTCCCAGCCGCTTTCCCGGAGTTCTCCCAACGTCTCAGCTCGTTTCATTGTAAAACCTTTTTATCCCCGTTAATCTCCGGCACTGTCCCGCCGGAATTAGTTCCTGGCGATGTTCCGCCAGAATTAGTTCCCGGCAATGCTCCACCGGAGGATTATCCTCTCTGAATGCGCCGGAGAGTAGTCTGAAACTGTTATTTATTGCAATTCATTTCCTGATAATCTCCGGTGCAGGATCCACTCATCGCGGTTCAGCCCTCTCCACCTCATCAGCCTCATCAGCCTCATCAGCTTCATCCGCGGCCAGCGCTACCTTCAGAGCCCTTGCCTTGATCAGGGTCTCTTCCAGCTCATTCTCCGGATCCGAATCGCTGGTGATCGCTCCCCCCACCGGATAAAAAAGCTCTTCCTCGCTAAGTATGGCGGTCCGGATCACCACATTGAAATCAAAATCCCCGTCGGGCCGGATGTAGCCGATCGCTCCGGAGTAGATCCCTCGCCGGTAATCCTCGAGCTCCTCGATCGCCTGCATGGAACGGATCTTGGGTGCTCCGGTCATCGACCCCATGGGGAAACAAGCCTGAAGAAGATCGACCGGATCCAGTCCTGAGCGGATCTCCCCTTCCACGGTTGAGACAAGCTGATGCACAGTCCGGAAGCTCTGCAACTGAAAGAGTTCGGGTACTTTCACCGTTCCGGGTCGGGTGATACGTGAAAAGTCGTGACGAACCAGATCGACGATCATCAGATTTTCTGCCCGTTCTTTTTCTGAAAGGAGAAGCTGATTGCGGACCCGTTCATCCTCATGCGGATCCTCTCTTCGAGCGGCCGTTCCCTTGATCGGCTGGGAGAGGATCCGGCTTCCCGTGCGTTGCAGAAATCGCTCCGGCGATGCGGAGCAGACCGTCCATCGGTCCCAGCTCAACCAGGCTGCAAAAGGCACGGGGCCTCTGCTCTTCATCCGCTTGTAGAGGTCTAATCCGTCACCGTAATAACGACCCCGGAGTACATGGGAGAGATTGATTTCGTAAAACTCGCCCTGACGGATCCACTCCTGCGCCTGTCGGATGCGTGCAAGATAGGAGTCCGGCGTGGTCATCGAGCGGAGGTCCTCGATCCGGAACTCTCCATCCGTCTCTTCCCCATCGTTTGATTTTTTGGGGTCCATTGATCCAGTGGCGGCAAATACGTTGTCCGTGTCGGCAGACTCGATGGCATCAAACGGAATGGCCGCCTTGTCCGGTACAATCGTACCTCCAATGTCTGCATCCTCCAGTGCAGACGCCATACCCCGAGCAGCCGTAATACCCCCAGGATCCGCAACGCCCCCAGGATCCGCAACGCCCCGAATCTGATTCAGGGTGCCGCTCCGGTGGTCCAGAATGAGCAGGGTCCGCGGACGCATGAAAAACAGATCGGGGGCACCGACCGGATCGGGATTCTCCGACTGGAGTTTCTCCACGCCGTTTTTCAGGTCATATCCAAGATAGCCAAGGTACCAGCCGGGATAGGTGGTGCGAATCTCTTTAAGTGCCTGCCAAGGATTCCCGGTCCAGCTGCGCTTCTCTCCATTGTGTTGAAGGGTGATGCGGTCGTCGCGCGCAGTCAGAATCAGATCCGGATCGGCAGCAAACATGGAGTAACGGGAGGCGGGATGCTCCGGCAGCTGGGACTCCAGCAGAATAACGGGCGATCCCGGTCTGCGGCTCCGCACAGCCTGTTCAACAAAGTTTGAAAAGGTCTGCTTCATACGATCTGTCTGATCCAGTGAGAATGATACAGGTTTTTCACCAGAAGCCCTTGTTTCAATGTTGACGGGTTGTCCGTACATTTAAAGGACCGGGAATTTACCACAGATATGTACAAAACGTTCGTTAGACCCCTTCTGTTTCGGATCGGATCCGACAAGGTGCATGAGGCGACAATCGACTGGGCCTCAAGAGCTTCTGAATCAAATACACTGAAAAAACTTGCCCGGCTTGCCTGGGATTATCAGGCACCCTCCCTGCATCAGGAACTGCTTGGACTCAAGTTTCGCAATCCGGTCGGCCTGGCTGCCGGTTTTGACAAGAATGGAACTTTTCCCGGGCTGATGGAGGCGATGGGATTCGGATTCGTTGAGATTGGAAGTGTGACCGCCGATCCGGCTCCCGGTAATCCAAAGCCACGAACTTTCCGTCTTCCGGAGGATCAGTCGCTTATCAACCGGATGGGACTGAACAATGACGGAGCGGCAACAGTGGTGCGGCGGCTCCAGAAGCTCGACCTCAACATTCCGATCGGCATCAACATCGCCAAAACCAACGATCCGACGATCACCGGAGAGCGTGCGCTGGATGACTACAGGGAGAGTTTCGATCTGGCCCGTGAAGTGGCCGATTACATTACCCTTAATATCTCCTGCCCCAATACATCGGAAGGAAAAACCTTTGAAGAGCCGGAGGCGTTTTCCAGCCTCCTGGAGCGTCTGGAGATCTCACGCGACCTGGCGCTGCCACCGGTTTTTGTAAAATTCTCCGTTGACCTGGAGAGACCGGTTCTACTGGAGCTGCTCGATATTGCGCGGAGCAACTCCGTGAGCGGTTATGTGGCTGTCAATACCTCCACATCCAGGGAAGGCTTGAGAACTCCGAAGGATGTGCTTGATGAGATCGGTGCGGGCGGTCTGAGCGGGCGGGCGATTGCCGGACGATCCACCCGGCTGATCGAGCTTATTCATGAAGTGACCCGGGGAGAAAAACCGATTATTGGCGTGGGCGGGATTTTCAGTGCAGAGGATGCGTTGGAGAAGATCCGGGCAGGGGCTGATCTTGTACAGGTTTATAGCGGTCTGGTCTATGAAGGACCCGGTCTGGTGCGGGAGATCAACAAGGGAATACGGAACTATCTGCGACGTAATGATCTGACTAGCATCTATCAGATACGCTCCGGGAGCCGGAAGCACTCTGCAGCCGGGACGAGCGAAGACTTGGGTGAAGTAGGCGTAGGGAGCCGGATGCGCACATCTTGACCCTGTATGGTGCCTTTTGTGTTTTTGTGTTTATTCCAATCCGAAGCCTCTTTTTGGAATAACTGCCCCATAACGACGGGGCACATATACCCTTCCAAACCCTCTGTTGTTATTCCTTTCCGAAGCCTCTTTTTGGAATAACTGCCCTATAGCGGCGAAGCGACATA
>CAYTTA010000056.1:6690-14925 GCA_964440655.1 uncultured Balneolaceae bacterium
AATAGCCCGAAATAGCACGAAATTGCACGAACAAGCTCCTGTTGGCTTGCAGTCTACAGATCGACCCATCCCAGCTCAACTACCCTTCTTGCAGCTACCGAATCGGGCCAGCGCCGTCGCAACTCTGCAGCCAGTCGCCGGCCGGTCGGAACGTCGCCTTCACTCATCGCAATCTCTGCCAGGGCGTATAGTGCCAGATCTCTGGGTGCCTGTTCCGGTCCCTCCTCCACGACCCGGATCAGGTGGAACCGGGCACTGTCCGGCATTTCAAGCGCTATGAGATAATGGAGCCCCAACCGGTACCGGTATTGAGAGGCAAGTAGCCGGATCGAATCCTGCTGCGCCTCTTCAAGGGGAAGCTCCTCGAGTGTTGGTGGGCGCAGGATTAGGTCCGAGCCGAGATCATTATAGTACCCAGACGCTGCCCATGACCGCTGCATGCCAACTCCGGCTCCACCCATGTTCACAACCCCACTTCCGGTCCAGCCTCCACCCCCAGCCACTCCCCCAGCCACATTCCCAGATACTCCTGCACCGGCAACGCCACCGTTCACACCCCCGCCACCTGCAATCCTCCAGTTATCCGTAAGCGGCCGCGCGCCCCATATCTCCCGGAAGCGTCTGATCTCCTCACCCATTCGGGCGGCTTCCCAGGCGCCGGCTTCCCGATTTCCGGCCTCCCTGCCTCGTGCCCTACCACTTGCACGATCCGGCCGTGATGAAGATTCCATCAGGCCCATACCCGGATCATATCCCCCAATTTGCCGTGCCCCCGCATCCCCTTGAACCTCCGGCATCGCCCTGTTCTCTTGCATCGTCAAATACTCCTGCCTCAGCTCCTGAAGCCTTCGATCGCGCTCCTCATCAGTCAGATCCGCAAGCTCAAGAAGCTGCTCCAGCCACTCTGCCACCAGTTGCAGGTGAGCGAGCTCTCCGTAGGTTCCGGCCAGCTTCTCGGCATCCCACCCCTCAGGAAGCTGCTCGGGCTGAGCTCCGGTCATAGCAGCAGCCTGATAATAGTTCGCCGCCCGCCCGTACTCTCCCTGGTGAACCCGGTAGAGATCACCCATCAGATACCAGATTCTGGCTTCAACCGGCGGATCTACACTCCCCCGATCCCTCGGCTCCAGCGCTTCCCAAAGCAGCCGTTCCGCCTCCTCGGGATCTTCCTCAAAACGAACTCTTGCCATCTCATAGAGCAGCTCTGAACGGCGGGCAGACCATTTATCATGACGCTGCATAGCCTGAAGTTCCTGTAGCGCCAGACCGGACTCCCCTCTTTTCCGAAGAATCTCTATCTCCATGAGCCGGGCATTGAAATCGAGTTCAGGTTCTGGACGCATGGTTCGGATCTGTTCAAAGGCATGGGCAGCCTGATCGTGGTCTCCGATCCTTTCCATTATCTGGCCATAGAAAAACCAGGCTCTGGTGCGCGTTTTTCCCGGCTTCAACCCATCCAGCGCATTCGCCATCCGCATAGCCGCCGCATCATACTCTCCCCGATATGCCTCCAACTGTGCCAGAACCGTGAGTGCTTCGGCCCTCATCACCGGATTCCACTCCAGCCGGCCGATCTCCTCTTCCATGATTCCGGCTCCCTCCTGGAAGAGATTGAGCTCCAGATGTGTCTTTCCCTCCCAGATAACCGCACTCTGTCTCTTCTCCGGATCCGGCGTCATCCGGTAGAGCTCCCGGAACGTCTCTCTCGCCGAAAGAAAATCACCGAGATAGAATTGGGAGATTCCGATCAGCTCGAGCGCATCATCCAGATAACTTGACCGGGGATGTCTCTGCAGAAGGGTGGAGCTCTTTTCAATGGCGATGGCAAACTCCCGCTCTCCGCCGGTGGACGGCCGGGGATGGACCCGCAGCAGCCGGTCCCTGTTAATCGGCTCCATCTCTGCCTGATTGAGCTTTACTCCCTCGCTAAAAGCGGTTCGGGCGTTGTAGAAGGTGTTGTAGTAGGAGGTGAAGTCCCACCACTGCTGCTGCAGTCCGGTTCCACACCCCGAAAGGAGGATCAGAAGCAGAACCGGAATGAGCCGCTTTTTTCTCATCACCCATTCGATAGAAATGAACCGTTCAGGTCGCCGTGGCCGCCATTTCACCCAACCAGGCTGACCGCATGTCGCTGCCGCCCGACCGCCAGAGTCCGCTACTCGCCAGAGCCCGTCACCCAACCAGGCTGACCGCATGTCGCTGCCGCTCGACCTTCCATCGCAGCCTCTCAACCGGGCGGTATTGCCGCCCGACCGCCAGAGCCGCTACTTGATGGTGCGCTACTTGATGTCCCGCTACTCGCCAGAACCCGCTACTCGCCAGAACCCGCTACTCGAAGGCCCGCTACTCGATGGTCCGCTACTCGATGGTACTGACCTTGATCATGTTGGTCCGGCCCCGTTTGGAGATGGGCATGCCGGTGGCGATGATCACACGGTCCCCTTTTGAGACCAGTCCGTGTTTCGTGGCGTACTCCTCCATCAGCCGCACGCTCTTGTCGGTATCAAAAATCTGATCGAGCTTGACCGAGTAGACCCCCCAGACCAGGTTGAGCTGCCGCCGGACCTTCTGACTCTCCGTGAAGGCGATGATGGGAGCTTTGGGACGGAACTTGGCGATACGGCGGGCGGTGTTTCCGGAGTGGGTGATGGTGATCACCGCCCTGGCATCAACATTCTCGCTCAGCGTGACGCAGGAGTAGGCAAGAGACTCGATGATCTGCTTCTCTTTCCAGTCGGGCTTTCGGTAGCCAAGGCTGTAGTAGAGCTCTTCGGAGCTGTTTTCGATCGTGCGGCAGATCCGGTCCATCGTCTCGACAGCCTCTTTCGGGTATTTGCCCGCTGCCGTCTCACCCGAGAGCATCACCGCATCGGTCCCGTCCAGAACCGCGTTGGCCACATCGGACGATTCGGCACGGGTCGGCCGGGGGTTGATGATCATCGAATCGAGCATCTGGGTCGCTGTGATCACCGGCTTGCCCGCCATCCGGGAGCGCTGGATGATCTGCTTCTGGATAAGTGGCACTCTTTCCGAGGCAATTTCGATCCCCAGGTCTCCCCGGGCCACCATGATTCCGTCGGCCTCCTCAATAATCTCGTCGATCACCTCGATCGCTTCCGGTTTTTCGATCTTGGCAATGATGGCAGCATTGCTGTTGGCCGCACGCACACGGGAGATGAGCTGCTGGATATCCCGGCCGGACCGGACGAACGAGAGAGCGATATAATCCACTTCCTGGGCCAGGCCGAACTCCAGATCCTTCAGATCCTTCTCCGTCAGGGAGGACATGGAGATCTTGACACCCGGAAGGTTCACTCCTTTCCGGGATTTGATGATCCCTCCCACCACCACCCTTGCCCGGACCTGATTCTCCTCCACGGCGGTGACCTCGAGCTCCAGCAACCCGTCGTCCATCAGGATGCGGTCCCCAACCCGGGCATCTTTCGGTAGCTCCTTGTAGTCGATCGGGACGATCTCCTCGGTTCCCTCCACATCATCCGGCGTGAGAATCACCGTGCTCCCTTCTTTCAGGAACTGTGCACCTCCCTCCATCATCCCGACCCGGATTTTCGGACCCTGAAGGTCCATCAGGACCGGAATGGAGTATTGATACTTGCGGGCCACTTTCCGGATGTACCGGATGGTTTGCGCATGGTCCTCGTGCGATCCGTGGGAGAAGTTGATACGGGCCACATTCATGCCAGCCAGGTAGAGCTTCTCTATCATCTCCAGGCTGTTGGAGCTGGGGCCAATCGTACAGACTATTTTCGTTTTACGTGTACCGGTGAGCATCTGATCCGTTCTGTTTTCAGTAAATCTGCTGATGATCTGGTAAACTGTTTCTATTGAACCGTATAGAGCTTTGATGTGCCGTTACATCATCCTCATGCGCCGTCTTGCCGGTTCAGGAATCCGAATTCATGCCCGGATCCATTGGTACAGATGAAAGTAAGGCGAATCGAATCAATTAACGAAGGAAATTCAGAGACGCAACTCTGAACCGTTTTGGTTTGTAGAATTGTTGACGTTTTTAGAGATTGAACTCAGGAACAGACCGCAATGGTGCCTGAAATTGCAGAATAATCCCTCAGCCCTCCTCGTTGCTCCATTTCGATGGGGGACAACTTGTTCCGATCGGGAACCAGATCTTTAACCCGCTCCGGAACCCATTCTGTGACGCACCGGTCTCCATTCGAAATACGATGATTCTGATTACCGACCGATGAGCAACCGTTCCATCCTCATACTCCCCCTCCTGCTCCTGGTTTCGGGATGGCTTTTCTCCTGCGCCCGTTCCTCAAACCCGGATATTGAACGCGGGTCAAGCTATTTCTTCCGGGACGGCTATCCGGAAGTGCGGATTTCCGCCCTCGGTATTCTGGATGAACAGGATCAGGGAGTGATCTCGGTAACGGCCGATGTTGTCTACGGAAGCCTCATCTACCGGGAGCGCAGCGGACAGAATCAGGCGGAAATCGACCTGGAGATCCGGGTGACCGGCCAGGAGGGAACCTCCTACTCCGAAACCTTCACTCAATCCCTGGCAATCCCCAGCAACCAGGAGGGGTATGTGACCAATCAGGAAGTGCTCACCATCAGCAAGGAGCTGATCACCCCGCCGGGCCGGTATGAGGTCTTCGTCTCGATCACAGACCGGACTTCGGGGAACCGGACCACCCGTTCGGCCGAGGCATTCATCCCCGATCCTGAAGACAACATCCTGAACATCACCGCCATCCAGATGCTGGCCAAACAGAGCGGCCGCTATAACGATGAGTTCAAGGCGATCACCACCTACGACCTCTCGATGGCCAACGACAGCGTCCGTTTTGTCGTCCAGGTGACCAACAACCGGTCAGAGAACCCAACCACCATCCGATCCCAGCTGATCCGTTTCGAGGCGGATACCACCCCCGCCCGGCCCATGAGCTTTAACAACTACAGCCCCTCGAGCCTCCCCTACAAAGGAATAAACTACGATTCCAGGGATGTCCTGGACGAGACCTTCAGGATTCTGGATCAGCCGGGAAGCGTCCTGATCGAGTATCGCTATCCGGTGCCCGAAAGGGGAAACTACCGGTTTGAGGTGCGGGTCGAAGGGGACCAGGATCTTTTCAAAGCGCGCGATTTTGCGGTGAGGAGCGAGAACTACCCGGCTCTGAGGAGCCCGCGGGAACTGGCGGAACCCCTCGCCTATCTGATGGAAGAGAAGAATTACGAAAATCTGCTGAAGATTGAGGACCCCGATGAGATGAAGGCGGCGATCGACCGATTCTGGCTCTCCAGTGTGGGAAGCATGAACCGTGCCCGCAACGTGATCTCCCTCTACTACGAACGGGTCGAACAGGCCAACAAGCAGTTTTCAAACTTCAAGGAGGGATGGAAGACCGACATGGGGATGATCTACATCCTGTTCGGGCCTCCCTGGTATGTGGACAGGAGTCTGAACCGGATGCAGTGGTCCTACTCCTACGACCGGTCCGATCCCCGCTACAACTTCTATTTTGAGCGGCCCCGGATGCCGAGCGAATTCTACCCCTTCGACAATTACCTTCTGGTCCGCACCCAGGGCTACTTCAACCTGCAATATCAGCAGGTGCAGCTCTGGCTGACGGGACAGATCCTCAATACAAATATGTAGTTTGGAAACCCGGTGCCGCCCTTCAAGCAGTTGCCAGAGTGGCCGGAAATGAGATAGCCTGCAGATCCCGCCGTCGAACCATCCCCAGGTTCAATAAACCGCGTTCTGGTCGATATCAATAATCCCCGTGCTGCTCGATGAAGGGGTTGGCGTCAACCTCTTCCTGCGGGAGCGGAAAGAGAAGCCTGTTGTCCCCGGCCGGTGTATCCCGCACCGGCAGCCCTCTCCTCTGCAGGGTGTGAAAACGATCTCCCTCAAAGGCCAGCTCCACCCGCCGCTCAAGCAGAATCGCATCGATCACCTCCTCTTTGGTGGTAAAATCCGCCCGCCGGTAGCGGACCGCATCATCCGATGCATCCCCTCCATCGGTGCGGGTCACCTTGATGGATCGCGTCCGGACCCGGTTGAGCAGATCGAACACCTCCTGGGGTAGATCGTTCAGATCGGCTGCCATCTCCGCCAGTGCCTCTGCCCGGCTTAGCAGCACCTCGGGATAGCGCAGGTTCATTACGTTGTCGGCATTACCGGTCGCATCATTATACTTCAGAGTCGCCCCTCTGCCCGGCTCCGTCGTGGTGAGCAGCTCCAGACGCAGATCCTTCGCCACCAGGTCGTTCTGTTGAAGAAGCTCCCGCTGCGTCTGACTGAGGACCGATTGCAGGGCGGAGGCAAAAGAGGTGCTGATCCGGATATCCCCCCGTCCGCCCAGATCCGGGGGTGAATAGATGGAGCTGATGCTGTTGTTCACTCCGGGGTTGTCCGTTGCGGTGTGAATCACCTCAAAGATCGCCTCGGAAGAGAAATCGTTCCGGAAGGGATCTTCCGGATGGGCGGCAAGGGTGAAGTGCCCCGAACCCATGATCTCCGCAGCCAGATCGGCCGCTACATCATACCGTTGCCTCTCCATCTCCAGCCTCATCTGATATCCAAGGGCGGCATGACGCGTTGCTCTTCCCCGTCCGTTGGGATCAACCGGACTGTCCTGACGGGTTCCGGTGTCGGGGAGCAGCTCCGCTGCCGCAACAAGATCTTCCCGTGCCTGCTGATAGGTTTCTGCCAGGGTGGCCCGGGGCAGGTGTTCAAAATGCGATATGTCTGTCACGGGCCGGATGCGGAGTGGCACCCCGTCATGGGAGCCATCGCCGGTGGTCCACCATGGTTTTGAAAAGACGCGGCCCAGCTCGAAGTAGAGCATCCCCCGGATAAAAAGAGCATCCCCGCGCATCAGATCGATCTCCGCCTGACCAAGCCCCGTCTCCTCCGGCTGTTCCAGCAGATCGAGTATGAGGTTGGCCATGTTGATCGCCTCGTAGCTGCGGAGCCACCACCCGGTAGCCGGATCCTGGGGGATCATGTTGTGCTGATGGGTATTCTGCAGATTGTCGTAGCTCCCGGTATAGACAACGTTGTCGCTCATGAGCTCCGGCGCGATGTTGTAGAAGGAACCGGCGAGATCATGCTCCTGAATCGCATCATAGAGTCCTGTAACCAGGGCCCTCATCCCTTTCGCGTCCCCGGTCAGATCCTCCACGGGCAACGATTGCCTGGGGCGGGGGTTGTCCAGAATGTCACAACCGGCCCCGATCAGGGCCAGGACCAGAAGGAGCGGAAAAAATCGGGTTTGTCTCTTTTTCATGGTGTGTCGTTCCATGTGTAGGGTGTCTCTTTCCACGTTCATGGTGTGTCGGTCCACGGGTGAAATTGGCTGAAAATTACAGGGTGAGGTTGATGCCGAATGTGACCACCTTGGGCTGCGGCATCTGGAAGAAGATGTCGGCTGCCTGGATGTTCCCTCCGGAGGCGGCTTCGGGATCGAGCCCTTGATAGTTGGTCCAGGTAATCAGATTCTGTCCCTGCGCAAAGATGCGGAGACGGGAATTGGCCCCTGTGACGGAGACCGGCAGCGTATAGCCCACCATCAGCTGCTTGAGCCGTAGGTAGGAGCCATCTTCCAGATAGCGGGTGCTCGCCTCTGCACCGTTGGTGATGAAGAGGTAGGGCTTGGGGTTGGCCGCATCGGGATTCTCTTCTGTCCAGTAATCGTTCTGCCGCCGGGTCTGGTTGAACATGGAGTTGAGATTGGTATCGATGAACGAGCCGTCATCCCGGTAGATCTTGTTCCCCACCTGGTACTGGAAGAAGACCCGCAGATCGATCCCTTTCCAGGAGAAGGTATTGGTGAATCCTCCGAAAAAGTCTGGAAAGGGGCTGCCGGCAATCACACGGTGTGCCGAGCTGTAGGTTTCAGTGACATTCCCGTCACGGTCCAGCCACTGCGCATTCCCGTTCTCCGGATTGACACCGTGGTAGCGCACCATGTAGAAGACCCCGAGGGGCTCCCCTTCACGCAGCATATTGTTCCGGAAGATGCGGTCCTGACCGTCCACCAGCCTCTTCACTTCGTTTCGGAGTGTGGCAAGATTGAACGAGGAGTTCCAGAGAAACTCACCCCGGACCAGGTCGGCGGAAAGCTCAAACTCCCATCCCCGGTTCTCCACTCTCCCGAAGTTGTCCAGATAGCTTGTGAATCCGTTTACGGGCGAGATCGGAACATCAAGCAGCAAATCGCGCGTATCTTTCAGGTAGTAGCCGAC
>CAYTTA010000057.1:0-4808 GCA_964440655.1 uncultured Balneolaceae bacterium
GCAGCAGGGCATCGGTCGTTATTAGTTTCTGGCCTCCGATATCGGAATAACAACAGAGGGTTTTCGGATGATGATGCCGCAAGCCCTCGGTCATTATTCCAATCCCGCCCCCGAAAACGGAATAACAACAGAGGGTTTTCGGATGATGAGGGATCTCTTTCCATTGCAGATATTGGTAAATTCACGGTTCCGGCTGTTTTCAGCCGCTCCTGCCGTTACTTGCCGGCCACTACAAGAGATCCAAAAAATCCCATTGCAGAAAATGATCAAGCTGTTTGTACTCGACATAGACGGTTGCATCACCCATCCCTATGAACCTCCCCATTGGGAATCGATTTCACAGATTCGTGAATTGAACAGAAAGAGCCGGACCACCAGAGAGATCCCTCCTCTTACTCTCTGTACCGGCCGGCCCCTTCCCTATGCCGAGGCGGTGGCACAGTGGCTCGACATCCAGCTTCCCTTTGTCTTCGAAAGTGCAGCCCTCTACAAGCCCGAGAGCAATCAGATACGAACCGCCCTGAACCGGAACGGTCAATTCATGGGCAACGGCGATGCCCTCCGCCCTATCCGGGAGTTCAAGGAGTGGCTGGTCGATGATCTTCTTCCCGGATTTCCCGATGTCATGCTGGAGTTCTCCAAGATGATGGATGCGGGTGTGGTCTCATCCAACAGAGATCAGATCGACCGCATCTACGATCTGATTATCCGACAGGTGCGGGACAACTACCCTGAACTTGAGGTATTTCGAACCGATGTTTCAGTCAACACGCTGCTTGCCGGGAACAACAAAGGTAAGGGTTTTGACTTGCTGAGCAGGGATCTGGAGATACCGGTCTCGGAAATGGCCTACATCGGCGACAGCGAGGGGGATCTGCTTCCGCTGCGGCGGGTCGCCATGCCATTCGCTCCCATCAATGCCGACGAAGAGGTAAAGGAAGTGGCCGAAGTGGATGTAATTCCTCTGGAGACCTCCGAGGCCGTACTGGAAGCTTACAAGAAGATCATTCAGAAAAATCTGGAGTCTTAAGTCTGGAGTCCAGTACCTCCTCCAGCCCCCCGTTCCGATACTCCGGAAAGAGCAAGCCGGCGACAAAGAAAACCAGCCCGATCATCAGAAGCAGCTGATACCGGTCCCGGTAGTCGGCGTACGCCTGCGTGCCGTACTCCCCCCGTTGCAGATCATCCATATCGGCCAGAAACCCATCCAGTCCCTGGCGGGTGTTCTCGATCGAGTAGTATCGGCCATTGCCGCGCCGGGCGATCTCCTGCAGCACATTGCTCTCCAGACGTGTAATCACCTCACTGCCCTGCCGGTCACGGTGGTAGCCGATGAGTCGGTTTGACCCCTCCTCATAGATTGGAATCCGCCCCCCGGACGGAGTACCGATACCCGCCGTGAAGACCACTACCCCTTCGGAGGTCAGTGCGGAAAGCGGCTGGGTGTACCCTTCTCCCTGATCCTCCCCGTCGGAGACCAGCAGAATGACACGGGCCGCATCCTGACGCAACTCCATCGCCCGGAACGTCTCCAGCGCCCTCTCCAGCGCTCGGTCAAAACGGGTGGTCGTGTTGGGCATCTGACGGGTCCCGGCGATATCCAGGAACATCCGCAAGGCAGAGTGATCCTGGGTGACCGGGCTCTGGACAAACGCATCACCCGTAAAAACAATCAGCCCGATACGGTCCCCCGGCAACCGGTCGATGACACGCTGGATCTCGAATTTGGCTTTTTCAAGACGGCTGGGGCGGATGTCCTCCGCATTCATGCTGCGGGAGAGATCGAGCAGGATGAGCATGTCGACCCCCTGCTGTTCAATTTCGCGCACCTCCGTACCGATGCTTGGCCCGCCCAGGCCGACAATGAAGAAGAAGAAGGAGCAGAGCAGGAGAACCGTTTTGATCTGCCCCCCTCTTTCCCAGAAGCCTGTACGGAGCCGTGAGATCAGCCGGTCATCGAAGTAACGGGAGAGCCGGGTCTTCTTGTGATACCCCGCCCACCAGATCCCGCCGGCCAGCAGCGGGATGAGTATCAGAAACCAGAGATAGGAAGCATTCTGCCAGATCATGGGGTTTAATCATGAGTGCCGCACCACACAGGCCTGCCAATCGACGAGGGTCCACCAGCCCGCCAGCACGCCGGCCCACCAGCCGATGGCCATGCGGCCCCCAGCCCGCCGGCCCGCGCCACCTGCCACCCCTATCGGTTTCTTACCGGATCCTCTCCAGCAGGGTGATAAACAGAAGCGCGGTCGATGCGATGCTCGAGGCGAGAGAGATCCGCTCCTGCGGCGTCATCTCCCTGCGCTCCGGCTCCCTCGGAATCACGATGGTCGCACCCGGCTCCACCTTCGGGTTGTTGCGGAAGAAGAGAACCTTCCGTGAACGGTCCACCTCCCCGTTGGCGTAGACAATGTAGGCGCGCTTTCTCTGGGCCGCATCGGTCACGCCACCGGCCGCATCAATATAGTCATTGAACGAAAGACGCCGCTCATACCGTACACTGGTCGGGGCAAGCACCTCCCCCTCGATCCGGACCGTCTGCAACTGCTTCGGAATGTGGACCACATCCCCCGGCTCCAGGATCAGGTCATAATTCGATCCCCGTGCCCGCAGCGCCTCATCGAGACGGATCCCCACCTGGGTGATCAGGGTATCGGAACGGAAACCCGCCACCTTCTCATCATCCACAAAATTGAACTCCTCGGCCACCCGCTCGATCCTGAGCACACGGCTCATCGAGGCCCCCTGCGTATAGGCATAATCCGAAAGCCCCCCGGCCCACTCCACCAGATCGGACAGCCGTGCATTCCGGCTCATGATCACATACTCGCCCGGGTACTGCACCTCTCCGGTAATGGTCACCGTCTGCTGCTCCTGGTAGTTGGGCTGCGTCCGCACATAGATCTGGTCGAAAGGCATCAGGACAAACTCCTGCGCATTCTCATCAAACCGGAGATCCTTCTCCACATTGAAAGTGAAGGTCTCCGCGATCCGGTCCATTTTGAACTGATCGGGATCGTCCGTACCGGTCACCCTCCGGGCCACCTCGACCCGGTAAGCGGCCGCCTCATCCTGAAACCCGTTGGCCATCAGGATCGCATCCTCGATCGTCATGTTCTCCCGGAACCGGATCGTCACCGGCGTGTTCACCGCCCCGCTCACCCGCACCGTATACTCCTCGCGCAGATCAAAAATGGAGGGAATGTGAATCACATCATCCCTCTGCAGCGGGATGTCGAAGCGCGCCGGATTCTCAAGGACATCACGAATGATGAAACCGACCGAGACAGGCTCCCGGAACTCATTCAGCCTCTGGATGATCCCCCGGCTCTGAGAGGCATCCTCCCTCAGGCCGTCCGCCCTGTTGATCAGGTCGAAGAGGGTCATCCCCTGCTCCAGCTCATACTCCCCGGGCCGGAAAACCGCCCCCTCGATCGTCACCCTGTTCTCGAAACGATCCAGCAGCTCGCCCACAATGAGCTGATCCCCGTTGCGCAGCTCGATGCTCTCCCCTTCGGGATAGTAAACCGTCGAGATCCGCCGCATGGTCTGCGACGGCCCGCGCAGGGTCAGCGTCCGGGTATAGGCCTTGTCGGTGAATCCGGCGGCAAAGGTGAGAAGATCCTTGACCGTCTCCCCCTCCTTCAGCTCGAAAAACCCTTTCCGTTTCGTCTCGCCCCAGACATGAACCCGGTTCTTGTAAGGATCCACCTTGATGATATCCTGATCCCTGAGACGTACGTTGTCCTCCTGCGTTCCGAAAACCAGAAAATCATAGATATCGAACGTCCGCTCCACCTGTCCGTTACGGATCAGCTGGATCTCCCGGAACGTTCCTGTTTCATTGGGACCGCCCGCCGAATAGAGCGCGTTGAAAAGCGTCGACATGGAGGAGACCGTGTAGGTACCCGGCTGATTCACCTCGCCGATCACGGAAACCTTGATGCTGCGGATGTTCCCAAGACTGACCCTTGCAAAGGTGTTCGCCTGATCCGGCCGGTCGGGGTTCAGACCGGAGTAGATGCTCGACAGGCGCCGGATCACCCGGTCGTTTGCCTCCTCGATCGTCATACCGCTCACCTGAATCGGCCCCAGATTGGGAATCCGCACCGTCCCCTCGGCATCAACCAGCAGCTGATAATTCATCTCGGCGGCACCCCAAACATCGATGATGAGCTGATCGCCGGGGCCGAGCTGGTAATTCTCGGGGGTCGGGACGTTGAAGGAGGGTTCAAAAGAGACCGACACCTTGCTGAAAAGATCCATCCCGAAGATCTTCAGCGAGTCGAGAGTGGTCTCGGTATCCGCCTCCCTCGGCTCAAAGGTAACATCCTCCAGATTGCCCACAAGCCGCACCTGATCGATCGGCCGCCGGGGCTGAAGCATCTCCTCCGGATCCTCCCCCCTCAGACGGACCTCCTGCAGACGGCTCGAAAGTCGCCGCACCTGCGCGGGATCCCCGCCCTGGGCAATCGCAAGCTGCTCGAACTGCCCCACGGTGATCCCGCGATCCATGATCTCCTGATTGATCTGCCGCAGCTGTGCATCCGAGAGCGCATCGACATTCATGCTCCGGAAATCCATGCCGCCCAGCTGTGCCATCGCCGGCAGCGAGCAGATCAGTGCAAACAGAAACGAGAGAAGAAGTCCCTTTTTCAAAAGTCCCTTAGTAACCATAGAGAGAAAATCAGCGTCTAAAGAGGCAAATCCCGTGTCGTCATCAGGCCCCGATCCCGGTAAACCCCGGATGTTGAGGGCAATTCCCGTGTTATCGGGTGCATCCCGTATTATGGGGAAAATCCCGT
>CAYTTA010000057.1:4908-8800 GCA_964440655.1 uncultured Balneolaceae bacterium
ATTATGGGGAAAATCCCGTGTTTCCGGGTTCATCCCGCATCCATGCTTTTTCACATCGTTGCGGGATGATTTCCCTCTCCGCGGGAAGTCGATGGCCCAATGACCTGTGTATACCAAATCCCGGCCTAAGGTAGCAGAAGAATGCGGAAAATTAAAATTTACCTGTCCTGAAAACCGGCTGATTTTTGTCAGGGTTGATGCGGTGAGAGCTGCCCGACCACAGTGCAGTGCTATGCTTTACGAAGGGGTGCGTTACGAAGTGGTGGCTGCGGCACCAGCATTCAGCTCCAGCAGAGTGGCAATAGGTGGTTCACCGGCCTTTGACGCAATAGGTGGTTCACCGGCCTCCGACAAGAGCAACCTGCAGATCCATCAGGTTGTTTCCGGTCGGCCCGGTCCGGAGAAGTCCGCCGACCTGGTCAAAGAAGGTCCAGGCATCGTTGTTCTCAAGAAAAGCATCGGGATCGATCCCCAGCTCATCTGCACGCCGAAGGGTCTCCCCATCCACAATCGCTCCCGCCGCATCGGTCGGCCCGTCCACCCCATCGGTTCCCACGCTGGCTATCGCCACCGCCACCGTGGTGACCTGTCGCCCCGGTTGATCCCGTCGATTCGGTTCATTCGGCTGATCCGGTTTTTCGGAACCAGAATTCCGCCCTGGCTGATCCGGCGGGTTCGGCACATCCAGCCTCAGGTGGCGGACGAGGCGAAGTGCCAGCTCCTGGTTGCGCCCGCCCTTGCCGCTACCGGTTACTTGCACGGAGCTCTCTCCGTACCAGATAAGGCAGATCGGCATTTCCGGAGCGCCTGCGGACTGTGCCTGTTGCTCCGCGGATCTTGCCGGTTGTGCCGCGGTATTTGCCGGTTGCTCCGCCGGATGCTCCGAGGTCCCTGTTGAATGCTCCCCGGAAAGCCGCCGTTCCGCCGTTGTCAGCCGATCCACTGCCTCACGAATCCGCGAAGCCATCATCTCCTCCACCTCGCCGATGGGCAGATTGTAGGCTTCGGATGCAACCTCCGTTCGCCAACCCTTTTCCCTGAACCGGGCAGCCACCGAATCGGCCAGCATCCGCGCCGAAGAGATCAGAAACTGGTGATGCTCTTCGGGTTCGTGCGCTCCGATCGGTTTCGCTTCCTGTCCGGCGACCGGCGATTCCTGCCCGCATCCCCCTGTCTCCTGCCCGCATCCCCCTGTCTCCTGCCGGATTCCCTCCGTCTCCACCTCTTTCTCTATATGCTCCCGCACTGCGGTCGGAATCTTCTCCCAGATCCCATGATCCTCCAGTATCTGCCGGGCATGGCCAAACTCCAGCGGTCCGGCTGTAGTCGGTCCGCTTCCGATCGATCGGAACCGGTCTCCGGGCACATCAGAAATAATCAGATCCACCAGCCGGACATGCGACAGATACCGAAGGAGCTGCCCCCCTTTCACCTGGGACATGACCGTGCGGACCACATTCATCTCATGGATATCCGCGCCGGACCGGAGTAGCTGCAGCTGAGTCTCGGCGACCGCCTCCAGATCAAGCCCATCAGCCGGATAACAGAGCAGCGCCGAAGTCCCGCCGGATATCAGACAGAAGACCAGAGCCCCTTCCGGAATCGCAGCTGCCGTCTCAAGCAGTTCCCGGGTAGCTTCCAGACTCTTCGAATCAGGGAGCGGATGGGACCCCTCCGCTAGCCGGATGCGACGCAACGGGCGGGTGGTTCCGGTCGGGGTGATGATGATGCCCCCCTCGATGGCATCACCCAGTATCTCCTCCAGCGCCTCCCCCATCGCGGCCGATGCCTTTCCACTTCCAAGGACATAGACCGGATTATCCGCCCGCAGCGATATCACCTTATCCTGGATCACCAGCTTTCCCTCCGCACGGTTCCAGGAGAGACTCTTTCGCACCGCATTGGCCGGATCCACCTCCTTCAGTGCATCACGGATCACCTCTTCCAGCAGTTTTTTCATAATTCACCTTGCCAATAGATGGTCGTATCGAAGAAGTCTGATTAGCGCATGATACGAGTAGATCCGGTTTCTCGATCTGCCTGCCGTTTCACTGATCATTCCCGCTGCCTCGAATTTCTTCAGGAGGTTGTACAAGGTCTGATATCTCAAATGCTTGAGTAACCGTGGAATCATTTCCGAACCGACATATGGCTGCAGAAACAGCAGATCAAGAAGGTCCTGAGAATATTTCGATTTGAGACGAGTGATGCTATCTGTTTCTGTCCGGTAAAGTTCTTCAAGATTGTCGATAACAAGGGAGAATTTTCGGACAGATTGAACGACTGCCTCGATAAAAAAGTCGATCCATTCCTTCACTTCTCCCTTCTTCGCCTTATTCAGAGCCCTGTCATACTCCTTCCTGTGCCTCCATACAATGTCATTAAAACAGAAAACCGGTTCCGGTATCAGCCTGAAATTGTATAGCAAAACCGGCAGAATCGTATCCGGAACCCTCCAATTCACCGTGAAGGTAAAAGGATAGGAATTGAAGAGGGCATGAACCAGTGCGGCCTTCAGAAGCGGATCCTCCCAGTACTGGTTTACAATTTTTGCAACGATCCGCGGCAGTCTCGGGTCATGCATCATGTCTGCCGGCAACTCGAAACCATTCACTCTTTTCGTTTGAACCTGATAATGGTACCAGGGATTGGGCATTTCCCGTTTTTTAATCTCGACCCTGCCATAGTAGGAATAGAGCCTGTTTATAAAGGCTTCATCAATTTCATATTCTTTGGCGTAGTTGATGCCATATCCCAGGGAGAGAAAATCAACTTCCCAGGCATAAATCTTGTATGATTGTCTCCATAACAGAGTTGAACGGTACGGCGGGAACTTTGGAATGATCTTGTTCTTCCACGGAAGTTTGTTCCGCCCCTCCGGTTTAACAGCCCGGGGAAGCCCAGTGTAGACCCAGGGAAGCTGAACACCCTTGCGAACCTCTTCCAGCCAGTTATGTACATGATTGTTTTTGCGGCTGTTATCGTGGCTGTTATCGTGGCTGTTATCGCGGTCGTTTTCATGGCTGCTTTCATGGCTGTTTCCGTTGCTGCTTTTGTTGCTGTTCCCGAGTCTGTTTTTGGGGCTATTTTCGAGGCTGTTTTTGGGGCTGTTTTCGAGGCTCTTTTCGGGGCTCTTTTCGGGGCCGCTTCTAAGTCGGTCTTCATATCTGGTTTCATGATTTTTTGAATGATGATAATGATGACAATGTTGATGCGGCAGATCTTTGGTTCGCAACGCTGTCATCTGGTGGGCGACGTCAAGGTCCATCGTCTCGAAATGAAGCAAGGCATTGAGGGAAAAGCCTCCTAAACTGAGCCGTTTAAATATCGCAACAGCTTCCTTCCGCCAGATAAATCTCAGGATACTGTTTTGCAGGATCGGGGGAAGATTTCGAAATCTTTCCTTCACTTCGCCAAGCAGCAGATAGATCTCGGCCACCCTCCGTGGCTCGGCAAGAGGAACGCGACCAAAACGGGACGGATCGGAGAGATAGCTGATCAGACGGGAATTGCTTACCTCCTTGTGATCCGGCAATTTTCTGGGATAATACCACATAATCTTTGGTGTCGTTTTCGGGTAGCGCGGTTCGGGTGGTGCGATTCGGGTGGTGCGATTCGGGTGGTGCGATTCGGGTGGTGCGGTTCAGGTGGCGCGGTTCAGGTGGCGCGGTTCAGGTGGCGCGGTTCAGGTGGCGCGGTTCAGATGAGTTATTCCATTTTGAGGCTAAGTTTGAGAATTCTTACAAAAAGGCAGGCAGGTGGTGTTTTGCTCCCTCTGTTTTTATTCCGCTACCCGCCCGGGTATTGGAATATCCCCTTAGTGTTATTCCATTTCAGACCCGCATTTTGGAATAATTACCGATAGCTCGGAACATATATCACCGCTCCCCCT
>CAYTTA010000057.1:8900-14797 GCA_964440655.1 uncultured Balneolaceae bacterium
TTCAGACCCGCATTCAGGAATAATCACCGATAGTTCTGAGCGGATATGGATCAAACCCTCTGCTATTAGACTCTCTTGGATCATCATCCTTACACTCGAGCTGACACTCGTGGGCTCCGGTCCCACCCGTCCCCCGGTTCCACCGGCCCCCCACCGGCCCCACTCTCCCACTCCTTACCACAAACTCCAGCTCGCCCCCATCATCACCCCGCCGTTGTTAAAAAGCTCGCCCTGATCCAGCGCCAGCGCCAGGTGAACCTGAACCCCGCGAACTCCCGGCAGCCGGTATTGTCCCTCCAGCATGAAATACCACTGCTCCAGCGGCGGGTTGAAGAAATATGCCTCCTGATCCAGGTTCGGGTCGAGACTCCCCCACGGCTGGCCAAGATTCAACCCCCAATAGGTGCCGTAGTGCCTGTTCCATGTAGCCAGAAACCTCCAGGAGAAATCCCGCCATGGCCGCCCTTCCAGCCCCACATGGTGGGCCACAATACGAGTGCTCACAAAATAACGATCGTTGTAGGTCTGAATGGCCGGATCGATCCGGTCCAGCTGGGTACGCGTCAAAAACAACGGGCTCCCTATAGCCCGTGAGCGGTGAGACCATCCATCCAGGTAATAGTAGTTGTTGTAATAGTCATCCCGCCCGTTGAACCGGTAGCCGCAATTCACCTCCGCACAGAAATCTGGACTGTCCCCCACCTGAGGATCCGGCAAGCCGGGTCCGGTCTGATGCTTCGTGTAGAGGAATTCCCACGCCCCTCCGGTTATCCATCCGATCGCCGATGGATCCCGCAGGGCGATTCCGAAGAGCCCATCCCTCAGATTCCGGTAAAGGAGTCCCGACCGGTCCCCGAAAATATGCTGATAGTAGAGTTGTAGCTGCAGCCCCGCACTTAACAACTCATCCACCCGCATCCCCCAGTCCCAGACTCCGTAATGCGCCCCGAGAGCATTGACCTGATCCCCGCCCGGTGCCCCCTCGGAACCACCCTTGGCCGCCATCACCTTCAGCAGATCGGCAAAAGAGTCCGGAAGCGGAACACCATTGGGTCGCACTCCTGCCCACTCCGCAAAATGGAGAAGACCGGCATAGAACTTCACCCCTGTCTCCCCGCCCGTCTGTAGGTAGAAAGACTTGTCATGCAGCCAGGAATCCCGGATATGGCGCTCCCCGTCCAACCAGCCATGACCGAAATGCCCCTTGAACTCCAGCCATCCTCCGGTAAGAGGAACCGGCTCGAACTCCGGCATGTAAAGTGCGATTCGGGTGATGGGTGCGGCATTGCCGCTCATGCCGGCCGACCCGGACGAGAGCATGCTCGCCGTATGGCCGATGATCTGCTCCCTGCGGCCCGCTTCCAGCCTCAGAAAACCGATCCCTGCCTCCAGCCATCCCTCATGAAAGTAGAAGGTCGAATGATCCGCTCCCCGGCCGAGAAGCGTCACCCCACCGCCCCAATCCAGCATCCGGTCCATCCGGACCCTTTTTCTGGCTGACAGGTACCCCACCGCATTCGCACTCTCCTCATCAAACCGGCCACCGCGGTTATGAACCAGCCAAAACGCCTGATAAGGCTTGGCGGAGAGGGTGGTGACAAACCCCGCCTCGGCTTCCAGCAGCGGCATCCCCGTTACCGTCGGAGAATACTGGGCCTGCACAGGAGTTGCCAGAATAGTGGAAAGGATCGCGATCGACAGAATGAGGAGTGCAGCAGGAGCAGCAGGAGCAGCATGAACAGCATGAACAGCATGAACAGGAGGAGCAGCAGGAACAGCAGGAGTTGCAGGAGTTGCAGGAGTAAAAGAGCTCAGGAGTAACTTCATTGGATACATCGGTTTCAAGGGATACCGTTGGCGCATCAGCCGGCGCCAACCAGCCAACCAGCCACCAGCCACCAGCCACCAGCCGGCGTACCAGCAACTGTAAAGTATACCGACTGGCGATGTCAGACAACCCGCCCGCCATCCCCATTGCGGCATTTCTACACGGCAACGCATTTACCTGTCGTGTATTCGTGTTACAGGCAACTCCTTCCATTGTGAGACAACCCCACCTGGGGATGCCACAATGAGCTTCGTGATGCCTTACAGATTCGATGCATCTCACGAATCATTTAACCAAAGAATCCGCAGACTACTCCCCGCCAAAGGCCTGTAAAGGCCCGCCAAAGCCCGCCAAAAAGTCCGCCAAAAGCTCCTGAAGCCGATTTCCTGACCATTGAACCTCAAGATCATGAAGGAAAAAAGTACCCGGATCAGTACGGCGATCTGCTTCTATTCCGCTTCGAATTACATCAAAAAGAAAAAGCCTTCAATGGCCTCTTCCACTGGCATGTGAATTGCAAACTGCGCTTCAGGGAAGGACAGACACAAGAGAAGAAAGAAGAGAGAAGAAAGAAAACCATCCAGCGCGGACCCCCCGCAGAGATTTGAATGATTCACCCAACCATAAAGAGAGAATCTTATCCCCCGACACACCTTTCGAACGGCCGGAACAGCCGCACCCTCTACCATTCTGACGA
Source organism: uncultured Balneolaceae bacterium (assembly GCA_964440655.1). Classification (GTDB taxonomy): domain Bacteria; phylum Bacteroidota; class Rhodothermia; order Balneolales; family Balneolaceae; genus CAYTTA01. The sequence goes on from CAYTTA010000057.1 coordinate 11,426, forward strand.
ACGCTACATCAGGCGCGGGAGCACTCCTGCTGATTCAAGCGGGAGCACTCCTGCTCATTCCAGAGGCCGAATCCGCAAAAAGAGGACTGCACTTCCGCTGTTCCTGATAATGGCTCTGTTGCTCTTCATGGCGGATTATTATACGGTCTCCGCCCAAACCAAACTTTCGAGTTACTCCTCCCACACAAATTCGATCAGCCGCCTATTGATACTCCCTCCCATACTCCATCCCATACTCCATCCCACGGAATCCGACACGACCGATTCCGAATTGCCTGTCGCGGTCTCCTACATCATCCACAACAAGGACACCACCTGGGTATGGCACAACCCGACTCTGGAGGAGATCACCGTGACACCGCAAGGCGGCCACTCCGGCGGGGCGGCGCTGCCGGTGCCTGCCGAACTGCGCATGTCCCGCCAGACCCTCTCACAGGGCAACCCCCTCTTCCGACTTGCCGCCGAGAGCGAGATCAGCCCCGGGGTAAGCCGCTTCACGGCCGAGCTTCAGCGCGATCTCCCCTCCATGATCCGCTTCTACACTCCTCAGGGAATCCCCATGCTGGTCAAGTACACCAGCAACAACTCCCTTACCACCACCATCCCGAACACCGGAACCCGTCTCGAGGTGAAAGAGCCGGGCGCCTACTTCCCCAGCCCCGATGCCCCGATCATCATCCAGCCCGACTACTCCCGGCGGCGGGCGATCTCCCTCACCCCGTTCAAGCAGACCCTGGGTTTCTCCGGCGGCGGGCAGAATCTGCTGGCGGTCAGTGCCGGAGCGGAACACTCCGGAGCTCCCGGCTCTCTGGAGCGGCTCGTCCCCGAGCTGGAGACCTTCAGCACCACATACAGTATGCATGGATCGGCACGTGTCGGACGGCGGGGATCGAGTCTGGAGGCAGTCGCCCGCCATTCGCGCTCGGACAATGAATTCGGCGGACTTCTCGGCATCGACCATCTGATGGAGAATGAAGAGAACACATTCCTGCATCTGCACGGTGAGCAGCGGCTTGGTCCGTTTACCCTGGATGCGGGAGCGGCCTATCAGACCGGAACCACCTGGAGGGAGGTGGAGGAGCTGGAGAAGTGGTATGAGGATCAGCACGAAATCACCGCCACCACCCTGACCGCCGCCGTTGCGGCACCGGTCGGCAGAACCCTCACCCGCCTTCGCATCAACCATCACGATCTGATCCGGGTCTACAACGATACCTCAGCCCATCTGAATCGGTTTGAATCGGTTCTCACCCATACTCTCCCGCTGAACCGGGCGCTACTGCTCTCCGTCGAGACGCGCTACGATCATGCGGACCGGGAACCCTCCGTGAGCGGTGAGATGATGGTGCAGCCGGTCCGATGGCTCCGGGTGGAGCTGAACGGGGCGTGGCTATATGATGCGATCGGATCGGAGGCGCTGAACAGCTCTTTCCGAAATGCCCAGACCGTCCCTCACCCGTGGCGCTCCACCTATGTGCGGATCGGAACGCAGGTGCTGCTGGAGACGATAGCCCTGCACGCCTCGCTGATGAACAAGTCGGTTCGGGTGGGATGGTATGAGGAGTCGGCCACCATGGAGGGGTGGATCAGCCGGTTCGGGATCAACGGAACGGTAGAGGGCCGCCGGTTCTACAAGTCGTGGCGGCTGCAGGGGGCGGTACGTGACCTGAAGCTGATTGTCCCCCTTGAAGGGGCGCAGCTGCTGCCCGGTCCCGCCCGGCTGGAGGGGAATGCCGCCTGGGAAATGGGGACGAAACGGTTTCAGTATGCGGTGCAGGCCAATGTATTCATCGACCGGAGCCAGATCGTGCGCACCGGCATCAATCAGCACCTCGGCTCGCAATACTTCCTCTCCCTGGGGGTATCCACCGCGGTTCGGTCGGTCCACCTGGGAGCAAGCCTCGAGAACATCCTGGCCTTCTTCGGGGTGCGGAGCAAACTGGCCGCCTATACCGTCGGCCGGAATGATATCCGGTTCGCCTATGCCCCGCCGGTGCCGAGTCTCAGCATGAATGTTGAGTTTTAGGAAGATGCATGTGCGGGGCGGGTCGAGGGGCGGGTCGAGGCGGCGTGCACCAAGGGGTTGGCGGGTCGAGGCGGCGTGCACCAAGGGGTTGGCGGCGCGAAGGGGTTGGCGGCCCGAAGGGGGTCATCGTCAGGGAACGGCGTGCACAAGGGGGCTGCGGCGGCACGCCTCGGGGGGCAACGCCGAGAATCACCGCCCCTCTATCTCCCAGGTAAAACCGATCACGCCCCTTTCTCTAAGCCTGCCATAGATCAAGCCGGTATAGTGCTGCAGGTAACGGATCGTATTTAAATGCAGTTCAAACCGGGTGACAGGATACCAGTCAAAACCTGACTCACCATCCAGGGGAAGCGAGGATATGGCGTGATCCAGGTTCATTTCCAGGTCTTTAATAAATGCCAGCAGTTCATTTTTTGTATGATGCAGATCGAATCTGGATCCCCTCGGATTCCCCGGTGATGACTCGCCAGAGGCAATGGGTGACGGGTCGCCCGAAGCACCGGGCAGCGTCTCGTCCGCTTTCCCTGAGGGAGCTTCTTCCCATTTGCGGGGTTTTTCCACGGCCGGACTGGGTGGCAGGACAACGTTCAGGAAGGGATCCGATCCACCCGGATTCTCGCCATGGTGTTTTTCGGGATCGGTAAGATATTCCGCTCCCTCGATTGCACCTACCCAAGGTTCATAACTCTCGGGCCCTGAACCCAGGTAGTATTTTACCGACCATAAGGCATGATAAGCGATCTGCCAGATCGGGTTTTTGAACTCGGTGCTGGACCAGTGATCGAGCGGTGTTTGCTCAATAGCTACTCGGAGCATCCGGAGAGCGGCCCGATACTGGGATGCGAGAATCTCGTTCATTGCTTCATACTTCATGGCAGGCACTCCTCTTCCCGGAGAAGCAATTTTGTTCCAATTTCTTCCAATCCGCAATGAATCTGCCGGTTCAAAAATTCCCTGAGAGGTTCGGTGATGATGTGCCTGACTATCCGGCGCCAATTCAAACTGAGGCGCCGATAACGGAATAACAATAGAGGGTTGTTGGATGATGACGTCCTGGGCTATCGGTCTTTATTCTTATGAACAGCAGAATTCTGGAATAAAACAGCAGCCGCCAATTCAAACAGAGGCACTGAAAACGGAATAAAAACAGAGGGTTTTGAATGATGATGTCCGGGGCTATCGGTCTTTATTCTTATGAACAGCAGAATTCTGGAATAAAACAGCAGCCGCCAATTCAAACAGAGGCACTGAAAACGGAATAAAAACAGAGGGTTTTGAATGATGATGTCCGGGGCTATCGGTCTTTATTCTTATGAACAGCAGAATTCTGGAATAAAACAGCAGCC
>CAYTTA010000058.1:0-5801 GCA_964440655.1 uncultured Balneolaceae bacterium
ATCTGGTTGATATCCTCTCTTTAGTCTGTTCGGCAGACGGAGACATTTTTTACTACATTATCCTGACCGGTTTCCAAACTGTTTCCGGCCACATGAAGTTGTAGAGATAAAAACCGACGGAACTGTAAAAGCCGGAACCGGAGATGGAATTCGAAGATATTGGTTTTCAAGATACTGGTACTCAGGGATTTATGACCGCACAATCAAGCACTATACTGGATACCTCCTTCGCCGAGGAGCTGGCGTTGAGTCTACTTGAGATCAACGCAGTCATTCTGCGCCCCGAGGAACCCTTTACCTGGTCCTCCGGCTGGAACTCGCCCATCTATTGCGATAACCGTCTCACACTCCGCTACCCGGAGCTTCGCAAAAGGATCAGCAGGGCTTTTGTAGAGATCATTGAAAAGGAGTTCTCCGATGTGGAGGTGATCACCGGTACGGCAACGGCGGGAATCCCCTATGCCGCATGGGTTGCGGAGAGCCTGGACAAGCCTCTTGCCTACGTCCGCGCCAAGGCCAAAGCCTACGGACTTGGCAATCAGATCGAGGGTGGGGTCGACAAGGGTCAGTCCACCCTTGTGATCGAGGATCTGATCTCCACCGGAGGATCTGCCATGTCGGTTATCGAAGCCCTGAAATTCATCGGGGCGGATGTGCGTGCCGTGCTTACGATCTTCACCTACGGGTTCAACAAGGCGAATTTCCGTTTCGAGAAGGCGGGCATCCCCGTCTTCGCCCTCACCGATTACACCACGCTGATTGAAGTGGCAGTGGATAAAGGGTTCATCAAGCCCGAAAATCTGGAAACCCTGAACGCCTGGAGGGTCGATCCCGAGCGCTGGCCGAACTGACGGCCGGTTGCGGGACGAAACGGCGATCGTCCGGCCATTCGCATCCTTCCAATGGCAAGGATGCGAGCAGGCCCTGTCCTTTTGACGGCACCCCCAACCCCCAACTCCTGCATCGGAAGATAGATCCCGACAAATACCCAGAAAACAGACCTGCCCCGGAACCATGAAAAAATTATCACCTGCCCCCCTGGTCACCCTCCTTTTCGCGCTCATTCTGCAGGGATGCCTCGGAGGCACCGACTCCTTCGACAACACCGCCGACATTGAGTATCTGGAAAAAAATGCCCAGCGGGGTTCCGTAACGGTAACTTCCAGCGGTCTGCAGTTCGAGATTCTCGAAGAGGGGGAAGGAGAGCAGCCGGGACCTGCCGCCCTGGTCAGAATCCACTATGAAGGATGGCTCGTCAACAATATGATTTTCTACTCCACCCGGGGCGGAGAGCCGGAGGAGGTTTTTGTCGATGAGGTCATTGTCGGGTTCGCCGAGGGTTTGCAGATGATGCGGGCGGGCGGCTCCTACCAGCTGGTCATACCGGCTGAACTGGCCTATGGCGATTTACAGGTCGGCGACTATATCCACCCCGGAGCCACGCTTATCTTTGAGGTTCACCTTCTCGAAGTGGACAATGACGCGGAAAAGGAAGCAGACAATTCCTGAGAGAAGGAGTAATATTTTTCCGGAAACAGAAAAGAGCGATTTTTCTGTTATTGTCTGTTACGGGAAGAGGCCGCAGACGCCATTACCGTGTCACAGCAGAGTATCCGGAGAAAGAGAGGGTGATCGCAACCGCTGAAGCACTCCGGGTGTATACTCAGAAAGGAGGCTCGCGACCGACCGACCGGCGATATTGCACTTGAGGGATATTGCACCTGTTTGCTGCAAGACGCCGGGATACCGGTCCGGTGCCCGGCATTCCGGATCGGAGACGGATAAAGCTTCCGGATCGCCGGCAGACAGGGTTTCCGAACGCTTCAACCTCAGAGCAACCGCCATGAAAACCATCCAGCCCATTCTACTGCTCGCCCTTCTGATCTGGGCGGGATGTACCGGAAGCAGTACCGACTCCGATGAAGAGTATGACAACAGCGCCGACATCGCTTTCCTGGAACAGAACGGCCGGCGAGAAGGCGTGATCACCACAGAGAGCGGTCTCCAGTTCGAGGTTATCGAGGAAGGGGAGGGGGAGCAGCCCGGGCTCGATGACATCGTTATTGTGGAATATGACGCATGGACGGTGGACAACCGGCAGATCGCGACTTCCAGTGACAATGAACCCGCGGTGATTGAGGTAAGCAATCCAACGGTGCCCCGGGGAATTCGGGAAGGGTTACAGATGATGAGAGTCGGCGGAACCTACCTGCTTGTCCTCCCTTCGGATCTCGCCTTCGGGGACAACTACGCGTTCGATGAGTTCGGCCAGATCATCCACCGGGGCGCGACCATCATCTACCGCACCACCCTCCTCGAAATCATCGAGTTCTAGTGGCAAATCCCGCAGAAATCGAGTAATTTTACGCCTTTAAAACTCAATTCCAGGCCTCAATTCAGGTGGTTCAATGAAGGACGGGAGAAGATTCTACATCGAAACGTATGGCTGTCAGATGAACTTCGCCGATTCGGAGGTGGTGAACTCCATCCTGATCGAGGAGGGGATGCAGCCGGTCGGTGAACCCGAAAAGGCAGACCTGATTCTGGTCAACACCTGCGCCATTCGGGAAAATGCCGAGACCAAAGTCTGGAACCGCCTGAAAGAGTTCCGAAGCCTGAAGAAACAGAACGGCGGGCTGACGGTCGGAGTGCTGGGCTGCATGGCCGAGCGGATCCGGGAGCGCATCATCGAACAGGAGCAGCTGGTCGATCTGGTCGTGGGACCCGATGCCTACCGCACCATCCCTCAGCTGATCTCACAGGTGGATGACGGCCGCAAAGCGGTAAATGTGCTTCTCTCTCTGGAAGAGACCTATGCTGACATCACGCCGGTACGAACCTCCGGAAACGGTGTCACCGCGTTTGTCTCCATCATGCGTGGGTGCGACAACATGTGCTCCTTCTGTGTGGTGCCATTCACACGCGGACGCGAGCGGAGCCGGCCTGTCTCGAGCATTTTCGATGAAATCTCCCAGCTGGAGCAACAGGGATACAAGGAGGTGACCCTCCTCGGGCAGAACGTCAACTCCTACCGGACCGACGAAGCCGACTTCACCGGACTGATGGAGCGCGTAAGCACGGCTTTTCCCGAGGTTCGTTTCCGCTTCTCCTCCCCCCATCCCAAAGATTTTCCGGTCGATCTGCTCCATCTGATTGCCGAACGGCCCAATCTCTGCAACTCGATCCATATCCCGGCCCAGTCCGGAAACAGCGACGTACTTGAACGGATGCGCCGCCCTTACACCAGGGAGGAGTACCTTGATCTGATCGAAAAGATGCGGCAGATCATTCCGGGCGTTGCTCTCTCGACCGATGTGATTGCCGGTTTCTGCGGCGAGACCGAGGAGGAGCACGCCGATACCCTCTCGCTGATGCGGATCGTACGATACGATCTCGCCTACATGTTTGCCTATTCGGAGCGCGAACGGACCTATGCCCACCGGAAGATGGAGGATGATGTGCCCGAGGAGGTGAAGAAGAGAAGGCTCACCGAGATCATCGAGCAGCAGATGGCCATCCAGGAGGAGGTAAACCGGCTGGAGCGCGGCAGAGAGCACCTGGTTCTGGTAGAGGGGACGAGCAAAAGATCCGACCAGCAACTTAGCGGAAGGACCGACACCAACAAGATGGTGGTCTTTGACCGGAAGGAGTACCGGCCGGGAGACTATGTCGTGGTGCGGATCGAGGACTCCACCTCCGCCACCCTTTTCGGCACTCCGCTCTACAAGACCACCATCCAGGAGTACGCAGCCGCATCCGTCACCGCCTGACCATCTTCGTCACCGTCTGGACATCTTCCATCCCCGCAGGCGCCCGGTCGATTTCATCACTGTCTGGCGCCCGGCCATTTTCCGTCACCGCCGGCGCCCGGCCGATTCCATTACCGTCTGGCACCGGGCCTTTTTATCCCCACCCTAGTCCAGTTCCAGGGCAGCCACCTCTTCCGGGATGAAGCGCCGGTCGACCAATTCGGCGATCGGCACCTCCCGATCCAGAATTCCGATCTCCAGGGCCATGTCGTGGATGCGCTGCAGCTCCTCGTCGGAGGGCTCCAGCATCCGGTAGCTCACCCGGTCCGGCGGTCGCGTCAGGACATGACGCACCACCCCTTCATTCTGCCGGAAATAGGGAGCGGCGATCCTGGCGGCCTCTTCCCGGTTCTCTTCCGCCCACTCCCCGCTCTCGGCAATGCCCCGGACCAGATCGGCAACAACCTCGGGACGCTGTTCAATGAGCTTTTCATGCACCACGAGGGCACAAGAGATGAAATCAGGCCAGATATCCTTGACGTGATAGAGGACCCTTCCGGTTCCATTCAGCTCGGCGGCCGCAGGAAAGGGTTCTCCCACGAAGTAGGCATCGATCGCCTTCGCCGCCAGGGCTCCTGGCATGTCGGGCGGCGGAAGCTCCACAAAATCGATCTCTGAGGGATCGACCCCCTGCTCCTTCATCAGCCGGTGGATTACCAGATACTGATTGCTGTACTTGCTGGGGATCGCCATTCTCCTTCCACGCAGACCGGTCAGATCTCCGATCTCCAGATCGGGCCGGACCATGACGGTCGATCCGTCCCGGTGTCCCAGGAAGACGATTTTTACCGGCACCCCCTGTTCGCGCAGTTTCATGGCGAGCGGAACGATCATGAAGGTCGCCTCCAGCCGGCCGCTCTTGATGCTCTCCACAATGGTCGGAAAGTCGGTGTAGCGGCGGGAATCGAACCGGTAATCGGTGCTGGTCCGTGTGGCATAGTCGGTCACCGGGCAGGTGAGGTGGCAGGTTACGGGCAGATATCCTACCCCGAGCGCTTCCACCCTCCGGTCGGAATCGCCGGAGAAAAATCCGCCCCACTGTTCCCAGGGCTGATAACGGAGCAGTGACAGCATCAGAAAAAAAAGCAGAAGACCCGTTCCCCAACGGGCAAGGTGTCTATAGAGCATGGTGATATTCCGTTTGAAATGAAGCGACATCCAGATTCAGTGCCTCGAGCAGTTTATGCACCGTGCGGGTGACGACCGGATCGGTCAGTGAACGGGGACGGGACAACGGAACCTGAAGCTCCTGAACGATCCTGCCGGGTCGCGGAGAGAGCAGGATGATGCGATCGGCCAGCTGCGCGGCTTCTTCAATATCGTGTGTCACCAGCACCACCGTTCGGGGCCGCTCCTGCAGCAGCCTCGCCAGCTCATGCCGCATGCGAAGTCGGGTCATGTAGTCGAGGGCCGAGAAGGGTTCGTCCATCAGAAGAAGACCGGAATCCCCGATCAGAGCCCGGGCCAGCTCCACGCGCTGACGCATTCCTCCGGAGAGCTGGTGGGGATAGTGATTTTCAAATCCTTCAAGACCGATCTGACGGACCGCTTCGGCCAGCCGGCCGTTTTCCTGCTCAAGGCGCTCTTTTTTCGGAAGCGGCCGCTTCCCCGACATTGCTACACGGCAGGTGCTCCGCAGACCGAGACGGATGTTCTCCAGCACGGTCAGCCAGGGCAGAAGCCCGCCCTGCTGATAAACCATCCGCATGTCGGCGTGCCGGTGCACCTCCCCTTCCATCGGCTTTTCAAACCCGGAGAAGAGATTGAGAAGCGTGGTCTTGCCGCAGCCGGACGGCCCGACAATCGCTACGAACTCCCCCTGCCGGATCGTGAGATCGATCCCGTCCAGAACCGTCAGCTCACTGTAGGTGTGGCGGACCGCTCTGGCCTCAAGCAGCGGAATCCGGCCGGTCTGCGGGTTCCCGTGTCGGCTGCTTTCTATTCGGCTGCTTTCTATTCGGCTGCTTTCAGTCTGTCGGTCCACGGTCTGCT
>CAYTTA010000058.1:5901-14608 GCA_964440655.1 uncultured Balneolaceae bacterium
GTTCCACGGTCTGCTGTTCCACGGTCTGCTGTTCCACGGTCTGCTGTTCCACGGTCTGCTGTTCCACGGTTTGCGGTTCCACGGTCTGCCGGCCTTCGGTCTCTCCGTGATCGATCTTCCCGTTGTCCGGATTCCTGTTACTGTTCATATCCCCACCGCACCGCCGGAATTTTGGTAAGCTGCACCAGGACCTGGTCGAGAATTACACCAATCACCCCGATCACGATCATCCCCGAGACAAGAAGGTCGATCCGGAGCCCGTTCCGTGCATCCCAGATGGCAAAACCGAGTCCGTCCCTTCCTGCAATCATTTCCGCAGCGACAACCACAAGCCAGGAGAGCCCCGCCGTAACACGAAGGGTAGTGATCACCTGCGGTGCAATGGCCGGAAAGGTGATCTGCCGCATCACTTCTCCCCTGCTCATGCCGTAATCCTGCCCCACACGGAAATAGACCGAGGGAATGTTGGCCACCGCAGCGACGGTCGACAGGACGATGGGGAAGAAGGCAGCCATGAAGATGAGAAAGATCGCGGGGGCGTCCCCGATCCCGAACCAGAGAATGGCAAAGGGAATCCAGGCCAGCGGGGAGAGATTCCTGAAAAAGTTCACGGCGGGCAGAAGAGCCTCTCGTGCCCTTCTTCGGGTACCCATCCAGAGCCCCGCCGGCAACCCGAGAAGTACGGCCAGTCCGAAACCGGCGGTCACTCGGTAAAGGGATGCGATGATGTCGTTCCATAGCCGACCGCTGACGAGCTCCTCACGAAAACCGGCAGCCACCTCGGCCGGAGACGGAATAACCGATGAGGGCACCAGATTCAGCCTGCTCGCCAGCCACCAGATCAGGAGCGTGAGAACCAGCAGCAGTGACGGAAGAAGCCAGGAACGGTATGGTTGATTCCGGGAATGCATCGGGGTATCGGGTATTGAGATAGAGCCTTTGGGAAAGAGCCAGGTGTAGATGACGCCAAAGTAGAGAAAATCAAGAATGAATGACAACGGCACCCGGAACTTCAGGCGGCCGTATGGAGTGCAAAGAGATCGGCGCCTATGCCCTGAACGCTCCGCGGGAAAATTGAGGTTGAAGTAACACCCGGCCGGAGGGACCTGTATGATCAACACCAACATGCCGGTGCCCACACATCAGCACGAACAGATCAGCCGATGAAAGCACTTTTTCGAAAACTGCCGGAGATGGAGAAGAACCTGAGAGAGATGCAGGAGATCCTGCTGGCCAACCTGGTGATGATCTCCGAGATCCCCTCTCCCACCTTCCACGAAGAGGAGCGTGTGGAGTTCATCCTGAGCCGTTTCAACGAGGCGGGGCTTCGCGAGAGTTCGACGGATGATGCGGGTAACGGAATCGGCGTGATCCCCGGTACGGAGGGGGAGAGTACCATTATGATCAGCGCGCATACCGATACGGTCTTCGCTCATCCGGAGGATCACACGGTAGTGGTCAGGACCGATGCGATCACAGGACCCGGGGTTGCAGACAACAGCCTGGGATGCGCGGTTCTCACCAGCCTGCCCTGGATTCTGGACCGTCTCGAGCTGGAGCTTCGGCACGATCTGATCCTTTTTGCCGGGGTAAAAACCCTGGGGCGGGGAGATCTTCAGGGAATCCGCTTCTTTCTGGACAACTATCTACACACGATCAAGAGCGCACTCTGTCTGGAAGGGGTTCAGCTCGGAAGGCTCAGTTACACTTCATTGGGCATGCTTCGGGGGGAGATCCTCTGCAAAGTCCCGGAGATGTATGACTGGACGCGGTTCGGAGATGCGAGCGCCATCCAGACCATGAACGAAATCATCAACAAGATCAATGACATCCGTCTTCCCCGGAGGCCCCGGACCAGCGTGGTGATGGGAACCATCTCCGGCGGAAGCTCTTTTGATACGATCGCGCTGGAGGCTTCGCTCGGATTCGAGGTGCGGTCCGAATCGCAGGAGGTTGTGGATGAGATCGGCCGGAGAATCGAAGAGATCGGGATTGAGGTGGCCTCCGCCACCGGAGACCGGGTCCATGTCGATATCTTTGCACGGCGCAGCCCGGGCGGGATCGGATTTTCCGACCCGCTCACACTCTGTGCGAGGGAGGTGATGCGGGAGCTTGAGATTGAACCGAGGCTCGCCCCGAGCATCTCGGAACTTTCGGCACTGATCGACAAGGGGATCCCGGCTCTGACCTTGGGACTGACCCGGGGGGATTTCCTGCACGATCCCAACGAGACCATTCAGATCGATCCCATGTACAAGGGGATCACTCAGGTACTTGGAATTCTGCTGGCGATCGACAGGGGGTATTATGAGTGAGAGAAACGCCGGTGGTATTGACCTTCAGAAATGGATCGATTTCAACACCTATCACCACTCCCAGTTCTCCGATCTGAAGCGGCTGGTGGAGGAGAAGGAGAAGAAAGGAATTACGATTTCGCTCTGCCTGCCCACACTGAACGAGGAGAAGACGATCGGCAAGGAGGTGATCCTGTTCCGCTCGGAACTGGTGAACCGCTATCCGCTGCTCGATGAGATTGCGGTGATCGACTCCGGTTCGGAGGACCAAACCCTGCAGGTGGCGCAGGCATTCGGTGCGGACACCTGGCTGGCCGATGAGATCCTGCCGGAGCTGGGTGTCAAGAAAGGGAAAGGAGAGAATCTCTGGAAGGCGATCTATCAGCTCAAGGGGGATATCATCGTCTATGTGGATGCTGATATAAGCAACATTCATCCCCGGTTTGTCTACGGACTGGTCGCCCCGCTCATCTACAACGATACCGTCAAGTATGTGAAGGCGTTCTACGACCGGCCCCTCGCCTTCTCCTCCGGAGCGGTACGTCCTTCCGGAGGAGGGCGGGTGACGGAGATCCTGGTCCGCCCTCTCTTCTCGCTCTTCTTCCCCGAGCTCACAGCGATTGTCCAGCCGCTTTCGGGCGAGTATGCCGTGAGGCGGGAGGTGCTCGAGCAGATCACCTTCCCGATCGGATACGGCGTGGAGACCTCCCATCTGATCGATGTCTATCGCCTCTACGGGCTGAAAGCCTTTGCCCAGACAGACCTTGACAAGCGGGTTCATGAGAACAAACCGACCCAGGACCTGGGAAAGATGGCTTTCGGCATCCTCCAGACCTTCCTGAAGAGGGCGCGCAGTCTCGGCATCATGGAGGTTGTGGAGCACGAGACCGTCCTTCGGCAGTTTCAGGTGAGCAGGGATCAGTACCGGCAGCTGGAGCAGGAGATCATTGAGGATGAGCGCCCTCCCATGATCGAGATCGAACAGTATCGGAAAAAATTTAACCGGTCCCGACCATGAATGATCTGGGAATCGATACTCTCATTCAGCGTTTCAGGGTGCTTTCCCGGCCGATGAAACCGACCCCCCCCTCCATGCCCCCCCTGCTTCACAAACTGGACGGGATCCGGTTTGTCATCTTTGATTTCTACGGAACGCTCTTTGTCTCGGCGGTGGGTGAGATCTCGACCGATGAGGCGGTGACCGACCGCTCCATCGCCGCCTCCCTGAAGGCGTGCGGGCTCATTCCGGACGAAGAGGCTGAACGCCCGCTGGCGGCACATGCCAGAGAACTTTACCGGAACACGATGCAGCGCGTGGGTCGGGAGATGCGGGAGCTGGGGTATGATCCCCCCGAACCCGATATCCGCGGAGTCTGGCTCGAGGTGCTCAACGGGCTCTATGATGCGGATCTTCTGATGCGGGAACCCGACAGTGCCCTGGCCCGTCTCTTTGCCGTTGAATATGAAGCGCGGGCCAACCCCGTCTGGCCGATGCCGGACCTCTCTTCCCTTATGGGTGAATTGCATCGGCGTCAGCTGGTGACCGGGATCATCTCCAACTCACAATTCTACACTCCGATCGCCTGGCAGGCTTTGACGGGCGAATCTCTCCGGGAGTCGGGGTTTCATCCCGGCCTTCTCCACTGGTCCTTTGAAGAGAAGCGGAAGAAACCGGATGCTGCGTTCTACCGGGGGTTTCTGGAGAAGCTGGAGCGCCATTTTCCCGGTTCGGACCCCGAATCGGTTCTATTTGTGGGCAACGACATGCTCAAGGATATCACCCCGGCGGCCGGCATCGGAATGCGGACGGCGCTCTTTGCAGGAGATCGTCGCTCTCTCCGTCTGCATGAGGTGGATCCCTACGATCCGGAGAACCGGCCTGATCTGATCCTGACCCGGCTCGAGCAGCTGCTGGAGTGTGTATGAGGAGGAGCTGCAGCGGAACATTCAAAGCGCGGGGGCAATTGCCCTCTCTGCGGCTCTTCGTCAAAACTGCACTTCCTCCACGCCTGCCACGCGTGTGAATCACCCCGGATCCAGCACCCAGAGAACCTCAAACGGCTCCAGCCGGACGCACCCTTCTGTGACCGCCACTTTCCCGCTGATCAGATCGCAGCAGACATCCTTGCGTGAGAGTGGCAGCCCGAGCCGGATCAGATCGACCTGCTGCGGCTCCTTCGTCATGTTGCAGAGCACGAAGACCCGCTCCGATCCGTCCGGAGCCTGCCGCCCGATCAGAAAGAGCCGGCTACCTCCGTCGTAGATCGTCTGGCCTCCGAATGGATGAAAGGCGGGGTGTTCCCGGCGAATCTTCAGAAGCCGTTTGTAGGCCCGGAAAATGGTCCCGGTCTTGGAACCCTCCCGGTCCAGCTCCTTCATCAGCTCGCTGTACTTCCATTTTTTTCGGTTGATGGTCCGGTACCGGCCGGTCCGGCGAACCCCTTCCAGATTGTTCGGGGTGCCGGTCAGATTGTGAAAGTAGATCCCGGGAACTCCCTGCAGGCTGAGCATGATCATCTGGGAGCAGAGAAACCGTTTCTCCTGAAGACGGGCATGACCGTTGCCCGTGGAGAAGGCATCAAAATAGGTGATGTTCAGCTCGTACGGACTCATGCTCCCGTCGGGATTCTGCCGGTAAGAGACAAATCCTCCCCGGTTTTTGATCATTTCAACTAGCTCCAGGATCTCCTCTTCGGGGACAAGCCCTTCCAGAGGGCGCACTCCGATCCCGTCGTGGGAAGAGGTGAAGTTGAAGAAGGTGCACCCCGGAGGCGGCGGACGGAGCGACTCCGCCCAACGGGTCAGAAACCGGCTGTCCTCTTTCAGAAGCGCATGGAGAAGCAGGGGCGGAAGGCTGAACTGGTAAACCATGTGGGCTTCATCCCCATCGCCGAAATAGCTGATGTTCTCCCTGTGGGGAACGTTGGTCTCTGTAATCAGGGTGACATCCGGCATGAAAATATCGACCAGGGAGCGCATCAGCTTCACGATCTCGTGAGTCTGGGGCATGTGAATGCATGTGGTGCCGATCTCCTTCCAGATGAAGGCGACCGCATCAAGCCGAATCACCTTGATTCCCCGCACCACATAGAAGAAGAGGATGTCGAGAAACTCGAACAACACATCCGGATTGCGGAAATTGACATCCTTCTGATCCTCACTGAAGGTGGTCCAGACCAGCTTCTGCCCGTTTGCTGTGGAGACCGGGGTGAGCATCGGGGTGCTTCTCGGGCGGGTCACTCCCGAAAGATCGATATCGGGATCCACCTCGATGAAGTAGCGGTCGTAGGGCTGGTCTCCCCGCAGGTACCCCTTGAACCACTCACTCTGCCGTGAGACATGGTTGAGCACCAGATCTCCCATCAACCGGAAGTCGGCAGCAAGATCGACGATATCGTTCCAGTTCCCATAAGCCGGATCGACCTTCCGGTAGTCAATCACCGAGAACCCGTCGTCTGATGAACTCGGGAAAAAGGGAAGGATATGGAGTGAGGATGCCAGCCCCTTCAGCTCCTGAGACAGGAACCGGTGCTGTTTTTTCAACGGCGGAGTCGGCTCCCCGTGATCCGCCCGGACCATATCGGCATAGGTGATCAGGATCGTATCCCGATGGGTCCAGAGCTCCTCCACCGCAACCGGTGGATGCTCTTCAAACCGATAGGCGCGAACAAGTCCCTGCAGATGTTCCATGCAGTGATCCACGAGTTCTTCACCGTAAATCAGCTCGAAGTGGAGGGCAAACCGTGCGGGGTCGACAAGGTCCGCAAACCGGCCCGGATCGGTGCTGTATCCATTGCGGGGCGGAATAATCGCCGGGTCCTCCTGAATAATCACATCCCGATCACTCTGTGCCGCCGATTTGCTGGTATACGCATCTCGATGACTCTGTGCCGCCGACTTGCTGGTATTCACACCCCGTTGATTCTGTGCCGCTGTCTTGCTGGTATTCACACCCCGTTGATTCTGTGCCGCTGTCTTGCTGTTCACAAAGAAAGTGTCGTTTAATTCTGATCCGTCTCTACAGATCTCTTCAGCAGTAGTTCAGCAATGTGTGGAGACATCCATGTGTGGAGACGTCCACCTTTCTCTCTGCAGACTATTCTGTTTTAAAGGAGAACCGCAGGAGATTGTTCCATGATTTAGCCTGCACTTTAGCCTGCTCCTGGACGGATCGGTGCTCCGGTTCACCTTTTTTCCCAACCCTCCGCCGGTTTATTGACCTGACACACATTCCTTCTTAAATTGTCATTTTGTCAGAACCAATCCTATCTCCATGGACAGAGACGCTTTCCAGGAACGATTCGGCATCATCGGAAATTCACCGGCCATCCGTCAGGTTATTGACAAGGTGATGCAGGTGGCTCCGACCGATATAACAGTTCTCATGCAGGGAGAGAGCGGCGTTGGGAAGGATCTGACCGCCCGTGCCATTCACCTGCTCAGCAACCGGAAACACCACGATCTGGTTATCGTAAACTGCGGTGCCATTCCGGAAGGGATTATCGAGAGTGAGCTCTTTGGTCATGAGAAGGGCGCTTTCACGGGTGCTCATGAGACACGGCAGGGATACTTTGAAAAGGCGCACCAGGGAACCATCTTTCTCGATGAGATCGGGGACACCCCCAAGAATGTGCAGGTAAAGCTGCTCAGGGTTCTGGAGACCGGAGAGTTCAGCCGGGTCGGATCCAGCACGCTTCGGACGGCTGATGTCCGGGTGATAGCCGCGACCAACAAGGATCTCTGGCAGCTGGTTCAGGAGGGGGGATTCCGGGAGGATCTCTACTACCGACTCGATACGGTGCATATCCGGATCCCCCCGCTGAGGGAGAGGAAAGAGGATATCATCCCGATCTTCCGGAAATTTGTGACCGAGTTTTCCTCCAAGTACGATTCGGTTTTCCGGGGTTTTTCCGATGAAGCGAAGGAGCTGCTGGTCTCCTACCGCTGGCCGGGAAACGTCCGTGAGCTTCGTAATGTGGCCGAGCAGCTGGTTGTGCTGGAAAAGTCCCAGTACATCGACAAAGAGACCCTGCAGAAGTACCTGAAGGGAAGGCAGAGACAGGGGCTTACCGACAACCTTCCGGCCTATCCGGGCACCCTGAGGGCTCCGACCGAAGAGGAGTTTGATTCGGCACAGAAAGGAAACATCGAGCTGATCTACCGGACTCTTCTGGAGCTTCAGAACGATATGGGTGATCTGAAGAAGATGCTGGCCCGCTTCCTCTACAGCACCTTCACCGGCAAGCAGATCAAAGCTCTGCCGCCGGCGGTCGAACGGACCATCGATCCCAATGAGCTTACGGTAAACCACTATGATTCACCGGGAGGTACAGGGATTGTAGGAATGGAGCCTCCGGCTGGCGATAGCCCGGCAAGGAACGAGGAGCTGGATAAGATCCTGCAGTTCTTCGGTAATGAGAAGATCCCATCCATTGAGGAGGCCGAGAAATTCCTGATTCAGCAGGCCCTGAAACTTTATGACGGCAACCGGCGTAAAGCCTCCGAGAAACTGGGCATCAGTGAACGGACCCTTTATCGGAAACTGGACCAGTATAATCTTGTCTGATCCTCACATGAACCACCACGCATCCTGTTCCGGCAAACGCCAACTTCGGCGTCTGCCGGGTGTGTTACTCCTGTTCACGGTGATATCGGTACTTTTTTCTGCCGGATGCATCTCCTACAGTTTCACCGGAACCTCGATTCCTTCGAATGTCAACACGATCTATATACCGTTTTTTGATGATCGCTCCGGGGGCGGTCTGGGAGATCTGAGTGACCGACTGAATCAGGCACTGATCAACCGCTTTGTCAACCAGAGCCGTCTCTCCCTCTCCAATAGCGAGGAGGCAAGTGACGCCCTGCTCGATGGAGTGATCGTCTCCTATCAGAACCGGCCATTCAGTGTTGGCGGGGATGCACAGGCTTCCCTGAACGAGATCTCAATTACCGTCCGGGCCACCTTCCAGTATGCCACCGATGATGCTCCTCTCTGGAACAAGAACTTTACCGGATCGGGCACGTACGACGTACAGGAAAACCCGGTAGACGGTGAAGTCGAGGCGGCGATCACGGCTCTGCAGGAGATTGCCAACAACATGTTCAACGATGCGGTAAGCAGCTGGTAGAAGAGAGGGGTGCATGCGGGCGCGCGGGCGTGCGGGCGTGTGTGCTGGCGTGCGGGCGTGCGGGCGTTCGGGCGGACATATGATTCCCGTCCTCTCTGTCCTTATTCCTTTTTGGAAGCTTATAATTGAATAAAACCCTATGCGCGGCGGACATATGGGCACCCTCCCCTCTGTCTTTATTCCATCTTGGAAGCCAATATTGGAATAAAAGCCCTATGCGCGGCGGACATATGGGCCCCGACCACTCTGTCCTTATTCCTTTTTGGAAGCTTATAATGGAATAAA
>CAYTTA010000059.1:0-14585 GCA_964440655.1 uncultured Balneolaceae bacterium
ACAGGAAGGTTCAAAGCAAGACGCCGGAATACGGTTAGATTTTCCCTGATGATCTCATCGGGAACCATTCGGACCGGGAGCCTTGGGATTCTGAGAAGCTCATCACCCGATTCAAACACGTAGATTGCCTCATCGGCATAAAATATTGCCAGAGTTTGAAGGAATCCCTGGACACTTTTAAATCCCCCCGTCAGATTGAATACTATATGACTCTGACTTTCGCGAAGGGGCTTGATATTCACCTCGCACCACCGTACGAATTCAGACAAGGCCATCTGGAACGATTCAAGATGGTCGGTTCGAAGATCCTGGATGGAATGAATCTGTACGGTTTTAAACCCTTGAATCTCCAGCCAGGATTGAATCAGATGAGCCGTCTCGTTTCCCAACCAGGTATCCGAACTGATCAGGTAGTGAACATCGGATTGATTGAAACGGCCACCGTAGAATTTTACAATTGCATTGAGCTCCGCCGAGAGCCGGGCAACATTCTGAATGGACGCGTCAGCCAGTGAACTCCTGGCACTCTTTATCAAAGTTTCCAGCCTGGACACTGCCTCTTCAGGGATCTCCTCTCTCTTTGAATTTGCATACGTGCCGATAAGTCGCCGGGCCTCCGGATCTGCCTGATTCGTCAACAGACTGGTGCCACAGGGTGAATAGATGTAGGTAATCATGAACGCACCTCCGAAATTTTGATCCAGCCCATCATAAACAGAGGTAATTCACCATCAGACTCTGTTTCCGGGGCAATTTTTCTGGATTTGGGGAATACAGGATGCCCCTTGCTTCCCATTCTTGGAGCTCTTCTAAGAGCATTCAAAACCTCCCTGTCGGTAATGTGCAACCCGGTCTTGGAGTGCCAACCTGTACCCCAGCCGACCTGCTGAACCCAGCTGATGCCATCACCGTTCTGGATGTGGGACTCTACTTCATCAACGAGATCCCGAACAATTTCCCGAATATCATGATCCGGTCGAGCCACTTCGAGCAGAAACTTCTTTTCATAATCGATCATCTTCTGTGCATGATCATTCATGATGCGGCTGAGTGACGTCCAGTCGAAAACAGGACGATTGTTTTTTTTCCAATCAATATGATCAAATGCCATCTCATCCAAAGAGATCCGGAAGATGCCGCTCTCCACTTCCGGAGGCAAAACAATGGAGGAAATCGGGGTTCCTCTTTCAAAATCATTCAGAGTTTTCCGTTCGCCCCTTAGTTCTTTCCATCCATAACGATATCCGGAGCCGTCCGGGGAGGTCAGATTCAATACTCGTACATTCATCACCTCCAGATCCTGCTCATGGAACTCGGCATCTCCAACCCGAAGAACCCGCCCCAGATCATAGTTTGGTCTGGCACCTCCCTGCATGGTCGCAAGATACCTGGATTCCACCTTCACTCCGGGATTCCGGTCACTCAATACCCGTATGTACTCTTCCCTTCTCAGCGGATTGTCTTGAAACAGCTTGGCAAAGAGTGCTGTGCGAATGGCGCCCTTCAGACTGCTGCCGGGCACAACCGGTTTCCCGTTCCCGAGGGTCATGAACTCTCTCAAGGTGGATGCCGAAGCACTTCCTGGAATCTCGGTTCGGATATAGTCTGCGGGGTTTTTTCCCGATCGCTCCAGGAATGATGTGATTGCCCCTTTCTCTATCGAATTCAGGAAATCCGGTCGATCTGCAAAATCGCTGAAGATCCGATCAAGGTCGTAAAGAAGCGTATGATCCTGGGTGGATGTAAAATCGAGCTCTTTGTTGAACTCCTTTCCCGACCCGATATGAACAGGCGACAGAATTTCAATCCGGAAGTTACGGGTATCATACCGTGGAGCCCGCGCCGTAACCTGTTCGATGTATACTGAATTGTTCATATTCCACTTTGTGATGTTCCTGGCAGTCCCGGATTCACTCTCCGTCCAGCTTCATCGGAAGCCAAATAGTCCGCCCATCCCTGTAAACCGGATGATCCAATTGAATGATATCGGACAGATATTCCCTGTGCCGATCCAGCAGATCTGGCGCTTCCTTGTCCAGCACGTTGACAATCCGGCCTTCAGGCATGGTTGATGAAGCCAATACGGATCCTTCATCAAGGACCCGCAGGGATCTCCTGCGAAGTGCCTTTTCCGTCACCCACCCGTTTCGGGTTAGCAGACCATAGTAAGATTGCTCCCACTTCACTTCACTCTGTGAATTCGGGGCAGGATTGAACACTCCCAGATTCACCCAATGACTTGGATTCTCTGTTTTGGGTGCATTCCACTCCTCGGCACCGAGCACTTCAAAACGGCCCATCCCAATCGTCCTGTCACCTCCAATCCCCTCATCCCCCAAAAGATGGAGAAGTCCGAGAAAACGGCTTCGGTGTTCCTCTTTCACCCGTGCCAGAAGGTAGAGGTTTACCGATTCAGCGAATCGTGTGGTCACATAATGAAATGGCATGGAAGCGTTGGTGACCCGGTCCAGCACGACTCGTGTCGATTCCTGTTCATAAACCAGCGGGGTTTCAGCTCCCGAATCCGGCCGGGGACTCTTGCACCAGACGCTCCCGTTAAACCAAAGCCGTGGATCGTCAGGACTGGCCGGGATGTGTGGAAGGAGTGCTTTCATTCCGTTCAAAGAGAGTCGAAACAGATTCTCATCAAGCCACTGGATCCGTTTGAACTCCTTATGTCCGAAACTACCCGACTCATTTTGCACCAGGCCGTAATGCACCGATTTTGGCCGGGGAAAAAGCTTTACAATCTCTCCTTGTTCAAGTTCCACCGAAGGAAAGATTGAACTCACAAGGAAAGGAGGATCGTCCGGAAGCCCCGGTATGGAGCCGAATTGACGAGCCCATAAATACATCAGGGCTGCGGAGAGGGTATCGGACCTGGGAAAGGTATCCACCCGTTCATGATCCAGTCCCCCCGTTTGCAGATGAAAGGGCCCCAACGGTTTGAGATGAATGGCCAGCATCACGCCGTATACTCTTTGGCTTCTTCGTTCTTCTCATACGCCTGAAAATCCTTATAGGTCATCTTCAGGCCGTCCCAGTCGATCTCAATCTGACCGGAACCCCGGGATCCTTTACCGCCCAGGTAATCATCCTCTACCAGTCGCAAACCGACCTTCACAAAATCAACCAGCTTTTTTTCATCATCCCCATCAAATACATTCAGGACAAGGGAAAAGCGGAAGCGGGTTCCTGCAGGAACTCGCTCAAGTTGCCGTGGCATGGCTGCCGAAGTCACCCGGTCGATCACCACTTCGGTTTTTACCTCCGTAAAAGGCATGTCGGTATATTGGGATTCTCGAAGCTTTTCAACATCCTCCGCAACCAGCTCCGCATCCCGCACCATGATTCTCGAAGGAATATTGGGCTGGGAATCAGAGCCAACCCGGCCATAGAGGTTCACGATAACCTCTTTCATCCCATTTCCGGCATCGGAATCTTTCAGTCCGGTGTAGGGAACCCATTTCACCGCTCCCATATTTCCTTCTTCAAAGGCACCAAGAAGCTTCTCCGTCAGACTTCTCATTTTCCCTTTCAGGGAGCTGCCGGGGATGTATGGCTCATTCGTGATCGGATTGCGCACGACCACCGCGTCAGCCCCGCCTATTCCCATCGTCATGTTGGATCCCCCGATATGCAGTCCGGTTCGGGTAATCATGGTACCCTCGAAGAAAATCTTCTTTTCCAGTTTTTTAGCCATGGTCATTTGCCTCCATATGCTTTGTGATACGCCAGAATTGCCTCAAAAAGTGAAGCCAGATTCTGAAATCTTCTGTTTTGTTCCTCTTTTGGGACATCATCGCAGGTGAGATCCACAGCATATGAAATGATGTCGCGAAGATAATTATAGGCCTTGTTACCGAAGTTCCTTCCTGCAGCGTAGTAGAGCTTGGGTTTAAGCATCAACACCTTATCGATCGGAACATCATCTCCTTTCATTCTCAGGCGGGTAATTTCTCCATACGCGATTCGGATCTGAGAGCTCGACACACCTCGATTACCGCCGATTTCTTTACCAACTTCATCCACAAAATCCATCCCGGACTTTGTGAAACCCGACTGGATGATCGAGGCAATGATCTTTTTTTTCGTCTCGTCCAGGGTGAGGTTCTCCCTCCCCCTCACGAAATTGCCCCTTGGTCTGTTCGGAGTTCTAGACATGATGGTTCTTCCTTGTGGTTCGAGTTAAAAGAGTAAGCCAGCGTGTAAGCATTGGCAGGCTTTCAACCAGATCGGTTTCCACCGGCCGGCGCAATCTTCGCTTCTTATAGGTCCCGGTCAGAAAGAGCTCCCCCCCAACGCCTTCCACATCCAGATAGGAAGAGCTGCCGCCATACATCTTCTTCAGGCGTGTAAGCTGGTATGCGGCTCTCCACCGCCACCGCCCATAGAGAGGATCACCGGACCATTTCCCCTCCTCCTTTCTCTGCTTCAGGTGCAGATAATCGGAAGACGTATCCCGCAGTAGCCCGATCAGAGCCCTTGAGTTCATCCCTCCCACCAGCTGTTTGAATTCGGTTGCCAGCTCGCAGATCAGGGCAAAGTCATCCCAGTCGCATGTGTAATTCAGGAACGTGATCGCATTCTTCTTTCCGACTGGTGCCAGGCTTTTCGATCGGGACTCCGCATATCCTGCCTCGTTTGCCCCTTTGTGAACCGGTGTTCGGGGCTGAATGACGGCAATGCCACAGGAGATGGTCATCTTCGGGTTGTGATTTGTGAACTCCCTGAAATCCTGATAGATCTGTCCGGCCAGCATGGGGGCGAGGTCCCAACGTGTGACCAGAAACAGATCATCTCCACCCGCATAGACCGGATAGAGGTGCCGTCGGTAATCGTATCCTTCCGAAGAATTCCCGTCCGGTTGGATAACCAACTGTGAACCGCCGGGCTGAAACCGGGTGGTAAGCAGATGGTTCAGGTAGCCACTGAAAAACCATTCAATGCGGGAGCTGAGCGTTGTGACGCGGGAAATACTGGCGATGTTCCGGTTTTCCCCCTCCTGCACAAAGCCCTCACGAAACGCGATTCCCAGATTGTCCACATCCATTCGGATCAGCCCAAGAGCATTGACCCGCTCATCGCATGCGATATCTTCAAACTCCAGAACACTCCCCTCCTCATCGGTAGGAGTCCAGGCTGCCCCATAAAACTGGAATTCATATCCGAAGGGGTCGGTATGGCGTGCGGGCTTCAGAAATCCGTCTACATCATTGATGGCAGTGATCCGGTCTGCACCCTCAATCCACTCCGGTCTCAACTCTTCCCTGTTGAAGAACCGGTAGGAGATACCGCCCTCTAAAGGCTCAAACTCCTCTTTCTTTGCACTTCTCTTGTAACGGACCAACCAGCGGGCATTTCGAAGCTTCATGCCCAACCGGATCTGATCCTCGGCCACTTTGCTGATCGACCCCTCCTCTTTCCAGACATTGCCTGTGGCTCGGTTCCGTTTTTCGGGGGGAATCAACTCCTCGTCGGGATAAAGATCCACGCCGGTCACCTTGCAGACATCATCGGCCGTCAGTCCTTTCAGTTCTCCGGGCTCAAAAAAGTCAATGTCTGAACCGAGATGTCGGGCAAACCGGTGGGATTTCTCTTTTTCGATACTCGCCTGGACCCGATCCACCAGTGTCTGGTACCCTTTAAAAAGAGCCGGTGCGGCAAAATCCACTTTCCCCACTGCCAGATAGAGCATGCCATCAAACCGTTCGAGCATCTCCTTGTTCACCTTGTCTATCGTGGAGACGACTCTATTCCAGCGCTCTTGCAGATTCGGCACCAGCAGGTAAAACCGGCCTCCGGACGCAAAGAGGACGTGGGCATCCTCGACGGCGTAGATCATCTTGATCTTCTCGATGACCATATCCTGAATGAGTTGCAGATAGAAGGAGCGCCCTTTCAGCGTCTTGGCGGCCGCCTTGGAGGTGATCTGATAGATGAAATTCTGGATCCCTGAAAAATCTCCTCCGATCAGAGAAAATCTTTCGGCCTCCTCCATTTTGAGACCATCGATATGCGAGGGCAGCGGCGGATGCTCCTCGAGTGAATCGAAAAGGCAAACTGCCAGGGCGGCGGTTGTCTTCAGGTGATCATAGAGGGAGACATCCGGCTGATCTATCGTAGAACTCGGAATGCACCAGGTGTACTTTCGGAGCAGGGAGAGAAGAGAGGTGGCAAGAGCGCTGAAGCTGCCGGTCGGAAGATGATGCACCTCCTCTTCGAATTGCTCCCAGAGCTTTTTGTACTCCTCGGCCGCCTGCTCATCCTGAGCTTCCTTCTGGCTTGCAAAAACCGATTTATCCAGGGACAGAGGTGCAAGGGAATGGTGGGTCTCCCGGATTGAGCGGAAAAGCTGGTCGAAAATATTCTGAAGTCGGACTTTCTTGAATCGGCTGAAATCCCTTCGCTCGATTTCTGCCTGTTCCTCGGGTGACTGTTCACGGTCATGCCCCGAGGAAAGCTTGTCGGCGAATGCGATCACCCTCTCCAGATCGGAGAGACTTTGTCGGTGATGACGGGCGGAAAGATGTCCGATTTGTACGGCCCCTCCCTCATGATGGCAGACCTGTGGCAGGATGTTTTGGAACTTTTCAAAAAACTCACTTGTCCAGAGCACATGCTTGTGAGAGAGACGACCATCGTAGGATGGCTGCAGATCCCCCGCTATGTTTCGCGTGGAGGCGCTCAGTGTCTCGTCACGATCGCTGGCCCTTTGCCAGAATTTGCCGATATCGTGAAGAAGTGCGGCAAGGTAGATCGATTGTCTGATATCCGTTTCCATATCCGTGATAAATATCCTCCGAAGAATCGCCCTATCCCTGGTCTGTTACGTTGGCCGTATTGTTACGGAGTGTTACGAAGCCTCGCTCGCGGCCATCCAGGGTCGCGGTGTGATTCAGACTTCCGAACCCTACACCCGTAAGCTCCCCAGCCCCCACCGTCCAGAGAAACTTCAGTGCATCAGGTGAACCGGTTGCAATGACAGGACAGACCGACGCACGGTTCATGATCCCTTTTACATTGACGAGTCTGGTTTTGGGTTTGGGAAATGAGAGGTCGAACTTTATATCCAGATCGTAGAAATCTTTCCGGCGGGCCTCATCGGCCTTGGATCGGAACACCCGATTAAGTATCGCCGCACTTTCAGGATGATCGTAGAGCACATGGGTGCGGGTCCCGTCATCCTCCACCTTGCGCAGAAAAATCGGGCTGGCTGCCAGAAAGCGATGCTCCCCTTCCTTGAAAGAGGGAGGCTGCAGGCGTTCAACCTTGCGAAGCGCCATCCCGTAGAATCGGAACTCCTTGAGAAGAGCCCCCCGCATCAGACGCTCGGCGATTTCATCATTATGGATGCCAATATCCCAGGTGGCTCCACCCGGAAAATAGAGTTCCCCATCCTTTACGATAGATCGCCCCTTCAGCCAGCCGAGTGAATAGAGGCTGAGCATGTTGTGCAGATCATTCGGCCCCAGCCAATGGTGAAAGAGACCACAGAGCTTGTAGGGGTAGTCGAATGGAATTCCTTCGTGATTTGAAGAAAGAAAGAGTCTGAATTTCATTCCCGAAAAAACTTGTCTCGCATCGTATTAAATAAAGAACACAAGATCAAACCGCCGACAGCTGGCTTTGTATTAGAAATTTCTAATACAAAGGTTCAGGGATTCTACGGAAGGGAAATGACAAATAATGTCCAAGTGTCTGGGGGGACCAACGCATGTATATCAAGGCGATCGTACTGCTGCCCACTTATACTTCCAAACCGAAGGAAGAGTGGACAAATTGAAAATTGAAAATTCAATTTGTCCGCCCCCCTGCACTCATCCGATCTGGATCCGGTTCAACTCGTGAACTTTATCGATGATCAGCTCGACCACATTTGCCTTGTCGCTCACAGATCAATCGATCTTGCAGCCGCCGGTAAACCCTTCGGCGGAGAAGACGGTCTCGAAGCTTCCGTGGAATTTCTCGTAAATGGCGTTCAGCCGGAGTTTGTGGGTGCCGGCACGTTTTGGTGAGCAGTACTCCAGTACATAGTAGGAGTTGGCCTGGCGCTCGAGCCGTTCGGCCACGGCCAGGAACTTCTCCTTCAGCTCCAGGGAGTCGGTGGCCATTTCAAAGCCGTTTTTTCCAAGGCGGGACAGAATGACGTTGTCGATCTCGCTTCCCAGACCGATGGTGAAGATGGAGTGCTCCACACTGGCGTTGTTCACCGCATCGAGTGCCTGGGCGGTCGTGTTTCGGGCAGCCTGATCGGTTCCGTCGGTGAAGAGCACCACCGAACCGGCAATCGCCATCTCCAGTTTGTCCCCCATCTCTTCCACCCTCTGCTCCATCAGCTTCAGACCCTTGATCACCGCTCCGTTCAGGTTGGTGGAAGGATCCTCGCTGATCTGGTCGGTGATGGAGGCGATCCCCGTAAGGAGCTCCTCCCGGTCTTCCGTAAACGGAACCAGCAGATGGAGATCCTCGGCGCCGTCAAACCAGTAAATGGCCATCTCCCGGGTACCATAAAGATCATCACTGGCATGGGGAATGGTGCGTTCGATAAAGGAGGATGCGGCTTCCTTCAGGCTGGTCAGATCACTGAAAAGGACACTGCCGCTCAGGTCAAGGAGCAGAACCGACGAGTAGAGAAACTCGCCCCGCTCCCTGCGGATGCGGGATTGGGACTCGAACTCGGAGATTCTCAGGCCGTTCTCGTAGATCTCGAAATCGGGATCGCCGCTCACCGATGCCGCATTGAGTTTTTCGGCATCGATCTGAAAAAAGAGCCGGACCTTGGCCGGAAGCTCCGTGCTGTGGTCGATCAGGGTCATTCCGATCTCCTCATCATTCGACTTCAGGGAACTCTTGCACCCCGAGAAGAGGGTGACTCCGGCTGTGAGGAGGATGAGGGTTGCGCGAAAAACTCTGTCCCTGAATGCACGTTTCATTTCAAGCGTCCTGATAGAGTGAGACAATTTATTCTGCAAATAAGTGAATCGCCTGGATAGATTGGCTTCTTCCGGTCGGAACCGGCTATGTACCGACTGCGGGCCTGTGGGTTTCAGCCCTCAAGTCCCGGCATTTCCCCGAATGGCTTCACACAACGGATAATCGGGGTTCCATCAGTTGAAATGCAAGAACGGATTTTTGTTTCCCTTCATTGTGGGAAAAAATGAGTCGCTCCTTCAGGCCACCGGCACTCCAGTTTCAATCGGATTCGCCGGATCCGAACTCCACTCATACCACCCCCCGTCGTAGACCGAAACCCGGGGCCACCCCATCAGCCAGGCATTCCAGAACGCCTCGCTTCCTCTCCACCCCGTGCCGCAGTAGAAGGCCAGTTTCTTGTCCGGGGTGATCCCACCTTCGATCCATGCCGCCGCCACCTCCTGATACTCCCGCATGGTGTGATCGAAGTTGCGGTAGTTCTCCATGTGATAGGCATCGCTCCCGCAGTTCCCGAAAAGGGCTCCGGGAATTCTCCCCTTCCGTTCAATATAATGGTATCCGCTCCGCTCCCCGATAAACTCTTCCCAGCTCCGGATGCTCACCAGCTCTGAATCCTTCCCCGCCAGATACTGCTTCGCCTCCGGCGTATCGATCATGTATTCGGGATGGGCCGGAATCCTCACGCCGAACGCCTCCACCGGAACGGGCTCCGCCGGTTCGGTCGACAGCCCGTACCCTTCCGCCTCCCAGCTGTTCAGGCCTCCGTTCAGGATCCGGATATCCTTCACCCCGGCATAGAGCAGGATCGCCGCAGAGCGGATCGCTCCCAGATGGCCGGCGCTCTTTCCGGGAAAGGGATCCTTGTCGAAGGTCGGGAAGGAGAACCTTCCGTAGATCACCACCGTGGTGTCGTGTCGGATCCCCAATTTGCTGAGAGTCTCCTCCAGCTCTTCCGGCGTCCGCCGGTTCCAGGTTTCGGTGGACTCCAGGCTGTTCGTGTCGAGCGGGATGGCTCCCGGAATGTGACCCCGGTGATAATCCTCGATGTGGTCGTAATGGGAGTGGCAGATCACAAAGCGGTCATTGTCGTAGTGGGGCGGCCGTTCGCCCCGGATCAGACGGTTCACCCAGTCGGGATAGACAAGATGCCGGAACCGGGGGAGTTGCTCCAGCGGCAGCTCCGTGTCGGCAGACCACTCCAGAAACCGGGTGTAGGTCATCACCTCCCGGAAGCCCAGATGGCACAACCTCTCCGCCATCTGGCGGGTCTCCTCTCCGTCGTATCCATAGACGACCACCGGCCTCTCCGGGGAGATCTTTTTCTCCTCGAGCACCTCGACCCAGTCCATATATTTGGACCACCCGAGCGGCAGGCTTTTCGCCCCCGGGAGATGCCCTCCTCTCTTCTCCCCCTTCAGGCTCCAGCCGTTGTAGGCGGCCACCGGCCGTGCGTCCAGAAGGATCACCTCCTGGGGGTCAGCTATGGAGGAACCGGGGGAGTCCCCGTACTGTACCATGGTATTCCGCGACCCGCTCATCCCCGCCGCGGCCGGATCCGCCAGCCCGGTCCATTCAAGAAGGTCGCCGGTGGTAATTTCTCGATGAGTTATAGGAGACAATTGGATGTTTTTTTATTCCTGACGGGTTCGTTTCAGATAGTGAACCGAAAAATAGTCCCTGCGGTCGGTCCAGACCTGCTCCGTTTCAAACCAGGGCCGGACCAGAGCGGCAAAACCTTCCAGGGAGTATTTGTATGAGTTCTCCGTGTGGATCGTCTCCCCCTTTCGAAGAACAAACGTTTCACCGGCAACGGTGACGCGTTGATCCTTCCGGGAGACCAGATGCATCTCCATACGGTTCTCGTCACTGTTGTAAAAAGCGCGGTGATCAAACGCTTCCGGATCAAAATCGCCCTGAAGCTCCCGATTTATCCGGACCAGAATGTTTTTGTTGAAGGCGGCAGTGACCCCTTCCCGGTCGTCGTATGCCGCCTCGATCACCGATTTCGGCTTTTTCGGCCCGGGCTGAAGATCCACGCCGATCAGCATCCCTTCACCCGGTTTCAGGACCCGGGACAGGCTCTGCATGAAATCGCGCGCCTGGGGCGGTTCAAAGTTCCCGATGGTTGAACCGGGATAGAAGAACACATACCGGCACCCTCCTTTCCGGAGTTCCGGAAGCTCCATGGGCCGGGTGTAGTCGGCACTTACCGGAAGAATCATCAGATCCGGATACTCCCGGTCAAGGATCTCCGTCACCTTGGCCAGATATTCACCGGAAATATCCACCGGAACATATCCCGCCAGCTCCGGAAGCTCGTCGAGCAGCATTCGGGTTTTCCGGCTGCTTCCGCTTCCCAGCTCGATCAGAATGGCATTCTCCCCGATCCTCCGGGCAATTTCCGGTAGCCGCTCCTCCAGAATTCCCAGCTCCGTTCGGGTCGGGTAGTACTCCTCAAGCCGGGTGATTCGTTCAAAAAGACGGGAGCCCTCTTCATCATAGAAATATTTGCTGGGGAGGGTTTTCTGCGTCCCGCGCAACCCTTCCAGGATTTCCCGCACTATCACTCTGCCTCCCATTTTCCCGTTTCTGCGGCCGCCTTCCAGGTTGAATTCAGAAACCGAAGGAGGGTTTCATCGGGATGGGGCGAGGAGCGGACCGCTTCATACGGCAGGATGAATTCCCCAAAATCGGCATGATAGATTGCCTGCTCCGGGAAGACCGGAGCTCTTGAAAACCCTTCCGGTTCTCCATAGGCGTAGGCGTAGAAGGCCGCCTCCCCCAGGCCGGTTCCGGGCCAGAATCCGGCGCTGTGGAGTTCATGGGAGTAGGCGTCCACCATCACCCGGTCGGGGCAGTTGGGCACTCCGCCGGGATGCCGGGGCGCCGGGCGCCCCGAGAAGCGGGTCACGGCCATATCGAACGATCCCCAGAAGAAATGGACCGGGCTTGATTTGCCCCTGAACCCGGCACGGAACCGGGTCAAGACCCGGTGGGCATGGGTAAGCGCTCTCCAGAACCGATGCACAGGCTCCGGATCGTAGGAGTTGTGGAGGGTATCCTCCGGAAAGGGGAGAATGGGATCGGGAATCTCCACCGGTCTGGGCCGGATGCGTGTGGAGTGGCCGAGCCGGTCCAGCCCGCTCATCACCTTGTGATAGAAATCGGCCACGCTCATCGGCTCGAGCCGGAAAGAGTGGCTCTTCCCGTTCACCGACCGGATCTCCAGGGCGTGCCCCACAAAATCGAAGGAGATCTCAAATCCCCCCGCCGGATGAGGGATCAGGGAGGTGCTCAGCCCGTTGGAGGTCACATAGAGGGCCACATGCCAGGAGTGATTGATCCATGGCATGTTTTCCAGCCGGACTTTCCCCACAATCTGGGACCAGAGGTGCAGTGTGTCGAGGGTCTCCTGCCACTCATCCGGTGCCGGAAGTTCCGGCCAGGCGACCGGTTCCGGGTCCGGGTCGGGGATGGATTCGTGCATGGGGAGGGCACCTCGCAGCCGGTTGTGTGATAGAAAGTTGGGGGTGTTCGGAAATCCGAACTACTGAGCCAGGTACCCTCCATCCACCGGATAGTAGGATCCGGTTACAAAGGAGGCTTTATCGGAAGCCAGCCAGAGGGCGAGTTCGGCAATTTCACCCGCCTCACCCAACCGTCCGAGAGGGTGCAGCGTTTCCAGCGCCTTGATCCCCTCCTCACCCATCGTGTGGGCGTTGACCAGGTTGGTGTAGGTGTAGCCGGGACCGATGGCGTTCACGCGGATTCCCTGAGCGGCGTACTCCAGAGCACCCGCCTTGGTCAGCCCCACCACACCATGTTTGGCAGCCACATAACCGGCGGCTCCCGCCGTGCCCGTCGCTCCGAGTATGGAGGCGATGTTGATGATGCTCCCGCCGCCCGACTCGAGCATGGCAGGTATCTGATACTTCATTCCATAAAAAACACCCGACAGATTGATGCCGATCACTTTCTGCCACCCGTCGACCGTGTACTCGGCTATCGGTACGAGCGGACCTCCGATTCCGGCGTTGTTGACGGCGATGTCCAGCCGGCCGAACCGCTTCACCGCCTCCCGGACCAGATTTTCGTTATCCTCCGGACTGGATGAATCGGCCCGGACAAAGATGGCGGATCCTCCGGCGGCCTCTACCTCCTCCACCACCTTCTTTCCCCCCTCCTCGTCAATGTCACTGACTGCGATTCGTGCTCCATTTCGTGCAAAAAGCAGAGTCATCGCCTTGCCCAGACCGGCGGCCGCACCGGTGATGATGGCAACCTTGTTCTTTAGCATGGAACGGATGGTTGGTTACGATTAAATGGAAAAGAATGAAGAGATTCGATCTTCATGATCCCAATATAGATTTTTACAGCTATAAATCACGGAGAATTAAAGAGTTGCCAGACAGCCTCGTTCACCATCGCACCTACCGAAGGATGCAGAAGCAGTCCCGAAGCACTATCAGCGAAAGAATCACCTATACCTGCCTGGGACTTCAAATAGGCATAGATCTGATAGATGTATCCACTTCGCAGAGTTTTATCTCGATACCATCCTCGTGTCACAACAGAGTTGAACTTCGTATCAATGACGATCCGATGACCCGAAACGATGTTTTCGAGGACAATGTCCGTTCGCATTGAAGGTAATATCTGGTCGATGCCCGGACTTTTTCTCTCAATCGGCCAGACGAATGTTCTGCCTGCATCGACACGCCATTCGTCTTTTGAAAGCACAGCATCGTAGAACCCTGCGACCCCTCTCTCGTATAGCTTCCGGACCCAGACTATTTCTCTCTCCGGCAACGATAACGGATGATCACCGGATGACTCTGTAGGCAGAGCCAGATTGAAGGCAAGACGGGCCGCAGCAACCATAGGCTGATCTTCTGCATCATGTCTGCCAAAACGATCGATGGCTATTTCCCCTCGTTTGGGACACTCGCCCGTTACGCCCATGCGTCTCAAGCTTGTGGCCAGCGATCGACATCGGTGCGCAAGGCTCTTCTTATGGACGATTTTGGATATTTCATCCAAGGCAGACCGTACATAGCGGTTTCGAGCTGTATCGATGGTCAATTCATGGTATCGACAAGCTACCTTTCCACGATCGAGCAATCGATGAGACTCTGTCTTGAGAAGGTCGATGCGCCCGCGTACACGGCCGAGAACAGCATCATTATTTTTATAGCCAAAACTCAAATTACGCAGAATTCGACGCTCTACACGACGGCAAAGTATTTCCGCGACCAGGTCGGGTATATCATCAGGATTCTCTTCTACGGAGACCTTCGCATATTCAAGTTCTCTGTACAGATCCGATGCGTACAGCATGAGCAGCCAGAGGTTGCGCACCGGGATCCGACCAATTCGGCCAATCTCTTCATGGGCAGCTGAAGTCAGTCTGTCTGCGGCAAGTATCACAATCAGAATCCTTCCAGCAAGCGTTCTCTCGCCTTCCGGGATTTTTCCGGAGCATCGAACCAATATTCATCGAGTAGCGGACCGATCTCGGTATCAACCACCTGACGAAACCATTTCCGCGCATCAGGGATGGAACTTTCAAACGGCGGTGTGACATAGCTGTGTCCTCCCCGGAATTGGGGTCCTAGACCTCTGTCAGCTGAGATCTCACTGTTCAGAGC
>CAYTTA010000060.1:0-10853 GCA_964440655.1 uncultured Balneolaceae bacterium
ACAATATGAATGTTCATCTCTTCCCCGGGGAAATGGACCCTTGCGGGAGCGGATGCTCCAAAGGGCAGCAGCTTTTTATGTAGTTCATAGTGCCAGTGTGTGGCGGCTGTCCAGGGGGGAAGCGAGACCGTGTAGATTTTCCGCATCATCAGGGTGTCGACCCGAACACTTTGTGTGCGGATCCGTTCGCCAGGAATCCGGAACTCCTCGAAGGTCTCTTCAATCAGCCGGTCCAGCTCCTCCGAATGGAGGGGTGTCCGGATTACCGGTGCAGGCAGTGTAAGCAGCAGGATCAGTGCCGCTATGCAGGAGACCAGCAGCAGTCCGGCAATCAGTCGCCTGGAGTTTCGATTGTGGCCGCCGACCGGCCCGGAATTGTGCATTCAGTGCTTTCGGCTTATTTTCGTTCGGCCTGGGAAAATGGCCCGTACAAATGGCCCGTACAAATGGCATGTACAAATAGCCCGTACAAACGGCGACAAGATAAGACGGAAATAGATGGCATTTGCAATTCGAAAAATTACGACCTCCTCCCAGGTGAATCAGTTCCATGAACTTCCGCAAAGGATCTACAGGGACTCTCCAAACTGGATACCGCCTTTCCGTTTTGATATCGAGAAGATATTTGATCGCCGCAAGAATCCCTTCTTCACACATGGGGAGTGCGAGAGGTTTCTCGTGATGAAGGATGGGGAGACGGTCGGACGGTTCGCACTGATGGTAAACCATGAAAAGGACTCACTGTTTGAGCCGAAGACGGGCGGGATGGGGTTTATCGAGATGGTGAACGATCAGGCGGTGGCCGATGCCATTATCGACTATGCGCGCTACTGGCATCAGAAGAGGGGAAACGGGGCGTTCCGGGGACCGATCAATTTCGGGGAGAATGACAACTATTGGGGCCTTCTGGTTGAGAACTTCGACGAGCCCCCCATTTACGGAATGTTCTATCATCCGCCCTGGTACAAGGAGCTGCTCGAGAAGACGGGTGCGGAGAAGCTCGATGATCACCGGAGTTTCAAACGGTTTTTTGATGAACCTCTTCCCGAGAGGCTGCTCAGGATCACCGACAGGATCGAGAGTCGCCCGGGAGTGGAGGTGCGGCCGGTGGATCTGAAGAATCTCTACCGGGATGCTGAATATATCCGGGAGATCTACAACGAAGCATGGAGCAATCAGGAGATAACCGAAAGGGAGCAGGAGTTCAGCGAACTGACCCGGGAGACGGTCTATGCGATGGTGGATCAGCTCAAGCGGGTGATGATCCCGGAGAGTGTGCTGATCTCCTTTGTGGACGGGGATCCGGCATCGTTTATCGTCAGTGTTCCTGATCTGAACGAGATCTCGGCACAAACCGGCGGGAAGCTGAGCTGGTGGCACATACCCCGGCTGCTCCGGCTCCGGAAGACAACGACACGTCTTCGGGTTCTTGTATTCGGGACCAAGCCGAAATACCGGCGCCTGGGCCTTGAGGCTCTCACCTTTGTGCGCGGGATCCAGAAGACCTACAAAGCGGTGCCCACTCTGAAGTATCTTGAAGGGGCGTGGATCAGTGAGAAGAACTGGCTGATGCAGCGGAGTGTTGAGGCGCTGGGCTGTGTGCATCACAAGACCCATCGCACCTATCGCTGGCTTTGCTGAGCAGAAGATCAGGTGGCAAAAATCCGTCGGAGAATCTGCCGTGCGACTTCCGATTTGGAGCCGGAATACTCCTCCCGGACAGGCTCATTCAGGGCGTTGCCGAGCAGAAGGATCCGGTTCTCATCCCCCTCAAAGCCCGATCCGGCGCCACCCAGCTGATTGGCGCAGATCCAGTCGAGGTTTTTCTCCCTGAGCTTTTTCTCGGCATTCTCCTCCAGCTCCTCGGTCTCCATGGCAAATCCGATCAGAAGCTGCCCCTCCCTTTTCTGCCCGCCCAGCCAGGCCAGACCGTCCGGGGTGGGTTGCAGGTCAAGCGACAGGGTCTGATCGCTCTTCTTGATTTTGTGGGTGACCCTGTCCGCCGGCTTGTAGTCGGAAACCGCCGCGGCGGCGATCACCACATCGGCATCCCGGTGCTGACGGATCAGTCCAAAAAGATCGTCGGCCGACCGGAATGATTTTCTCTCCACTCCATGGGGGAGAGGGATGGAGAGAGGGCCGTGCAACAGGATTACGCGGCCACCCAGGTCCCTGGCAGCTTCCGCCATGGCCACCCCCATCTTGCCGCTGCTGGGATTGGAGATGAATCTGACCGGGTCGAGATGCTCCCGTGTGGGGCCGGCGGTGACCAGAACGGTTTTACCACGAAGCGGCAGGTCAGGTATCGATTCCGGCCGATTCTGCTGCAGGTCCTGGTCGGATTCGGAATGGCCTGAACGGCCATTGTGATCCGTTTCGGATTCAATTGAGTGGAGAATGCGCCCGGCCGCTTCCAGAATCTTCTCTTCGGAAGGAAGCCGCCCGGTATCGTTCAATCCGCTGGCCAGAAAGCCGGTCTCCGGCTCGAGAACATGAAAACCGTACTCTACCGCCAGACGGAGGTTTCGCCTTACGGCAGGGTGGCGGATCATCTCTCCGTCCATGGTGGGACAGAGAAGCAGGGGGCCGCGAAGGGCAAGGGCAATCGAGGTGAGAAGGTTGTCCGCCTGGCCGTGTACGATTTTGGAGAGGGTGTTGGCCGTGCAGGGGGCAATGACGTAGAGGTCGGCCCACTCGGCCCAGTGGATGTGGCGGGTCCAGGAGTCGCCCGGTTCTCCATCTTGAAAAAGTTCGATACCCACCTCTTCACGGGAGAGGACGGCGAATGTTTCAACGCCGATGAAGCGGGTGGCCGACGGGGTCATGGTGACTCGGACCCGGGCACCCGCCTTCTGAAAGGCTCTTAGCAGGCCCGCCGATTTGTAGGCGGCGATCCCGCCGGTAACGCCCAGCAAAATGCGTTTGCCGGACAGATCCATTTATACGTCCTGATCCGGGTAACGGAAGTAGATCTTCTCCTCGAGCATCTCATCGACAGCACGCTGGGTGGCGTGGGGGAGCTGCTCGTAGGTTTTGGAGATGCGCTCCTGCTCTTCGTTGAAGGTAAACTCGTCCTCTTCCTCGAACCCTTCGAAATACTTCAGTTTCTCGTCGAGCTCAAGCTTCTCCTGGGCTGCGATCTGCCGGGCGCGCTTCGACATGACCACAATCATCTCATATTTGTTGTTGTTCTCGGCGCCCAGTTTTTCAATATCGAGTGTCTGTACCGGCATGGTTCGGAATCAGGTTGTGCTGAAATGGGTTTGAAACGTCCTGAGAGGGACGCTTAACAGTGAAAAATAGCTATTTCCGGCAGAAATTTCAACGTCGGTTGTGGGTGCTTGCGGGCAGGCCGCACCGGACAGTGGATGTCGCATCGATCAGCGGTAGCAACACCGGTAAGCGGATTCCGCACCGTTATGCGGACAAGTCGTTTCAATCAGCGATTCCCATTCGTTCAGAAGTTGCCGGCCCGTTCAGCGAACAAACCGTCTCCATCAGCGATTGCCGTTCTGTTTTAACGAACAGATCGTCCTTCAAAGAAGCGTGAGACGGCATTGCGAATCTGCCGGTAGGCGGTCTCCAGGTCGTCGTTGATCACCGACAGATCGAAATCATCCGCACGCGCCA
The DNA here is from genome assembly GCA_964440655.1 of uncultured Balneolaceae bacterium. GTDB lineage: Bacteria > Bacteroidota > Rhodothermia > Balneolales > Balneolaceae > CAYTTA01. The sequence continues at coordinate 3,631 of CAYTTA010000060.1, forward strand.
GCTCCTGTCCTGCCCGTTCGAGCCGGAGTTTCAGGCTCTCTCCCGACTCGCCACGCAATTCAAGCCGTCGGCGAAGTTCCTCCAGCGAGGGAGGTTTGATGAAGATGCCGAGTGCCCGGTCCCGGTACATATTCTTGACATTGGAGGCTCCCAGGATTTCAAGATCCATCAGAATGTTGAATCCCTCCCCGAGCCACTTGTCAACATCCTCGCGGAGAGTCCCGTAGCGGCGGCCGCCGTAGAATTCCTCCCACTCAAGAAACTCCCCCAGATCGATCTTCTCCTGAAACTCCTGCGGGCTCAGAAAGTGGTAGTCGCGTCCGTGAACCTCACCGGCCCGGGGCGGGCGAGTGGTGGCCGAAACAGAGAAGCGCAGATCGGGAAAGTCGCTGAGAAGCCGCTGCGCCATGGTCGATTTGCCGGCGCCGCTCGGGGCGACCAGCAGAAGGATTTTTCCCGGTTTGTCCGATTTTTCAGTGCGGGCCGGGCTGGCCGGGCTGGCCGGGTTGGCCGGGTTTCCGGAGTTGACCGGATTTCCCGGATTTTCCGATTCTTTGTTGTCCAACTCCTTCGCTTTTCTGATATCACTCAATGTTTTGAACCTGTTCCCGAATCTGTTCCAGTTTCTCACGGGCGAAGACCACCCGGTGGGAGATGGCGGAGTCGCTTGACTTGGAGCCAATGGTGTTGAGCTCCCGGTTGATCTCCTGGCAGAGGAAGTTGAGACGGCGCCCGACGCTGTCGCCGCTCTCCAGTGCTTCGATAAAGAATTTAACGTGAGACTTGAGCCGGGTCACCTCTTCCTGGATATCCATCTTGTCGACCAGGATCACCACCTCCTGTTCAAGCCGGTCGGGATCGACCTGGTCATCCTGAAGGAGGATGGAGAGCCTTTCACGGAGACGGTCGCGAGCTTCTGCTATACGGGGTGCCGACCGGCTTACAATCTCATCAAGAATCGTATCGATCCCGGATATCTGCCTGTCGAGCTCTTTTTTCAGCTGGGATCCCTCTTTTTTCCGCATCCGATCAACCATTTCAACAGCCTGCCGGGTTGCCTGGAGCGTCAGATTCCAGACCTTCTCGATCGTATCGGCGCTCTCCGGCTTCCGGATGAAGATCTCCTCGAACTGCAGCAGATCTTTCAGCCGGACCGGTGACTCGATCCCGGCGGTCCACCTAAGATCGGCTAGCATCCGGCTGTAGCTTTTCACCATCTCCGGGCTGAAGGTAACGTCAGGCTCGGCGGTTTCGTCCTTGTCCATGTTGACCATGCAGCTCACTTTCCCTCTCTGGATCGTGCTGTTGATCAGGTCCCGGATCTCGAGCTCCTTGTCATTGATGATCGAAGGGAGCCGGATGGAGGTGTCCAGAAACCGGCTGTTGAGTGTCTTGATCTCAACGGTGATGCGAATGCCATCGCCCGAGGCGAATCCCCGGCCAAAACCGGTCATGGATGTAATCATATATGGACGGGTTGGGTTATTGAGTCAGCCCCGATCGTGTGTTCGGGATGATGTGTTCGGGATGATGCGGTTCCGAATGCGACCCCGATGCAGTGCGGATTGAAGCGGCTCGGGAATTTCGAATCATCAGTTGCGGATTCCGGCAAGCACCTCCTCAGCCAGCGTGCGGGCCTCTTCCTCGCTTTTTGCCTCTGCATAGAGACGCACAATCGGTTCGGTGTTCGATTTCCGAAAATGGACCCATCCCTGTTCAAAATCAATCTTCACACCGTCGGTGGTATCCGGCTGGCGGGCTGCCCAGACCGTTTCCAGCCGCTCGAGCATCTGTCCGGCCTCCATTCCAAGATCATCCAGAGCGATCTTTTCCTTGATGATACGGTAATCGGGCAGCTCTGCCCGGTAGGCGGAGGCGGAGATTTTCCGTTCTGCAAGCAGCTGAAGAACCATCGCCGCTCCCACCAGGGCATCCCGGCCGTAATGCAGGTCGGGATTGATCACCCCGCCGTTGCCCTCGCCTCCGATCACCGCACCGGTCTGCTGCATTCTCTTCACCACGTTGATCTCGCCAACCGCCGATCGGTGGCAGGTCTGGCCATGCCTTGCGGCAATGTCGTCCGCCGCCCGGGAGGAGGAGAGATTGGTCACGACCGGACCGGGCCGGCGCGACAGGATGAAATCGAAGGCGGCCACCTGGGTGAGCTCCTCTCCGAAGAGCTCACCCTTTTCATCGAGCAGGGCAAGCCGGTCGGCATCGGGATCGGTTACCAGTCCCAGGTTGCATGGAGTCTCTTTCATGAACTGCCGGATCTGGCCGAGATGTTCCGGCAGGGGCTCGGGGTTATGCGGAAAGTTTCCGTCCGGTGTGCAGTTCAGCGGATGCACGCGCACGCCCAGTCTCTCCAGCAGTCGGGGCAGGGCGATCGATCCGGCACCGTTCACTGCATCAACCGCAACTGTAAAATCCGCACCGGTGATCTGCTCCGCATCGATGTAGGGGAGGGAGAGAATGGCATCGATATGGCGGTCGATCGCATCCTCCACAGTGCGGACCGATCCGAGACGATCATAGGATTTCCAGTTGAATTTTCCGCTTTTGGACAGTTCGATTACCTCTTTTCCCTGCTCTGCATCGAGGAACTCACTGCGAGAGTTGAGCATTTTGAGGGCGTTCCACTCGGCCGGATTGTGACTGGCTGTGATGATGATGCCGCCTGCTGCCGAATGACGCAGAACCTCCATGGCGACGGTCGGGGTGGGGGCGACTCCGATCCGGATCACATCGCATCCGACGCTCTGCAGGGTGGCCGCGACGATCTCCTCGCAGACCGGTCCGCTCCGGCGGGTATCCCGGCCCAGCACGACGGCGCCTCCTCCGAGCCAGGTGCCGTAGGCAGCCGTGAAGGTGACCAGATTCTGCGGATTGAGATCGGTTCCGACAATGCCCCGGATGCCCGATACAGAGACCATCAATGCCATAGCGCAATACTCAAAAGGTTAATAAGGATACGTGGGAGTGTGGGAGGCGTATCTATCCCCTGGGCGTCCAGGGCTCTTCGGATTGGCCTGTGCGATGATTCTGCGTCCGGGCCAGAACAAAAAGCAGGTCGGAGAGCCGGTTCAGCCAGACCATCCCTTCCTCCGAGACCGGTTCCTGCTGTGCGCAGGCGACCACGGAGCGTTCCGCCCTCCGGCAGACTGCCCGGGCCATGTGGAGCAGCGCCCCCGGGCGACTCCCGCCGGGAAGAATGAAATGTCTGAGTGGGGGGAGAGACTCCTCAAAAAGGTCAATCCACTCTTCCAGACGGCGGATCTCCCCGCTGCCGATCCGTTCGATCACGGCTTTCGCCCCGGCCGGTGTGGCAAGATCGGCTCCCAGTACAAACAGTTTCGGCTGAAGTTCCCGCAGCACCTCCTGTACCTCAGGGACCGGTCCTTCCGACAGAATCAGCCCGATGACCGTATTGAGTTCATCGACATCGCCGACAGCCTGAAGGCGCGGTGAGCTTTTGGGAACACGACGCCCCCCGAAGAGAGAGCTCTCCCCCTGGTCTCCTTTTCCGGTATAGATTTTCATGAGAAGTTCAAATTACTCTGTTTCCCATGAATTTCCCAGTGTCTCGATCGATTCCAGAAGGTGCCGGGAGGAATCCAGCTCGCCGGCGAACGCATCGGATAGGGGGAGGGGACAGGCAAGCGTCAGACGCACTTTCACTCCGTACTCGGATTCCTTTTCTGTAAGATTGTAGGTGTTTTTCCACCGCTCCACCTGACTCTGCAGTTCGTAGGGGTATTCGATCCGGAAGAGGCGGGTTGGGGTGAGCCGGTGCAGCCGGGCCTGTTCGATGCAGAGGCCGGCCGTGTGGCCGTACGATTCGATCAGTCCCGCCTTGCCCAGTTTTGTTCCCCCATAATACCGCACCACAATGCATCCCACATTGATCAGTTCCGCCGAGCGGAGCTGGTTCAGGATGGGCAGTCCGGCGGTCCCGCCCGGTTCGCCGGCATCACTGGCATACTCCTCCGGTTGAGCGGGGTTGACCCTCCAGGCGTAGCAATGGTGCGTGGCGGTGGGATGCTCGCTCTTCGCCTCGGAGAGATGAAGTTCCATCTCCCCTGCTTCCTGCAACGGGAAGAGGGACCCCAGGAAGCGGGAACCTTTAATACGATAGCTGCACCGGGTCGGAATCCGGATGGTTCGGAGTAGATTGGACTGGTTCTCGATAGCGCTTTTACCTTGCCTTTTAAGACAAAACAACCGAATTTTCCCGAATAAATCGTAGCAGAACAGATGGCCGGCTGATGTCGGTTTTTCTGTGTAATCCGTCGGATATCAATCCGGTCTTTTCATCAATTTAACGATCTTTTCGCATGTCATCACTGATTGAAGCAGCCCGGTCGCAGGTTGGTCGAAAACTGCTGACCGGAATCACCGGACTCCTTCTGGTATTCTTTGTCATCTTCCACCTGATCGGCAACCTCACCATTTTCGGGGGGGAGAATGACATGAACCTCTACTCCCTGTTTCTGCGTGATTTCGGCTGGCTTCTCTGGGTGGCCCGGATCGGTCTGCTTGTGGCCGTCATTCTCCATATCTGGATCGGACTCTCCATCTGGTGGCGGCGTCGTACCCGCCGACCGGTGAACTATGCCGTCTACAGCACGAAGGGCGGGCCCAGCAAGATCAGTCTGAGCTCCCGGAGCATGGCTCTTACGGGTGTTGTGCTTCTTGTTTTTCTGGTTTTCCATATCAATACATTCGCGCTGGGGGATCCCGATCCGATCATGATTGACGGGCGGCAGGCTTGGGATCTGAGATCTCTGGTTATCGAGACCTTCCAGAATCCGCTCTATGCGTTTGGCTATACTCTGGTGATGGTGATGCTGGGTGCCCATCTCGGGCACGGGATCTGGAGTGCCTGCGTCTCTCTTACCATGAGAAAACCGAAACTTTCCGGGATTGTCTACACGGTCGGTGCGGTCCTTGCAGTCGCACTGGCGGTCGGCTTTATCTTTATTCCCCTTTATATCTACTTCACGGGCGGAACCGGCGCCCTGATTTCCGGATAAAGGGACCTCTCTGTCCGAGGGCCGGGAAGCAAGGAACCCGGCCGAAGGAACCCGGCCTCGTGGCCTGTGGATCCAGACAGACTCAACGCTCTCCGGAGATCATAATTCCCCGGAGATCCATAACAGGACAGCAGTCCTGAAAGATCCATAACAGGACACCAGCAGGTGCCTGATAGTTGCCTGAAACCTGGCACCCATCGTTGCCTGACTTTTTTTGAAGAACCTAAACAGCGATCATGAAACTACAATCCAATATCCCTTCCGGACCGCTTGAGGAGAAGTGGGACAGACATCTGCGTGATATCAAGCTTGTCGCTCCCAACAACAAACGGAAATATACCGTACTCGTCGTGGGCACAGGCCTGGCGGGCGCTTCGGCGGCAGCCAGCCTGGCGGAACTGGGATACAATGTGAAGGTTTTCTGCATTCAGGACTCCGCACGTAGGGCTCACAGTATCGCTGCACAGGGCGGGATCAATGCCGCCAAGAACTATCCCAATGACGGGGACAGTGTCTACCGGCTCTTCTACGACACGATCAAAGGGGGGGACTACCGCGCCCGCGAGGCCAACGTCTACCGGCTGGCCCAGATCTCCAACAATATCATTGACCAGGCGGTTGCACAGGGTGTGCCGTTTGCCCGTGACTATGGCGGGCTGCTCGACAACCGCTCCTTCGGTGGAGCCCAGGTTTCCCGGACCTTCTATGCCCGGGGACAGACAGGACAGCAGCTCCTGCTTGGCGCCTATCAGGCGATGATGAGGATGGTCGATGCGGGCCGGATCGAGTATCTGCCGCGCCATGAGATGCTGGACCTTGTTGTGGTCGACGGCAAGGCACGCGGGATTGTCACACGGAATCTGGTTAACGGAGAGGTCAAGCGGTGGGCCGGAGATTCCGTGGTTCTCTGTACCGGTGGTTATGGCAACGCCTTCTACCTCTCCACCAACGCCAAGAACTCCAACGCAACGGCGGCCTGGCGCTGCCACAAACGGGGCGCGCTTTTTGCCAACCCCTGTTTTGTCCAGATCCACCCGACCTGTATTCCGGTATCGGGGGACTATCAGTCCAAGCTCACCTTGATGAGCGAGAGTCTCCGGAACGACGGCCGTGTCTGGGTCCCGCGGCAGAAGGGTGACAAGCGGCATCCCAACGATATTCCTGAGAGCGAACGCTACTACTATCTCGAGGAGCGCTATCCGAGCTTCGGAAACCTGGTACCCCGTGACGTAGCCTCCCGGAATGCCAAGATGGTTACCGATGAGGGGCTCGGTGTGGGAGCGACGGGACTGGCCGTCTATCTCGATTTCCGCGATGCCATCAAACGTGACGGCCGCGATGTGATCGAAGCCAAGTACGGGAACCTCTTCGACATGTATGAGAATATCACCGGAGAGAATCCCTATCAGGAACCCATGAGAATTTTCCCGGCTGTCCACTATACCATGGGCGGTCTCTGGGTGGATTACAACCTGATGAGCACGATCCCGGGACTCTTTGTCGCCGGTGAGGCAAATTTCTCCGATCACGGAGCCAACCGCCTGGGCGCCAGTGCGCTGATGCAGGGACTTGCTGATGGTTATTTTGTAATTCCCTACACGATTGGAAACTACATTGCGTCGACCGAGCTTCCGAAAGTGAGCACGGACCACGACTCATTCGGCGAAGCGGTGGAGAGTGTCACGTCTCAGATGGACCGGCTGCTCTCTGTAAACGGAAACCGGACCGTGATCGATTTCCACCGGGAGCTGGGCAAGATTCTTTGGGACAGGGTTGGAATTTCCCGAAACCGGGAGGGGATCCAGGAGGCGATCGAGGAGATCCGCACCCTCAGGGATGAGTTCTGGCAGGATGTGCGTGTTCCCGGTGGGGCCAACTACTACAACAAGTATCTGGAGTTCGCCATGCGGGTCGCCGATTTCTTCGAGCTGGCCGAACTGATGGCGATCGATGCCCTCCATCGGGAGGAGTCCTGTGGCTGCCACCTGCGTGACGAGTATCAGACTCCCGATGGGGAAGCCCTGCGTAACGACGAGGAGTATGCCTATGTGGCTGCCTGGGAGTTCAAAGGGTTGAATGGCAAACTTGAAACCGAAATGCACAAGGAAGAGCTCGAATTCGAGTTCGTTACTCCCCAGCAGCGAAGTTACAAGTAAGCGGCCGATGACGCGTGATGGCCGGTGGGCCGTG
>CAYTTA010000060.1:10953-13325 GCA_964440655.1 uncultured Balneolaceae bacterium
GGTGGGCCGTGAAAAACAGTGAAACGGCAGGCCGAGCGGCAGCGGATTGAACGGCGGCGAATTGAGCGGCAGCCAGATGGCTGCCAGTCTTGAAATATCTGCGTTGCAGATAGAAAAACAGCCGGTTAATGAGCGGCTGATTTGGCAGCGCGGTATACAGTTTACAGTGGCAGACTGACGATAATAGCACCGATTCCAACATAACGTACGACTATGAGCAGCAGCAACATGACCATCAACCTGAAAATCTGGCGTCAGAAAAACACGCAGGACCAGGGCCGCTTCGAGACCTACACGCTGGACAATGTTAACAAAGACATGTCCTTCCTGGAGATGATCGACGTGCTGAACGAGAAGCTCGTTTTGGAGGGGAAGGATCCGGTCGAATTTGATTACGACTGTCGGGAAGGGATCTGCGGCTCCTGTAACATGGTCATTAACGGGAAGGCCCACGGCCCCAAACGTCTTACGGCGGTCTGCCAGCTCCATATGAGGCATTACAGCGACGGGGACACGGTGGTTCTCGAGCCCGCACGAGCAGGTGCGTTCCCGGTGATCAAGGATCTGGTGGTGGACCGATCTGCCTTCGATCGGATCATCGCGGCGGGAGGATACGTCTCTGTCAAAACCGGTGCTGCACCCGAGGCGAACCTCATTCCGGTGGAGCAGGAAAAAGCAAACCAGGCTTTCGACTACGCAACCTGTATCGGTTGCGGTGCGTGTGTGGCGGCCTGTCCCAACTCTTCCGCCTCTCTCTTTACAGGTGCAAAGATTGCCCATCTGAACAAGCTGCCACAGGGCGAGCCGGAGCGCAAACGCCGTGTGATCGCGATGGTCGAGCAGATGGAGAAGGAAGGTTTCGGCGACTGCTCCAACTTCGGAGAGTGCGAGGCCGTATGTCCGGTAGGGATCAGCATCTCCGCCATTGCCGAGATGCGGCGCGACTATCTGAAGGCAATTTTTGACTGATTGAGAGGAAACCGGGCGGGCGCCTCGATGTTGTTATGGGGCGCTTCGGTGAACACGGACGTGCGTATTGCGTTCAAGGGTCGCTACGGTGAACCCGGGCGTGCGCGTGATATTTCAGGGGGCGCTACGTTGCTCTAAGGTGCTCCGTCATATCATCTCATCTATCTGTTGTTATTCCGTTTTTGTGGCGGTTATTGGAATAACTATCCCATGCGCCCGTACTATACCTTCCCCTTCTATCTGTTGTTATTCCGGTTATCGGGCGCTCATTTGAATAACTACCCCCTTCGAATTAGAGAGGATGCTGTATCATATCCCTTCTGGTCTCTCGATCAAATGGTGCATGAATTGCAGGATTCACCTTTCGTATGTTTTACTTGTCGTTAACCGGGCGTCAATCCGACGTAAAACCCTGGCGTCAAACTCTGGGGTCAAACCCTGGCGTCAATCCCTGGTGCCTTTACATCAACAGAAACAGAATCAAAAGGTCAAATGGCGTGGCATGAGCGGATGAACGCCGCAGTAGAGTACATTGAGGAGCATCTGGACGGTGTGATCGATATGGTCGAAGTGGCCCGAAGGGCACGCTGTTCTGAGTACCATTTCCGGCGGATGTTTTCGTTTGTGGCAGGGGTTTCGGTATCGGAGTACATCCGTAGGAGGCGATTGACCCTTGCGGCACAGGATCTCCAGCAGCAGGATATCCCGGTGGCTGTTGTGGCGCGGAGGTACGGGTATAGTTCTCCGGATGCGTTTGCTCGTGTTTTTCAGGCTCATCATGGATTCAGCCCGTCCCGTGTCCGGGGGATATCATCCCTGAAGGCCTGGCCGAGAATGACCTTTTATCTGACGATCAGAGGAGAAGAAATGGAGTATCGGATTGTTGAAAAGCCGGCATTCTGGCTGGCGGGTGTAAGTGCGAGGGTCCACATGCAGTTTGAAGGGGTGAATCCGGCGATTGCCGAGCTGGCCCGGAGGATCACGGAAGAGCAGAGGGAACGGATGCGCGAACTGCAGGATCTGGAGCCCTTTGAGATTGTGAATGCTTCCTACGATGCCGATTATGGTTTCAAGGAGGAGAAAGGGGATCTGACTCATCTGATCGGGGTGTTGACTTCCCGCAACCCGGAGGACGATCTGCTTGATGCGGTTCCGGTTCCGGCTTCAACCTGGGCGGTCTTTCCTGTTGAGGGAGAGTTCCCTTCGGCCATGCAGGAGACGACGGCCCGGGTCTATGCGGAGTGGCTTCCGTCGTCCAACTACGAACTCGTTCCGGCACCGCTATTCTCTTTCACCCGGATGACGAACGAGGAAAGAAATATCGCCTACAGCGAGATCTGGGTGGCGGTGAAAGAGGCATCGTAGCCGTTCCCGGGTGGCGCCGCGAGAGAAACATCGTAGCC
>CAYTTA010000061.1:0-13241 GCA_964440655.1 uncultured Balneolaceae bacterium
TCTACGCCGCCACCTACCTGCCGAAAGAGAGGCGGTTCAACCGGCCTGGAATGATGGAGATTGTACCGCGCATCCGTCATCTCTGGCAGGCAGAACGGGAGCAGATCCTCGCATCGGCCGAAAACATTTCCCGGGGGTTCAGCAGGGTTCTGGAGATGCCGGGCGGCGGGGAACCGGACGAGTCACTGATTCATCAGGCAAGAAAGAGGCTGGAAGAGCGGTTCGATCCGGTTCACGGGGGGTTTGAAAAGGCCCCCAAGTTCCCTTCGCCCCACCTCCTGCTCTTTCTCATGCAGTACAGCTCGACATTCCGGGATGAGAAAGCCCTCGACATGTGCCGGCAGACCCTGGAGAAAATGCGGCTGGGCGGCATCTACGACCAGATCGGTTTCGGCTTTCACCGTTATGCCACCGATCCGGCATGGCGGGTTCCGCACTTTGAAAAAATGCTCTACGACCAGGCTCTCCTCATGCTCGTCTATGCCGAAGGGTGGCGGCTCACAGGCGACCCGTTCTTCCGGCAGACCGTTCACGAAATTGCCTCCTATCTCTCTGAACGGCTCACTTCAGGAGATGACGGATTCTATTCGGCAGAGGATGCCGAAAGCGAGGGAATCGAGGGAAAATATTATCTCTGGGAACTGAAGGAGATCGGGGAGATTCTCGATCCGGCCGATGCGGCTCTGGTTGCGGAGCTCTTTAATCTGGAACCGGACGGCAATTATCTGGATGAAGCCACCCGTTCCCGTACCGGCCTGAATCTGCTCTGGATGGAGAAACGTCCGGAAGAGTTCGCGGCCGAGCGCGGAGTGAGTTCAGGAACATTCACCGTTAAACTCGAGAAGATCCGGCGACTTCTGGAAGAGAGGCGATCCGAACGGCCCAGACCCCGGCTTGACGACAAGATTCTCACAGACTGGAACGGGCTGATGATTGCCGCCCTCGCCCGCTCGGGGTCCATCCTGGAGAACGACACACTGACCGATTCCGCTGTAGCGGCATGGAACTTTCTATCCGACCGTCTGTTCGATGAAAAGAGCGGCACCCTGCTTCACCGCTACCGGGACGGGGAGGCGGCGATCCCGGGATTGGCGACCGATTATGCCTCTCTGATCTGGGGAGCGATCGAACTCTCCCAGGCAACACTGGACCCCCTCTGGCTGGAACGTGCGATCCGCCTGAACCGCATGTTCCTGGACCGTTTCTGGGATCCGGAGGGTGGATTTTTTCTCACCGGAGAGGGAGTCGATGCGCCCCTCGGCCGGCAGAAGGAGATCTACGACGGGGCGATTCCTTCTTCAAACTCCATCGCCGCCATGAATCTGATCCGCCTCTCCCGTCTGACCGGTGAACCGGACCTTGAAGAGAAAGCGGGGCTGCTGTTCCGTTCTTTTTCCGCGGTTTTGAGCAGTGCGCCGGACGGAGTCACCCACTGCCTTCAGGCTCTGATCCATGCGGTGAAACCCTCTGCAGAGGTGGTGATCTGCGGCCATCCGGAAGATCCCGAGGTTCTGCGGATGATCCGGACCGTGAGAACAGAACTGAAGGAACCCTATGTGATGCTGCTGAAGAGTGTGGAGAACAGGGAGCGGCTCTCCCGGATGGCTCCCTACACGGAGGCCTTCCCGCTGAATGACGCTCCTTCCGCCTGGTTCTGCAGAAACTTCCGGTGTGAAATGCCTGTGCACACTGCAGCCGGGCTGCGGGAGCTCTTCAACGCCTGATGAGAGGCCAACGCCTGATGAGAGGCACCGTCTGATGAGAGGCCCTGAGCCGGCCGCTTCAAGTACGGGGTGGGGAATGGTCCCGGAACCTTCGGAAGGTGAGGCAACCCCTTTCAGGGTTCGGGAATGGTGATGTCAATCTCATTGACCGTGCCGAATCGCTCCAGCTGATCCCCGATCTCGGCGCCGTTACCGACCACAAGGATCTGGAGTGCACCGGGACGGAGCCAGCGCTCTGCCGCTTCCCGGATCTCCTCTGCCGTCACCTGTCGGATCTCCTCCACCAGACGGTCGAAAGAGTCGGGCGGCATCCCCGCATAGTCGTAGGTCATCCGCTCCATCAGCACGCTGGCCCGGCTGTCATACTGGAACACCACCGAGTTGAGGAAACGCTCACGGGCCCGTTCAAGCTCATCCTGCGGCACGGATTCGTTCTGAAGCCGCTCGATCTGTCCGATAATCGCCTCGGTGGCCTGAGCAGTGGTCGCGCTCCGTGTCAAAACTCCCGCCATGAAGGTGCCCGGATAGAAGAAATTGGCCGCCCAGCTGCCAAAGACCGAATAGGCCAGCCCCATCTGACTTCGGACAATCTGCATGAGGCGTCCGGAAAATCCGTCGCTCAGAATCCGGTTCATCAGCTGAAGACGGGCGTAATCGGGGTGGTCCCTCAACCCTCCAAGGTGTCCCAAAAGCACCACACTCTGATTCACATCACGCTTATCGATAAAATGGATCCGCGGCTCAAAGCGGTAGTCGATCGGAGGAAAATCGAGCCGGTTCGGCTCTCCTGCGGGAAAGTCGGAAAACACCGCCTCCAGTTTCCGCATCATCTCGGCGGTAACGAAGTCCCCCACCACCCCGATCATCAGATTGGCTCCTGTAAAAGAGCGGCGGTGAAACTCCACTAAATCCTGCCGGCTGATCCGGTCCAGAGTTTCATACTCTATCAGCCTCCCATAGACCGAATCGGCCCCGTAGATCAGCCTGCGGAACTCACGGGTCGCCACCGGAATCTGCTGGTCATTTCTCCGGGAGATCACACTCCTCATCCGGGTCATCTCCAGCTCGATCTTCTCCTCCGGAAACGACGGGTTCTCCAGCAAGTCACGGAAAACAGGGATCAGTTCGTCAAAATCCTCCCGAAGTACATTCATGGAGGCCGATCCCGATGTAAATCCGATCGCTGTCTCCATCCGGGCTGCACGGCTCTCGAGCAGCTCGTCCAGCTCATCACCCGGAATGGTGCGGGTCCCGCCGGTTCTCATTACCACACCGGTCAGGCTTGCAAGCCCCTCCTTCCCGTCAGGCACCAGCACTGCACCGGTCCGTACGATGACCTGCAGATCGATCAGGGGCAGCTCGTGATCCTCCACGAGGTAGAAACGGATCCCGTTGGACAGAGTGAATTCCGTGATATCGGGTTTTTCAAAAGGATTGAGTTCCGGATAGTCGATTTCATGCCACTTTCTCTGGCCGTAACTGAAAGGGACGCAAAGTGTGAGCCAGAAAAGCAGCAGGAGTCCGCTCTGCCATGAAGCCATTGCTCCGGATCCGGAAAATCTGCGGACATCGTTCATCTCAATTCTCATGTTCTGCCTCCGGTTGATGATGAAAACCTTCTGCCGGCAGACGCTCCGCCGCCGGGTCCCCCGGAGCGGTTTGCACGCCCCCACTACCAGCACCGCCCTCACCACCCTGGCTTCCTGCTGCACGGGTGACGATCTCTCCCACCGTGCGGTTCCGTGGCACCAGATAGGTACGGGCAACCCGCTGAAGGTCTTCCAGGGTCACCTCCCCGAGCTGTTCGATAAAGGTGAAATAGTGCCGCCAGTCCCCCAGCCGGGCATGGGTCTGCGCCAGTGCGAGAGCCAGTCCGTGGTTGGAGTTGAGGCTGCGGATGAGATCCGCCCTTCGGTTGGTGACAGCCCGTTCGAGTTCCTCCTGTCCGATATCCCCCTCTTTTATCCGTTCAATCTCCTGTAGAATCGCCTCCTCCAGCCGGGCGGTCTCGACACCCTGGTTCGGTACTGCATAGATGACGAAGAGAGAAGGGTGTTTTGACCCGGGGAAACCGGGAAACGCGGAGATCTGCAGTGCGATCCTCTCCTCCTCGATCAGCTTCCGGTAAAAGCGGGAGGTGCGCCCTTCGGAGAGAATGGCTCCAAGCAACTCCAGGGCGGGCCAGTCCGGATGTTTCTCACTTACGGTGTGGTAGCCCGCTATCCAGACCGGCTGGCTCTCATCCTCAATCACAAAACGTCTTTCTCCCCTCTGCTCCGGCTCCACCGTCCGCACAAAGGGGGGCGGATCCCCGGCAGGGATATCGGAAAAATAGAGTTCGGCAAACTCGCACATCCGCTCCGGATCCACATCCCCGGCAATCGCGACCGTGAAAGAGGAGGGAACGTAGAAGGTTTCATAGAAACGGCGGGTATCCTCGATCGACGTGGTTTCGATATCGGAAGGCCAGCCGATTATGGGATTCCGATAGGGGTGTGCCGAGAAGGCAACCGTGAGAAACTCCTCGACGAGCCGGCCGGTCGGGCTGGAGTCGGTCCTCATCCGGCGCTCCTCCATGATCACCTCCTTCTCTTCGAAGAATTCACGGAACACCGGGTTTTTGAAGCGGTCCGCCTCCAGGGCAAACCAGAGCTCCGCCTTGTTCTGCGGCAGACTGTAGTAGTAGCCCGTTCCATCGGCACTCGTGAAGGCGTTGAGTCCCTCTGCCCCCTCGCGACTCACGATTTCGTCAAATTCGTTGGTCACCACATACTCGGCGGCAGCCTCCCGATGGCGCTCGAACTCCGCCCAGTGACGCTCCATCGCCTCCCGGTCCGGTTCCGGTCTGTACTTCTCCGCAACCCAGAGACGGAAGGCCCGGTCCATCGCATCAATATGTTTCTGCTCCGCCTCCCAGTCTGTCGTGCCGATCTCCCGGGACCCTTTGAATACCATGTGCTCGAAGATGTGGGCGATCCCGGTGTTGTTTACCGGTTCATCCACACTTCCCACATCAACGTAGGTGACAAAACTGACGACCGGCGCCACGGGGCGGTGGATGATGATGAACCGGAGTCCGTTATCAAGGGTGAATTCGGTCACCTTCTCCTCAAAAGCTTCCAGATCCTGGGCTTCTGCGGACAGAGGCAGTTGGAGCAGCAGAACAAGAAGCAGGATCCCGGTTACGAAGAGACCAGGTCCGGGGAGGGGGAAGATCAGCGGAAGCCTCCTGCCGGCGGGGGGCAGCTCTTCACCGACAAACTGAAGGGTTTGTTCCGGTAAAGTTTCCGGTTTGTGTTCCGGCAAATGATCCGGTGTGGATGCTTGGCGTGGCAAGTTTCTCCTCTGTTTACGTTGGCAAGACGATTTGATACGGATTGTAATTGATGGTACCTTGTAAAAGTTCAGGCAAAGCGTTTTTCATATAAAACGTTCAGACCGGGAGAACGTTGAAGATAGGTAAACGATATCGAATTCTGGCAGCTGTCGCAATTGCGGGAGTTGCCGCCCTGCTGATCATTCTGACAAGCGGACCCAATATGGCAGACTTCACATCCACTCCCTCATCCTCATCTGCAGATAGCGGAAACATCAGCCCGGAAGAGTTCCGGGAGAGATTCCGGAACGAACCCGGAACCGTGATAGATGTACGGACTCCCGATGAGGTGAAAGAGGGCCATCTGGAAGGCGCCCTCCACTCTTTTGACTTTCTTTCCGGCGAATTCGACCGGCGGATGGAAGAACTCGACAAAGAGCAGACCTACTACCTCTACTGCCGCAGCGGCAACCGGAGCGGCAAGGCCATGGAAAAAATGCGGGATGCCGGATTCAAACGGGTTTACAACATCGGCGGATATGAAGAGCTGGTCTCTGCAGGAGCTCCCTCCGTCCGCCCCGATGAAACCCCCTGACATCCCCGAACCGGCATGGCAGGAAGGCGGATCATGAAAATCGCACTGCTTGCCTTCCTGCTCTCATCAACCGTTCTGCTCTTCTGCACGCAACAGATTACCGTCGAAGGGTATCTGCAGCTGTTTGGCACCGCCCATTTTCCCCGTCCCGTACTGGTAAGCGATCATCAGGAGCGTTATCGCCTGGAGATGGAAGCGGGAGTGCTGGACACGCTCCTTTCCGGCACCACCCGGCGGATCCGGATTACAGGGGAGATTCGTCCCTGCGCCGGAGATGGAAGCGGGTCAAACTGCCTGAAGGTGAAAAAATGGGAGTGGATCAGCCCGGACGGGACCGGAAAGAAACCGGCAGAGGCCGGATCACAAAAGGGGCGAAAGCAGGAATAGTTATTTCGCCTTATCTTTGCCGCTTATTGGCAAGGGAATCTCTAAAACCTCCGTATGACCTGGAAAGAAGCCATCAAGACATTTGCCGAAGAGTCGGGAATCAGCCAGCCGCTCACCAGCCGGATCTACGTGCTGACCGAAATCATGGAACAGCTGATTCTGAGACGGGATCAGGACTCCCTCTACAAGCTGGCGGCCGAGCTTCCTGTTCTGACCGCGAGAGTGCTGAGCCGTGAGGACCAGGAAGCGACCCGGCAGCTTCAGGAGTGTGTTTCCAGGCTCAGTGAAGAGGAGATTGTCAACCTGCTGCGGGTCTACACCATATTTTTCCACCTGGTCAACTCCCTTGAGCAGCATGAGATCATCCGGATCAACCGGGAGCGGGCCCGGACCGGAAGTCCCGACAATCCCCGTACGGAGAGCATCAGCGACGCTGTACGTCAGTTCAGGCAGAACGGTTTCACCTACGAACAGACAGCGGCCATTTTCCGCAAGCTTGACATCCAGCCCACCATCACCGCCCACCCCACCGAAGCGAGACGCCGGAGCATCCTGAACAAACAGGATCAGATCAGCGGAATGGTGACCCAGCTCGACCGGGAAGATCTGACTCCCGATGAACGCAAGCTGCTTCTCTATCAGATTTTCAACGAATTGATCCTGCTCATCTCCACCGACGAGGTGCGTGCGGAACGGATGAGCGTGGAAGATGAGGTGGAGAACGGTCTTTTCTACTTTACCAACACCATCTGGGAGACCAGCCCCAGGCTCTACGACGATATCCGGGAGGCGTTCCTGACCTACTACGGTGAAGCGCCGGAGATGCCGATCATCCTGCGATACCGCTCCTGGATCGGAAGTGACCGGGATGGCAATCCCAATGTGACCAGCCAGATCACCTGGAACACTCTTCTCCAGCAGAGACGGCTGGTCCTGGAGCTCTACCTGAACGAACTCAACGAGCTGCGCCGCTATCTTAGCGTTTCCAGGGATCTGGTACGGATTCCGGATGCCTTCAACCGCTCCCTGAAGAAAGACGAGAAGGAGATCCCTCTCTCCGACCGCTATATGCGGCGTTACCGCAATGAACCCTTCCGGCGGAAGATCACTCACATGATGAACCGTCTGCGCCGGCTGCTGGCTGATATCCGTGAAGACAAGGGAACCCTCTTCGAGAACGCCCTCTCCTACGGGGCGAAAGAGTTTGTGGCCGATCTTGAGCTGATAAGGGATGCCCTGATTGAATGCGGGCTTGAAGAGGTGGCCCTCTTCGGCAGGTTCAACAACCTGCTGATCCGGGCGAGAACGTTCGGTTTCCATCTGGCGGGACTGGATATCCGCCAGCACAGCGACCTTCACGCAAAGGCGGTGGAAGATCTCTTCCGTCTTGCCGGTGTGGAGAAACAGTACAGGAAGCTGAAGGAGGAGGAGAAGGTGGAGCTTCTGGTAAGGGAACTGAAGAACCCGCGACCGCTGCTTCCGGTAAATACGAGAACATCGGCCGAGACCAACCGGGTTCTGAGCGTTTTTTATCTGCTCAACGACATGATCCGGCTCGATGAGAATTCCGTCGGTGAGTACATCATCAGCATGACCCACGGCATCAGTGACATGCTGGAAGTTCTTCTCCTGGGCAAGGAGGCGGGCCTCTGGAGCTATGCCGATGGCAAAGTGACCAGCCGGATCGACGCGGTTCCGCTTTTTGAAACGATCGAGGATCTGGAAAAAAGCGCCGGAATCATGGAGCAGGTCTTTCAGAATGAGCTCTACAACGAACATCTTGAGGCCCGCAACCGGTTTCAGGAGATTATGCTCGGCTATTCCGACAGCAACAAGGATGGCGGGTACTGGATGGCCAACTGGGCGCTGCAGAAGGCTCAGGAGAAACTGGGAGAAGTTCTTCGTAAATACCGGATCGATTTCCGGTTGTTCCACGGCAGGGGTGGTACCGTAGGCCGGGGTGGCGGACGCTCCAACAAGGCGATCCTGGGGCTTCCTCCGATCAGCAACAACGGCCGGATCCGGTTCACCGAGCAGGGGGAGGTGATCTCATTCCGCTACTCACTGCCCGACATCACAATCCGCCACCTGGAGCAGGTGGTCACCGCGGTTGCCGGGGTCACCGCCGCGGGCGAGTACAACGATTCGGACCATCAACCCGATTCCCGATTTACGGAAGCGATGGATCAGATCGCCCGACGCTCCATGGAGATCTACCGGCAGCTGATTGATCATCCCGACTTCTGGCAGTGGTACCGTGCCATCACACCGGTCGATCATATCGGAAATCTTCCCATCGCATCACGCCCGGTCTCCCGCGGATCAAAATCTCTCGAGTTTGAGAATCTGAGGGCGATTCCGTGGGTGTTTGCCTGGACACAGGTTCGATACAACATCCCCGGCTGGTACGGGGTAGGAACGGCACTGAGCGAGTACCTGCAGGCCGACCCCTCTCACAACGATCTCTGCCGGGAGTGGTACCGGGATAAGATCTTCTTCCGCTCTATTGTGGATAATTCCCAGCGGGAAATGGCCAGGACCCACCTGCCCACTTCCGCTCTCTACGCAGAGCGAAATGCGGCCGGATTCCATCAGCTTATTTCGGAAGAGTTTCGCCAGGCAAGAGAGGCAATCCTCTCCATCACCGATCAGGAGGAACTCCTTGACAACCGGAAAGTGATCAAGGATTCCATCCATTTCCGTAACCACTTCACCTATCCGCTCAATGTGATCCAGGTGGAACTGCTGAAACGCTGGGATGAGGCCGCGAGCGAGGAAGAGCGAGAACCTCTCAAGACGATGCTCTTTCTGAGCATCAACAGTGTGGCGGCCGCCATGCAGAGCACCGGGTAACCAGCCGGACCGCATCCGGAACCCCGCCAGGCCCCCCGGGCAGCCCGCCCCCCGGACCCCTGAACCGGCCCGGACTCTCAGACCCTGAACCTTCTCCACCCGGAGCCACCGGCAGAGTCCCCCGGCTGAGCGCCGGGAGCCGGAGTACGGACCGTTTCGAGAATCCGTTCCCGGTCTCTCTGCACCTGATCGAATCGAAGCTCAACCAGATTCTCGATCTCTTCGGCGAGCCGGTCGGCCGGAACGATCCGGGCCGGATGTCCTCTTTCCCGAATTCCGTCGGCCAGATCCCACAGAAGTGAGGATTTACGATCCTGCAGAAGGATCTTCCCTCCGGAAGCGATCGCCTCGCCGGCTCCGAGAATTCCATCCTTGCCGCCCCCCGAGAGAAACACCGTCAGGATCCGGCTGTGATGGACATGCCGTGCCGATCGAAGCAGAACATCGATGGAAGGGCGCGATTCATGCTCTTTCAAACCACGATGCGGTGTAATGTGGCTGTGCGGTCCCACACTCCTGAGCCGGACATGGAACCCCCCGGGGGCGATATAGATCTCACCCGGAAGAAGATTCCCCTCGAATGTTGCCTCGCGCACCCGTAGAGGCGTGACCTTGTTCAGCTCGTCGGCAAGAATTTTCGTGTAGATGCGTGGCATGTGCTGGACAACCACGACGGGCACCCGGATTTCGGGTGATAGTTGTCCCACAAGGGTGAAGAGTGCCGGAACAGCTCCGGTACAGCCACCAATTACAACAAGACTGGCCGGTTTCCTTACACCGGCACGTGCAGACCGGATCTGATTCCACCGTCTCTCGTTTCGCAGTTCATCCACACCCTCTTCGGGAAGCTGTTCCGCACTGACGGCAGGGTCTTCCCCTTCTGAAGCAGCCATCTTCAGCAACAGATTCCGGTTCACCCTCGGAATAAGTGAGAGTACATGGCGCAGGCGCTTCTCAAGATGTGCCCTCGCCAGCGTGAGACCGGATGTACGGGGGGGAATCGTGATAAAGTCCACCGCTCCCTTACGGAGTGCGGTGATAGCCGCTTTGGCACCCTGTTCACTCAGGCAGGTGAGAACAATGACCGGAAGGGCGGGAAAACGGCTCCGGATTTGCAGAAAAAAGTCCATCCGGGTTTGATCCGCCGGATCCAGCCCCATGACAATTGCATCCGGTGTTGCCTCTTCAAGTTTCCGGAGAAGACTCTCTTCCTCCGGTGAACAGGATCCTGTGATCTCGATATCGTCAATTTTCCGGACTATGCTGATCACAATCTGCCTGACCACGACTGATGGGTCAATAACCTGAACCTTGATGCGCTTCATAGATTTACCTCTTTTCGGATCTTTCACTCCCGCTGCACCTGTTGCATCTCCCGGAACAACAAGTCCGGCTTTTTGCCGGCAACCATCTCTCCGGGCTTTCCGAGCCTCTGCCCGGTCGGGGTAATCCACTCTTCGATTGTTGTTTCTTGATTCGATCTGGCTGCAGACCGACAGGCTCATTTCCACTATAGTATACCATATAGCGGGGCCATCACCTGCCGCTCAGGTTATGAATTCCCTGCACGAGGGCCGGAGGTGAAATGAAAGGAGTGTGATGACAGGATGTCTCATCACTTTTCACTCTCCGGCTTCTTCTGCTCATCCCATTCTCTTTCTGCACGTCGCAGAACCAGTTCCACCTTGTGCTCCCTTCCATCCCTGATCAGAGGGACCATGCCCGGTTCAGAAAGCGGCTCGCCATCCAAAGTCCCCGTCGGCATGCCGGTCTGCACTCCCTCCGGGTTCCGGATCCGGATCCGGTATCGGGTCCCCCCACCCGCATCGTACTCCACAAAATACTCCTGCCAGCTGCCCGGTATGGCCGGCCGGAGTGCGATCCGGTCCCCTTCCAGACGGAAGCCAAGTATTGACTCCAGTGCGACCCGGTACATCCATGCTCCCGAACCGGTATACCAGGTCCATCCCCCCTGCCCCTGCAGGGGTGGTTCCCCATAAACGTCGGCTGCTACAACGTAGGGCTCCACCTTGTAGCGGGACACCTCTTCCGGAGTCCGTCCGTGATTGACAGGGTTGATCATCTGCAGATAGGCTGCCGCCCGCTCCCCTTCACCTGCTTCGGCAAATGCCCTCACCGCCCAGAGAGCCCCGTGGGTATACTGGCCTCCGTTTTCCCGGACCCCGGGAATGTATCCGCGAATGTAGCCCGGATCTCTCTCTGTCCGGTCAAAAGCGGGTGTCAGAAGCCGGATGATGCCGATCTCCTCGGAGATCAGATGCTTCTCAAGTGCCTGAAGAACGAGCGGGATCCGCTCTTCCGGCGCCACTCCCGAAATGACCGACCACGCCTGAGAGATCGTGTCAATGCGGCACTCCTCATTCCGGGAGGATCCGAGAGGTGTGCCGTCGTCGTAGAATGCACGCAGGTACCAGCTCCCGTCCCACCCCTCCTCGTTCAGCTTTTTTTTCAGCCGTTCCGCCTCTTTCCGGTATCTGCGGGCACGCTGGCTCTCCCCCCGGCTTTCACTTATCTCAGTGAACCGGTTCAGGATGTCATAGAGGAAGAACCCGAGCCAGACACTCTCCCCTTTTCCATCTTCCCCCACCCGGTTCATTCCGTCATTCCAGTCTCCGGAACCGATAAGAGGCAACCCGTGCCGGCCCGTTTTCATCGAGATCTCAATCGCACGGCAGCAGTGCTCAAAGAGCGGATCGGTCTCTTCCAGCGGTTCCGGTTCCAGATAGACCTCATGCTCGTCATCCCGAAGCGGCCGGGTTGTGATCCAGGGAACCTGCTCATCAAGGATGGAGCGGTCACCGGTCGAGCGGATGTAGAAGTCGGTCACATAAGGAAGCCAGAGCCGGTCGTCCGTAATGCGGGACCGGATGCCGCGCCCCGTTGGGGGGTGCCACCAGTGCTGCACATCCCCCTCCGGAAACTGGCGGGAGGCGTGAAGGAGAATCTGCTTTCGTGCTATCTGCGGATCAACATAGAGCGCCGCCATCACATCCTGGAGCTGATCCCGGTATCCGAATGCACCTCCGGCCTGGTAAAAGGCACTCCGTGCAAAAAGCCTGCACGCCAGATTCTGATACATCAGCCACCCGTTCACCATCAGGTCCAGAGAGGGGTCCGGTGTCCGGACCTGAATGCGACCCAGCGCCTCGCTCCACTCCTTCTTTACCTTTTCCAGCACGCCGGCTGCCTGCGACGGTTCGGAATAGCGTCGGGCCCACGCCATCGCCTCATCCCCGTTCTTTGCCTCTCCCGTAAGAATGATCACCCGGCACTGTTCACCCGGACCCAGCCTGAACCTGCTGTGAAGTGCCAGACAAGGGTCCCCACCCGCCTCTGATCGGTTGTCGAGCCTCTCCTTGAAAAGGAGTGCGGCGGGGCGCTCCGGAGAGCGGTTTCTTCCGATGAAACTGCTTCGGTCCGTGGTATAGGTCAGCTCCGTCTCCGCATCACCCTCCCCTGCTGCCATTCTGACCGCCATGCTGTGAAAAAGGACGCTTCCCGCAAACTCGTTGTTCCAGGGGTTGGTCGCCATCAGGAGAGCGTGGCCGGAAAGAGCCTGGGGCAGGATAAAACGCGAAAATGGGCGCTTCTCCACTCCCATCACAAGATCACAAAAGGTGAAAAGGGAGAGATCCATCTCCTCGAGGGTCCTGTTTCGCAACTCGAGCAGGGTTATCCTGACCGGATCCTCTCCGGCCATGAAGTGGGTTGTTCGTTGCTCCAGCCCGGCAGAGTGATGCTCAAACCGGCTGTACCCGAAACCATGCGCCACCCGGTATTCCCCCTCTCCGGGCACCGGTCCCGGGTGGGGGGACCAGAACCTGCGGCTCTTCTCATCGCGGATGTAGAGTGCCTCGGAAAACGGATCGCATACCGGATCGTTCGACCAGCCGGTAAGCTTGTTCTCCCGGCTGTTGACACTCCAGGTATAACCGGCCCCTCGCTCACTGCAGAGGAATCCGGCAGAGGGATTGGCGATCACGTTAATCCACGGAGCAGGTGGGAGGACCGGATAGCCATTCCGGGGATTCCGGACGATTTGAATATGATATTCCCGCCCCTCCGTCCCGAATCCCCCGAAACCATTGAAGAAAATCAGTTCCTCTTCTTCATCATCCGTTTCCGCAGCGATCTCTTCTCCGGCAGGACCTCCGGTCTCTTCCGCATCCCCGCCCCCCCTCTGCTCAGGCTCCCCGCCAGCCCCCCCCTCCCTGCCTCCGATACGTTCCTCTTCCGGCTCTCCGGCAGAATTCCCGTCCGCCGTCCTCAAGCCAACCTGTGACGGCTCATAGATCGCATCGGTGGTGTTCCGGTCGAAAGAAAGGGTCTCCCGATAGCTGACCAG
>CAYTTA010000062.1:0-13038 GCA_964440655.1 uncultured Balneolaceae bacterium
AGGGAGCTTCCCCTGCCGGCAAAGGAGTCGGAAAAGGCCGGAGTGACCATCTCTCTCGACGGGCAGCCCTCCAGAAAGCTCCGCAGCTTCAACGTCCTGGGGTACATCGAAGGGACTGATCCCGATAAAAAGGGGGAGATCCTGCTTCTGGGGGCGCACTACGACCACATCGGAAGAGTGGATGACCCCGATTCCGGCTGCAGGGAGCCATCGGGTGCAGCCGCACGGGGAGCTGATTCCGGGGATCGGAACGACAGTACCGGTACCACCGGTTCAATGAACGGAGAAGGGGTCGGGCAGGGAAGCCTCTCTTCACTCCCACCCGTTTCACCGGTCTGCAACGGAGCCCGGGACAATGCGATCGGAGTGGCCGCCCTTCTTGCCGCAGCACGCTATTTTGCCGCCCACCCTCCTTCACGATCCATCCTGCTTTCTGCCTGGACGGGCGAGGAGCAGGGACTCCTTGGAAGTGCCTGGTATGTAGAGAATCCCACGGTACCCCTCGACCGGATTGTCTACTATCTGAATATCGACGGGGCCGGTTACAACGACACGAGCAAGGTGACCGTGATCGGGCTGGAGCGGACCGGGGCGGAAGAACTGATCCGGGAAGCCGCAGCGGCGTTTGGTCTGGAGGCGATTCCCGATCCCGTTCCGGAGCAGAATCTGTTTGACCGCTCCGACAATGTCAATTTCGCACGGAAAGGAATCCCCTCCCCCACTTACAGCCTCGGATTGACCGCATTCGACCGGGAGATCGAGACCTACTACCACACGGTGCACGATACCCCCGGGACGCTGAATTACGACTACATCACCGATTACATCCGCTCCTATCTGCTCACGGCGCACTTCATCGCCCATCAGGAGAAGGCTCCTTTCTGGCGGGAAGGGGATCGGTACCGGCCAGCCGGAGTGGAACTCTACGGTCTGGAGTAGGAGATCACTGTCTGAAGTAAGGGATCACTCTCTGAAGCAGGAGATCACGATCCGAAACAGGTCCTCACGATCCGAAACAGGTCCTCACGATCCGGTCAGGGCATCACGATCCGGAGCAGGTTCATTCTTCCCCCATTGCCGCGCCGATCACCCGGTCATGGGTTTCGGCCAGTTTGCTCACCGGCAGTCGGATGAATTCGTCGATCTCCAGATGGCGGCTGCCGGTCGCTCCCAGCATCTCGCAGGGCAGTTCCCTGGAACGGCAGAACTTCTCGAAGGAGTCGGCCCCCGCGGCAGGAACGGTCACCACAATCCCGGACTGGGCTTCGCTGTAGAGTACATCGTGCCAGGAGCCGTTCAGCTCCTTCACACTGACCTTGGCACCCATCCCGGAAAAGATGGCCATCTCTGCGAGAGTCACCGCCAGCCCGCCGTCAGAGACGTCGTGCGCCGCATTAATCTTCCCTTTGCGGATCGCCTCCAGAACCACTTCCTGAAGATGGACTTCGAACTCCAGATCGAGTTCGGGGGCATCCCCGGCGGTCACTCCGTGGATCACCTTGAGATATTCCGAGCCTCCCAGTCCGGAACGGCGGGCACCGAGATAGTAGACAATGTCTCCCTCATTCTTGAAACCCGGAGTCATGACATCTTTGTTCACATCCTCCACAAGACCGATCATCCCGATGACCGGAGTGGGGTAGATCGCCGCATCCGGGCTCTCGTTGTAGAAACTCACGTTACCGCCCGTGACCGGGGTATCGAATGCACGGCAGGCATCTCCCATGCCGGCCAGGGACTCCTTGAAGGTCCAGTAGACTTCCGGCTTGTAGGGGTTTCCGAAGTTGAGGCAGTTGGTTACGGCAACCGGTTTCGCGCCGCTGCAGACAACGTTACGGGCCGCTTCCGCCACCGCAATCTGTCCCCCTCTCCGAGGGTTCAGATAGACATAGCGGGAGTTGCAGTCGGTCGCCATGGCCAGACCACGGTTTGTCCCCTTGATCCGGATCACACCGGCATTCGAGGCTCCCGGCCCCTCCACCGTGTTGGTCCGGACGGTAGAATCATACTGCTGGAAAACCCAGCGGCGGGATGCGATATTGGGCGACCCCAGAAGCCTTAGAAGTATATCGTTGTGGTCGGTCGGATGCTCCAGGGTGGAGAGATCGAATCCCTGCACCTCATCAAGATAGTCGGGGCGGGTCGCTTCCCGGACATATTGCGGGGCTCCACCTCCAAGGACCAGGGAATCGGCCGGAATATCCGCCTTGATCTCCCCATCCTTCCAGTAAGTCACATTCTCCCCTTCCACCACCTCTCCGATCACCACGGCATGGAGGTCCCATTTTTTATAAACATCGATCACCTCCTGCTCACGCCCTTTATGAGCCACCACCAGCATCCGCTCCTGGCTCTCGCTCAGCAGAAGTTCGTAGGCGGTCATCCCCTCTTCCCGAACCGGTACCTTGTCCAGATCGACCCTCATGCCAAGCCCCCCCTTGGCAGCCATCTCCGAGCTGGAGCAGGCGATTCCGGCGGCACCCATATCCTGCATTCCGACCACCGCTCCCGTCTTCAGAACCTCAAGGGTCGCCTCCAGAAGCAGCTTCTCGGTAAAAGGGTCGCCCACCTGGACGTTGGGACGCTTCGCCTCGCTCTCCTCGCTGATCTCTTCCGACGCAAAAGTCGCACCGTGGATCCCGTCACGCCCGGTGGCGGCTCCGACAATAATCACCGGATTGCCCACTCCTTCGGAGATGGCCGAGGCAGTCTCCCCGACACGGACCAGCCCCACGCTCATCGCATTTACCAGGGGATTCCCTTCATAAGATTCATCAAAATAGATCTCCCCGCCGGTGACCGGAACCCCGAATGCATTCCCGTAGTCGGAGATCCCGCGAACGATGCCGTCGAGAAGGAAGCGGGTCCGGGGCGAATCGAGACGTCCGAGGCGCAGACTGTTCAGGGAGGCTACCGGACGCGCACCCATGGTGAAGATGTCCCGGTGAATGCCTCCAACCCCGGTGGCCGCACCCTGATAGGGTTCCACCGCGGAGGGGTGGTTGTGGCTCTCAATCTTGAAGGCACAGGCATAACCGTCTCCGATGTCAACCAGTCCCGCGTTCTCCTCTCCCGCCTTGGCAAGCAGGTTCTTGCCCTCCCGGGGCAGCTTCTTGATCTCCAGAATGGAGTTCTTGTAGGAACAGTGCTCACTCCACATCACCGAATAGACCCCCAGCTCCGTGAAGGTGGGTGTACGTCCGAGATAGCCGATGATCATATCGTACTCTTCGGCGGTGAGACCGTGTTCCAGGGCCAGTTCCAGCGTTACTTCCGGTTCCTGAATAGCAGTTGAAGACATGGATAGGTGATTGGACAGAAAGGGTTAGCGTTGGGTTGTCACAATAAAACTTCCGTAAAAATACGGATTTGCAAGGTCCTATTCTTTAGCGGGTGATCTCCAGAAGCAGATCGCGGAACGATTCATACTCCGCTCCGATTTTACGGCTGGACTTCTCGCGGTCAAGACACTCCCTGAGCCGTTCGGGCACGGGGATCTCCTGTCCGGTCTCCTCTTCGACGATCTCCCGGAATTTGACCGGGTGCGCCGTCGAAAGAACAACAACCGGCTTGCCGGCGTTTCCGCTCTCCCGGTGAAACTCTTCGGCTGCAAGCACTCCCACCGCCGTATGCGGGTCGAGGAGATAGCCCTCCTGCTGCCAGACACGCCGGATGCACTCACGAGTCTGCCGGTCATCCCAGGAACTTCCCCGGATATGACGGCGGATCTCCTCAAGCGACCCCTCAAAGAGGTGCAGAATCCGTTCGAAATTACTGGGATTGCCCACATCCATCGCATTGGAGATGGTCTGGACCGAGGAACGGGGGTGGAACTCGCCGGTCTCCAGATACTCCGGCACCACATCGTTCCGGTTTGTGGCCGCCAGGAAACCGGAAACAGGCATCCCCGACTTCATGGCCAGCAGTCCGGCCGTCAGGTTCCCGAAGTTCCCGCTGGGGACGGAAAAGACCGGTTTTACGGTGCTTCCCAGCTGCTGTTGCAACTGGCCGAGGGCGTGCGCATAGTAGAAGGACTGGGGCATGAGCCGGGCAATGTTGATCGAATTGGCCGAGCTCAGCCGAAGCTCTTTATTGAGTCCCGAATCGGAAAAAGCCGCCTTGACCAGCCTCTGGCAATCATCAAAGACCCCATCCACTTCCAGAGCGGTCACATTCCCGCCCAGCGTTGTCATCTGCTTCTCCTGCAGATTGCTCACCTTCCCGGAGGGATAGAGCAGGATGACCCGGGTACCTTCAACACCGAAAAACCCGTGGGCGACCGCACTGCCGGTATCGCCCGATGTGGCGGCCAGAATGAGAAGCTCCCCCTCCTCGTCCTGCACCATTCGGGCATAGGCCCGTGCCATGAAACGGGCTCCGAAATCCTTGAAGGCCAGCGTGGGGCCATGGAAGAGCTCCAGCACATAGATGTTTTCTCTCAACCGGACAAGCGGAGCCTCGAAGCTGATGGCGTCACGGGCCACCTCCCGGATCCTCTCTCTGTCGGCAGGATCGCTGAACCAGGAAGCTGCCATCTCGGCGCCGGTATCCTGAAGTGTCCGCCCGGAAAGAGTCTGCCAGAAGCTCTCCGGCAGGAGGGGAACAGGATCAGGCAGATAGAGCCCCCCGTCGGGAGCCAGTCCCTGCTTCATCGCTTCCTGAAATGTGCAGGCCGGCGCACCGCCCCGCGTGCTCACAAACCGGATCTCCTGCCGGTTCTCCTCCCCACTTTTCTGAGTCATCTCCGCCTGGATGTCGTTCATGAAAAAAAGTTCAGTCCGCAGCTGTAACGCGCGCTCCTTCCCCGTTAATCCCGGAGACAATCACATCATACTCCAGTCCGAGGGATTCCAGCACCTTGCCGGCCCGTCGCCCCGACTCCCGTGCAACCTCCTCGGAGTCGCTCAGGGTAAAGACGGAAGGACCGGCTCCCGATATGCTGAAACCCAGCACACCGGCATCCAGAGAGACTTTTTTCATCTGCTCAAACCCGGGAATGAGGAAAGAGCGTGCCGGCTCGATGATCCCGTCCTGCATGGCGCGGCCGATGAGTGCGGTGTCCTTCGTATAGAGACCGGCAACCAGCGCACCGACATTGCCCCACTGGGCAACAGCACGTGCCAGAGGAACCTCTTTCCTCAAAATCATCCGGGTGCTGCGTGTCTTGATCTCGATCTTGGGGTGAATCACCGCACAGTAGAGATTGTCGGGGTAATCGAGAGAGATCACATCAAGCGGATCGTTGCTCCGGACCAGGATGAACCCGCCCAGAAGGGAGGCCGATACGTTGTCGGCATGAGGGGTTCCGCTGGCTGCCAGCTCTCCCTCCACCACGAAGGGAAGGAGTTCGCGCCGGGACCACGGAGAGCCCAGCAGCCGGTTGGCCGCCACAGCCGCCGCCACCGAACTGGCCGCACTGGAACCAAGCCCGCTTCCCAGCGGCATTTTCTTGGTGATGGTGAGGCTGATCCCTTTTTCGGAGGGAGTGTCCAGCCTCCGAAGCATGCTGATCACTGCCCTTCCCGCCGTGTTCTCCATCGGATCAAGGGGGAGTTTGCCACTGTCCCCATGGATGGCAAGGATCCGGACTCCTTCATGATCACCGAACCCGGCAACCACCTCGTCCCCCGGACCATGTATGGCAAAACCCAGAACGTCAAAGCCGCACCCCACGTTGGCAACCGTCGCCGGTGCGAAGGCCGTGGCTTTTTTAACCGGAGAGTCTGTCATTGTCTGGCTATAGCGGTCGGTCGTTGTCTTCATCGTATCAGATAGATAACCGGACAATGTACCACTTTTGCACCACTTTTTTCAGACTTATCCGGCGTTGGGGAGTGCCTTGGTGTGAACCACCCGAAGGATGTCGGCAACGATTCCACCGGCAGTCACCTTCGCCCCGGCACCCGGCCCCTTGATCACCATCGGGTTCTCCAGATAGTGGTCCGTGAAAAAGGCAACGATGTTGTCACTGCCTCTCAAGCCGAAGAAGGGGTGATCGGGGCCGATCTCCTCCAGACGCACCACACCCTTGCCATCGGCAAACCGGGCGATGTAGCAGAGGGATTTCCCTTTCGCTTCGGCGTCGGTACGCCGCTTCTCGAACTCCCCGTCGTACTCCTCCAGTTTCCGGAAAAACTCCTCCACATCCCCGGCGTCCCGCGCCCCTTCCGGGACCAGATTCTCAATCTCCAGGTCGCTGAATTCCAGTTTGTAACCGGCAACCCGTGCCAGGATAAGAAGCTTCCGGCCCACGTCGTGGCCGTTCAGGTCCTCCCTCGGATCGGGTTCGGTGAATCCTTTCTCTTTTGCCTCCCGGACAATGGAGCTGAATGGCTTTGTCCCGTCAAAACTGTTGAAGAGGAAGCTCAGCGTTCCCGAGAGAACCCCTTCCACCCGATGAAGCTTGTCCCCCGTCGTGACCAGTTCATGCAGGGTGGCAACAAGGGGAAGGCCGGCCCCAACATTGGTTTCGTAGCGGAAGGCGACGTTGTGCTTCTCCGCCAGCCGGTGCAGTTCGTCAAAATAGCTCTGCTCCGATGAGTTGGCCCGTTTGTTCGGCGTAACCACCGAAATGCTGGAGGAGAGGACCTGCGGATAGACCAGCGAGACCTCCTCACTGGCGGTACAGTCGATAAAGACCGAGTTGGGAAGGTTCAGCCCCTTCATCTGCCCGATGAAGCCGGAGAGGGATGTCTCACCCCCTTCCTTCTCCAGCTGTTCATTCCAGCTGTCAAGCGGGATCGGCTCCTCCCGTACCAGCATCTTGCGGGAATTGGCCACCCCGCGGAGCCGGATATCGATCTGATAGTCGTCGTAGAGAGTCTTGACCTGATTGTTGATGAGCTGAAGCAGGGTTCCGCCAATCAGCCCGACCCCCACCAGGAAGAGATTCACCGTCTTCACCCCGGCCAGGAAGAAGGCGTCGTGAAGTGTATTCATCGCCTTGCGGGAATCCTTCCGGTTCACCACAAAAGAGATGTTCCGCTCCGAAGAGCCCTGGGCGATCGCCACAATGTTCACCCCGTTCCTTCCCAATGCGCTGAAAACACGTCCGGAAATGCCCGGAATCTTCCTCATGTTGTCTCCAACGATGGCAATGATGGAGAGATCCCGCTCGACGATCACCTGATCGATATGTTGCTGTTCGAACTCCTGCTCGAATTCATCGCGGATCACCTGCTCCGCCAGCTCGCCCATCTGAGGCAGCACCGCAAGGGTCACCGTATGCTCGGATGAGGCCTGGGTGATGAGAAGTATGTTGATCTTCTCCCGTGCCAGGGCGGTGAAGAGCCGTGCCGAGATGCCGCTCACGCCGATCATTCCGCCCCCCTTGATCGTGATGAGCGCCACTTCATCGATCGAGGTGATTCCCTTGATAAGCCGGTCTGTCGGAGCCGCCTCCTTCTTGATCAGCGTACCCGGCTGATCGGGATTGAAGGTGTTCCGGACCGAGATCGGAATACCGGCATGAAGCGCCGGCTGGATGGTGGGAGGATAGATCACTTTCGCTCCGAAATGGGACATCTCCATCGCCTCCTCGTAGGAGACCTCGCGGATCGGGAAGGCGCGGGGCACTTTCCCCGGATCGGCGGTCATGAGCCCGTCCACGTCGGTCCAGATCTCGATCTCTTCCACCTGCATGGCCGCGCCCAGCAGGGAAGCGGTCAGATCGGAACCTCCCCTCCCGAGCGTTGTGGTGATCTGGTCCGGGGTGGAGGAGATGAAACCGGTCACCACAGAGATGACCCCTTTGTGCTCCTTGAAGAAATGCCGGATGTTCCTGTAGGTCGGCTCGGTCAGCACCCGTGCCTGCCCGTGCTCATTGTCGGTTTTTATCAGTTGACGGGCATCCACATAGAGAGCGTTCAGCCCCTGATCCTTCAGTGCGGCGGCCAGAATAAGAGCGGAAAACCGCTCTCCGAACCCGACGACAAAATCCATGGTCTTCGGCGTAATCTCCCTTACCAGGGAGATCCCCTGCAGAATATCCTCAAGCTGGTTGAACTCCAGCTTGAATCGGGTGAGCGCTTCGCTCTGCTCCTGAACCCGGATCAGTTCACGAATGGCCTCCAGGTGCCGCTTCTCCAGCTCGCGGAGACTCTCCAGATGCGCATCTCCCCCTCCGGAGGCAAGCCGGGCGGTCTCGGCCAGCTGATCGGTCACCCCCCGGAATGCGGAGACCACAACGGCGATCTCCGTCCGGGTCTGCTTGTCCCGGATGATTTCGATCACTTTTCGAATTGCGTCGGGAGTACCGACCGAAGAACCGCCAAACTTTAAAACTCGCATGATAAATCTCTGGTCTGGAGAGAGTGAAAATGAGTTACAGATGATGGTAAATAAATGGAGCAATTTTACCGATTCCCCGCTCCCGCTTCAAGTCCGCGGCCAATAAAAGGGCATGCTGTTGTGACAGGAAACTTTTCATTAAACTTGCACAAGCCGGAAACTGCACACGTTCGGGGCTCAACCTCTTGCAAACTCTGAAGAGTGGCCTGCCTCAAACTGCAGGGATCTTATGGAACCGTTCACGGACCCTGACGCTCCGAACCGGTTCACTCAACGAATCTCATCCACATGAAACGCTGGAACACCCTCGCCATCCTGGGAGCCGGTAACATCGGCACCGCCATTGCCGGAGGACTTGTCCGGTCCGGAACCTTCGACGCCGGCCGGATCACCCTCACACGCCGTCGTATCGATCAGCTGGACCCCTTCCGAAATGAAGGATTCAATGTCACCTCAGACAATCTTCAGGCGGTCCGCTCCTCCGATATTCTGGTTCTGGCTGTCGAGCCCTCCCATCTGGATCCGCTGATCGAAGAGATCCGTCCGGAGATCGATCCCGATCGTCATCTCGTGCTCTCCATTCTGGCGGGAGCATCATGCCGGCGGATCTCCGAAGCGATCGGAAATGGAGTGCCGGTTGTCCGTGCCATGCCCAACACCGCCATTGCCATCCGTGAGTCGATGACCTGTCTGGCCACCTCCTCCGGAGATCCGGAGGTGATCCGGGCCGCTGAAACGATCTTCTCGGCGGTCGGGAAGACCATGGTGATCCGGGAGGATCAGATGGCGGCAGCGACCGCGCTCTGCTCGAGCGGGATCGCCTTCTTCCTTCGTGCGATCCGTGCGGCTTCCATGGCAGGTGTGGAGATCGGCTTTCACTCCGAGCAAGCCCGGCTGATGGCAGCACAGACCGTAAAAGGCGCGGCAGAGCTGCTGCTGGCCGGCGACGGGCATCCCGAGGCAGAAGTGGACCGGGTGGCCACCCCGGGCGGATGCACCATCACCGGTCTGAACGAGCTGGAGCATCAGGGCTTCAGCTCCGCACTGATCCGCTCCATCGTGGCGGCTTCGGAGAAGGCCTCGCGGCTCTGATCCTCTCCCTGGGGGCCTTCCCACTCCAGGACAAACTCCAGATAGCGGATGGTCCGGCCCTCCTTCCGGTGTGAACGTTCATACCGGGTCTGGATGGCAAGAAGTTCATCTGCCGGAGTCTCCTGCCACACATCGTCCACCCGCCTCAGAACCCGCCCCTCCCCTTCTCCGAGCACTTCAAGGGTGTAGTGGAACAGCTGTTCCGAATCTGTTTTCAGGTGAATGGAGCCGCCGGGCCGGAGGATCTTGCGATACTGCCTGAGAAACCGGGGGGAAGTGAGACGCTTGTTTGCCCGGCTCTTCCGGAGGAAAGGGTCGGGAAAGGTGATCCAGATCTCATCGACCGAACCCTCATCGAAATAGCGTTCAATGTGGTCGATGAAGCTCCTGAAGAACCGGACGTTGCCGAGCCCTTCCTCTTTGGCCAGCCGGGCTCCGCCCCAGATCCTGGCCCCTTTGATGTCGATCCCCACAAAATTACGCTCCGGAAAACGCCTCGCCAGCCCAATCGTATAGTCTCCCCGACCGCAGGCCAGTTCAAGAACGATGGGATGTTTGTTTCCGAACCACTCGCTCCAGCCTCCTTTCGGGTGAAGGAGCCGGTGCGGCGCACCGGGATCGGTTGCAAAATCGGTATAATCCACCACGTGATCGAATTCACGCAGTTCCTGCCATTTTTCAAGCTTGTTTTTCCCCATCCTGCCTGATTTGGTCCAACAGGTCACGGCATGAGACGCTCGCGCGTCCATCCCTCACCGCTCTTTCGGTAACGGATCCGGTCGTGCATCCGTCCCGGTCGTCCCTGCCAGAACTCGATCTCCGAAACCAGGATCCGGAAACCTCCCCAATGGTCGGGCAGGGGAACCGGTTTTCCCTCGAACCGCCTCTCCAGCTCCCGGAAACGCCGCTGAAGCTCCTCCCGGCCCTCCACCACCTGGCTCTGGCTGGATGCCCATGCTCCGATCTGGCTCTCTCGCGGGCGCCGCGCAAAATAGTCCGCGCTCTGCTCACGCGATACTTTTTCCACCGATCCCCGGATGCGGATCTGCCGCTCCAGCTCCGGCCACCAGATCGAGCAGCCGGCATGGGGATGAGCCTGCAGGTCGGCTGCCTTCTGGCTCGTGTAGTTGGTGTAGAAGAGGACCGACTCCTCCTCGATCCCCTTCATGAGCACGATCCGCACATCGGGAATCCCTTCCTTCCTGACGGTAGCCAGAGCCATGGCATTGGGTTCGGCCACCCCTGTCACCACAGCCTGCTCCACCCATTCACGCAACAGCTGCAGCGGGTCCGTGGGGAGCATCTCCTCGGTCAGCCCTCCTTTTGTATACCGACGCCGCAATTCGGCGATGTCAATGTTGGCTTTTCCCGCCTCCACTCGCCGTCTCCTATCCGAAATAGTCCGGTTCGTTCCCCTTTTTCCACTTGATGTTGCATCCGATGCTGGGTATCTGATCGGCAACAGGGTCCTGCCCCGCCAGCAACCGGTCGGTGGCCTCACGGAGATCCCTTCCCGTTACGGGATCGTCGTTTTTCGGCCGGCTGGAATCGAACTGGCCCCGATAGACCAGCTCCTGCCTGGAATTGAAGAGAAAGAAATCCGGTGTGCAGGCTGCACGATAGCTTTTCGCCACCTGCTGGGTCTCATCAAAAAGGTAGGGAAACGGAAAGCCGTACTTCTCCCCCTCCTCCTTCATCTTTTCGGGCGAATCCTCCGGATAGGCCTCTGCATCGTTCGAATTGATCGCAACAACAGCCACCCCTTTCGGCATGTATTCTGTAGCGTAGTCGATCAGCCCCTGACGGATATGTTTCACATAGGGACAGTGATTGCAGATGAACATGACCAGCAGGGCCCTGTTCCCCTCGAAATCCTCCAGCGAGTAGTTCCTGCCGGAGATTGCATCGGTCAGTGAAAAGTGAGGTGCCTTTGTTCCCAGTTCCAGCATTGTTGATTCGACTGCAGCCATAATCAGATCATTTTGAATTTCTTGTTCCCTGCAAACAGTGAATTCTACCTGCTTGACAATATACTCAAGAGCGACGGCAATCGGAATTTGCCGGCGGCAGCATGCGGTTCGGGCAAAAGGTCTGCGCTTCGACGAAGCAACGCTAGAACAGCTGCATCTGCCCGTCCGGGGCAGGCCGGCGGAAGGAAGCGGTCGAGAGGGGGCGCCTCTCCCTGTTCAGACCCAGCCGTTTCACATGGTGGCCGAAGAGAAGCCGGATCTGCTCTGCAAAGTGACCGGTCCCCCTGAACCGCTCTCCAAACTCCGAACGGTTCAGCCTTCCTTCCCGGATGTCCAGGATCCGGCTCAGGATCTTCCCTTTCCGGTCCGGATAGTGCTGTTCCAGCCAGTCGCAGAAGAGCTCCTTCACCCCCCAGGGCAGGCGGAGAAGGGTGTAGCCCGCTCCCGAAGCCCCGGCCTCGGCAGCCGCTTCCAGGATGGCAACCGATTCGTAATCGGTCAGGCCGGGGATGACGGGCGCCACATTGACCTGTACGGGAATTCCGGCCCCGGCGAGTTTCCGGATCGCCTCCAGCCTCCGTTCCGGAGTGGATGTTCTCGGCTCCATCACCCGTGCCAGCTCCCGGTCCAGGGTGGTTACGGAGACCACCACCCGGACCGCATCCACTTCTGCCAGTTCCGAGAGAAGATCGATATCGCGTGTGACCAGGTGATTCTTGGTGATGATCACCACAGGATTTCTCGCCTCGGCAAGCACCCGGATGCACCCCCTGGTAATCTCCAGCTCCCTTTCGACCGGCTGATACGGATCGGTCACTCCGCTCATGGCCAGTACCTCGGGTGTCCAGCTCTTCCGGGCCAGGGCCTGGCGAAGCAGCCGGGGAGCCTCATGCTTGACCACGATCTTCGATTCGAAATCGAGTCCCGCCGAAAATCCCAGATATTCATGCGTCGGCCGGGCGTAACAGTAGATGCAGCCGTGCTCACAGCCGCGATAGGGGTTCAGGCTCTTGTTGAACCCGATGTCCGGACTGCTGTTGGTCGAAATGATTTCAGAGGTATGGTCCCTGAGAAGTTCCCTCTTCGGGGCCGGTTTCTCTCCCGTCTCCTCATCCGGATCGTACTCCAGCCAGACTTTCTCAAAACGGTTCAGAGGATTGTCCGAAGCTCCCCGTCCTTTGATCGGTATATTCATCATTGCGTCTCCTGCACATGCTTCACACATATATTACTGCCGCGATCATGCCTTGTCAAGAGACTTTTCACCTGTTCTCTCCCGGTGATCGGCTCATCAGCCGGACATCCTGTTGCATTATTGCCGAATTCTGACCTATATATCCCTACTTTTCTTCTGATGAGTCACGTTGGGTACTGCATCCTATAGGGTTATACCTGCAGCAGAACATCGGACAAGTGTTAAGATGCAACGGGGATCCGGAATGATATGGGCACTTCTTTGAAAACAGTGCTGCCTCGAAATGAACAGGAGCTGAATCGGGCCCACTCCCCCACAATAGCAACCGAATTACCGTCAATGACCTTACAAAGCCACGCTGAGCTGAAAGACAAAATCTGGGAGATCGCCAACCGCCTGCGCGGTCCTTATCGCCCGCCCCAGTACCGTTTGGTTATATTGCCAATCGTTGTGCTCCGTCGCTTCGACTGTGTGCTGGAACCGACGAAGGAT
>CAYTTA010000063.1:0-11288 GCA_964440655.1 uncultured Balneolaceae bacterium
CAGGGCGTCCAGCTCCCTTGCCCCTATCGTTTTTTACCTATCGACGATTATTCCAATAAGTGACGCCTCACGTGAATAACAACCGATAGTCGCCACGTCGCACCGGAACCACCCGTATCAATCATTCAATCATACCGCATCACACTCTTCACCCCTTCCACCTTCTTCAGCCGGTCCATGATCTTCTCCAGATGGGCCAGGTCGGTAACGTAAAGAGAGATGATCCCCTCGAACATCCCGCTGTCACTGTTCACGTTGATGCTCTTCATATTGGTCTTCATCGACCGGGAGAGGATATCGGTCAGATCGTTCACCAGTCCCACACGATCCTCCCCGAGAACACGGATCCCGCCCAGAAACCTGGCATCGGTATTCCGCGCCCAGTTCACCGTTATGATCCGCTCGCTGTCGGTCTGGATCAGGTGATGGGCGTTCTTGCAGGAAGAGCGGTGAATCTTCACATCCCCGTCCCGGCTGATAAAACCGATCACCTGATCCCCGGGAATGGGGTTGCAGCAGTTGGCGTAGGAGTATTTGATGTTGGAGATCTCCCCGTTCACCAACAGCTCGCTTGAGCCCCCCACAGAACGGGCCGCCGAAAGGAACTTCTCCTGCTGATCCGGTTCCAACCCTTTTCCACTCTCCGGGACCTCCTCCTCGAACCTCCCCTTGCTCTTGAGCTGCTGCACCGCCTTGAAGAGATCGTTCACATCGTAGTTGCCCGAACCGATCTCGTAGAAGAGAGTCTGGGAATCATCAAACCGTAGCCGGTGGGCAACACGTGTCAGCTCCTGTTCGGAGATCTGGACTTTGCCGCGAGCCGCCCGCTTCTTCCAGATCTCTCGCCCCACGCCGGCGATGTCCCGCTCTTTTTGCTTGATGAACTGGCGGATCCGGGATTTCGCTTTGTGGGTCACCACATCGTGAATCCAGTCGGGATTCAGATTGATCTTGTTTCCGGTGATGATCTCGACCTGATCTCCCACCTCCAGCTTCTGCCTGAGCGGCACGATCCGGCCGTTCACCTTGGCCGCCATCGCCCGCTCCCCGATCTCGCTGTGGATCTCAAAAGCGAAGTCGATGCAGGAGGCCCCCTTGGGGAGTGTTTTCAGCTCGCCCTGTGGCGTGAAGACATAGATCTCGTCCTGGTAGAGATTCAGCTGGAAATCCTTGACAAACTCGGTGGCCGCTTCCGGCCTGGGATTGTCCAGAACATCCCGGACCCAGTGGACGAAACGGTCCAGCGGGCTCTCTCCGTCCGTCCCCTCCTTGTACTTCCAGTGAGCGGCGACCCCCTTTTCGGCGATCATGTCCATCTTACGGGTCCGGATCTGAACCTCGACCTTGACCCCTCTCGTGGTGATCACCGTCGTATGCAGAGACTGATAACCGTTCGCTTTCGGTACCGAAATAAAATCCCTGAATCGTTGCGGAATGGGGGTGTACCAGTCGGTGATGATCGAGTAGACCCTCCAGCAATCCTCCTTCTTGTGCGGCTCCTCCAGAATGATGCGGATCGCAAAAAGATCATAGATCTCCTCGAACGGCTTCTGCTGGCGCTGCATCTTGCGATAGATCGAGTAGATATGCTTGGGCCGCCCCTTGATCTCGAATTTGAAGTTCTGCTGAGTCAGCTCCTGCTCGATCGGCTCCATGAACTCCTGGATAAAGGCCTCCCGCGCCTCCTTCTTCTCCCGGAGCTTGCGGGCGATGAACCGGTAGGAGTTGGGATCCATCACCTTGAAGCAGAGATCCTCGTACTCGTTCTTCACCTTGAACAATCCGAAGCGGTGGGCCAGAGGAGCGTAGAGCTCCATCGTCTCTGTTGCGATTTTCAGCTGCTTCTCCGGCGGCAGGTGCTGGATGGTACGCATGTTGTGCAGCCGGTCGGCGAACTTGATCAGCACCACCCGGATATCCTCCGCCAGCGAGAGGAGCATCTTCATGAAGGTCTCGGCCTGCTTCGTAACCCGGTTGTCAAACACCCCCGTCACCTTCGTCACCCCGTCGATGATGTGGGCTACATTCTCCCCGAAAAGCATCCGGATATCCTCCAGAGTGACGTCGGTGTCCTCCACAATATCGTGCAGAAGAGCGGCGACAACCGCCTCGTCATCGATCGTAAGGTCGCTGGCTATGATCTTGGCCACCTCGACCGGATGGTGGTAGTAGGGCTCCCCGGACGCCCGCTTCATCCCCTTGTGAGCGGTGTAGCAGAGCTTGAACGCCCGGGTGATCAGCTCGTCATCGGTCTCGTCCAGGTTTTCATGGCACAGTTCGAGCAGTTGACGAAGATCCTCTTTCGGAGACCCTCTCAATTCATATTGATCGATTCGATCGATGATATGGGTGCCAACCTTTTCCATCTCTGTATGATATAATACTCATCCAAGATACACATTATTGTCCGTGATTGTGTACTCCGGGCGTATGTATTACATTGAAAGATCGGGCAATGAACCGCGATTCGTCTCCTCCAGCGCCCTGGATTTGCCCCCCTTTTCCAATAACCAAACCCTGTCATGATGAATTCTGGTTTCCGATACCTTCCTATTCCGCTCTTTCTGGCTCTGATGATGATGTTCCAGGCCTGTGAAGCGACCTCACAAAACCGTGGCGAGCAGGAGGATGCTTCCGTCCGCTCCTCCATTCTGCACGATTTCCGTGTGGTCACGGTCGTTGACGGGGTGCGTCACCCCTGGTCGCTCGCCTTCCTCCCGAATGGCGACATTCTGGTTACCGAACGTGGCAACCCCGAACATCCCGGCCAGCTCCGCATCATCCGAAACGGAGAGCTGCTTCCGGATCCCGTCCAGGGACTTCCGACCATCCGGACGGGTGGACAGGGAGGTCTGCTGGATGTCGTTCTCCATCCCGACTTCGAACAGAACCGGCTTGTCTACCTGAGCTACTCCAAGCCCAATGTTGACGATTCCCAGGGAACGACCGCGGTGATCCGGGGTCGCTTTGAGGGAGATGCACTGCAGGATGTCGAGGAGATTTTCGAAGCACAGGCATGGAGTGCGGGTCGCGGACACTACGGCTCCCGACTTGCCTTTGACCAGGACGGCTACCTCTTCATCACCATCGGAGACCGTCAGACGAACCCGGCGGGAACGATCGAATACCAGCAAAGTCATCCCGCCCAGGATCTTTCCAGCCACATGGGCAAAGTGATCCGTCTACATGACGACGGCCGAGTCCCGGAGGACAACCCTTTTGTCGGAGACTCCAATGCCCTTCCGGAGATCTGGAGTTACGGCCATCGAAGCCCTCAGGGACTCGCCTTCAACACCGATACGGGCGAACTCTGGCTCACAGAGCATGGCCCCCAGGGCGGTGATGAGCTGAATCTGATCCGCAAGGGGGTCAACTACGGCTGGCCCGTAATCGGGTACGGCGTCAACTACGGTCCCGGACAGCCGCTTCACCATGTGGTCAGCGCATCCGGGATGGAACGGCCTGTGGCCCACTGGCTCCCCTCGGTTGCTGTCTCCGGTCTGGCCTACTATACCGGCGATGCATTTCCCCGGTGGAAAGGAAGTCTCTTTGCCGGCGGAATGTCGGAAAACTACCGGACCCTTACCCGGATCAATACCGACGGTCCCCTTCTTCTGAACATGGAGTACCTCCTCTCCGGCGAGTTCAGAATCCGGGATGTCCGCCAGGGTCCCGATGGCTTCATCTACCTTGCGGTTGATGATCGCGCCGGCGGCCTCTCCCCCATTGTCCGGCTCGAACCTGCCCGATAGAATCGAACCTGCCCGATTGAAAAGTTCATGCGGCGGGGCTCCTCCCGCCGCTCTCCGGTGCAGTGAACCGCCCTTGTCTCGATCCGTCAAAACTCCATCTCGTTAGAGAACCTGGAACATCAGGTGTGCTCACAGGGTAAAAGGGAGCGGAGCATCCCCTGCGGATGTTCCACCCGGACCATATGCGATTTGATCCGATCACGCACGCGGTCCGGGCCCGAGCCATCGACCCCCCATTTCGGTCCGAGCCGCCGGTCCGGCCAACCCTGAAGAAGTTGAAATTTGATGAGCCACCTGATGCATCCCCGGAAACTGTTCTCCTGGATCGTACCACTTCTTGCCGGTCTGATCCTGATCTCCTGCGACATTACCGGAACCCGTTCCAACCCTCCGGGCGAATTGTTCGAAACCGGTATCGCCAGCTGGTACGGCGGCGACTACCATGGCACCCGGACAGCCAACGGCGAGATCTACGACATGAATACGCTGACCGCCGCGCACCGGACCCTGCCCTTCCATTCGGTTGTCCGGGTGGTCAATGTGGAAAACGGACGATCGGTCACCGTCCGGATCAACAACCGGGGCCCTTTTGTCCGGGGACGGGTGATTGATCTCTCCAGACTGGCGGCAAAAGAGATCGGTATTCTTGAAAAAGGCCTGGCTGAAGTGGAGCTTTATCTGATCAGAGAAGGTTCCTGAAAAGGGAATGTAACCCTGGACCGATCAAGTGGAGAAACGGAGGCTTCCCATGAACCGTAACTGGCTTCTGAGCATCATTCTCTTTCTTCCGCTTCTCCCGTCCGGCTGCCTGATGACCCGAGCCCTTTTGAACGACCCTGAAGAGGTGACGTTCTATGCCGCTTACGGATACCGGCAAGGGGCGGAGTGGGTGATCCCCCTGCGAATCCATGTCTGGGAACGCAACGTCAGGGCAGAGAGCCGCATCATCGGTCTGGCCCGTCAGATCTGGAACCTGCAGCCGGAACAGACCGACACTCTACGATCCCGGATTCTCGAATTTGCCGCCGACAGTGAATCGGGGGAGAAGGTTGTATTTGTCTTTGAAGAAGACCCCGGGCTGAAACCATATCAGCTTCAGAGCTCGGCCGGCGAGGAGTTGAGAACCACGCTGAACGGGATAGCGGAGGGAGAGGTTCGGTTGCCGGTCACAGAGGCAGAACAGTGGATTCAGAACCGGCTGGAGGAGGAGAGGAAACGCGGGATAATCAGCGACAGCCAAAATCGCGGGGACAAAAACGGAAGCGAGAACAGCTTTGAAAAGCAGGAGGGAATCCGGCTAAGAATCCGGGCGATCTCCCCCGATCATCAGGGCACCGGCACGGTCGAACTGATCCCTCCGGAAGGAGTCTCGGTAATCAGCGACATCGATGACACCATCAAGCTTACCGGAATCGGAGAGGGATCCGAAGAGATCATCCGGAATACTTTTTTCGAGCCCTACCACCCTGTCCCCGGCATGGCCGACTGGTATCGGGACGGGCTGTCCGCAGATCCATCCTATCACTACATCTCCGGCTCACCGTGGCAGCTGTTCCGGCCGCTCCGGCGGTTTTTGATTGGGCAGGAGGGTTTCCCTCAAGGATCCTTTCATATGAAGGATCTTCCGAAAAACCTCTTTGCAGGGAATACCTGGAGAGCTCTCATCGAAGTGGCTTCCAACGAAAATGCAACGTATGACCAGAAGTATCGTCAGATCACGACGATTATGGGCCATTTTCCGGAGCGTGAGTTCATTCTGATCGGAGATTCCGGTGAGAAGGATCCCGAGCTCTATCGGGCCATCCGGGATCGGCATCCGGAGCAGATCCGCCTGATTATCATCCGGGATACCGGCGGAGAGCTGAAGAGCAATCCAGAGCGGCTGGCGGGGCTGGCTGTTATTCCGGCAGATCCGGACTCCTGTCCGGAAGACACCATCTGCTACCTTCAGCAGTATGGTGGATCGCAGGTCTATGAAGAATCCCAGGAGTAGATCTGATCAGGCTCCACATTCAGGGTCTCCACGTTCACGGTTTCTGCCCTTCAGGATTTCTGAGTTCAGAGTCACCTGCCGTCTGCATGCTCCGGTCCTCTTCCTGCCCCAGCCAGGTATAGGGGCGACGGTAGAGGCCGCGGAAGAGCGAGTGCCCGGCAAGCGCGCACATCACTCCGAAAGGAAGATATCCGGAATAGCCCGGCAGGGGCATCTCAAAGAGCGGAAGAATGGCCAAGCCCGGTATGGAGTAGATCCATTTTGCCTCACTGTGGTAATTCCACATCTCCCAGAAAAAACCGCATGTCAGGGCAGCCACTGCAGAACTCCAGAGAAGGGTCATGTCGCCCCGCGCTGCCTGACGGAGCAGGGCATCCACCTTCCCTCTAACCACCTGAAGAGAGAGCCAGAGCAGAAGCGGTGAGATCCAGACGAAGGGATAGGCCTTTTCGGGCAGATACCCTACGGCGACCAGTCCTCCCAGGGAGAGGAGCCCGGCAGCGATCCAGAGCGGGCGGGAGAGAAGCCGGGGAAGAGCCCTGAAATCCGAAAAAGCGTGGGAGAAAACCGGAATCCGAAGTAAAAGGTAACGCATGCTGAAGACAGCGGGCAGCACAGTGGAGAAGGCAAGGGTCGCCTCGGAGAAATAGGAACCGGCACCCAGC
The DNA here is from genome assembly GCA_964440655.1 of uncultured Balneolaceae bacterium. GTDB lineage: Bacteria > Bacteroidota > Rhodothermia > Balneolales > Balneolaceae > CAYTTA01. The sequence continues at coordinate 6,411 of CAYTTA010000063.1, forward strand.
TCTCCGACTCCGGTGTAGTACCAGTTTCCAACAAAACGGTTCAGATATTCAAATATCCACCAGAAGAGGGCACTGAGTGGAAAGAGCAGCAGAAAAAACCGGGGCCGGTGGGTAAGCAGAGATTGGCAGGTATAGCGCCAGGCGACGGCGTTGAGCAGGACAATCATGGAAAACCAGAGCGGAAAGAATGTATAGCGCTGAAGAGCGGCAAACCAGGGGAAACGGCTCCAGGCAAGAATCCAGAACGTTACGGTGCCCGCCAGGCCGATCCATCCCCACCAGGGAAAACGGCACCCCTCTTTTCGTCGGGGCCGATAGGAGTAGCTGTTGAAGAGCATGCGCCGGACAAACGGCCAGGTGGTGATGAGCAGAAACAGGGTGATGATCCAGAAGAAATTCCAGGAGAATTCCTGATGATCCACTTGCATCGTCTGTGGCGGAAACTCCAGATAAGTCCCGGCGGGCCGGCCGGCAAACACCGCTCCCAGCAGTGGACACACCACCAGCAGAAGCAGCCATATCAGCCAGAACACCATCCTAACACACCCTCATGCCGCGTCTCCCATTTGAACAGCATGTCGAATCGGATCCTGTCCACTGAATCCGGTTGATCTCATCTTGATTCATCACCCCTGCTCGATGCATCAAACCGCTCCCGATTCTTTGTATCTGCCCTCCTCCGCTCGATGCATCAAAAGTCCCGGCTCGATAGATCAAACCGGTCCCTGTTCCATCTTCGTCACCTGCCCGTTCTCCATCCAGATCTGACGAAGCATGTGACGATCCAGTTTGCCATTCTGGTTCAGGGGAAATGTGGGAACCCGCAGGACAACCCTGGGGATCATATAGGGAGGAAGCCTGCTCTGGCAGTGACGCAGTATCTCCTGATCCGCGAAACGGACCTCCTTCAGAAGAAAAAGTACAAGCACCCCCTTGTCGGGTCGGCCGGGATCGGGGAATACCGGAAGCGGCTCCGCGGTATCGGCTCCCGTAAGTTCTTCAATCGTGTACTTGATCTCCCCGAGCTCGATACGATTTCCCCGGATTTTGATCTGATTGTCTCTCCGCGAGAGAAAGTAGAGATCCCCCTCACTGTCCATCTGCATCACATCCCCCGTGCGATACCACTTCCGGGAGCCTTTTCCGTTTCGGTATATCACAAACTGGCGCCGGGTGGCTTCCGCATTGTTGAAGTAGGAGTCAACCACCTGGGGACCGGAGATCACCAGCTCACCACGGTCCTCCCTCGTCTTTTCAAGATAACGGCCCTTCCCATTTTGATGGCCCTTCCCGTTTTGGTGACTATTCCGGTTTTGGTGACTATTCCCGTTGTGGTGGCGATTCCCGTTTTGGTGGCGATTCCCGTTTTGGTGGCGATTCCCGTTATCCTGTATTGTCTCCTCATCATCCAGCGGGAGAAGCTTCCATTCATGCCCCGGGTAGATCTTTCCGACAGAAACGATCCCATTCAGCGATTTGGGTGGGGTTTCCGAAGCCGGGCCCCAGTTGTACTGGGAGATGGTCACCGTCGCTTCCGTCGGACCATAGAGATTTCCGACCACACTGTTTGGTGCCGCTTTTCCCCAGCTGCGGACCAGATCCAGAGGAAGGGGTTCTCCGCCGAACAGAGAGTAGCGCAGGTCGGGAAAAACGCCCGGCCGCAACACCCCCCATGATTTCATCAGCCGGGCGATGGATGGAACAGAATGCCAGACAGTGAGCCGGTGCCGGATGATGAAGCGTGCAGGCAGAAATTTGAACTGCTCCGGAATGCAATAGAGGGCGGCACCATTGGACCAGGCTGAAAACATATCCTGCATGCAGGGATCGAAGGTCAGGTCGAATGTCTGAGAAAAGCGGTCTTCTTCATGAAAATCATGAGTTGCATTCACATGGTCGATATAGGAGTAAAAATTCCGGTGAGTGACCGGCACCCCCTTGGGACGGCCGCTGCTGCCGGAAGTGAAGAGCAGATAGGCATGATTCGACGGAGGACGGATCTCAAGAGGCCACCTCTCCTGATTCCGGCGGTTTTCGGAGTGTTGATGAGAGCGCTCTGCACTCCCGCCTGGAGGAAAGAGGGATGGGGGCGGCACAGCCCGATCACTCTCTCCCGGATCGCCGCTTCCCGACCCGCTGCGGAGGGTGCCATGGCCCTTGGCCTCCCCGCCTTCCTTAAAGAGAGGATCGTCCCCGAAAATCAGACGGTGTGAATAGGTCGGAATCGTATCCCTGCAGGAGGAAGGAGTATCGGGCAGAAGGATCACAAGCCGTTCTGCACTCGTTTTCAGGATCGGCAGAAGCAGTGAGAGATGCTTCCGGTCAACAATGATTTCCCGGATCCCGGCACTCTGACGGATCTCTTCATTCCGAAAAGCCGGAAAGGAAGGATTCAGAGGAACCACGCATCTGCCGGATTTCAGGATCGCAAGGAGTCCTGTATAGGCGACCGGGCTTCGATGGGCAAAAAGACCGATATACCCACCGGCAATGGATGGCTTCTCGAGAAATCCGTTCCCCCCCACCTTTCGGAACGGCCTCTCCTGGATTCCGGAACGTTCCGTTCTCTCCTTCCCAAACCTGATGGTTTCTGCTCTCCGAACGTGATTTCCCTGCCATTCAATCGCCTCGATCGCCATCATGATCCGGTCCACTTTCTGCTCAAGCTCCCTGTAGGTGTAGTCCCGGTCGGCAACATGAAGTGCTGTCCGTTTCGGATGGCGGCGGGCTGATTGGTGAAACCAGGAGTAGATGTTACGTTGGGTAATCTGTTCGGATGTCACGGCAGAATTCCTCCTCATTATCGATTTCTCTCTTCTCATACCTCTTCCAAACGGGCAATTCTTTCAGGTCACACCACCGGACAACTCAAATCCGGATGACTGATCTTCCCGCAGTCTGCTTCGGTAGACGTTGCTGAAATGTCTCCCCAGAATCCGCAGATCCATCGCACGATAGAGCCCCACGGGAACCTCCCCCATCCGGACCTTCGTCTTGATCGAAGGGGAGTTGTCCGGCAGCACAGCTGAATAGATCACTCCGTCAGGGTTGCGTGAGCGAAGTGAACCATAGCATTGATCAAGCAGATGCAGAAAAACTCCTTTCCCCTGGTATTTCGGATTCACCTCCGCTGTAAAACCGAACCAGGAGGTCTCCTCCACCTCATAATCGCGGGGCAGGCCGATGTAGGTAAAGCGCCGGGGGCGGCCAAACGGGCCTTGTTCCCGAAGTGAAAGGTCAACCGACCAGGTGAATCCCATCCAGGTCTGGTTATTGTGCACGAGCCACCCCTCCGCCCCGGTTTTCAGATAAAGCTGAAAAACCCTCTGTATTCGTGGAATCTTGCTGAAGTAGCGGTCGACCAGTCCGGTCGTCATCATGGAGCAACGCGCCCCCCGAACCATAAGGGGATATCGCCGCGGCTCCCAGTGACGCAGTGGAAGCCGGAAAAGACAGACCCGATAGAGATTCATGTAGAAGAGATAGTTCCCCCCTTTCCGAACCCACTCTCCCCACCCGGCCTGTTTCTCCACCCTGTTGGCTTCCCCCCTTTTCCCTGCCATCTTCCCTCCTCTTGTCTGATATTTTTCCTCTTCCCTCTCATGCAGATCGATAGCCTGCCGCGCGGTTTGAGACAAACGCTCTTTCCGCTTTTTTATGTAGGTGCAACAACTATGCCATGAGCGCCCATCGGCAACCGCCAAATGGAATCACCACTCCCGGCTGCGACTTTGAGTAAATCTTACGGAATGAGTGAGTGGCGGGGTGTGTAGATCCGTTACGATCCGGCCGGGTGGTCGGAACAAGATCTTGAGTCTCCGGATTTGGGCGGATCGCGTCGTTCTCGAAGATCCGGCGATCGATTGGGGACAATTCCGGGCTTGGCATGTTCCTTGCAAATGTTGGCTTGGTGTGCATGCATCTGCATGTAACTCTGCACGAAACCGAACAGAGAGAGATGCCCGATCATCCCGTCCGCTGGAAACAATACAGCCGGTTGCTTCTACTGATCCTGCTGGCTGGCTGTAATTCGACCGATTCAACCGTCTTTTACAACCTTACGGTTACCCCCCAGCCCCCGGAAGGTGGATCGGCAGAACCTTCCGGAGGTGAATTCAAAGCAGGATCCGATCTGGAGATCTTTGCCTATCCTTCCGAAGGGTGGGATTTTGCCGGTTGGGAAGGGGATGCCAGCGGCTGTGAGAACCCGGTGGTCGTCACCCTGGAAAAAGAGAGCCGGATCATTGCCCGATTTGAGCCCATGAAGTTCGAAGAGCAGACCCTTCTCTTCCGGCTCTTCAATCCGGTCCTCGAATCTCCGGCAGCCGGCATCCATGTTACTCTTGCCGATGAAGAGGGAACAGTGCTCGGGGATGGAGAGACCACAGAGGAAGGGGAATATCTCTTCGCCCACTCTTCGCCGGAGGGGGAGATCCGGTCAATGGAGGCCCGCTTCACGGGAACGGGGTATTTCGACTTTACTGAAATAATGCAAAACGACCGATCCCGGGAGGTTGAATTTCTGATACATCCCGTGCCGGTGCATATGGAGTCAACACTGCCTCCCCTCACTGCGGGAGATTCCGTGGAGATCGACTTTCGTGACTACATGCATTCACTCGACCCGGATGATGAGCAGCCTGTCCCCATCGATAGTGTGATTGTTACCGGTGCCAGTAGAGTGGGAGCGCCGGAAGCAGATCTGCCTGCGGAGAAGCAGCTGGAACTGGAACGGCTCGATGCATGGAGCTACCGGTTCGCCGCAGGAGAAGAGGCGGAGGAGGGGGATTTCGAGCTGATCGTGACGGCATACACTCCCACCAACCGGGTCGAGGATGAGGTTCTGCTTCCTTTGCTCCGGAGGGCGGATGATCCCGA
>CAYTTA010000063.1:11388-12845 GCA_964440655.1 uncultured Balneolaceae bacterium
CATCTGGTGATCATGCCGTTGGGGGACAGCCTGACCAACGACCCTCGCTCCCGTGTAACGCTCTGGAACCTGCTGGTGGAGGAGGGGTTCACCGTGGATTATGTCGGCGACCAGCGACAGACATCGGGTATCCCCGACCCGGATCATGAGGGAGTCGGGGGAATTACCATCGAGGGAGTCCGGCAGAAAGCCGGGCAGCTGATGACCCGGCATAAGCCCCGGATCATCAATCTGCTGATCGGAACAAATGACATCGCCTGGTACTTTGCGGAAACACCCGACGAGACTGCCGATCGATGGGATCAGCTTGTGGAGAGCCTGTTCCAGCACTCTGAACCGGAGACCTGGATCATTGCGGCAACCCTGCCACCGATGTCCTCCAGCCTGGTGGGCAAAGAGGGCGTTCCGAACCGTGACCGTGCCGTACAGACGGAACGATTCAATGAGGCCGTGCGAAAAAGGGTAGAGAGTCGCAGGGAGTCCGGCGAACGGATCATTCTGGCGGACATGGAAGCGGCTATGGATCCGGCGGAACATCTCTCCGGAGACGGGGTGCATCTGAATGAGGCGGGCTACAGGGTGATGGGAACAGTCTACTATGAGGCGATCCTGAAGATCAAGGTTCCGCAATGACCGGCCCGTGTGGAGCTGGTTGTCATGGGCAATCAGCTACTTACGCCGTAGTCTTGCGATCCGGATCCTTTTAAGCTGGGTCAGCACTTCACGGAGTTGCCGGTACCGGATGGGTTTGAAGAGGACAAGGGAGTTCCAGACCGATCGGATCCGTTCCAAATGGTCGGGATCCTGCCTGGTGGTCATGAAAATCACCCATCCTGAAAACCGGCCGCGGATCTCCTGAATATGGCGGATTCCGTCGTTGTCGCCTCTTAACAGGGTGGGAATGAAGACAAGATCGGGCTGCTCGGCCACAATTTTCTCCTTGAGCTTCCGGATTGACCTCACAAAGTCGATGTTCCGAAAACCCTCTTTTTCGAGCATTTTTCGCAGAGCGAAACCCTGGATGTAGCTCTCTTCAATCATCAGAACATGTTCTGATGCCCCGTTTGCCTTCCCTGACATGGCGCCCCTCTGAAACCTGATGCAGTAATTACCTGTAAAGTATTGACTCGGATAGAAAAGCGAAATCTTTTCCACCCTATCACCCTGGCAGCGCGCCGGATTGAGGATCGTTGATGATTTATTCCCTCACTGCCACCACCATCGCAGATCCGGTGACCCGTTTTTTTAAGGCCGATTCGTTTAATTTGGTGTTGATGTGTATCTTTTCTCTGTTTCTTTACCGGATGCCATGCGGATCGATATCTTCCGGCATCCGTGTTTTGAAGCTGACTCCTTATCGATCCCGTTCGGAAGTTTTGAGGGCCCGTAGCTCAGCGGTTAGAGCAGTCGACTCATAATCGATTGGTCGCTGGTTCAAGTCCAGCCGGGCCCACAAC
>CAYTTA010000064.1:0-5354 GCA_964440655.1 uncultured Balneolaceae bacterium
TTCATTGGAAACATCCCGCCCGAGCTACTCTGTAGTCGGTCGGTTATGTGAAGAATTGCCCGTTCGATTATCCTTCCTATGGGATACGTTATCCGAGCCTTTGGCTGCCGATTACTGTGAGAATCGAATTGCCCTTCCAGCGAGTGCCGTTTCACCACCCCCAATCTGCACCTCCCAAATCGAATCCCGGATTTTCCAGTTTTTAGGGAAGCTTACACAGGTATTTTTCGGGGCGCCCCGTGAAATCCACAAGCTGGCTCGGGACCATCGTGGAGGAGTTGGAGGCGAAGATGGTGTCCGGCTCGGCCACACTGGAGAGTTTTTGGTAAAAATCCTGTTTGATGTCGAGCAACTCCGGGACCGCCTCAATAACCAGATCCGCATTTTCCACCGCTTTGCCCAGATCGCTGGTTTGCGAAATACGCCCGAAGGCTGCATCAACCTCTTCCTGAGTTCCATAATTATCTTCAACATATCGCTGCTGCAAAACACGGAACCGCTCTCTCGCTTGTTCGAGCGCTTCATCATTGATATCGTAGGAGGTAACGTTGAATCTTTTAAAGGCTGTCTGAAAGGCGATCTGACTGCCCAGAACTCCGGCTCCGGCTACGGTTACATTTTTGATCTCCATGATATTCCCTGTTTTTATTTCTGGTGATGTTGCGGTTTATTGCGTGAAACGGTCTATCCCGACTGCCCGTGAAACTGTCTAATCCCGGCCGCCGATGGCTTTTAACTCCTCATGTTGGTACGAGCATCAACACACTCCCCTGCCCGGAAGTTCTGTGTTCATTTTCGGGGAGGAAGGCAAGAAATTCACCCGAGCGGGATTGCACAACTGGAACAGGGAGTTGTTGAATGATCAGGGTGATCTGGTTCAGGAGAGAATGGCGCTCGTTGCATCAATGGATCTCAACGAGCTCTTTTAAAATCCTCTGAATGCGGTGCAGACCATAACCGGCACGCATATCATAGCTTATCTTTCTGAAGAGAAAAAGAATTACAAGAGAAGCCGAATTAAAATTATACGATGATGAGGAATAAAGTAACCCCTTTTCTGATGTTCAACGATCTGATCCGAAAAAGGTTCAGGCGGTGATGGATGCAATGCTGAAAATGGTGAAGCTGGATGTAGATGAGCTGGAGAAAGCTTACATTAACGCGTAACTCCTACTTTTCCGTGGGCTCATGAGGCCCGAAGAGAAGTTGTTCTACAAATCCATCAAGAAAATTGCCACAACCAACCAACTATCTCTGCACGAAGTGTGATTTCAGCGGATCGGACTTCTCGACCTGGGGGAGTTATTCCTACTTCGCAGACAATCAGCTGATTCCCATCAACAGAAGGGTTGCCATCTGTTACGGCTGTGATGCTGTCGTATCGGCCGAAGTTCTTCCAGACGAAGAATCCACTCGCTCGGTCGATGGCGAGGATCTTGGAAAGCAACTGTTCCCGGAGGACGAATCAAGAAGAGCGAAGGCGTTAAAAAACCGGAAATCACCTGCGCGATGTCTCGCGTGCGGGTCGCACGATTTTGAATTCATTCCGAATGTTGAACCGGAAAATGGACCAGGGCAAACAACACCCATCCGAACAGGTCTGATTCACCGAAATTGTGGCGGAAGAATCTATGCCGATTTCAGTGCCCCACACTTTTTTATGGGAAGCAAACTGCCTGAAAGGATCTACGATATTGAAGGATTGGAAATGAAATCGGATAATGAAAAATAGGTTATCGCTGCTAACTTCTGCCGAAATGGAAAGGGGTTTTTTCTACTCCTGTGCATTGTGACTCACCTGCCCCTACACTGACTACATATGGACAAACTCTGACCAAACTCTGACCAACATGGCACTGACAACTCCCCCTGTTGCCCGGGCGACCATGCTCATTCGCAGACCTGTTGAGGAGGTCTTCAATGCCTTCGTGGATCCCTCTGTGACCACCAGATTCTGGTTCAGCCGTTCAACCGGACCGCTCACACCCGGAGAGACAGTAACCTGGTACTGGGACCATTATGGAGTTTCCGGCGATGTGTATGTGAGGGAGTTGGAGAAGAACAAACGAATTCTCATAGAGTGGCCCACACCTGTTGAGTGGGTTTTCACCCCCAAAGGAGAGAATACGACCTATGTTGAAATCACAGCCTCCGGTTTCACTGGTACGGATGATGAAAAGGTCGCCCAGGCTCTGGACTCCACGGAAGGATTCAATCTGGTGATCTCGGCGTGCAAGGCATTCCTTGAGCATGGGATTGACCTTGGTCTGATTGCCGACAAAAACCCGGATGCTGGCGCCAGTGGAGCTTAGTCACACCGGAGAGAGTACATCGTAGAGGGTCAAATCAACCTTTAGCTCCAAGTTCATTTCAGCGGTTCACACTATATTCCGGTTTCCGGCCGAAACCCCTCTACTTCTGATCACCTCCATATCTGATCACCTCCAGACACGCCATGAAAAGAAACATTATTGGGATCTATGCACTTGCAGTCTGCTTCGTCACGGTTGTCTGCGCAGTCATTGCCACGGGAATCGGAATCTATGATCTGCTACAGATCGCAAATCCGGAATTCACCCTCCCCTCCTGGCAATACGAGAGGCATCAGACCAACGAAGCTTTTTTTCCGGGTGATGCGGAGAGGGTCAACCTCTCCGAAGAGGAGATGACCGAGCGGCGGCTGGCAAGCTATGAAACGGCGATCAAGGCGGAACGAAGGGGAGCGCAACAGAGTCTGATCAAAGTATTCATCGTTCTGATTCTCGATGCCCTGGTCTTTGCCGTGCATTGGAGACTGGCACAGCGGTCGCAAAAAGAATTAGAATAGCCTTATGGCACTTTTCATCTCTTGTTCTGGCTGGATCTGATGGTAATCGGAGTGCTGAACGGAGTGTTGCGTTCGGATTTGGCCGGCTTATTGCCGGCCATTCTTGGCTGAGACTCCTTCCCCATTACAACCTCTTGAAGCCGATTTTCAAACTTACGTTTTAAATGCGATGGCGTATTGATTGTGCCGACGAATCTTTCGATCAGTCGTCGTCGTCATCGTCGTCATCGTCGCCGTCGACATCGAAGGAGTCTTCAATGTTGTCCTCTATCCGATCGTAGTTGGCCGGATTTCTGGGATCCAGATCATTTCCGGCAGCATCCTTGAACCAGCCAGAGGGATCGATCGTAATCGTAATATCCGGTGAGGAACCCTCCGTGACTTCCAATGGCGGGTTGAAATCCAGATCAAGATCGTAATCCTCATCTGATCGGAACAGGAACTCCTCACCGTCGTAGATACCTCTCACCACAATTGAAAACCCGTCATCATCATCGGTTTCATCGATGAAATCGGGATCATCCACGATGGTGTCGTCGTTGTAATCGATCTCCATATTTAACTCATCATAAAAACCGGGACGCACCTCTTCGGTGATCAGCTCCACCTCGCTGCCATCGACAGGCAGATTGATGATCAGGTCGTTGACCTCAAAGTCAAACCGGTCGTTATCGATCGTGTTCTCCAGTTCGAGCTCCTCCACAAGGAGTTTGATCTCCGTGAGCGACTCGACCGTCTGCCGGCCGGCTGCCTGACCAGTTGATACCGTGAGGGGGATCAGTCGCATGGACACAGAGATCTGTGTGTCGTCCCCGGCTCCATTTCCTCCCGATCCGTTTCCATTGCCGCCGGAGCCGTTACCGCCCAGACCGTCGTTGTCTGAATCGGAATCGGTGCCGCATCCGACAACCAGAATTGCCAAAAGTATTCCCAGATAGGAAATTCTGAATGAATTCATTGTTCTCTCTCTTGATTGATGTTAATGCCAGGCATACCGCTCTCCGGCAGCCTGCATTCCCGGATATACCCGCACATCGAATAAAAGTTTCTGGGCACCACCTATCGGATACACCACCTATCGGATAAAAAACCCCAGGTGGAGGTGGACCCACATATGGTTCCACCGGGTGGGTTCATGCCTCTGCAGTGGCTATTATGATCGTCTGCGGATAGGTCATCACTCCATTTGTCTCGAATTGCGCCCATCGCTCCACGATGTTTCGCTCAAGCGCCTGTCGCGCGTCTTCAGAGGCGACCTGAACCTGGCCAGCCAGAGGGGTACTGCTGAAAAAATCCCGAACACCTCTCCTGCCCTGCCGGGAAGAGCAATTCCCACTCGTCCGCTCTTCTTCAGGACACGATGCATCTCTTTCATGGCAACCGGTTTGTTTCCGATGAACTGAAGGCTCAGCTGGCAGGTAACCAGATCAAACGATTCGGCGGGAAAAGGGAGCTCCTCCGCATCCGATTCCATCCATTCAATCGTGGGAGAGAGATCCGATGAGAGCGCTTTCGCCACATCCAGCATTCCGGGGTTTATGTCGATGCCGGTTACGGATCCGGCAGCCCCGACCATTCCGGCTGCCAACCTGGCCACGATCCCTGTTCCGCAGGCGACATCCAACACCCTCTCCCCTGCCCGGGGGCGAACCTGCTCGAGAAGATCTCTGGCAAGGGGTTCGGCGATTACAGGTACAAAGTAGCGCTCGTAGCTTTCCGCAATTGTATGTCCAAATCTCATATTACCTCTCTCCATAATTCATGAACAGGCACAGAACCCCTCCCGTTGCAATTGGATAATCATCGTTCCCGAAAAACGGGACATCAAGAATGTCGATTCAAGAAGTGTAGTAAGGCAGGTTCAGAAACTGAGACGGCAGGAACGGATCAGAAAAAAAACACAATCGAAACGGAATGGCGTGGAAGAAATACCATTAGAAGAATTGGAATCCTGGAGAGAGAAACACGGAATCCGCACCGAACTGGTCGAAGAGGTCACGGTCGATGACAAGTGGTTCCAGCAGATATGAAGACTCAAACCTTGGAAACAAGGGATAAATTAAACCATGAAGTTTTTCCAGCCTGAAGAAGTGATTTCCGGAACGGTTGAACTGGGCTTCTCCGTGCATCACATTTTACCACTCGGTATTCTGGGACTGGTTTCCATACTTCTCTATGCTTACCCCCGTACTTCTCTTCTGGGGGCTATTCTGCTGACATCCTATTGGGGCGGAGCGGTAGCCACACATGTACGGCTGGACAATCCGCTCTTTACACATGTCCTGTTTCCGGTATATCTTGGAGTACTGGCATGGGGTGCACTCTGGTTGAAAAACAGTCATGTGCGCCTTCTGCTTCCGGTTTTAAAGGAAAACAGATGACAAAGCCCCGAATCTATACAATGAGCTTTGCCCGCATCTATCCGCTTTATGTGGCGAAAGCTGAGAAAAAAGGACGAACCAAAGAGGAAGTCGATCAAATCATCCGATGGCTGACAGGATACAGCCAGAACGAGGTGGAAGAGATC
>CAYTTA010000064.1:5454-11933 GCA_964440655.1 uncultured Balneolaceae bacterium
TCCTCTTCCTGTTTACTCCTCCTCCTGTTTACTCCTCCTCCTGTTTACTCCCTTCCAATTACTCACTGTCATGTTTGACGGTCACACCCAGCTCTTTAAAGACCTCCTGTGTGGCCTTCAGGGCATTCAGTACACTTGGAAAGCCAACATACGGGATTAGGTGAATAATACACCCGACGATCTCTTCGGGCGTCAACCCAACCGAAAGGCCAGTCTTGACATGCATGGAGATCTGGGGTTTGCCCTGGGCCACCAGCGCGGTGATGGTTGTGAGTACTTTCTGCTTGTTGTCCAGTCCGGGTCGCGAGTAGATCTCCCCAAACGCAAACTCGACGACCAGTCTGCTCAAATCCGGAGCCAGATCCTTAAACCCCTCTCCAATATCCATAAACCCCGTCGGGTTCTCATCGCCGGATTGGGTCAGCTCCTGTATTTTCTTGATTCCTTTCTTGTAGAGATCACTTGCCATCTTGTACTCCGGATTAATAGCTGCAGTTGATATCGATGAACAACCTTGAATGAGGTAAATATCCGATTGTTTTGAGCTCTTGGCAAACCGGAGCCGGCTTGAAAACCGAATCGGACGATTGGATTGAGCTATCTGGCTATTTACGCTTTTTGGTTTGCTGGAAATGCATCGCATGAGAGCAGATGGATAGAAGATATCCACAATCTTCCATAGTCCAAATTAGCCTGATGATATGCTTTAAGCCATGCTTCCAATTCACGATCCATAGTCTGTTCCATTGCAGTACAAATACATTTTATCTATTATCCGCCAAGGGATTATAACTGGGGAGTGAAGTATCTGGATTCATGATCAAAGATTACTACAAGCTGTTGGGGATCTCTAATGAGGCAACGTTAAAAGAAATAAAAAAAGCTTTCAGAAGGTTTGCTCTACAATACCACCCTGACCGAAACAAAGATGAAAATACCGGACTTAAGTTTATTGAGATTACCGAAGCGTATGAAGTCCTGAAAGATCCTTCCAAGAGAGCTGAATATGACAGGCTCTACACCATTTATATATTAAATCAATCTGAGCCGGAATCTCAGGATTCTGATTCAGATTTTACCAATAAGTGGGAATCATCTTTTAACGAGTGGGCTGATTTTGGTCGACAAAACGGTATCGTGGTTCATAGCTCGGAGCCCCCGAGACTTGCTCGAGGGCTGCATCAGATACCAGACATTCTTCAAGCCGGGCTCCGATCGGAACACAGCCATCTGAGCCTGATGCATGGAGAGGTTTTCAAGCCATCTGATGAATGGCCGGAGCCCATTTTTCATTTCTTCCTTTGGAGGCTTGCAACCTCCATCACTGCCCTAACATTCGAGCGCCTAACCTCAATTCCCTTGAACCATGAGCTCATCCTCAAACCCCACCCAGCAAGACCATCATCAGATCAATTACATCGAATTCAAAATGACCGATCTGGATGCGGCCAGGAAATTCTACCAGAGTGCCTTCGGTTGGAATTTCAATGACTACGGCCCGGAGTACAGCGGCATCCAAACGCCGGACGGCGGAGAAATCGGGGGATTCAGCCACTCTCCTGGCGACAAGAATCACGGCCCGCTAATCGTTCTCTACTCAACCGATCTGGAGCAGAGCCTGGAAGCGGTAAAACGCGCAGGCGGAGAGATCACTCGGGAGCCTTTTGAATTCCCGGGCGGGCGCCGGTTTCAATTCAGGGATCCGAGTGGAAACGAACTGGGGGTCTGGTCGGATAAGTAACGGTGCCGACGCTGCTCAGGTCCAGGCACCGCTCAGGTCCAGGCACCACTCAGGTCCCGGTGCTGTTCAGGCCCCGACACCGCTCACACCTTCCGGCTTCCTCCGAAAATTCTGCCAGATCGCCCAGACCCACATCCCGATAAAGAGAATCCCGAGTCCGGCTGAGATCGGCCGGCTGAAGAAGGGCAGAAGAATGCCATCGGCACCAGTGATGGTCTGGATGAATCGCTCCTCGAGCGGCCCTCCCAGAATCATCCCGAGTACAACCGGTCCCAGGGGGATGGCCCTCCGCTCCAGAAAGAAGCCAAAACCTCCCATGAAGAGCATCACAATGACATCAAAATAGCTTCCCTGAATGGCGTAGGAACCGATGATACAGAAGACCAGAATGACCGGCAGCAGGATTCGCTGGGGGATTCCGATCACAAATCGCCCTGCTTTGATGGCGAAGTACCCGATGATGAAAAGCGCGATGTTGGCCATGAAAAAGGCCGAATAGATGCTGTAGACCAGCACCGGTTGCTGCATGAAGATCTCGGGACCCGGGGTTAGATTTTTCATCAACAGAACACCGATCACAATGGCGGTGACGGAATCACCCGGAATTCCGAAAACCAGGGCAGGAATCCAGCAGCCGGCCAGGGCTGACCCGTTGGATACGGAGGCATCCGATATTCCTTCCAGAGATCCTTTTCCATAGAGTTCCGGTTTCTTGCTCGAACGCTTGGAGAGCGCTACAGAGACCCAGGAGGCGATATCCACCCCGGCTCCTGGCAACATGCCGATCAGTGATCCGAGCACTCCGGAACGCAAGAAGGCACGTTTTCGCCGCGCCATCATCGCCAGAGGGGCTTTGTAGACAGCAGAAAGCGGATTCACAATCGCTCTGCGGAAAAAGCTCTCCTTTGAGGCATGACCCGCCGAATCCCCTGCCTTCCCGGTGCCTTCAGAACCCGCAACGCCATCAATCCCGCTTTCCGCCTTCGCACCGGCCGACCCGTCGATCGTCGCCGCCTTCGTGGCATCACCCGCAAAAAGCCCCATGGCGACGGCACTCCGAAGCACTTCCGAGAGTCCGAACAGACCGATCATTGCCGGAATAAAGCTGATCCCCTGATAGAGTTGCGGAATCCCGAAGGTGAACCGCGCCTCGGTATGTACAGCGCTCAGTCCCACGGTGGCAAAGAGCAATCCTATCAGAAGGCCCAGAAGAGATTTGAGCATGTTGTCCCGCGCCACGATCACCGCAGAGCTGAGCCCGAGCAGATAGAGCCAGAAATACTCCGCCACACTGAACATCGTCGCCACCCGGGCTAGCTGGCTTCCAAGCGTCACCAGGACAACGGTACCGAAAAGTCCCCCAAAAACACTGGCGGTCAGACCCGTTCCGAGGGACCGATCTGTTTCGCCTCTTCGTGTAAATGCATATAGATCATCCACGTAGGCGGCCGAGGCGGGGGTACCCGGTATACGCAAAAGTGCTGAGGGAATGTCACCGGAGAAGATGGCGCAGGCTGTGATCGTCGCAATCGCCGCAAGTGCCGGAATCGGGTCCATCCAGTAGGTGATCGGCACGAAGAGAGCCACCGCCATCGTGGCCGTCAGACCGGGGATCGCCCCCATCAGAATCCCGTAGAGAGCAGACAGGAAGATCACACCCCAGATGTAGGGGGAGAAGACAACAATTTGCAGGGTTTCGGAGAGGGCTTCAATCATGCAGTCTGACCAGTTACCAACCCAAAAGGCCCCAAGGTAAAGGGACCCTTAGATAAACGGCGAATATTTGATAACAAAGCGGAACGAGAATAAATACAATCAGCAGGGCTGTCGACCAGCGGGTACCATTTACCAGAAGGAGAAGAA
This sequence comes from uncultured Balneolaceae bacterium, assembly GCA_964440655.1. Taxonomy (GTDB): domain Bacteria; phylum Bacteroidota; class Rhodothermia; order Balneolales; family Balneolaceae; genus CAYTTA01. The sequence continues at coordinate 9,059 of CAYTTA010000064.1, forward strand.
GCAGTATGAGTCCTGCCGTGATAATAAAACCGAGAAGTTCGGCCAGGAGAAGATAGGCGATCACCGCCCCGGCCATCCATGCCATGCTGGCGTACCCCTCCTTCATGATGGCCCCGGCGGTCTCCACCAGACGCAGTTCCCCCCAGGATCCAAGGATGATCAGAATCAGCCCGATCCCGCCGAGAATAAGATAGGGAAAGAGCATGGGGCCATATTTCTGGGAGACGACCGCCTGAAATGCGGCGCTCTGCAGGATCTCCCCATAGGTCCGGTTCTCCTCTTCCAGGAACTCGAGATACTCATCGCGGTTCTCATTGCTCACTCCGAATCCCGACTGCGCCAGAAATCTCTGAAATTCATCGCTTCGAAGAACTTTTTCGACCGATTCGAGAAGCACTTCGTAGGGCTCTGCCTGGATCCCTTTCGGAACGGCCAGCCCGCGCCAGGTCTGACTGGTCCAGTCATACCCCTCCTCGCGGAATGTGGGGATGTCTGGATGGCCTGCCAGCCTCTCGTCCGACATCACCCCGAGCATCCGGATCTCCCCCGCCTCATAGAGCGTTCGCGCCTCGGCCGGGCTCACCACCACCATATCGACCCCGCCCGCCATCAGCTCCTGCAGCGATGGACCGGATCCGTTAATCGATATCCAGGTCACCGCATCGGCCGGAAGATCTGCCGCCAGCAGCCACCCTGCCAGGCTCACATGCCAGACCCCGCCAAAAGCCGTTCCGGCCCCGCGGAGCCGCCCCGGGTTCTCCCGGATCGCCTGTTCCAGTTCCTTCAGGGTCTGCCATGGTGCATCGTTCCGCACAAAAAGGGCCCCGAAATCCTGATTGACCTTCATCAGCGGCTGGTAATCCTCCCAGGTGATGTTGGTCAGCCCTCTCCAGTGGAGCATGTTGATCTCGGCCGTGAGCAGGGTCATGTTGTAGCCATCGGGCCGTGACAATGCGCCCCGGGTATGGCCTGTAACACCCGCACCCCCCGTGGCATTGATTACGTTGACAGGAACCCCCATCTCCTGTTCAAGCTGGAAGGCCAGCTGTCGTGCAATCTGGTCGGTACCGCCGCCTGCCGACCAGGGACAGATAAGAAGGATCGGCCGGTCGGGATAGGTAGTCTGACGGGCGCATCCGGCCGCCAGCATCAGCAGCACCAGCCACAGCAGTTTGCGTACGTTAAAAAACTCCGGACCCTTTCCGGCAGGATTGCACATACTGTTCATTTCCGGATTTCACCGGTTCTACATTGAAAGAGAGCAGGAATTACGGTTTATTCTTTTTAAGAAACAAGCGGCAACCATCCGGATTTTGGACCGGGAAGAACTTTTCCTTGTTGATATGTGCCTGATCGTCTTTTCATACCGGCAGCATCCGAAATACGATCTCATCTTTGCCGCCAACCGGGATGAGTTCTTCAGGCGACCTGCCCGGGAAGCCCGTTTCTGGCCGGAGCATCCGCACCTGCTGGCCGGAAAGGATCTCGAGGCGGGCGGAACCTGGATGGGAATCACCACCGGGGGACACTTTTCCGCCATCACCAACTACCGGGACATGTCCGTGCACAAGGAGAACGCCCCCAGCCGGGGTCATCTCGTGCTCGATTACCTCATTCAGGAACAGGATCCGGAAGCATTTCTTCATCAGATCGATGAGAAGGCTGATCTCTACAACGGCTTCAATCTGCTGATGGGAACGATCGACAAGCTGCTCTACTACTCCAACCAGACCCGGCGCATCCAGACGATCCGCCCTGGCCTCTACGGACTGAGCAACCATCTGCTCAACACCCCCTGGCCCAAGGTGGAACGGGCACGCCACCAGCTGCAGGATCTCCTTGACCGGGATGCGGTCACCGAAGAGAATCTTCTCCGGCTGCTTATGGATGGCCGCCCCGCCCCGGATGAGGAGCTTCCCGATACCGGACTGCCGAAGGAGCTTGAGCGGGCGGTCTCTTCCATATTTATCAAATCCTCCCACTACGGCACGCGGGCATCCACCGTACTGCTGATCGACAAACAGGGAGAGGTGACCTTCTGCGAACGGAGGCATGGTCCGGAAATCGAAGATGCAGACAGCCGGTATCTCTTTCAGATCGGAACCGGGTCGAACCTTTCGGCCGCTCCGGGTAGATGAGCTCAGTACCGGAACAGCGGCTGCGACGGGAGATCCGTACCCCCGGTGCCATCCTGATGGGGCTCGGATCGATCATCGGAACAGGGATTTTCGTAAGCGTTGCTATTGCCACCCGGGCAGCCGGAAACGGTGTGATCCCCGCCATCCTGCTCTCCTCCATCCTGGCCATTCTGAACGGATTGAGCAGTGCCCAGCTGGCTGCCGCACATCCGATGAGCGGAGGAACCTATGAATATGCGAACCGGTTCCTCGGGCCCTGGTCCGGATTCACTGCCGGCTGGATGTTCCTGGCCGCCAAATCCGCCTCGGCGGCAACTGCCGTTCTCGGCGCTGTGGGGTACATCTTTTATGCAGCCGATCTGGATGCATCCCGCTTGGAAATAACAGGTGCCAGCCTGTTGATCCTGCTTCTGATGACGTGGCTGGTTTCCCGGGGCATCCGCCGGAGCAACCGGGCCAACGGGACAATCGTACTCTTTACTTTTTTGGGGCTGACGGTGTTCGTCGCCGCCGGGTTCTATTATTTCGGAACGCCGGAACAGCTTCTGGCTGATGTTTTTGCGGGGCCCTTCACTTCGGATTCTTTCTCCTTCTCTTCCGTCCTTCACGGTACCGCTCTCATGTTTGTCGCCTTTACCGGCTACGGCAGGATCGCCACTCTGGGGGAAGAGGTCCTGGATCCCCGCAGAACCATTCCCCGCGCCATTATCCAGACCATGATCCTGATCGTGATCCTC
>CAYTTA010000065.1:0-1021 GCA_964440655.1 uncultured Balneolaceae bacterium
ACAGTTGTCCAGGGTAGCCACCCTGACCCACCGTCAAGGAGGAAAGCGTAGCGGTCTGCACCTTCAGCGCTTCGACAAACGTGACCGAAAGCGGCTGACCTTCCATAATTTCATCACTCTTGTCCTCATTGAGGTATGCGTGAATGAAAAGATCACCGACCACGGTAGAGGAGAGAAGAGTCTCTGCTGTCCCGTTCTCATCGGTCGGGACAGAAGAAGGATTCAATGCGCCCGCAACTTCAGGGACGGTCGTGAAATAGACCATCACACCCTGCTGGGGAACAGGGTTTCCATAGGCATCACGAAGTTGTACGGTGATGGTGGACTGGGAAGTGCCGTCTGCCTGCAGCAGCAATGGAGCAGCACTCAAAATGGAACCGCCGGCCCCTGTACTGATCTCACCCGGAGAAACAGGACTGGTGAATGGCGAACCGGAGATGCCGGTACCATTCAGTGTGATCGTAATCTGATCACTCCCTGCGTTGGTGGGTGTATAGGAGAGGCTATAGGTGCCATCTTCATTGTCGGTGACGTTAACCGTGGCACCGGTATTGGCTCCCGCCACCGTCGCGGCAACTGTCGCTCCTCCGACCCCGACCTGGTTTCCGTTGGCATCCTTTGCCGTCACCGTGATCATTGTCACCTCACCGGCCTTCCCGGCAGGCACCGTTGCCGTGGAGTTGCCTGCGGAAACAGGACCCGGAATATAGGTGACCGTCTCTTCCCCGATCAGATCTCCGGTTGCATCACCCAACCGTGCGGTCACAGTCCCTGATCCGGTCTGAGTGGGCGCGGTCAGGATTGCCACGATCTTGCCCTCACCATCCGTGGCCAGGATGCCGCTGGCATCCAGGTCCCCCGTGCCCGTCAGCCCGAGATAAACATTCACGCCCGATCCGACCGGGTTGTTGGAACCATCCCTTACTACAATCGTAATGGCAGCCTCGCTCTCCCCGTCAGCAATGATGGTTAAAGGGTCCACTTCCAGAGACGATTCCGCCGCATCCGGCTCCCCGACACC
>CAYTTA010000065.1:1031-11101 GCA_964440655.1 uncultured Balneolaceae bacterium
GCGTAATGGTCTGTGATGTCACCGGGTTCAGTTCTTCCGATTCATCCGCCTGAAACTCGATCGCATAATTACCGACCGGGCCGCTGATACCCAGATTGGTGAAGGCGGCTTTGCCCGATGCGTCGGTCGCAACCCGGGTCGTCCCGATCAGGGAACCTCCAGCACCCGTACTGATCACCGCCGAGATCTCAATTCCGCTCTCCGCTACCGCATTCCCTTTGGCATCTCTCAGCTGGACGACCGGTTGCTGTGCGAATGCAACCCCGCTTTGTGCCGTGGAAGAGGGCTCCTCCAAAAGTGCAAGGTAATCGGCCGGTCCGGGATCAAAAGTGACACTGATCTCACCCACCCGGTCTCCACTGTTATCCGTTCCCCGGTACCCTTCGACCGTGACTGTATTGGCCAACTCGGCGGTGAGGCTGGTTTTGGCCTGACCGAATAGGTCGGTGATCCATGGACCGGAGCCGAGCACGCCAGTACCCTCCTTCAACTCAAAAAATACATTCTCCCCTGGCACCGGATTCCCGGCAAGATCCAGGATGGTGATGGTCAGCTCGTACTCATCCACCCCATCGGCAATGACTCCTCCGGGTGGATCGAAGGAGATCGATGAAGCGCTGATGTCCACTGTGCCCGGCAAGACATTAAATGTCAGATCCGAGGAGCTCTCATACCGAAGAACATCGTGATCTGATGGATCATACATTCGGGCCCAGATATAACGCCCCTCTTCAACCGCGTACATCGTAAACCCGGGCACCTGCAGCACTCCGTTTTCAAACTGATGGACGGCCGGTGCAGGAAGCACAGGAGACTGCCCTCCCGGGGATGTGCTGGCATCCGTATCCCACACAACCCAATAGGAATCATTCAGATTGGTGATCTGGTTTCCATCCTGGTCAACAAAATAGATCCGTGCGGCGAACGGAATGCCTGCTGTAATTTCCTGGGTCTGGGCTCCCCCCGATTCGTTGTTGGTGTCCAGCACCAGAACATGAATATGGTCGGGAGTGCCCGGCACTACATTGAAAGTTAGCGGGTTGCTGATCAGGGCCGGATCGTCGGAAACGGCCTGAATCGTCACAGGACCTGCCGTGTGTCCGGTAGGTTGGAGCATCAGAGTCCCGTCGGTGGCAACACCGGTCAGTGCCGTGGGGCCACCGATTGTCCCTGTCCCTGTCTGCTCCAGACTGATCTCCAGATTGCTGTGCGGACCGGGACCCACCTTGTTTCCAGCGGCATCCCGGATGGTGATGGTGAATTGCCGCTGGCTTCCTGATGGCAGATCCGACAGATCGCCGGCAAGTTCCAGAGCTGCCGCCACCGGAGACGCCACTACCGTGATCGTTCCCGACTCGTAAGCGGTCATCCCGGCACGTTCAGCCTGTACGTTGGCGGTTCCGATCAATGCTGCGGAAAAAGTGGCCGATCCATCCTCCGGATTGACCGTCAGATCATCCTCAACCACGCCGCCGGTGAAGGAAGACAACGACCACTCCGCGTCATCCACCATTTCGACAAAGTTGTCGTATTGATCCCGGGCGATGGAGTAAAGGGTCAGTGAAGATCCGGATTTAAGAACCTGATCAACGAACGGCCCCGCACTTCCATCCGGAGCGGTCTCCACATAAAGGCGGGCAGGTATATTTGGAGCGACTTGGCTGGCAAACGGGCTGCCCGTTAGGGTGACCCCGAGAACAGCAATGTCAAACCGATCTTCACCCGCTTTCTCAGGGGTGTATTGAAATTCGTAAATCCCGTTGCCCAGATTCACCAGATCAAGGATGATCGGGGCATTGACACCCTCGTCCTGGATGGCAATATCGGTTGCAACCAGATCGGTGATCGGATTCTCCCAGGCATCCTTTACTGTAATCGTGATCGTGGTGACTTCTCCCGCCATTCCATCAGGCACCGAGGCGCCGGAGTTGGCAAGCGAAAAGGATCCTGCACCGACCATCACCGGGCCGTATCGAAGCTCCTGCAGGCCGCCGCTGGTGAACTCGAGATAGTACTCACCCGCCGCTCCCTCTATGGCGAGGTCAGTGAAAACCGCCTGCCCGTTCTCATCCGTCTGAATCGTAGTGATCCCGGACAAGGATGCCACGGCTGGATCGATTGCCCCTCCCGATCCATCCACGAGTGCGACCGCAACCGGAACATCTTGCTGCTGTACCGTATTGCTGTAACCATCCTGCAGCTGGACAACCGGCTGTGTATCAAATGCTGATCCGCTTCTGACCGATTCCGATGGTTCTGTGTGGAGAGCAAGCCCGACCGCATCACCCGCCGTAAACTCAACATTCACCGATCCGATCGGGGGGCCGCTCGTATCCGGTCCGATGTAGGCGCTTACTGTCGACTCACCGGCTGTCTCGGAATTCAGCATCACTACCGCCTTCCCGTCCGGTCCCGATTCAACCGTGAGCTGTGGCCCGGCCGAACTCCCCTCGGAAAGCTGCCCCAGATCCACGGATAGTGTCACCATGGCGCCCGGTACCGGGTTGTCATACGGGTCAAAAACCTCGATGGTAATGGTTGCCTGCAGACCCACTTCCCGTTCTGTGAAATCGCTCGATATGGTGGAGTTGCTGCCGGATGGATCCGCTGGCAGTACAGAGACATCAAGGGTTCCGGAAGTGAGCCCAGTACTGCTTCCGGTAAGTGTCTGGATACCGCTTTTGGTGTTTGAAAAGCGAAAGTCTATAGGACTGTTTGGCTGACTCGGCGACCCCGGGGTGAAGGTAACTTCCTGAATCGGGTTGCTTCCGGATGCAGGATAAAACACGGGATTTCCTGTCGAAGAGAATTCGACTTCCGTTTCCTCAAGCACCCGGGTCGGATTGCCGTCCCCGTCCACCACCGACACTTTGAAAGGTTCTTCCTCGGATGATATCACTCCGGCAACCAGCGGGGTGCCCGGACCACCTGTGAGTTCTACAGCTGCCGGTTTTCTCCAAAGTGCTGCTGAGACTTGCTGAGTGTCTGAATTCAGATCCAGTGTCCGTACAGGCACTGCAGTATTCCCGCTACCCGCCCCGGTCCAGGCGTGGAAGTGAGTATCCGTGTCCGGTGTGACCGTCAATTCGACCGGCAGGTTCAGCGGGATATTTGTCCAGGTTTTGCTTGTTCCTTCAGAGGTCTGAAACGTTACCGGGCCGAAAACCCCTTCGAACATTTCAAAATTGCTGAAATCCTCTCCGATCCCATCCAGCAGCTGACTGACATCATCCAGCATCGAAAAAATGGTATTCCACGCCGTCACATCCTCTCTTTTTGTGAGAGTCACACTTCCGTTTCCCGAGCCGACAAAGGAAAATTGAAGCTCGGAAAGACAGGCCATTCCCGGTAAGACCGGTTCGGGACAACGTTTGGCGGGATCGCCTTGGGGATTGTCGACCCAGTAGTTTCCGTCGATGTCAGAAGATCCGGCAGGCGGATCCTCGTCACCTTTCGGATTGGAAATGTGCCTCGAACCAACCCCGTAATTGTTCCCAAAGGTGACCCCGCGTATGTACAAAGAGGTAGAGGATGCCCCTTGGACAGCGATTCCTGCCCCACCGGCGATTGGATTTTCCTGATCAAAATCAAACCCGTCGCCGATGCTGTTTCCCGAAATCTCGCCGCCAAGAATGGTTAAACTGCTTTTGTCCTGGGCAATTACATGGATGGCTCCTCCTTCCCCTCTCGTGGCTACAATTTCGGTTCTGTATCGGTTTCCGATAAACTTTGAACCGATCGACCAGAGGTTCGATCCATGAACAAAGACCCCTCCCCCGTGATGCTTGCTCTGATTGTTAGAAATTTCCGATTCAATCAGATAGAGATCCCCGTCATAGACATAAATACCCCCTCCCCTTGTATCATAGGCTGTCGGTGATGCATCCCCCAGCACGATGTTTTCTGCTACGGTGGAACGAATGAGAATGGCTGTGCCGGCATTTATATAAATGCCTCCCCCTCTCCCGCTCTTTCCCACCCCGGCATCATTTTCATTCTGAATGACGTCTGAGTTTATCAGATACAGTACTCCGCCCCCAATATATATCCCTCCCCCACCCTTATCGGTGGCACCCGAGCGAAGTTTCCCGCCGGTGACGGTGACATTTTTCAGGACAACTTCTACCTCATTGCCAATTATCTGCATCACCCGGGAAGTGGAACCAGGAGCTTCCGTCACCAGCCGGATGGTCGCCCCGCTCCCCTCACCCACAATGGTGAGGTTTTTGTCAACTACAAGTTGGGAATCAATTTTGTACTCCCCTTCCTGAAGCAGCAAGATGGCACCAGCAGGAGCGTCTGTAATCACCTGACGCAGACTATCAGAAGGAGATACATTGATAACCTGCCCTGCCGCCATCAACGGAAACAGCAGCAGAAACAATAGAGAGGTGAGGCCGGCAACGTATGACCGAAACCTCTCAAAAGAGGGCTTGTGAAGTGAAGCCGTTCCGCACGCAAAGCCCGATTGGGCAATCCGGTACTTGTCTTTCATACAACCCGAATCCATTTCTGCATTGCTTTTCACCGCCGGGTCGCACAAACCCCGTCACTTCACCGAAGCGGTGTCTGAATTGTTCTGTATTGTTCTGCCGGACGTACTGCCTCAGTGAGCCTTACTCCGCCCCGCCCCGCTGCACCGGAACCAGCAGGTTCACCTGGCGTCCGTCATTGGACAGAAATCCTTCGATAAGCCTCATTCGACTGTCGCCCTGCAGGACGGTACGGACACGATCAAAGGGAATCCCCATCAGAATCAGCTCCTGACGGATCCGGTCGGCCCGTGCCCGGATCAGAGCCGCCCGGACACCCGGACCGTGACCCGCTTCTGGACGGCTGTGGATAAGAAGCTCCAGATCGGGCCGCTCCTGAAGAAGCCAGTAGACATGCAGCAGATAGTCCCCCGCCTCTTCGTCCAGCTCCAGACTCTGCCCTTCAAACCGGATCCGGTCCGAACCGCGGATCGGCATCCCCGCCTGGGCACCGAGATCGGAGACCGCCTGCAGACGCATGCCGTCCGAAGAGACCGGTACCAGCTGCTCGCTCCCAGGCAGCTCACCCCGCTCGATCTGAAAATCGACCCGGCGGTCCAGATGCTGCGTCGCCTCGTAGTTGTCCGGATCGCTCTGGGGGAACCGATCGCGAAACGCCGCCAGCCCCACACGGTGGGGTTCAATTCCCCGCTCGATGATCTCGAGCCAGACGGCCCGCGCCCGGCTCTCGGAGATCATGTCGTTGATCACATTGCTGCCCGCCGCATCGGAAAAGCCCGATACGTAGAGAGTAAAGCCGGGATAGCGCTCAAGCTGGCCGGCAATCTCGTCAATCACCGGGTATCCGTCGGGCTTCACAACGGCCGAGAGCACATCGAAGTAGATCGACTTCCGGTCGATCGCCTGCAGCTCTGCGTAGGAGAGGCGGTCCGATTCGATCTCTACCGGAGTGGTGAGTGCAAGCTCCATAACGGGATAGAGGACGGGATCCACCGGTATGCGTGCGCGGGTGAAGCGGGGAGCGGGTCCGGGGCGCAGGGGCGCGGCCGCCGGCCTGCGACCGGTCAGGAAACCGAGTCCCACCGTCACCCCCCAGAATCCGTGACGGAAACCCTCCCCGTGCAGAGACAGAAAGTGCAGTGAGTAGTTGTAACCGGCCTGGAGTGAGAGAATCGTGGAAGGATCCAGCCGGATATCCACCCCTGCACCGGCAGGAATGTAGGGGTTCAGGCTGGGAGAGTAGCTCCAGAGGGGAGAGGAGGGAAGCGTCGGATCACCCCCCATGGTAAAGGGGTCGTCGGGTGAAGGGATCTCCACAGGCCGGGAGTAGAGAAGACCCACCCCCGCATAGAGATAGGGGCGGACTGATCCGGCCGGGAAATGAGTGCTTCCGGACCGGCTGCCTGCAACTCCCGGACCTGGCCCTGAAGATCTTGCCGCGGCGCCCGTTCCTGCCGGGCCGCCTGATCGTCCTGCACCTCCGAATGGGAGAAAATGGTAGTTGATCCGGTATTCAAGCGGAATCAGACGGGTTCGATAGGCCTTCCCGGTGGCAGTCGACAGGGAGAGTCCGGCCTCACCGCTCCACTCCCCACCGGACCACCACCCGTACCGATGCCGGAGATTGACCCGAAATGAAACATTTGCAAGGCCGTCATGGAGGGAGGTCTCTCCACGCAGTGCACCGACCTGCAATCCGATCGTAGTAGGAAAAGAGTCGGCCGCAGTGGACTGCGACTGCCCGGTGACCGGGACAAGAAGCAGACACACCCCCGCCGCAACCAATCGTAACGATGACTTCAATACCCTGAAACACTACAGTTATTGTGAAACCAAGCGAGCTATTCTCTTCCTGCTTAATGCATGTCAGCAGGACCACAATTTCACAAAAACCAGGGTATTGTACCGTTATGATTTTTTAATACTAGACGGGAAAGAGATTGGTTTCTCTGGAGATGGGCGCAAATATGCTCTCACATCAAGCACACTCATCGCACCCCGGATGAATCGCCCACCAGTTCACTCGTCGTCCATATCGACATCTTCGGGGATATCATCATCCACGATGATATCATCCATTTCAGCGCCGGAATCGTCCTCCTCATCTTCATCCTCATCCACCACGATGGGGGTGGTCTTCTTCACCTCCGCGCGGGCGCCGACACGACGCAGCTGCATGGCGATGTCCGTATTGTCGTTGTCGAGGGCGAAATTGAGGGCGGTATCTCCGTTCTTGTCTTTCAGACGGACATTGGCGCCGTTGTCCAGAAGATACTTCACCACTTCCGTGTGACCTTCACGGGCGGCGAGCATCAGGGCGGTGTGTCCCCACCGCTGCTGGGCGTTGACGTTGGCTCCGGACTCCACCAAAAGGCGGACGGCATCCATCTTTCCCTCCCTGGCAGCAACGATCAGGGCGAGATCGCCGATCTTCACCCCCTGCTCCAGAAGATACTTCATGATTTCGATGTTGCCGGCCTCTGCCGCCCGGTTCAGGGCGGTCCCTCCCATCCGGGTCTCCTTGTGGGGATCCGCCCCGTTCTCCATCAGATATTTCACTACCTCGAGATGGTTGTTCTCGGAGGCGAAGATCAGAGCTGTGGCTCCGTTCTTATGGACCTCGTTCACGTCCGTGCCGTTCTTGAGAAGGCGCTTCACCTCCTCAAGATTCCCATCTTTTGCGGCCTGCAAGAACGGGGATAGTTCCATGTCGTCACCCGGTTAAACGGTTATCAAATTGATTTGCGGTAACACGAATATATCAACAGAACATTCCGTATTTCAACAAAATCGGCAACAACTGCAAGAGTTCCGGCCCGGCCGGGGTGCAACGATCTGTTTATCAACACTTTCGATGCGGGAGGAAATTTGTCTTCCCGGCCCGGCGAAAAATCACCCCAGCCGTACGTCAAGATTGTAGCCGTTGGCGAAATCCCTTCCGCTGATCCGGTTCTTTCCGGGCAGCTGCACTTCGGCCAGCTCCACACTCCCGCTTCCGCATCCGGCCAGCAGGTAGAGCCCTTCGGCGAAGATCAGCTCGCCCGGCTGCAGGTCGATGTCGGGACCGATTTTCGAGCGGTGCACATTCATTTTCAGATTCCCGTAAAGTGTCCAGGCGCCGGGATGGGGATTCATCCCGCGGATGAAGTTGTGCACTTGCTCCGAATCCCCGGTGAAATCGATCCTTGCATCCTCTGAAAAGATCTTCGGGGCTTCCGATGCAAGCGACTCATCCTGCGGGATCCGCTCCGCTTCCCCCCGCGCGATTTCATCGACCGACCGCACCAGCAGCTCCGCTCCGACCCGTTTCAACCGTTCGTAGAGTTCCCCGGTATTCTCATCCGGTCCGATCCGCACCCGCTCCTGTCCGATTACATCCCCCGTATCCACACTCTCCTCCAGGAAGAAGACCGAGCAGCCGGTCTCTTTCTCTCCGTTGATGATGGCCCAGTGGATGGGGGCGGCTCCCCGATAGGCCGGCAGAAGGGAGGCATGAAGATTCACGGCACCGATCCGGGGGATCTCCAGCACTTCGGGAGGGAGCACCCGGAATGCCACCACCACAAGCAGGTCGGGCTTGAGCTCCTCAAGCCGGCGGGCCAGGCCGGGATCCCGGGTCGATTCCACCTCCACCACCCGCAGACCGAGCTCCAGGGCACGTTTTTTCACCGGTGTGGGGGTCGGTTCCGCCCCTCTTCCCCTCCGCTTGTCGGGTCCCGTCACCACAGCCACAATACGGTGATCGCTCTCGGCGAGCGCCTCCAGAGACGGAACGGCAAATTCGGGTGTTCCCATAAAGATCACCCGTATTCCTTTCCGGAACAGTTTTCTGATCCCCTCCAGCATTCCCACAGGTTTAGATTTTCCGGGCCCGGTTTATGCCTGGCAACTTGCTTCCAGGACCAAACCTTCCAGGATCAAACAGATAGGGCCCATTGCGGCCAGTTACTTTTCTGCCAGCGGATAGTCGGTTTCCAGTCGGCCCGTCTCGATTTTCTCCAGCAGCGGCCGATGTATCCGCCGGCGGAAGGGGGTAAGATAGTTCAGAAAGAGGATACCCTGCAGATGATCATATTCATGCTGGATCACCCGTCCCGCCCAGCCGGAGAACTCCTGCTCCCGCTCCTGGAACGTGCGGTCAAGCCAGCGCACCCGGACCCGCTCCGGGCGGGTCACCTCATCGCGGACCGTCGGAATGCTCAGGCACCCCTCCTCCAGCACCAGAACCTCCTCCCCGACCGGTTCCACCTGCGGGTTGATAAAGACCATCGGCCCGAGCGAGGGTTCGCCCGCATCCTCGGTCATCGCATCGGCATCGATCACAAAGAGCTGGAGCAGTTCCCCGACCTGGGGGGCGGCAAGTCCCACACCCCGGGCGTGATACATCGTATCGAACATGTCGTCAATGAGCTCCTGGAGCTCTTCGCTCTGCTCCCCGACCGGTTCGCATTTCCGGCTCAGAATGGGATCATTGTAGGTGATGATGGGTCTTATGGACATTAATAATCTTGTTTGGTTTCCAGAAACTGTTGAAGAATGAGTGCGGCCGCGACCTGGTCCAGGCGACCTTTTTCCGCTCTTTTTTTGCGGGGCACCCCTGCATCGATCAGGGTACGGACCGCCTCTTTGGATGTATACCGTTCATCGATCTTGTAAACGGGTATGGAGGGGTAGTTCTTTTTCAGCTTTTCGATAAAGGGCCCCACCATGGTGAGTGCCCGGCTCTCATCGCCGGTGGTGGAAACAGGCCACCCGACGACAAACGCAAGTACAGGATGCTCCTTACGGTAGTTCTCGATTTCATCCCAGATCCTGTCGGGAGGAAAGGTCCCGGCCGGATTTGCCGAAGTCTGCAGCAGATCCGTCCGGGCCATTCCGACACGCTTCGTGCCGACATCAAAGGCAAGAATCCGTCCCAGTCGCGTCAATCCGACTCCACGTTCTCCAGTTCTTCCAGCGGCTGACGAAGGAACTCCTTGAGCAGCTTGCTGGGTTTGAAATGGGTCTTCCGATGGGCCGGCACGTAGATCACCTCATTGGTCTTGGGGTTTCTTGCCTTGGGCTTGGCTTTCGTCTTCTTTACTTCGAAAACCCCAAAATCCCGCAGCTCGATCCGGCATGTGGGATTGGCGTCCATCATCGTCCCCCGAAGCGCCCCGATGACCTTGTCAACCCAGGGTTCAGCCTGGTTGAGGGGAACATTCATGGATTCGGCAACTCGACGTACGATATCTCTTTTCGTGTAAGTGATCATATGGAGTAAATAGCTGTTTGTCAAAGATTTACAGGGATATTTTGCTCCCTTCAAAGGCGGACCTAATATAATGGTTCAGCAATTAAAATTTTATTAAAAATGCGCAAGCGTGAATCCGTCTGTTTTTTATTGACTTGTTTGTCTGATGATGATGAGAAAGCCTAAGAGCTTGCGCCCGAGAGAGCGAGGGCGGCGCCGGTTGTTGAGGCGGCGGCCGTGGGAGGCGTCGGTTGTTGAGATCGCGGCCGTGGGACGCCGATTGTTGAGACGGCGGTTTCTTCAGGGGTCGGGTACCGATAGGAAGGAAGCGCCGGGAGGTTGGG
>CAYTTA010000066.1:0-10696 GCA_964440655.1 uncultured Balneolaceae bacterium
GATCGTCCTGCTGGACTCATCCAGTTCGACGATAAATCCTCCGACAGGATCCCCCTCCTTGAAGCTTGCAGCAAGATCTTCTGCCGGCTCGGCCAGTTTCTCCTTGGGAAGGAACGCATCCACTCCGCGTTCCAGCTCAACGAACATCCCCTTTTCGGTGATCTTTGCCACCTTGCCTTCCACACGGGTGTCCGATCCGTGGATTCCGGCGTACTTCTCCCAGGGGTTGTCCTGAACCTGCTTGTGGCCCAGGGTGATCCGGCGGTTTTCAAAGTCGACAGCCAGAATGACGATATCGATCTTCTGCCCTTTTTCAACCACTTCACTCGGATGGTCCACTTTCTCGGTCCAGCTGAGGTCGGAGACATGGATCAGCCCGTCGATTCCAGGCTCAAGTTCCACAAAGACCCCGAAGTTGGTGAGGTTGCGGACGGTTCCGGTATGTCTGGAACCGATCGGATATCGATCCAGCAGATCTTCCCACGGATCTTTCTCCAGCTGCTTCACGCCGAGGGAGATCTTTCTCTCCTCCTCGTTCACATTGAGAACAACACACTCGATGATGTCATTCTTGGAGACCAGCTGCGAGGGGTGTTTGATATGCTGGGTCCAGGACATCTCGCTGATGTGGATCAGCCCTTCAACACCTTTCTCCAGCTCGATGAAGGCACCGTAATCGGCAATGGAGACAACACGGCCCTGCACCCTCATGCCTTCAGGGTATTTCCCATGAATCTCATCCCAGGGATGGGGCTGCAACTGCTTCAGACCGAGTGAAACACGTTTCGTCTTCTCGTCGAAATCGATCACAGCCACGTTCATCCGCTGATCGAGACGAACGATCTCGTCGGGATGCTCCACCCGCCCCCAGGAGAGGTCGGTGATGTGCAGCAGCCCGTCCACACCACCCAGGTCGATAAAGACCCCGAAGTCGGTGATGTTCTTGACAATTCCTTCCAGGACCTGGCCGGCCTCGATCGACTCGAGAATCTCCTCACGCTGCTCCTCAAGGTCGGATTCGATAAGGGCACGGTGGGAGACAACCACGTTTTCGGCCTGCATGTTGAGCTTGACGACCTGGAACTCCATGGTCTTGCCCACATAGGCATCGAAATCACGCACGGGTCGCACATCGATCTGTGATCCGGGCAGAAACGCATCGATACCAAAGATATCGACCACCATCCCCCCTTTGATCCTCCGTTTGATGTACCCCTCGATCACCTCACCGGTTTCATAGGCATTCTCGATCGTCTCCCATGCCTGCAGAATATCCGCTTTGCGCCGGGACAGGATCAGCTGACCTTCACGGTCCTCCACGCGGTCCAGGAACACCTCGACCTCATCCCCCGGACGCAGAGTCTCCACCACACTGGAGGGGAACTCGTTGACCGGAACAATCCCTTCGGACTTGAAGCCGATATCGACCACCACATACTTCTCGTCGACCGACACGACCAGTCCGGTAACAATCTCCTTCTCCTCAATTTCATTGAGGGTCTTTTCATACATGTCTGCCAGCTGATGAAACTCCTCATCGGAATAATCCTCCGATGCGGCCTGCAGCTGGTCAAACGTAAAAACATCTTCCCCGGGTTCTCCCGAAAAAGTCCGCACCTCTGCCGAGCCGGTTTCGTCCCCACCAGCTCCGTTGTCCGTCGCTGCAGCTTCCTGCTCTGCGAGCTGGACCGGATCTCCGGAACTCTCCTGACCGCTTTGTCCGGCTCCTGCACTCTGTGCCGAAGCCTGCTCCGGCGTGATGGACTCGGGGTTCTGCTTCTCGTTGCTGTTCGGGGTTCCCTGTTCCAGTTCTTCTGTCATTTATGGTTACCGTTGAAATACCGCGCCCTTCGCAAGGGCGGGATAAGGGTTATGGGTTAATGTTAAACTTGTTTCGGATGATCGCGATGATCCTTTCCACCTGCTCATCGAAGGTAATCTCCGATGTGTCTATTATATATGCATCGTCCGGCTTCACAAGCGGGCTCGCTTCCCGTCGGGTATCTGCCTCGTCGCGGGCCGCAATGTTCTGCCGGACCTGTTCCGGAGTAACGGATTCACCCGCCTCTTTCATTTCTTCGAACCGTCGGCGGGCCCGCACATCCAGAGAAGCCTCCATGTAGAACTTCAGATCGGCATCCGGAAAGACCGTGGAACCCAGATCCCGTCCGTCTGCTATGTAACGGCCGGACCGCACCGCGTTTCTCATCAGGTTGTTCACAAAGTCGCGGACTCCTGAATCCGCAGCCACCCTGCTCACCACCTCGGAAATCCGCTGCCTGCGAAGTTCTTCCGTTATTTCGGATCCGTCCACAAAAACCCGGAACAGGCCATCGCTGTACTCGAAACGGATATCGCGACCCGAGAGCTTGTCAGCCGGATTTTCAGGACACCCTTCTTCCAGCCAGATCCAGCTCGCCGCCCGGTACAAGGCACCTGAATCGAGATACTCAATCCCTAGTCTTCCTGCCACAGCCTTCGCTGTGGAGCTCTTACCGGACCCGGAAACTCCATCAATTACAATGATCATTACAAAGAACGGCTAACTTAAGTTGAATCAGGATAATTATCAATATAAGCAACAACCCTGGTCTTGTATCATGAACCAATATGCTTTAAATTCCTCTTCTGTAAGAAAATTCGCGTATTAAACCGATACAACCAAGCTATGCCTCAACACAAGTCTGCTATCAAGCGGGTGCGCCAGAACGAAAAGCGCCGTGCCCGTAACCGTGCGCGACGTTCCAAAATGCGTACGCTGATCAAGAAGGTCCTGGCCGCCACCGAAAGAGAGCAGGCCGAAGAGCTGCTCAGAGCCGCCGTCTCGCACATTGACCGTATGGTTGCCAAAGGGGTGGTTCACCGCAATAACGCAGCCAGAAAAAAGGCAAGTCTTACCAAACACGTCAACAGTCTCTGACGGACGTTACCGTGACCACTCCCCGATCCAGAGCCCTGCTCGTCATACTTGACGGATACGGAATCGCCGAAGACCCCTCTGTCAGTGCTGTAGACCTTGCCGACACCTCCGTGATCGATTCACTGATCCGGGAGTGGCCCCATTCGCGGCTCCAGGCAAGCGGAAGTGCAGTGGGTCTGCCGGACGGACAGTTCGGAAATTCAGAAGTCGGGCACCTGAACATCGGTGCCGGACGCATTGTATGGCAGGATCTCTCAAGGATAAACCGGGCGATTGAAGACGGAAGTTTCCGGCAGAATGAGGTGCTTGTCGATGCGTTCCGGAAGGCTTCCGAAAAAGGGAGGCTCCACCTGATCGGACTCTTCTCCGAGGGGGGGGTTCACAGTCACAACAGGCATCTCTACGAACTTCTCCGGATGGCAAAAGAGTACGGGATTGAAGATGTCCCTGTGCACGCCATTACGGATGGACGGGACACCTCTCCCGACAGCGGAATGGCCTACTGCCGCAAATTCCTCGAGAAGAGCGGACGGATCGGAACCGGACGGATCGCCACAGTGATCGGGCGTTACTACGCCATGGACCGCGACAACCGGTGGGATCGCACGGAAAAAGCCTACCGCCTCTTTGTAAAGGGAGAGGGAAAAGAGGTGGAGAGTCCCCTCCAGGCCTTCAAAGAGTCCTATAAAGAGGGCGTCACCGACGAGTTCATTCTGCCTCACCGGATCGCCGGTGGCGGTGAGAGTCGGATAAGACCCGGGGATGTGGTCCTTTTCTACAACATCCGGGGTGACCGTTCACGGCAGATCATCCGCGCTTTTCTCGGACTGGAAGGGGTCCCCTTCCCTGTCGATCCGCTCGATCTTCATCTGGTAACGTTCACCTCCTACGATGCGGAGTTTGATCCGCATCTTCGGGTGGCATGGCCGCCTGTGGAGCTGGTGAACACCCTGGGTGCCTGGGCATCCGCCCGTGGAATCCGGCAGCTGCGCATCGCCGAGACGGAGAAGTACCCCCATGTCACCTATTTCTTCAACGGGGGGATCGAAACTCCCTATGAAGGGGAAAATCGAATTCTGATTCCCAGTCCCAAAGTCGCCACCTATGATCTCCAGCCGGAGATGAGCGCACCGGAGATGACAGAGCGCCTCTGCGAGGAGATCCGGAAAGAGAGCTTCGACCTGGGTGTAGTCAACTACGCCAATCCGGATATGGTCGGACATACCGGAGATATGGATGCGGCCATACGGGCGGTCGAAACGGTCGATGAAGGCGTGGGCCATGTGGTGGAGGCCGCCCGGGAGCATGGCTACAAGATTCTCATCATCGCTGATCATGGAAACGCAGACCGCATGCGCCACCCCGACGGGAGCATGCACACAGCCCACACAACCGCGCCGGTGCCTGTCATTCTGATCGGTGAGGGGCAGGTCCCCCTGAAAGAGGGAATCCTGGCCGATGTCGCCCCCACCCTGCTGAAGATGATGGGGCTGCCTCAGCCGGACGAGATGACCGGCACGCCTCTCTTCTGATCCTGTGAAGCCGGAAGGCCCGGAAACAAGGAGCGGCCCCCCTTTTTCAGCTGCCCCGTTTTGCAATCAAAAAAGGGCCTTACAAGCTTACTGAGGCCGTTTTATTGCCCTTCTTGTTGCTTGCTTTTGCCTGATCGCAGTACTACTTTGATTCGAGCGTATGAACTAAACAGGGGATACGCTCGTTAAATCATCTGATGGATTTCACTCATTCTTTAATCTCTGCAGGTATTCATGGAGGGCAATTTCTCAAGCAAGGTTCGTGATGTCATTCAATTCAGTCGAGAAGAAGCGATACGGCTGGGCCACGACTATATCGGTACGGAACATCTGATTCTGGGAATTGTCCGACTGGGAGACGGGGTGGCGGTACGTATACTCAAGAATCTGGATTGTGATCTCTTTAAACTGAAAAAAACCATTGAAGATACAGTCAGAGGGACCGGCGGTTCGGTGACTGTCGGTAACATTCCGCTGACAAAACAGGCGGAAAAAGTTCTCCGCATCACCTATCTGGAAGCAAAACTTTACAAGAGCGATACGATCGGAACCGAGCATCTGCTGCTATCCCTGCTGAGGGACGAGGAGAATATCGCTGCACAGATCCTTCAGCAATTCAACATTTCGTACGATGCCGTACGGGAAGAGCTGGACCTGATCATCTCCGGCAAATCCCGGGATGAGCACTCCGGAGGAGGAGCAAAGGATCTGAAAGCGGGAATCTCATCATCGAAGGGATCCAGACAATCGGGCAGTTCACGTGAGAAAAAGATGGAAAAATCAAAAACACCAGTACTTGACAATTTCGGCCGGGATCTGACCCAGATGGCAGAGGAGGGGAAGCTTGATCCCATCATCGGCCGGGAAAAGGAGATAGAACGGGTAGCCCAGGTATTGAGCCGGAGGAAAAAGAACAATCCGGTTCTGATCGGAGAGCCCGGGGTGGGTAAAACCGCCATTGCGGAGGGTCTTGCCGCACGGATTATCGAACGGAAGGTTTCGCGGGTCCTCTATGACAAAAGAGTCATCGCACTTGATCTTGCCGCACTTGTAGCGGGCACCAAGTACCGCGGACAGTTTGAAGAGAGGATGAAAGCGGTCATGAGCGAGCTGGAAAAGACCGACAATGTAATTCTCTTTATCGACGAGCTCCATACCATTGTGGGAGCAGGGGGAGCGAGCGGATCGCTCGATGCATCCAACATGCTGAAGCCCGCACTCGCCCGGGGGGAGATTCAGGCGATCGGTGCGACCACCCTGAACGAGTATCGCCAGTATATTGAGAAGGATGGCGCCCTGGAGCGAAGGTTTCAGAAAATCATGGTGGAACCGACCACCCCAGATGAGACCCTCGAGATTCTCAAGCAGATCAAGGGCAAATATGAGAAGCATCACAGCGTACGTTACTCCGAGGAAGCTCTGGATGCATGCGTAAAACTGACGAACCGCTATGTGACGGATCATTTCCTCCCGGACAAGGCGATTGATGCCCTGGACGAGGCGGGAGCCCGTGTCCATCTCTCCAACATTACCGTGCCCAAAGAGATTCTTGATCTGGAGGCGGAGATCGAGGCCACCGGCCAGGAGAAGAACGCCATGGTCAAGAAGCAGCGGTTTGAAGAGGCGGCACGCCTCCGCGACAAGGAGAAGCGGCTTATCGAAGAGCTGGAAGAGGCGCAGCGAAGATGGGAAAAAGAGTCTGAATCCATCGTCTACGATGTCACGGAAGAGGACGTTGCTTCGGTCGTTGCAATGATGAGCGGAGTGCCGGTTCACAAAATCACCCAGAGTGAAGGGAGAAAACTGCTCCGCATGCAGGAAGAACTCTCCTCCCGTATCATCGGCCAGAACGAAGCGATACAGAAGCTTACGCGTGCCATTCAGCGCACCCGGGCCGGCCTGAAAGATCCGACCCGCCCCATCGGTTCCTTTATCTTCCTGGGACCGACCGGTGTCGGGAAGACCGAGCTGGCAAAGGTACTCGCGCAATATCTCTTTGATAAAGAGGACGCACTGATTCGTATCGACATGAGCGAATACATGGAGAAATTCAGTGTATCACGACTTGTCGGGGCACCTCCCGGTTACGTCGGTTATGAAGAAGGAGGTATCCTTACCGAGAAAGTGCGCCGCAAACCTTACAGCGTAGTTCTGCTGGATGAGATTGAGAAGGCTCACCCCGACGTCTTCAACATTCTGCTTCAGGTCCTGGATGACGGGGTTCTTACCGACAGTCTGGGTCGGAAGGTGGATTTCCGGAACACCATCATCATCATGACCTCCAACATCGGAGCGCGTGATATCCGGAATCTCGGAAAGGGAATCGGGTTCTCCCCCGATGACAGCACACTGGACTTTGCGCAGATGAAGAGCACCATCCAGGATGCCCTGAAGAAAGTGTTCAATCCCGAGTTTCTGAACCGGATTGATGATGTCATCACCTTCCGGCCGCTCGAGAAAGAGGACATCTTCCAGATCATCAACATTCTTGCAGAAGATCTCTTCAAGCGTGTACGTGATCTCGGGTACGACCTGGATATGACCAAAGGCGCAAGGGACTTCCTGGCCGACAAAGGTTTCGACCAGAAATTCGGAGCCCGGCCGCTTAAGAGGGCAATCCAGAAATACGTGGAAGATCCTCTTGCGGAAGAGCTCCTTACGATGGATCATCCGGAAGGATCGGTCATCAAGATCCGGATGAACAAATCCAGAGATGGTCTTGAATTCTCCTGGGAACATCCTGAGGGAAGCAAACCGGAGAGTGGTGAGACCAAACCGGAAGAGCAGGCGAAGGCGTGATCCGGAAACGGACATCCGGATAACGGAACCGTCCTGAAATCAGACTATGAAACCAGCCGGAGGGAAGACCCTCCGGCTTTTTTTTTGTGACACTTCTGGTCCAGGAAGTGAGGCAACATTCAAAGGAACGGAAGAGCCGCCAGACCTCGTCGGATTGGATGTTGGCTTATGGCCAAGTGGGATTGGACGTTGGCTTATGACCAAAGATTGGTGAATGACCGGCAGGCGGCCCCTCAGGGCTGCCGGACGGCCTTGGAGTATCCGGCAGGAGGTCAGAAAACGGTCCGGATCGAGAGATCACGGTTCAGGCCCGTAAGAAGGAACTGATTGGCTCCCCGGCGGGAAAAGGTGAGCCGGTCATCTGCGAGCAGGGAGAGTGAACCCCCCACCGACGTTCGGGCGATGGAGCGTTTACCCAAATGGACGGCATGCAGCTCAGGGTTTGAGAGAGTCCGCCCGGAGCCCGAACGGGAGACATTTCCGGAAAGAGCAAGAACCTGCCGGTCCGCCTCGAGATATGCGGCGTGAAGTATATTGTTGCGGAAACTCGCACTTCCCATTCTCTCCATGTCCGACACCCGATAGACCTGGACCCGATTCCCCGAAAAGAGGGTCAGATACTCCCCTTTGTCCGACAATGTCGCTCCCACCAGCTCTTCGGGGGCTTCCATCCGCATCACTTCATTCCCGAATGGATCAAAAAGCACCACTTCATCACGGG
Source organism: uncultured Balneolaceae bacterium (assembly GCA_964440655.1). Classification (GTDB taxonomy): domain Bacteria; phylum Bacteroidota; class Rhodothermia; order Balneolales; family Balneolaceae; genus CAYTTA01. Next base: position 7,973 of record CAYTTA010000066.1, read on the forward strand.
TTCCCGGTGATTCGGTAACGAGAACGATGAAGCCCGAAGGTTCGCTGATCCGGGCATACTTGATGGATCTGGAGCGGTCATCATGGATCAGAACCGCCTCATTGTCGCCGCGTACAAATCTTGCCCTCGATCCGAGTGCATCGCCATAGTTTACTCTGGGATTGTAGAGAAGAAGTTGCCCGCCCCCTCTTGCGGGAAGCATCATCGAAACCGCCTCTCCTCCCGCGCTGCCTGTACTGTTGGAGATGGTGAACCGTACGGTTCCGTCAGGTTGATAGAACGTGAAATTGGCAACGTTGTCCCGGGTTACGAAACCGCCATTATCGAATACGGCAATGCCCAGGGTCGGATCTGCGGGGTCAAAAAACTCGAGAGGTATCTCCTTCAGAACCGCACCCATGCCATCTGTCAGACTCACCTGCAGACCTCCTGTTGCTGAGAGATGTATGACTGCCAGATAGCGGCTGTTGGGAGAAAGTGCGAAGGCACGTGCGGAGGGGATGATCCGGCTGCCTGAGTTTCCGGTTATCATCAGATCAGGGCCTTGCATCTGTATGGACGCCTGATCGAATGTAAATGTCCGGGTATTGTTTCCGGCCGACTCTCCTGTTGCCCGGACCTCGATGTTCTGAGCCGAGAGGGAAGAGACATACAACAGGGGAATCAGCAATAAATACTTCATGAGAATGATTCAGTAATTATATATTGGTCCAGGAATAAAATGCGCTCAAAAGAACGCAAAAATAGCAATAAAGTCATACATGCTTTTCTCGGTTGTTGTTCCCGTCTATAACCGGCCCGCCGAAGTCCGGGAGCTTCTGGAGAGTCTCACTGCTCAGGAGTACACCGATTTTGAAGTCATTATTGTCGAGGATGGATCGGATCTGCCCTGCCGGGAGGTTGTCGATTTCTTTCGTGACCGGCTCCGGATCCGTTATTTCAGCAAGGAGAACAGTGGACAGGGATACAGCCGGAACTACGGTTTTGAGCGGGCACAGGGGGAGTATCTTGTCGTGTTTGATTCAGACTGCATCATCCCTGCCCACTACTTTTCAGCTGTACGCAACTATCTCTCAAAGCATCCGGTCGATGCGTGGGGTGGTCCTGACCGGGCTCATCCCGGTTTTTCCACTCTGCAGAAAGCGATCAACTATGCGATGACCTCTTTTTTCACCACCGGCGGCATCCGTGGTGGAGAAGTTCGGGCGGCAACCTACCATCCCCGCAGTTTCAATATGGGCATCTCCCGAAAGGTCTGGGAGAGAACCGGGGGATACCGGATCACCCGGATGGGTGAGGATATCGAGTTCAGTATCCGGATCTCCAGGATGGGTTTCAAAATCGCACTCATCCCGGAAGCCTATGTATACCACAAACGACGGACCGATCTGTGCCGTTTTTTCAAGCAGCTCCATTTCTTCGGAAGAGCCCGAATCAATATCGGCCGTTATTATCCTGAGGAAGTGAAGTGGATTCATCGTCTGCCGGCTCTTTTTCTATTGATCACTCTGGCTCTCCTCATTCTGATTTTGAGAGAACCCGGAACATACTGGCCACTGTTGATCCCCTATTTTCTCTTCGCATTGCTTCTTTTTTTTCACTCCTTCTGGTTGGAGAAGAATCTCTCCGTGGCTCTCAAGAGTGTTTTAGCAGGCTTCACGCTGCTCCTTGCCTATGGCAGCGGCTATATCCGGGAGCGTATAGGTGAAATGGCGGGCAAACAAAGATCCGCACCTCTTTGAGACAAAGATTTTGCCCTCTCCCTGCATTGCTTTCACCCATAAATACTTTTATATTTTGATTCTTTAGCCGATTACGTACAACCGGTACATCCGGTTTTTTTATGACCGGGGAGTGGCGCAGTCCGGTAGCGCATTCGCTTTGGGAGCGAAGGGTCGCAGGTTCGAATCCTGTCTCCCCGACTCGTTCAGGTGACCGGATCGGCACTTCCGACAGGCGCCCGTAGCTCAACCGGATAGAGCAACTGCCTTCTAAGCAGTAGGTTACAGGTTCGAGTCCTGTCGGGCGTACAGATAACGCCCGATTCTGTTCAGCCGGTGGTCCGGCCGTACAGACGGCAAATTGACGGTGGCCGGTTTTAATGGAGATTGTTCCATTTCCGGCAGCCTCTTTTTTTGAACAAGCTCTAAAATTTCGGCATTTTTAGAGTGTGACGAAGGGCGCTGTGGCCGAGTGGTTAGGCAGAGGTCTGCAAAACCTCGTACAGCGGTTCGAATCCGCTCAGCGCCTCGATACATATTGACAAGCCGCGTTCGTCTAGGGGTCTAGGACGCCGCCCTTTCACGGCGGTAGCACGGGTTCGAATCCCGTACGCGGTACAGGTTTTAGTGAACCGGTCGTTTAAAGGTTCATATCAGACCTACAGTCACTCGGTGACAGAAACCGGCGACGGGATCAGGACGCAATGTTGCCGGAGCAGTGCTCCGGCGGTTCGAATCCCGTACGCGGTACAGGTTTTAGTGAACCGGTTTTTTACGGAGCCCGTAGCTCAGCTGGTTAGAGCGCCAGGTTGTGGCCCTGGAGGCCGTGGGTTCAAGTCCCATCGGGCTCCCGCTTGTTACCGATCCGGATTCACAACCCGGATCTTTTTAATAGATGCCGCGTTCGTCTAGGGGTCTAGGACGCCGCCCTTTCACGGCGGTAGCACGGGTTCGAATCCCGTACGCGGTACATTTCCCCTCACTGTTTGCCCTTCCTCAGATT
>CAYTTA010000067.1:0-6946 GCA_964440655.1 uncultured Balneolaceae bacterium
CGGGGGTCCGATCCGTTCCATCGGGGAGCTGGAGCTGAACGGCCGCCGGCTGCTGATCATCGCCCGCAACAAAGAGAAACTTCAGATTGCCGAGATCGAGAATGCCCCTGGGCACCTGTGAATTCAGGTGATCCTGTCTCCCATAAAGGAAGTTCATCCTGAAACTCTTTCTGCGGGAACGGGAAGTAGCGGTGACCCGTTGGTCAAAACGAAGGGTGTATCTACAGCGAGTCATTTTTTCGGTCAGAGGGGATCATCTGCTGCCTGCTGCCGCTTCCTGAAGAGTCATTGTATCGAGAGAGTGCTCCTGTCGTGGCATCCACCCTGGAGTTCAAGTGCTTTTCGGAACAGGTGGATTTTCCGCAACCTGCATCAGAAAAAGATCCATCATTCATCCTGTTCCGGTGCAGAGGGGACTGAATCGAGAGTGATGCCCTGACCTGGTTATATGGTAGTGGAGAATAAAAAATGAGGAGAAGATGAGAGAGATCGTATGGAGAGCGCTGCCTGCAATTTTACTGCTATCGGCAGCCGCATACCAGTTACGCAGGCATGGGGGCAGATATCGCGGACTTCAACAACGATGGCTGGCCCGATCTCATTCAGGTCGACATGATGCCTCCGGATCTGCAGGATCGGAAACTTATTTCAGGAGCCCGGACCCATGAATACATGCAGGAACTTGCACGCAGAGGATACCAGACCCAATACTCGTTGAATACGCTGCAGCTGAGCAATGGTGTGAACCAGGAGGGAGATGTCATTTTCAGTGAAATCGGTCGGATGGCCGGCATCGCCTACACCGACTGGAGCTGGAGCGCCCTTTTCGGGGATTTTGACAATGATGGGCTGAAAGACCTGATGATAACCAACGGGTATCCGAAAGCACTGAACAACTTCGATTATGTGACGGAACTCTCCCGCCAGGCGATGTTCGGCACAGACAGTACCCGAAAAGCCGAAGCATATGCGAGCATGGACCGACTGAAAGGAATAAAAATTCCGAACTACCTTTTCAGGAATAACGGGGATCTTACCTTTACCGATGTCTCCGCTACGTGGGGCTTTACCGAACCCTCCTATTCTTATGGAGCTGCATGGGCCGATCTGGATGGCGATGGCGATCTGGATCTGGTGATCAACAACCTGAACGGTCCGGCCGGGATCTATGAAAACCGGTCCGATTCCCTTTTTGATCACCACCATCTCTCCGTCGATCTGATCGGAAGTCCGGACAACATCGGAGGAATCGGCGCGGCCATCACTCTGAGCGTCAACGGGACGAAACAGTACTCGTGGGTCATGCCCTGGCGGGGCTACCACTCCTCGGTGGACCCGACCATACATTTCGGTCTGGGAGAGATGGGGGAAAACGCCCGGATCGATTCGCTCGAAATTGTCTGGCCGGACGGCAGATATCAGCTTCTTGAAAATATTGCCGCCAATCAAAGAATTACGCTCGAACATAAGAACGCCAGTCGGGAGAGGCCAGGAATGGAAGCGGCCGGTCTGGGGGAAATCCGCTCCGGCTCCGTAGATGACCCGGTGAGGCAAGGGAATGCTCCAGGCCTGACAGGAGAAACCAGAGGCGGGCTAGAGGTGATTTCTGAAAGGACCGGAACTGATCAGTCCTGGGGAGTTTCATTTGCATCCTTTCATCAGATGGAGCCTTTCCACCATGTGGAGAATGATTTTAATGATTTTGCCAGAGAGCCGTTGCTGCCGGCCATGCACTCGCGGATGGGCCCGCCCATAGCTGTCGGTGATGTGAACAATGACGGACTGGAGGATTTTTACATCGGCGGATCGATCGGAAGCCGGGGGGCGCTCTATATCCAGCAGGCGGACGGCTCTTTTGAGAGATCGACGGATGACCGCTCCTGGAGAGGGGATGAAGTGTTCGAAGACACCGGTGCCCTTTTTTTTGATGCAAACGGCGACGGTCTTTCCGATCTCTATGTCGTGAGCGGCGGCAATGAATTCCCACCCGCCTCTTCCCGGCTGCAGGACCGGCTCTATCTGAATGCGGGGGACGGACGTTTTATCAGGATGGATGATCTTCTGCCGCCGATCCATTCCAGCGGATCGGTTGTCAGACCGGCCGATTTTGACAACGACGGGGACCTGGATCTCTTCATCGGGGGACGCTTCATTCCCGGCAACTATCCGATTGCGGCAAGAAGTTATCTTCTCCGCAATGAAAACGGGAAGTTCAGAGATGTGACATCAGAAATTGCCCCGGATCTGATGAGTCCGGGTCTGATTACGGACGCAGTCTGGGTCGACTTCGACGAGGACGGGTACCCTGATCTCGTGACAACGGGAATCTGGATGCCTGTAAGTCTCTTCAGGAACAGCGAGGGTAAATTGAGAAATGTCACCGAATCCACCGGACTGGCTCATCAGAGAGGGTGGTGGAGCCGCATTGCAGCGGGGGATCTTGACAAGGATGGGGATATCGATCTGATTGCAGGAAATGTCGGCCTGAACTTCGACTACACACTTCCCGGATCGCCCCCCCTGCATCTTTTCGCAGACGATTTTGACGGCAACAATACCGTCGATCCCATCATGGCGGTTCAAAGCGGGGCCTTGCACTATCCTCTGCACGGCAGAAGAAGCATGGAAGCGCAGTTGCCGGGTCTCATGAGGCGGATCCACTCCTATGACGCCTGGTCCACTATGAGCCTCGAGCAGCTGATCGGGAAGGAGTCCCTGCAGAGAGCACTTCACTACACGGCGGACACCTTCGCGAGTTCCGTTATTCTGAACAATGGTGATGGCACTTTTCAGATGCACCCCCTTCCCAATGAAGCCCAGATCTTTCCGGTCAATGATCTGATTCTCACCGATCTGAATGGGGATGAGAAGATGGATCTGATCCTTGTGGGGAACCTCTTCCACACAAACCCGGACACTCCCCGAAATGACGCAGGCAATGGAGTGATTCTGATGGGGGACGGGGAAGGGGGCTTTGCAGCGGTTTCTCCTTTCCGGAGTGGTTTCCTCGCTCCATTCAATGCCCGGCACCTGGCACACATCAACACGCATGATGGCGTTGTGCTGCTTGTTGTTAACAATGGGGGTGCATTGCAAGGGTTTATAATAGGGCCATCTGAGAAGGCTTTTTGATGGTCCGGACCGGTTGTTGCTCTTCCTGCATCATCGGGGTCTGTCCCGGAACAAGAGGTTTCGGAAGATGCCTGCACTCCTTGCCATTTCGGGATCAATTTCCTATTTCAGAGAATACAGGCGGAGGCGCCTCAGGCAGTGTGCCGGTCCGCCACAGTTCGGTATGGTCGAACGATTTTAAATTGAAAAATTTCAATGATTCGGGATCTATGCTAGACAGAAGACAGGCTTTGAAAATGATGGCCGCACTTCCGGTGGTCGGAACTCTTATGGGCGGCGGACTGGTGCGCAAGGCATCCGGGGCAAAATTTGAGAAAGTCCGCTACAGGCGGGACTTCTTCGCCGAACTGGGTGTTCGCCCCTTCATCAACGGCCGGGGGACCATCACCACTCTTTCGGGCTCCCTGATGGAACCGGAAGTGATGGAGGCGATCAACTACGCCTCACAGCAATTTGTTAGCCTGTTTGAGCTGAATGAAAAGGTGGGGCAGCGGATCGCCGAGATGCTCCGATGCGAGGATGCACATGTGACGGCCGGTGCCGCATCCGCCATTCAGCTCGCCACGGCAGCCGCTGTCACGGGACTGGACCGTCAGAAAATCGCCCGGATTCCGGAAATTCCCGGTCCCCGGCCGCGGGTGGTCCTTCAGAAAGGACATCGGATCTATGCCCAGCAGATGACTGCCTGTGGCGTGGAGATCGTCGAGGTGGAAGGAGCACGGGAGATGCGTCGGGCCATCAACAAGCGGACCGTCATGGGCTTCTTCTTCAACGCCTCTCCAAATATCAGCATCACCCAGGAGGAGTTTCTCGCCATCTGTAAAGAGCATGGTATCGTCTCCTTCATCGACTGTGCTGCGGATGTTCCGCCGGTAAGCAACCTGTACAAATATATTAAGATGGGGTATGACCTGGTCACCTTCTCCGGGGGGAAAGGGATCCGGGGACCGCAGAGTGCCGGAATTCTCTACGGCCGGAGGGATCTGGTCCAGGCCGCCAGGCTCAATCACAGCCCCTACAACTCCATCGGCCGTGGCATGAAGGTCAACAAGGAGGAGGTTCTGGGAATGATGGTCGCACTGGAGCACTACATCTCCAAGGATCATGAGGCCGAGAACAGGATGTGGGACGAGTGGGTGAACCGGATTGCCAGAGGCGTGGAAGGCATCCCGACGGTGGAGACCGAGAAGTTCAAGCCCCCGGTGGCGAACCATGTTCCCCATCTCAGGATCCGTTGGGATCACAATCGTCTCGGCGTCACCCCCGGCGAAGTGAGAAGCCGGCTTGAGGAAGGGTACCCCTCCATCGTACTGGGTGGAAACCGGGAGGTTATCGAACTGAACACCTTCATGATGCAGCCGGACGAGATCGGGATTGTGTCCAGGCGTCTGAAAGAGGAACTGGAGCCGAACGCCTGACCACCGGATGGTCGATGGATGGATGGATGGTTATGACTGATACGTTCCGACTCTCCCGCTTCTTTCCCTTCTTCATGGCCGGGGGGCTGTTTCTGATGGTTGCCTGCGACGATCCCGGTCAGGCCGGGCAACAGGAGCAAGACGGCCCGGCTGATCAGGGCAGCACCCTGGTACCGGAATACGAGGTGGATCCTCTTTGGCCGAAACCTCTTCCTGAAAACTGGATGCTTGGCCAGGTGGCCGGCGTCCATGTGGACAGCCGCGATCATGTCTGGATCGCTCATCGTCCCAGCAGTCTTACACGTCATGAGTCGGCCGCCGCCATGGATCCACCGGCCTCACTCTGCTGCGTTCCGGCTCCATCCATCATCGAATTCGATCCCGACGGGAATGTTGTCCGGGCCTGGAGCAGTCCGGACGGATACGAGTGGGCCGATACCCGCATCGGGTTCCGCGGCGGCAGCTTCCCGCACGGCATCTACATCGACCATCAGGAGAATGTCTGGGTGGGCGGAGGTATTCATCAGCACCATGTCCTGAAATTCTCGAAAGAGGGAGAGCTCCTGATGACGATCGGGGAGGCCGGCCGGACCGGTGGAAGCAACAGCCGTGAACTGCTGGGCGGACCGACCAGCATGGTGGTGGATCCGGAAACAAACGAGATCTACATCGCCGACGGCTATGTGAACCGCAGGGTTATTGTCTTTGATGCGGAGAGCGGTGAGTACAAGAGACACTGGGGAGCCTACGGAGAAGTGCCGCATGATGAGCCGCTGGGGTATGACAACATCGGTCCGGGTCCCGACTCCGCCCGGCAGTTTCGCGGGGCGGTACATGGCATTGTAATCTCCCGTGATGCGCTGGTCTATGTGACAGACCGGGAGAACAACCGGATCCAGATTTTCCGGAAAGACGGCGCCTTTGTCGATGAAGTGTTCGTACGGCCGCAGACCGGCTCTACCGGTTCCACCTGGGACCTGCCTCGCGATGACAGGAGTTATGAACAGGCTCTGGCCGACCTGATCCCCGGATCTGCCTGGGATGTGGCTCTGTCGGAAGATCCGGAGCAGAGGTGGCTCTACCTTGCGGACGGAACCAACAACGTGGTCTGGATTCTGGACCGCACAACTCTGGAGGTGGTCGGCCATTTCGGGCGGGGAGGAAAGCAGCCCGGTCAGTTCGGGTGGCTGCACAACATCGCCGTCGATTCCAAAGGAAACATCTATACTGCCGAAGTGGCCCAGGAGAAACGGGTCCAGAAGTTTGTCCGGCGTAACCTCTCCATTCAATCCAATTCACGATGAAACGACCTGCTCAACCAGCCTTTTCTCATCGCCCCCTGGCCCTGCTGCTGGCCGCCCTCATTCTGCTGCTTCTCTCCACGGGACGGGCATCCGCCCAGACAACGGCTGAATCGTATGATCTGATCCTGAAAGGGGGGCATGTGATCGATCCGAAAAACGCCATCGACCGGGTCATGGATGTGGCGATCAAGGATGGAGTGATCGCCCGGGTTGCGGAGCGGATCGACGAATCGGCGGAGCGTGTTGCCGATGTCTCGGGGCTTTATGTCACCCCCGGACTGATCGACATTCACAGTCACCACTACCACGGTACGGTGCCGGACCGCTATCTGAGCAACAGTTTCACGGCTGTTCCGCCCGACGGGTTCTCCTTCCGGGTGGGCCTGACCACCGTGGTGGATGTGGGTGGCGCCGGGTGGCGGAATTTTGCCCATTTCAAAGAGCAGGTGATCGACCGCTCACAGACGCGGGTTCTTTCCTTCATCAATATTGTGGGGGACGGAATGAGCGGTGTGGTTCCCTATGAGCAGAACCTGAACGACATGGATCCGAAGATGACCGCTCTGGTGGCCTCACAGTATCCCGAAATTGTGGGGGTGAAGCTCGCTCATTACCATGGGCATGACTGGGAACCCTACCGGCGGGCGGTGGAGGCGGGAACCCTGGCAGATATTCCGGTTATGGTCGATTTCGGGGGAGCCGAGCCGGTGCTTCCCCTGGAGACCCTTTTCTTCGACATTTTCCGTCCCGGAGATATTTTGACCCATGCCTATCGCGGTACCGGAAGAACGCGACAGCCGGTGGTCGATGAACAGGGGCGGTTAAGACCCCGCATGCTCGAGGCGAAGGAGAGAGGGATCATCTTCGATGTGGGTCATGGCGGCGGGAGCTTCATCTGGGACAATGCCATACCGGCCACCCGGCAGGGACTCTGGCCTTCCACAATCAGCACCGATCTGCACACCGGCAGCATGAACGCCGGAATGAAGGATATGCTCAATGTCGCCTCCAAATTTCTCAGCCTTGGCATGCCTCTGGCTGAGGTGATCGAGGCCTCCACCTGGAAACCCGCTCAGGTGATCAAACGGGAGG
>CAYTTA010000067.1:6956-9967 GCA_964440655.1 uncultured Balneolaceae bacterium
GAGGCCGATGTGGCCGTACTGCGGCTTCATGAGGGAGAATTCGGATTCATCGATTCAAGAGGCCGGATGATTCCGGGGAATCTCAAACTGGAAGCAGAGCTCACCCTGCGGGCGGGAAGAGTGGTCTGGGACCTGAACGGACGGGCATCAGAGAGATGGGATTAGCCTTATAGAAACGGGAAGGATCCGGACATGAGAGGTTTGAGGATGCTCCAGAAATCGTAAATTGCCCTGGCTGACAGGAAGATCAGCGTGCGCAATGTATTGACTAAAAAAAATTACAGGAGCATCCTCATGAAAATCGTAGTGCTGGACGGGTACGCCATGAACCCGGGAGATCTGGAGTGGGACAAAATTGAGCAGTACGGGGAACTGACCGTGCACGACCGGACACCCGAACATCTGATCCTCGATCGGTGCCGGGATGCGGAGATGGTTCTGACCAACAAGGTTCCTCTCCGCGAGGATGTGATTGCCGGGCTCTCCTCCCTGAAATATATCGGTGTACTGGCAACCGGTTACAATGTGGTGGACATCGAGGCCGCCCGGAAGAGAGGGATCCCCGTCACCAACGTACCCGGTTACAGCACCGATTCGGTTGCGCAGCTTACCTTCTCTTTTATACTGGAGCTCTGTTACCGGACCCAGCGGCACAGCGATCTGGTTCGGGAAGGCCGGTGGGCGGACTCGCCCGATTTCAGCTTCTGGGACTATCCGCTGATCGAAATTTCAGGCAAAACAATCGGAGTCATCGGATTCGGAACCATTGGCGAGAAGGTCGCAGACATTGCCAATGCCTTCGGAATGAAGATTCTGGGCAACCGGAGAAACCGGACGGATCAGTCCCACCGGCCCAATTTCCAGTGGGCTGAAGTGGATGAAATTCTCGAAAAATCGGATGTTGTATCCCTTCACTGTCCTCTCATTCCGGAGACGGAAGGAATGATCAACAGGCAGAGCCTGAGGCGAATGAAGGAGAGCGCCTTTCTGATCAACACCGCCCGGGGGCCACTCATTGTGGAAGAGGATCTGGCTGAGGCTCTGAAAAGTGGATGGATTGCAGGTGCCGGTCTGGATGTGCTCTCGTCCGAACCTCCGCCCCATGGACATCCTCTCGTCGGGCTGGACAACTGCATCATCACCCCGCACATCGGCTGGGCTTCGAAAGAGGCAAGGACCCGCCTGATGGAGATCGTCTCCGGCAATCTGGAAGCCTACCTCGCCGGCAATCCCCGCAATGTGGTCAATGGAGTGTAAACGATTCGCGGACGGATAGCCTGCCCTGTGACGATCCGGCGGATCAGAATCTGATATAAAGCTGAGGCTGCAACGGGCAGCTTCAGCTATACGAAAGAGAGAGCCCCTCCCCGGATTTTACCTAAAAAAGTTCAACAGAACTGCTACGAAAAATTCATAAAAAATCGTACGCAGGTGAGAACGCACCTTTCAGCCCCCTGGTTTCCGGGTTACGTGCCATGCTTTTCTGAGATTTCCGGTACCGATTAAAAAGAATAATGAGTACAAACAGGAGAGTGGCTGCTCTCCTGAACAGAGGGGGTCTCTTCTCTCTTGAAGTATTGAATCTCCGGGGGGGTTCATCGTCTTGCATCATCTTTGATGCACCGGGGATTGATCGATGATACATCTCATCCGAATCAATCTGCAAGAGCATTCATGCTAACTGTCGAGCTATGGAATCGATTCGCATCGGGCGACCACTCCTGTTTCAGGGAACTCTTTGAGGGGTACTACAAGGGTCTCTACGGATATGGTCTGAAGCTGTGCAGCGACGCATGGCTGGTGGAAGATTGTATCCAGGATCTGTTCGTCTCGCTCTGGGAGCGCCGGCACGCCCTTCAGCACATCTCATCGGCCAACGTCTACCTCTATGTGAGCCTTCGAAGGAATATCCTGAAGTCGGGAAGGGACCGGCAGAGGGTGGACAGGATCCATTCCATGGACCCGGATGAATTTCCCATCCGGTTCGAGCTGGAGGAGCTGATCTTCAGGGAGGAATCAAGAAGGGAACTGAAAGCGGAGTTGCACCAGGCGCTGAACCGGCTTACAAATCAGCAGAAAGAGGTGCTCTATCTCCATTTCTATAACGGGATGAGCTATCGCGAGATCGAACAGATCCTCTCCATCCGGCCGCAATCGGTCCGAAACTGTGTCTATCGCGCCATGCAGACGCTTCGGGGCACGCTGAGCCGGGAGGTGATGCGGCTCGTGATTATGTGAAAAAGTTAATGAGTACAAAACGCCGGTCTGGAGCTCTCCTCTGCTGAGCGGCATTTGCTGCCGAACCCATGGGTTACGCCGCTGGTGTAAACCAGATGAAACGAAGATCTAGTCCCGTGACTGCGAAAGAGAAAGTAATCTGTGACCTGATTGAAAATCCGTCGTTCCGCCGGATGGTTAACGGAATGGCGCGCCCGGACGAGGTGGAATACTGGAACGGGTGGATGGAGGCGGATTCCCGGAACCGGGAATATGCCCGCAAGGCGATCGCCGGGATCACCGGCTTTGAATTTCGGGACCCGCAACTGCCCGATCTGGAGAAGCAGTGGATCTGGCTGGCGTCCAGGACAGAGAGATCCGGAAGCCCGGTATTGCGCTCCCCCAAAAAGGGGAGAGAATCCTTTCACTGGCTGCTCCGGCTTGCTGCGGTCTTCCTGCTTGCCTCTCTTGCAGGTCTCGGGGTTTACCAGCTGGGCGGCGAACTGCAGCCGGTGGTTCAGCTCGAGCAGATCGTGGAAGAGAGGACTGTGATCACTCGTGAACAGGAGAAGAAGATCATGAGCTTCTCCAATGGCTCCCGCATCATTCTGAATGAAAATTCTGCCCTTACCTACAGGATGGGTGCTGTACGCACCATTGAGGTGACCCTCGAAGGAGAGGCTTTCTTCGAGGCGAATGGAAAGGCGGACTGGAGTCAACCCGCTTTTTCCGTCAACACGCCGGACGGGGTGATACGAGACATCGGAACCAAGTTTCTGGTGACGGCCCGCCGC
>CAYTTA010000068.1:0-8793 GCA_964440655.1 uncultured Balneolaceae bacterium
CCCGGTCGGCAAACCGCATCTCCCCCAGATTCTCGAACAGATAGTCCGCTATGGGCGTGGAGGGAGTCATCTCGACCAGCCGGTCGTATTGAACCACTCCGTTCACCGACACCGCCTGACGCACTTCGGGTCTCATGAGCCGGAGCATCTGATCCTTGTCCGTTACATCCTTGTAGAATCCATTGGGCACAAAGATATCCCGCAGCCCGTCCAGGTTGAAGTCGGCGATGAGCGCCCCCCAGCTCCAGTCGGTCGCCTCGACGCCGGAGTAGCGTCCTATCTCGCTGAACTGTCCATTCCCCCGGTTGTAATGGAGTGTGTTCCGGGTATATTTGCGATGGTAACCTGCCGCTTCCTCCTGGAGAATCTCATCCCACCCGATAAAATCGGTAATCCGTTTCACTCTCTCTTCGGCTTCCGGAAGCATGTCGGTAATAAAAATTTCCGGAAGACCGTCATTGTCCAGGTCCGCCGCATCCCCACCCATCGAGGTGGTGCTCGTGCTGGGCATGCTCTCTACAAGAACCTCCCGGAAAGTGCCGTCCCCGTTGTTGAAATAGAGATAATCCCGTTCGAAGAAGTCGTTGGAGATGTAGATGTCGGGCCAACCGTCCCGGTCCAGATCGGCAACCGTCGCTCCGAATCCGAAACCGGTTTCATTTCCATAGATACCCGCCTCTTCACTTACATCCGTGAACAGACCAGCGTCATTCCGATAGAGACGATCCCCCCCTTCATGGTGCCGGATGCTACGATCAAGGGAAGAGGGATCATAACTGCTTATGGCTGCTGCAGACCAGTTATTCACCAGATACATGTCGAGATCCCCGTCTCCGTCATAATCAAAGAAGACCCCGTGGAGACTGAATCCTGAATCATCCAGACCGTATTCTGCTGCCTGTTCCGTAAAGGTGAGATCACCGTTGTTGATGAAGAGCTCGTTTTTCCTCTTCTCCGGATCTGAAACCAGGGAATTGGTCACATAAATGTCCAACAGCCCGTCCCCGTTGATATCTACAAAACTGGCACCGAAAGACCACCCCATGGTCCCGGCCACACCGGCACGTTCGGTGATATCTTCGAACTGGAAATTTCCCTGGTTCAGGTAAAGGCGGTTCGGTCCCTGATTTGAGACAAGAAAGAGATCGGGAAGCCCGTCACCATTAATATCCCCCAGCGCCACCCCGGCACCCGCATAGAAGTTGTTGTCCGTGTAGATGTTGTACTCCTGGGTGGTTACAAGATCGTTGGAGAAATAGACACCGCTATGCTCCGGGGAGATCTCTTCAAACAGAGGCTGGATGGACCTTCCTGTTTCTCTTTGTTTTGTACAACTGTAAAAACAGAGAAAGAGAAGAAAGGTAAAACAAAGTCTGAGGGCCCTGTAACCAACGTGACATCCATTCATTCAGATAGCTATTTAGAATCAGGGAGAAGGCAAAGGTAGTATCGAACCCTTTCGATGCGAGTTGCTCTAATGTTTTCTAATGCCTTAAAACGGGGTAAGAACTGTTACTCCTTTTGGTTTTCTATTGTTTCAGTGATGCAATTAAAAAGAAAGGAATAACTATGTCAAATCCTGTTCAGGGCAATTTGACTACCACTTTCATCTAGTAAAAAGCTAGTGGACCTGAAAAAGGACAAGAAGAAACTCAAAACAAATATGATCACTACCGATTGAAAAGGGATCAGAGGGAATGAGAGCAGAAAACCGGTTTTTTGTATCTGAATACAGAAAGGGATGGGAAAGGTAACTGTAGAGAGCATTTAAAGGGTGAAACCGCCGGGAAGCGTATCTAAAAGGATCCGATGAAAATGGAGAGACAGATGAAGCGTAGAAAAGGAAGGGAAGCGAAAGGGAGAAGAAAATGGATTTAATAGGACAAAAATAAAAAAGGAGCATGGGGTTGTCCCATGCTCCTTTGTTTTAAAGTACCTCAGAGTCTCTGAAGCCCGTCCCTTTAGGGAAGAGCATCCGGATTCTGATCCCACCACATACGGGTTGTCGGGGAATCCGGGCCGTTCAGCAGACCCTGAGCAGCCTCGACAGCAGCACGGTTGTTTGCGAACTCGTTGTCCACAAACGTCATGCGTCGCGGTCCGCCGGAATCCTCATCCAGTTCGGGGTTGAGGGAGTTCACGATCGGATAGAGCCGCGGGAAGCCGGTTCTGCGGTATTCTGCCCAGGCCTCGATTCCGTCGGGATAGAGAGCGATCCATTTCTGGGTGATGATCTGCTCAAGAGCACGGCTTGCGTCGAACGCTACCGTAATGTCGGAAGCGGGCGGCAGATCCTGTCCGTTATGGACATCAACAGCCGGAGTCCAGGCAGCCGGGGTGTTGGTGCTGCTGATGTAGGCATCAATATCAGCATCCGGTACCCGCTCCTCGAGGGATCGACGGATTCCCGTCTCATAGGCAGTTTGTGCATCGGCCACACCCATGTTCCAGCCTACAAGAGCTCCTTCGGCCCGGAGGAACCACACTTCCGAAGCGGACATGATTCGCATCGGCGGGTTGCTTCCCCCTACCGGCCGGGGCTGCCATTTGATGTCGACATCGGAGTAGTTGGCGTTGGCAATGGGACCTTTTCCTGCAGGAGTCTGCCCGTTACGAAGGCCGCGATATACCTCGGCATTTGCAGCAGCCGGCGGCTCCCAGTAGTCAGGCGTTCTGGGATCGTCGAATCCGACCATGTAGCTCTCCATCGTCGCACTCATGCGGAACTCACCCCAGTTGGTGATGGTATCCATCGGGTTGGGAGAGTTATCGTTGGTGAGCAGGAAGGCGTTGTCATCGTTGTCCTCGATGACTCCACCCGCGATCGCTTTCTCGGCCTCTGTTTGAGCCAGATCCGGATCAGCAAAGCGCACCCGCATGGCGAGACGCAGTCTCAGGGAGTTTGCGAACTTGATCCACTGATCGACGTTCCCGCCATAGATCATGTCGTGGGCACCGAAGACGGTACCACCGGCATTGCTGTTGAGAACCGCAACCGCCTCATCCAGCGTGGAGAAGAAATCCCGGTAGATATCTTCCTGTGAATCGTAGTTCACTACACGCTCTCCGTTTCCAAAGTTGGAGTAGATGATCGGTCCCCAGTAGTCCGTGATTCGGTGGTAGGAGAAAACCTTCCACACTTTGACCACGGCATTTTCCAGGTCCATTCCTTCTTCCGCCGTGCTGTTTTCCACCAGGTAGATGGAACGCGCAGCGTTGTTGTAGAAGTAGTTCCAGGCGTTGTTGGCCCAGCCACCCACCTGAACGTACTGGTCGGAGTCGAAGTTTTCCGCCGTGGTGGCGAAATACTGGGACCAGAGATCGGCAAAGAGGTTCTGACCGATCTGGTATCCTCCTCCTCCCGGAGTACCCTTCATGGAGGTGAACTGGGAGTGCGCGAACACCTGGCCCAGCAACGATGCATCAAGCTGACCCGCTACCAGCTGGTTGCTGGGGGTGTTTAGCGAGTCAAAGTGGTCCGTACAGGAGGAGACCACCAGGGCTGCCATCGCGAGCAGCCCCAGGCCTGCAGACCTGATTCCGTTAAACTTTTTCTTCTTCATCATGATAATCCTTTTCATTTGAATTTGATGGACGACTAGAAGTCGATCTTGACGCTGGCTCCGAAGGTCCGAGCGGTCGGGAGGGTGAAGGAATCAAAACCTTCCGCCGTCCGGCTCGTGCCAACCATCATGTCCGGATCCAGGTTCTTGGAAGCCTTGTGGATGAAGAAAAGGTTTCGTCCAACCAGGGAGACGTTGACCCGGGATACTGGCAGTCCTGCAAGCAGGTTCTGCGGCAGAGAGTATCCGAGGGTGAGTTCCCTTACGCGGGTGTTGGTCGCGCTCTCGACGAATGCCTCGCCAACCGGTGCGTTACGCCCACCGACTGCCATCCAGAATGCCTGAGCACCCCCGTCGATCGCGACGTTGTTAACAACATCGGTCGGGTTTCCATCTGCATCGGCAAGAACAGCGGTCTCATCGCCGAAAAAGTTCTGGCCGAAAATCAGCTGATCTTCACGTCCTTGCAGGGTTCGTTTGGTCAGTCCGTCGGCATCCAGGATCGCCTGGGTCAGAGAAGCGATCGTTCCACCCTGGCGGTGGTCGATCAGCACGCTGAGGCTCCAGTTGCGGTAGCTCAGGGAGCTGTAGATGCTTCCGGTCCAGTCGGGCTGGAAGTTGGCAACCGGCACAGACTTCGGTCCTGTCATCAGTGGCATGCCACTATCGGGATCGATCAGAACCCGTCCCTGGTCATCACGTACCCAACCGCGGGAGTAAACCTGGCCGTAGGGCTGCCCTTCCTCAATGTAGAAGTCACGCAGGAAGTCGGAAGCAACCAGGTAGCGCGGCGCATCTTCAGAGATGGCAACCACAGTGTTTCGGTTCAGAGCGAAGTTGAAGTCAAGATCCCAGACAAAGTTCATGCGCTGAACCGGAGTCGTGCTGAGCAGGATCTCGATCCCTTTGTTCTCGACATCACCACCGTTGGTGTAGAAGCTGCTGGCTCCGGATCCCGGAGGCAGGGAGACGGTGAAGAGCTGGTTGGTTGTGTTGGTCTGATAGGCCGTCACATCCAGACCCAGTCTTCCGCCGAAGAACCGGACATCGAGACCGACTTCGTAGGATTCGGTCTGCTCAGGCTTGAGGTTCTCGGCAGGAATGGTGTTGCTCAGGCTCAGGAATCCGCCTCGGCCGCCTCGGGACGCGCTCAGCGTACGGGCAAGCTGGAACGGAGAAGCGGGGCTCCCCACCTGTGCATAAGAAGCTCTCACCCGGGCAAACGTGAAGAACTCGGGGAAAGAGGGAATCAGATCGGAGAGAACCGCAGAGAGTCCCACAGAAGGGTAGAAGTAGGAGCGGCTGTCGGACGGAAGCGTGGAGCTCCAGTCATTTCGACCCGTAAGGTCAAGATAGATGGCGTCGCGCCAACCGATCTGACCGAAAGCGTAAAGGGACTGTACGTCACGCGGGCTGCCGATGCTGTGCCCACCCTGTACCACCTGAGAGTTGGAGATGGTGAAGAAGTTGGGAATGGTCAGACCGGGGTTGCTTCCCGTGCTGGCGTTCACAGAGTCGTTACGTCGGATCTGCAGGTTACCACCAACGTTGGCGGAAACGCTCCAGTCCGGGTTCAGATCCCGCTGGAAAGAAACCAGGAAGTCGGTGTTAAACTCCATGGAGTTGCTCTGGCTCAGAGAGTAGAGGCCGTTGGGAGCAATCACGTAGGAGTCGTTGTATCGGATTGTCTCGTTCTGGCCGTTGGCTCCGTCGTAGGCGGCACGGACCATGGCACTCAGGCCGTCCATGATTTCATATCGCAGGGATCCCATGGTGAGCACCCGCTCGCGTCGGCTCTCATCCAGGTTGCGGTACATGGTCCAGTAGGGGTTGGCCCCACCGTTGGAACCGGGGTTCCAGAAATGCTGCCGGTTGTTGTCGTTCACATCGGTGTACTCGAACTGTCTCATATCCTCGGTACGGATGTTCCGGGGGATACGGTAGATGTGACGAACCGGGTTGGCAAAGTTCTCGCCCGTGGGGAGTGCGTTCTCAATGATCCGGCGCACGTAGGTGAGACGGCTGTCAAGCGTCAGTTTGTCGGACAGCTGGCTTGTAACCCGTACCGTTACGTTGTGGCGGTCCATGGTGTTCTCACGGATCATCCCCTCGGCACCCGTCCAGGTGTAGGAGAAGACGGTCTGGGTTCTTTCACCGCCGACGCTGGCCGTAAGGTTGGAGGCGTTGCTCCATCCGGTCTGGAACGCATCGCGGATGTTGTCCGGCTGGGCTTCAAGTGCATAGGTGGCGGGAGCACCCGGAGCAGGAGACCAGTGGGCTACCGTCTGTCCGGTCATTCTGGGACCCCAGTTGAACTCGGAGTGGGGATCGTATACACCGCCGAGTCCCTGTCCGTACTCGTTCTGGTACTGCTGGGTCAGAATCGGGTTTTCAAACTGGAAGGTATTGCTCAGGCTCACATTCACCTGTCCTGCCTCACCCCGCCGGGTGGTGACGATGATGGCACCGTTCTGGGCAGCAGCACCGTAGAGAGCGGCAGCGTTGGCACCTTTAAGTACGTCAACACTGACAATCTCGTCCGGGCTCAGGTCGGAAAGGCCACCGCGGATCGGCACCCCGTCCACAATGTAGAGAGGCTCACTCTCTCCGGAGATGGATCGGTTCCCCCGAAGGACGACACGGGCCTCACCACCGACTCCGGTTGAGGAGCGGTTGATGTTCAGACCGGCCACTCGTCCCTGAAGCGAGTTGACTACGTTGAGCTCCCGGGCTTCGGTGAACTCTTCCGTCTTGACTCCCTGGGTACTGTAGGTCAGCCCCCGGGCTTCCCGCTCGATACCGAAAGCGGTTACAACCAGTTCCTGGCCTTCGATGATCAGCTCGGCGAGCTGGACATCAAGCCGGGTCCGGCCGTTCAGCGGGATTTCCTGTCTTTGGTGACCGATGTAGGTGAAGACAAGGGTCACATTGGTAGACGGAACATTCAGCTGATAGTTACCATCCATATCGGTGGTCGTACCGGTGGTCGTACCCTGGACCACGATATTCACACCGGGCAGCGGATCTCCATCCGTCGTGGAGACGGTTCCGCTAACCTGTACTTGTGCGTGGGCCTCAGTAACAAGCCCCAGCGAAAGAAAAACAGCCAGTATTAGCACCAGCTCATTTAATCTTAGCTTTTCAAACATGGTAGCTCCTTTAGAGTTATGGAAGTAATCGCGGGACAGCAGCTCGGAGCCACTCTCCCACGAACGGGAAATAAATCATTTTTTCTGCAAAACGAAAATAAATTTTACACAAAAGTAAAATTGTGAAACATTCCCCGCGGCATTACGCAACTCCTTTCAGGACAAGGCACACCGGATAAATCCGACTCTCTGTATCAAAAGTGGAACAAGGATAATTTCCCTCCTGTTTTACATTTTCCATGCCATGTGATTTTATTCCTATATCTCTCATTTTTAATCCCTTGTGAGCCGGAGAGGGTAGCGCGGCATCAAACAGAGAAGCCATTTCGGAAACAATAATGGAGTCGGGAATCAATCCGGCTCCGGCAGCCTCTCCGGATCTGCATGTTGTCAGATCGGATGCTTGCTGCCGGTAACGGATCCGTTTCCCTGGGAGAGGGACACGGATTGAAACCGGCCCCTCCTCGGGTTCAACTAGCCGCGTCGCGATCCGGGCGGCCGATGATCACGTCGTACAGCACTCCAGTCGGCCATGCCATACTCTCCCATGCTCACCCGTCCGCCCATCGAATCGCCCTGCACCGTTCCGGCAAATTCGAAGTTCAGCCGGACTCCTTCACCTGTATAGGAGCTGCGGATAAGTACCTCGTTGCCGTGAATCCAGCCACCGAGATCCCGCATCGCAAAGGCAGCCGTGTGGGTTCCCATCAGTTCGCTTCCTTTCTGCTCGATCATCAGCGTCTGGTCCACATCACTGGCGGCAAAGCTCATCTTCAGATCCCACTGTCCGGTCAGATCAAGCGCCGGATCTCCGGAGGGGCGCTGCATGCGCGGCGGCCGGCTCAATACTTCATAGAGCTTGTCGGCCACAATCTGAACCTCCCACTCCTCCATCTGCGAAGGGTTGATGCTGATTCGGGGGCTTTCATTGGGCGGGAAGGGAAGAAAACTGCCCGCCCCGCTCACCGCAATGCGCGGATTGTTGTCCCACAGCACCTGCTCCATCTCGTGGCCGGTCAGAGCGATACGCTCCATATCCCACTCTACCGTCATCCCGGGAAAACGGTTGCCCCGTCCGGTCGGCTCGCGGCGACGGGTGATGTTAACCCCACGGATTCTCCGGATCCGGTTCTCGATCCGGTCGAGCCAGCTGTTCCAGGTGGCCAGCTCCTGTTCGTGATCCCGCTCGAACCAGGTTTCGACCGCAGCCAGCATACCCATCACCTCCTCGCGGCCCACCTTGAATCCCCTGCCGAAGCCGTGGTGCGGCGCGCTCACCAGCCAGGCGGCGCGGACCAGATCCTCGCGGCCGATCAGCAGACCTGCACACTGAGGCCCTCTCAGACACTTGCCTCCACTGTAGGCAACCAGATCCGCCCCCTGCTCCAGATGGGGATTGGGGTTGTAGAGCTCTTCGGCCGCCGCATCGGCCAGGATCGGCACACCCCGCGGCCGGGCGAGTGAGGCGATCTCCCGCAGGGAGAGCGGCCCGTTTTCCGAACGGCCGCCGGTCAGCACCAGGATCATCGCTGTACGCGGACCCAGGGCCTCCTCCAGCTCCTCCACCGTGGAGACCGGAACCATCCGGACCCCGACGGCCCGGGCGGCCGCGTCGTAAGCGGTACGTGAATAACTTGGAATGATCACCTCGTCTTTCATCCCCCGCAGATCGGGAAGCTGCCAGATCTTGTCCGGATCCCCGCCCGTCACACATCCGGCCGTGGCCAGGGTGATCGCCGCAGAGGCGCCGGAGGTGACGCAGCCATACTCGGCCCCGGTCAGTTCTGCCAGGCGGCGCCCCACCCCATCCATCAGCTCGTCAAGCTGAACGTAATTCAGAACCGCCTGATCCATCGCCTCCTGTACCTGGGGAAGGACCCGGGTCGCTCCGACCACGGTCACCGTTCCCCGGCAGTTAATCAGAGGGCGCACTCCGATGCGTGAATAGATGCTCGCTGCCTGCCGCTGCCGCTCTTCGGTAAGAAGCGGGGTATAACCGCTGGCCGATGCGGAAGACCCGGCGGGACCGGCCAGTGCATTTCCGGCAAGACCGCCTGCAAGGACTCCGCCCAGAGGCAGAC
>CAYTTA010000069.1:0-7805 GCA_964440655.1 uncultured Balneolaceae bacterium
AGAGGACTGTACCTGCTCCTGATTTGGAAGTAGTACCACATCAAATGCGAGGATGTAGCTGTATACTTCACTATGTGGCACATAGCCATGAAAAATTACATTCGTGTAATTTTTCATTAATTTTCTCCAATAATCTTGGTCCTGGTCGGTTCCTCCAACAATATGGAAAGTAGCCCATGGACATGACGGAGCTATTGCTGAAACTATCTCCATCCCTTTTCCCTTATAGAGGTGCCCTACGTATCCAACATTTAATGACTGACCGTTGAGTTTTTGTGGCAAAAGATTCTGGCGCACTGGATCTGCCGCATCGGGGACTACATGCAATCGGGAAGTAATGAACGGATAAACACCGCTGAAATACTTTTTTAATGAATGAGTAATTACAATCAATGATTTAAGATACCGATGCTTGAGAACTGATTTGAGTAACCATCGGGTGTCTGCTTTTCCATCCTCGTAGGATTGATGCATTTCGAGAGATGTCCGCAAGTTCCTTTGTAAGGAAAAATATGCTCCGTGAATACTCCGCGTCAGTACGTAATCGGCTCCCCATTTTTGAGCATATTTTGCAGATAGATATCCAAACTGATAAGCTCGCCCTATTCCAGCATGTAGAGGAACCCGAACGATTTGAAAGGATCTCTCAACTCCATAAAAGCGAAACTCATCCTCTACCCCTTTTTCAATAAACTGTTCTCCATCAGGGACAAACAAAGTTACCTCATGTCCTAGTTGGGAAAATGCATCACACATCTTCATAATATGTATGCTATTCGCAGCCCTTGACGGGATGTGCGAAAAGGACATGTAGGCAATTTTCATTTTATATCAACTGCCCTATATACTGAAGGATCTGCTCAACACACTCTTCCGGGGAGTTCCGATCGGTGTTGATCACCAGGGCGTCACTGCCGGGAGCTTCGTATTCGGCATCAAAGCCCGTGAGTCCGGTAATCTCCCCTCTCTGCGCTTTGGCATAGAGCCCTTTCGGGTCGCGTTCCTGCGCCGTTTTGGGATCGCACTCCACAAAGATCTCGATGAACCGCCCCTCCGGAAATCGGCTGCGGGCCAGTTCCCGGTCCCTGCGGTAGGGAGAGACGAAGGTGCAGAGAACGATATCCCCGCTTTCGTAGAAGAGCCGGGCGACCTCCGAGACGCGCCGGATGTTTTCGGATCGATCCTTAGGAGAAAAGCCCAGGTCTCCGCACAAACCGTGGCGCACCTGGTCCCCGTCCAGCAGCATGGTCTGCCGCCCCTCTTCAAAGAGTCTCTTCTCCAGTGCCCGGGCGATGGTGCTCTTGCCCGCTCCGGAGATGCCGGTGAACCAGAGGGCCAGTGCCTTGTGCCCGTTGCGCTTCTCCCGCTCCTCGCGGGGAATGTTCCACTCCTCCCAGACCACATTGGGGGAGACGGACGGTGCAGGTGCGGCTCCACCCCCGAATCCGGCCGCGCTCTTCGCATCACCCGAAGATCCTGCCGAATCCGATTCGGTCGATCCGGCCCGGATCATTCCGGCGGCCACCGTCACGTTGGTTGCCGGGTCAATGATGATGAAACTCCCCGTCTTCTTGTTGATCTGGTAGGGATCGTAGAAGAGCGGCATGGAAGTCTGCAGACGTACCCGCCCGATCTCGTTGAGCTCGAGCGTGTCGGCCTCTTCCCGTGCGATGGTGTTGACATCCATCCGGTAGATCAGCCGCTCGATGAACACCTGGGCGGAACGGGTGGTGTGCTGGATCACATAGGGAGTGTCGAAACGCATCGCATCGGGGTGCATCCAGCAGAGGTAGGCCTCAAACACACTGCCCACCGAAGGGATGTTGTTCCGGCGGACGATCATCTCGCCCCGGCTGATGTCGATCTCATCCTCCAGGGTGAGGGTGACCGAATCGCCCGGTACCGCCTCCTCCAGATTCCCGTCCATCGTCACGATCTCCTTGATCCGGCTGGTCTGTCGGGAAGGAAGAGCCATGATCTCCTCGCCGGGACGGATCCGGCCAGATGCCACCCGCCCCGAAAAGCCACGGAAATTCTGATTCGGTCGGATGACATACTGGACCGGAAACCGGAAATCGACAATGTTTCGGGAGGCGTTCACCTTCACCGTCTCCAGGTGGTGGAGCAGGGTCGTTCCCTTGTACCAGGGCATCTTCTGTGACGGGTTCACCACGTTGTCCCCTTTCAGGGCGGAGATGGGGATGTAGGTGATGTTCTCCACATCCAGTTTCTTTGCGAACTGCCGGAACTCCGATACAATCTCATCGAATGTGCTCTGGTCGTACCCCACCAGGTCCATCTTGTTGACCGCCACCACCAGATGGGGGATGCGGAGCAGTGAGGAGATGAAGGCATGCCGCTTGGACTGGGTCTGCACCCCTTTGGTCGCATCGACCAGTATGATCGCCAGCTCGGCCGTAGAGGCACCGGTCACCATGTTCCGGGTGTACTGGATATGGCCGGGTGTATCGGCAATAATGAACTTCCGTTTCGGCGTGGCGAAGTAGCGGTAGGCCACATCGATCGTGATCTTCTGCTCCCGCTCCGCCTTGAGTCCGTCGGTGAGCAGGGCCAGGTTGATCTCCTCCTCCCCGCTGCTCAGACTGGTCTTCTCGATCGCCTCGAGCTGATCCTCAAAGATCGATTTGGAGTCGTAGAGCAGACGGCCGATGAGCGTGCTCTTCCCGTCATCCACGCTTCCGGCTGTGGTGAACCGGAGCAGGTCCATGTCAAAGTAGTGATCAACGAGTGTGTGTGACGTGGAGTCTTTTTTGGTGCCGTTTGTGGAACTCATCCGACTGCCTGTTTCGGTCTTGCTTTGAGAATGTTGGTGATGCGGATGCATCGAAAATTGTATCCGTTCGGGACGATTGCTTTTCCTGCCTGAACAGGCCCGGTCCGCGACAACTTGCTGTTTCGTAGCGCCTGATCAGAAATATCCCTGCCGCTTGCGGTCTTCCATCGCGGTTTCGCTCCGCTTGTCGTCATGGCGGTTCCCCCGCTCGGTCTGCCGGGCGGCGGCAACCTCCATGATGATCTCCTCCAGCGTGGAGGCGTTCGATAGCACCGCTCCGGTACAGGTCGCATCCCCGATGGTCCGGAATCGGACGGTCTTCTCGACCACCTCCTCCTCCGGAAGGCGGGTCACAAACTCGGTGTCCGCCAGCCAGATGCCCCGCCGGTTGAAGACCCTGCGCCGGTGGGAGAAATAGATTTCAGGGATGTCGATCTCCTCCTGGGCGATATACTGCCAGACATCCATCTCCGTCCAGTTGCTGAGCGGGAAGACCCGGAAGCTCTCTCCGGGGTTCTTTCTCCCGTTGAAAAGGTTCCAGAGTTCCGGGCGCTGGTTCTTCGGGTCCCACTGTCCGAAGATGTCCCGGTGGGAGAAGAACCGCTCCTTGGCCCTCGCTTTCTCCTCATCGCGCCGGCCTCCGCCGAGCGCCGCATCAATCTGATGCTCCCGGAGTGTGTCGAGCAGGGTTACGGTCTGCAGCGCGTTCCGGCTGGCATCGGGTCCGGTCTCTTCCTGGACCCGTCCGGCGTCGATCGACTCCTGAACGCTTCCCACAATGAGCTGCACTCCCAGTTCCTCTACCATCCGGTCACGGAATTCTATGGTCTCCGGGAAGTTGTGGCCGGTATCCACATGAAGAAGCGGAAAGGGGATCCGTGCCGGATAGAAGGCCTTTCGTGCCAGATGAACCATACAGATGGAGTCTTTTCCCCCTGAGAAGAGCAGTACGGGACGCTCAAATTGGGCGGCAACCTCTTTCATTACATAGATTGCCTCATCTTCCAGTTCTTTCAGATGGGTGGCTGCGTTCTTTTTCTCCATTCTGCCAGGTTTATCCGGTTTGCGCGGGTGATCGGAAGGTTCCGGGTCGCTTTCTGCGGACCAGGCTTCCACATCACACATTCAGCTTCAAACCGTCTGTGACCGTTGAAGCGCGCAAATTACACAATTTCAGCCTCCTCCTCTATCAAAAAATCCTACAAGCCGATGATGAAACCGGTGTTCTTGAGCGATTCCTTGTTGTAGAGGAGTTCTGACGAGCGGATTTCGTCCCGTCCCGAGTAGCGGAAAACGGCATCTCCTGCGGCGGTGTCCCACTCCATGGTCGGCCCGAGGCGGGGGTAAAGATCGGCCGTTCCTTCCGCCACCAGGCAGAATTTCAGGGAGCTGCCGGCCGGAATGATCTCTCCCGGAATGAGGCCTCTGCTGCGCAGCTCCTCCTCCAGATTTCCGGAACGGTGCGAACGGCTCGATACGATTCGTAGCGGAAAGCGGATGTCCGGCACGTCGGAATAGATCCGTTCAGGTGCTCCCGTACCCTCCAGCCGGTAGCTGCCAAGACCCTTCATCCCATACCAGGTAAGTCTTTTGGCCGGTGCATGGACAATGCCGTAGACCGGAACCGCACCTTCCACCAGCGCGATGTTGACGGTGAACTCCCCGTTCTTCTGGATAAACTCTTTCGTCCCGTCCAGGGGATCGACCAGCCAGAACCGCTCCCAGGTCCGGCGCTCTTCATACTCTGCAATTCTTCCCTCTTCGGAGATCACCGGGATCTCCGGAAAGAGACGCTTGAGGGCATCGACGATTACCTTGTGGGAAGCCAGATCGGCCTGGGTAAGCGGGGTCCGGTCCTCCTTGACCTCCACATCAATTTCTCCGTAATAGTGTCGCAGGATTGCATCGCCTGCCCGAAAGGCCGTTTCCAGAAGCGCTGTGAGATCTTCCTCCGCGAGAGGGTGTGACATGGGTTTGTGTATTAATTCGTGTAGTTATAGAATCAGACGTTCTTAATAAAGTCCCGAAAAATCACTTTTTGGTATCCTGGAGACCATTCGTCCCGGTTCGTTCAGACCATTGCCGCCATCATCTCAAAACGGCCAGATCAACGGAACGAGAATCACCGTAAGAATGCCCACAATCAGGTTGAGCGGCAGGCCGATCTTGAGAAAGTCGGTGAACTGATAGCCTCCGGCGCTGTAGACCATCAGGTTGGTCTGGTATCCGATCGGAGTAGTGAAGCTGGTGGAGGCCCCGTAAAGCACGGTCATCACAAACGGCATGTGGCTCACCTCCAGCTGGGCCGCCACCGAGATCACCACAGGAAAAAGAAGCGCGGCGGCCGCGGTATTGGTCACCACCTCGGTGAGGATCCAGGTAATGAGCCAGGTTACAATGAGAGCCGTCCACGGATTGCTCCCGGAAAGACCGGCCAGGCTGTTGGCCATGGCGGGAGCAACGCCGGTGAGCTGCAGCGCATGGGCGATCCCCAGCGAAGCGGCGATCACGATCAGGACCGTCCAGTCGATGCTCTGTCGGGCTTCGTTCACTCGAAGGCATCTAGTTGCGATCATTGCCAGTGCGGCCAGAAGGGATGCCTGGAACATGGTGACCACCTTCAGGGTTACAAGCAGGACCATTCCCGCCAGAATGGCCCAGGCGATCTTCCCCCGCCTGTAGTTCACCTTCGGCTTGTCGGAGAGCGTGCGAACCAGCAGAAAATCGGTCGAATTGCGGTAACGGCTGGCAAAATTCCTCGGGGCCTCCATAAGAAGCACATCCCCCACCCGCAGCCGGATGTCCCCCACTTTGGTCTGTACCCGCTGCCCCCGGCGGGAGACCGCCAGAATAACCGCGCCATAGACATTCCGGAATTTTCCATCTTTCACCGTCCGGCCGATCAGCGGGTTGTCCTGGGAGAGTACCGCCTCGACCAGGTGACGGTCCCGCTGCCCTTCGAGGCCAAAGAGCTGGGTCGGCGCCGGTTCCAGCCCCGGCAGATCCTGCAGGTCGATGATGGAATCGACCATTCCGGTAAAGACGAGACGGTCCTCTCCGCAAAGTTTTTCATCCGGATCGACCGCTGCCAGAATGGTTCCGTCCCGGATAATCTCGACCAGAAAGAGGCCGGGCAGGTTCCGAAGCCCCACTTCTTCGATCGGTTTGCCCACCAGAGGGCTGTCCGGGGTAAGGATCATCTCGATTGTGTACTCCCGGGTGTTCTCGAAAACGGTCTGGTAGGACTGCCTGTCGGGCAGAAGCCTGCGGCCGACCAGAAGAAGATAGAGACCACCGCCCAGCGCCAGTGGAACCCCGGCAAGAGCCGGTTCAAAAAGGGAGAGGGTCTCCCCTTTCGCTGTAATAAGCAGGCCGTTCAGAATGAGGTTGGTGGCCGTACCGATCAGGGTGCAGGTACCCCCCAGGATGGCTGCGTAGCTGAGCGGGATGAGAAGTCGTGAAGGAGCGATCCGGTACCGGCGGGCCCACTCCTGCAGCGCCGGGATGAAGGTGGCCACAATGGGCGTGTTGTTCATGAAGGCACTCAGACCGATCACGGGACCGACAATCCGCGCCTGCACCTGCCAGAGCTGCTTCGGCTTGCCGAGCAGGCGGTTGATCACCAGCTGGATCGCACCGGTCTCCCGCAGGCCGGTGGCAACGACAAAGAGTGCACCGATCGTCAGAACCCCTTCGTTGGAAAAGCCGATCAGTGCATCGGCCGGAGAGATGATTCCGGTCGAGACGATGATCGTCAGAACGGACATGAAGAGAAGATCGGCCGGATAGTTCTTTACGGCCATGAGCACCATGGAGATGCCCAACAGGAGGATGACAACCAGACCTGATAATTCCATGTTCTTTCGCTGTGCGACGGACAGAAGGCATCACGCCGGGAGGGATATTGGCCGGGTGACATCATCCGTCAAAAAAAGCCCCGGCGGAAATGCATCAGTGCCGTTCCGCCCCGAGGCAAAGCCTGAATGATACCATTTCTCTCTTTCCGATTCTGAAGAAAATGAGAATGAGTTGTAGTACCTTATGCGGCATGCGGCACATCGACATGCGGCCACGCTACGACAGAATGCATCATGCTGGGGACCAGAGGATCACCAACTATTAATGGTCCGGGAACTTCTCCCGGGGATTATCCGGGGAACTGCTCCTGGAGTGGCCGGGGTTTCCGAACCGGGAATTGCCCGGATTGCCGTTCCGTGAGCCGGCCGGGTGTTCCCATCCCCCTGCCGGTCGCTCTGGTCCTCCTGTTCATGGTCCTGGCAGTTCCTTTGCTTCTTCTCCCCGGCAGTGCCGATGCACAGTCCCTGCCGATCGGTGAGCTCGAGGATGAGCAGCTTCGACTTCAGCTGCTTCTGAACAACCCGGAGGGAATCTCCACGGTAAACCGCCCCTTCTCCCTGAAGAGCTATGACCGGGTGATGGCCGATGTCTCCCACCTGCCCGGATGGTGGAACCGGCCGATCCGAAGTTCCATCGGACTCTTGCCGGGCGGACTCCCACTGGGCCTGCAGGCCGGACTTCATCCGGTTCTCCTGCGCGCCACTCACAACACCCGTCTGCCCCACGGCGAGAACAACCAGGCCGCCTGGTACGGAAAAGGGGTGAATCCCGAATGGATGGGTGGCGTCTGGCTCTCCTCCGACTACCTTACGATTTCGATCCAGCCCCATGTGGTATGGCAGCAGAATAAGGACTTCCTGTACCCCCGGTTCGTCTTCACCGACAGCAAGGGGGGGATCCGTTATGTCGCCGAAGGGATAGGGAACGTAATCGACGCTCCTTTCCGCTTCGGTCCCGATCCCTGGTGGACCTTCGACTGGGGTTACTCTTCCGTACGGGTCCACTATGACAAACTGGAAGCGGGAGTGAGCAGCGAACCGCTCTGGTGGGGTCCGGCGGTCCGCTACGCCCTCATGATGAGCAACAACGCACCCGGCATTCCCCATGCGTTTGTGGGTACCCGGGAACCGGTCCGTCTCCCCTGGGTAGGGCA
>CAYTTA010000070.1:0-6961 GCA_964440655.1 uncultured Balneolaceae bacterium
CCCGCCCGAACACCCCCGAAATCTCTCCGCCACGCTCGATCATCCGGTCCAGGGCACGGAGCCCGTACATCAGCTGGCGTGCATGGTGGTAGTGCTCCAGCAGGCCGGAGTTGGGGGCATCCATCTTCCGGTTCCCCCCGTTATGCCAGAACTTGTTCCCGGGACTGATGAACTTCTCATAGATGTAGTGATGGGTCCGTGAGAAGTGCTCCTGCGCCCAGGGATCGCCCGTATGCTCGATCACAAAGAGGGTTCCGGTCAGCACCTCCTCCTGATTCCAGAGTGCCTTGCCGGTGCTCCAGCGATATTCGTCGACATGCTGGACGGCGTGGAAGTATCCGTTGTAGACGGGGTCCCGGGCCACATCCACATGTTTCTTGAACGCCGCATAAGCTCTCTCAAAGAGAGCGGTGTCTCTTCTTCTCTCCGCTTCGAACATCACGAATGCGACCGTCTCCAGACCGTGTCCGATCACGGAGAACTGTGCGAACTCTTCCGAAGGGCGGCTCAGGTCATGGTTGATGTATTCGTTGGTCAGTCCGTGATCGGGATTGATATGATAATCCATGATCATCTCCACACACCGGTCCGCGAGCTTTTCCAGGTCCGGGTCGTGCGCATGGCGCAGCATCTGGGTGGAGAGACTCAGAAAGATCATCCAGTGCCCCAGAACACGGGGGTGCTCAATACGGGAGGAGCCGCCGAAATAGGCCATCGGATAGGTATAGTCGGGGCGGTCATACCGCGCAAGGCAGTCAAACATGATCTTTTTGGCCAGGTCCCGATACTCCATCTCCCCCGAGGCGATGGCGTACTCGGCCAATCCTTCGGCTACAAAGAGGCTACCGTAGATATCTCCCGGCTCCGATCTCTCCGACCCGTCGGCACTGAACTGGTTGGGCCAGAAAACATGATCCTCACCGGGACGCACTTTCAGGGCAAGATCTTTTGATTTTCGGGCGATCTCCAGATACCTCGGGTTCCTCTCGATGTTGTTGTAGAGCCAGGAGTAGACCCAGAGTCCCCTCCCCACGAACCAGGCACGCTTCACCGTGTTGGTGAGCTCCCCGGTCCGGACATCCAGATTGCACATCACCCCGCCGTTTTCATGGTCGATGGCATAGCGATCCATGTTGGGCAGAAACCGGCTGAAGAGTTCATCCCTGTATTTGTCGCGCAGCTCCTCCAGACTCATTCCGGCCAGTGTCCCGACTTTTCGGGGCACGTTGTTTCCGTCAATCTCCGTGGAGAGCGGCCGGCGGTCCCCCGGGGCAAGCCATGAACCGGCCGATAGAAGTCCGAGAGCTGCCAGTGAATTGTTTTTGAAGAATTCCCGTCTGCTGAAAAATCTCATAATACCCGTAACTTATTGATTTTATGATGGATGCTGTCCCCTTTTAGATGTAATCTCTTTCACCACTCATCCAGCGGAATTCCGGCCAGACCGTTCAGATCCCAGACGATTCTCCCTTCCCGTATGGTGAGCTCCGCCTCCAGTTTCCGGTCTCCTTTCAACACGCGGTTCCGGACATCGAGAAAACCGAAATCCCCCTCCCGCAAATTGAAGACCGCGACATCGGCCTCGGATCCCACACTCAATGTTCCCAGATCCGGTCGCTGAATCACCTCGGCCGGTTTCCATGTGGAGGCCTCAATCACCTCCTCGAGGCTCATCCCCATGTTGAGAAACTTCGACATCACATTGGCCATATCCTTCGCGCCGCCGTTCATGCTGCTTCGGTGAAGATCCGTGCTGATCACATCCGGAAAGAATCCCTGGCGAAGGGCCGGGACGGCCGCTTCAAAGCTGAACGCACCGCCGCCATGCCCCACATCGAAGATGATCCCTCTCTCGCGGGCCTGCTGGACGTAGGGTTTGATGCGGTACTCATCGTCCACGATCGACTCCCGGTTGTGCGGGTGAAAGGCGTAGGTGTGGGTATAGATGTCGCCCGGACGAAAGACATTGAGCAGGAGATGTTCCAGGGAGAGAGGCGGAATGTGTTCCCCGAAGTCGATCATGACCGGGACCTCGGCAAGCCTGCCTGCTTCCACGGCAAGCTCGATACCTGTGAAATCGGGAGATTTCCACACCTTTACTCCCACCAGCACGTCTCGGTTCTGACGAATTTTTCCGGCGGTCATCACCGGATCGTAATCCGAGAGATCCTGGAGGAGAAGATTGCCGTGATTCCCTTCCTGCATCCCGTAGGAACCGACAATCGAGAGAAATGCCAATATCCGGGTGCGTGACGTGTTCGCCACATCCTCGATCAGCTCGTAGTTCCTCCATCCCACCGTTCCTCCATCCACCGCTGTGGTGACACCAGCACGGAAAGTAAATCCGTCGGGCGGGAACCGGGGATGGTAGTTGCCGAAATGGGCATGCATGTCGATCAGGCCCGGGGTAACGTAGAGACCCGAGACATCAATCACCCGGCGGGCACGGTCCGGAGCGATCTCCGGGGAGACCTCCAGAATTTTTCCGTTGGCGATGGCTACATCCATCGGGGCGTTGATCCCGTTTGCCGGATCAATCACATGCCCCCCCTTCAGCAGCAGGTCTGCCACCTGCCCCTCCGCCACCTGTCCCTCTGCTGACTGCAGACCGGCGAGCTGAAAAACCAGAATGAGCGATGTGAGAACAGAGAGGATTCTGTTGGTCATCGTACTCCTCGTTAGGTTATGGTTTCCTCACTCCACGATCGAGGCGGCCACCGTGTTCGCTACCAGGCTTCTCAGTCTTACGACGGAGCCCCCGCCACCCTGAGGCCAGGTGCGGTGGGTGAGCAGGATGACTGCCGTCCGGGTATCGGGGTCCATGATGAGGGAGGTTCCGGTAAAACCTGTATGGCCGTAGGTATTGGGTCCGAAGAGGTCCCCCTGGTTGCTCGCATAGGCGGAATTCAGATCCCACCCCAGGCCGCGACCATGGCTTTCCAGCCCTTCCGGAATCGTGGTGAGCGCCTTCACCCCGGCCGGACTCAGAATGCGCCGCCCATTCCACTCCCCTTCGTTCAGCATCATGCTGGCGAAAATGGCCAGATCATCGGCGGTCGAGAAGAGACCGGCGTTCCCGGAATTGCCGCCCATCAGCTCACGCGCAAAGGGATCATGCACCGTGCAGAGCAGCGGCTCCCCGCTCTGCAGCAGATCGGTCGGGGCGGTCCGCTCTTTCCATTCCGGAGGCGGGTTGTAGGTGGTTGAATTCATACCGAGCGGTTCAAAGATGTTCCGGCGTGTATATTCCGCCAGGGTCATCCCGGACACCGTCTCCACCACCCGCTGCAGAGTTACAAAATTGGGGCAGCTGTAACGGAACGCCTCACCCGGTGCCGAGAGCCGTTCCACGCTGTCCAGCCAGCGGAACACCGTCTCGGTCCTGGAACCGTCACCTGCCTGTCTGACCAGCTCATCTACCGGCGGATAGGCGGGCAATCCCGAGGTGTGGGTCATGAGATGAACAAGACGGATCGTGCCCTGATCCCCCTCGCCATAATTGCGGAATCCCGGCAGCCAGCTGGAAACCGGATCCGAGAGCCGGATCTTGCCCGCTTCGATCAGCTGCATGGCCGCTGTGGCGGTGGCCACCGGCTTGGTAAGTGAAGCCAGGTCGAAGATCGTCTCCACCGTCATGGGATCGGCCGGGTCGGTGCGGATCGATCCGTAGGCTTTGCGCCAGACAATCTTTCCATCGCGGAGAACCAGAAGCACCGCACCCGGGGTTTCTCCCGATCCGATTGCGTCAAGCACCAGCTGATCCACTTTTTCCAGGATCGCGATCTCCATTCCCGCCTCCTGCGGGGAGACCACAGGAAGGGGCTGGGCGATGAGAGAAAGACCGGATCCGGCCGGTGCGATCAGCAACAGCAGAAAAATCAGTGCCACCGGGAGCGACCGGAAAGCAGGGGTCCGGGTGATCCGGCCGCTCTTCATTTCGGCCGGATCAGGGCTCTTTGAAGAGATTCCCCTATCCGTTTGAAGAGAAGCGCACCCGGGGAGGAACTGTTTCGTAACCGTATGATCCATAATACGTTGAAGTGAATACGATAATAATTAAAGAAAAGTAATCGCGATTTGCACAACTGTCCGGAAAACAGCGGCTGAAGCAATATGGGCATTCTGACTCTGTGAGAAAACTCCAAACCCCTGTTGCCACCGGATTTATCATTTTCTGAATTATCCGTTTCCGACAGATTGCCGGAATCAACCGTCTATATCATCCCGCGGAAAAGCAGGTCCAGCACAAAATACCCGAACAGTGTAAAAACAAAATTGTAGAAGATGTTGAGCCAGATTCCGGCACGCACCATCTGCTGGATCGTGAAGAGACCGGTGCTGTAGACGATGGCGTTGGGCGGTGTCGCAACCGGCATCATGAAGGTGCAGCTGGCGATCATGGTCCCCGGCACGACAAAATAGAGCGGCGAATAGCCTAGGCCGACGGCCACCGATGCCAGAATGGGGAGGAACGTGGCAGCGGTTGCCGTGTTGCTGGTGATTTCGGTCATCATGTTGACGGTCGCCACCACGGCAAAAATCATCAGAATGAGCGGCAAGACGGAAAACCGGGTCACGCCACTTCCGATCCAGTCCGCCAGTCCGCTGGAGGTGATGGCGCCGGCAAGGCTCAGCCCACCTCCGAAAAGGATAAGAATACCCCAGGGGATCCCCTGAATATCCTCCCAGCTGAGAAGGAACTTCCCTTCCCTGAGATTTACCGGGGTGAGAAAGAGAACAACCGATGCCGCGATCGCGATCACGGAGTCATTGAGTCCCGGAAGAAGGGAGGAGAGCATGGGTCGCATGACCCACAGAAGAGCGGTCAGAGCGAAAACAAACATCACCTTCTTCTCTTCGGCCGACATCGCTCCCAGGGAAGAGAGCTCCTCATCGATGACGCTGCGGCCGCCGGGCAGCTCTTCCAGCTCGATCGGAAAAAGCCGTTTCGTGAGAATCAGCCAGACAACGGGCAGAGTGAGAACAACGACCGGGACCCCCATCATCATCCATTTTACAAAACTCACTTCAATCCCGTAGCTGGATTGAAGAAACCCGGCCATGAGCGCGTTGGGGGGTGAGCCGATCAGTGTTCCAAGGCCGCCGATGCTGCAGGAGTAACCGATCCCGAGCATCAGGGCGGTACCGAAGGTTTTCAGGGCGGCCCGCTCTTCAAAGACTGCCCGGTCATGCGCCAGAGCCATGACCGACATTCCGATAGGCAGCATCATCAGCGCAGTCGCGGTATTGCTTACCCACATGCTCAGAAAGGCGGAGGCACACATGAATCCCAGGACAATGGTGGAAGGGCTCGTTCCGACTCTGGCTACGATCCGGAGGGCGATCCGCCGGTGCAGATTCCAGACCTGCATCGCGGTGGCGATGATGAATCCGCCCAGAAAAAGAAAGATGAGGGGGTCCGCATAGGGCGACGCGGTCTCAGCCATCGTCCGGACACCCAGGGTGGGAAGCAGAACAAGGGGGATGAGTGCGGTCATCGGAATCGGGATCGCTTCAGTGATCCACCAGATGGCCATCAGGGCGAGCACCGCTGCTGTGGTCCACCCCTCCGGAGAGAGATTCTCCGGAACCGGAAGCAGCAGCAGGAACAGAAAGATCAGTGGCCCCCCGAAGAGGCCGATCAGGTGCATTCGGGGGATCGCTCCCGGAGCAGGGTCGGACGAACTCGTTTCTTTCATCAGCCGGAACTTGACGTTTGACTTTATCGCTACCGCATAGATAAACAATGACGCCTTATCTTCAAATATTCATCAATTCATGAAGATGGGATGCCGGTGATGATCCGGGAAGAGAAAATTGCCCGGGGGGGCGAAGTGTGAACCGGGCAGAGGTGAAGATTTTATCGGGGAAGATGTATCGAAGTTTTTACAATGATGAGATCGAGATCGGGATGTTGAGACCGGGAAGAGCTTCGCGAACGCGTTCTCCTCACCAGGGCACCGGGGGTCTCCAGACCCCGTCATGACGGCTCCCCATATAACCGCCCCAGACCGGCTGCCGGTCGAGTACAATTCCGGTGGATACTCTCTCTATGCGTGAACCGGTTCCGGGGGGATAGAGCGAGACCGCCTGGATCAGATCCATTTTTCCGTCGCCGTCCAGATCCCCGATCCATGGGGTGGAGGCAAGATTTATCCCCTCAATACGATCGGCACTCTGCAGCTGGAAGATCCGTCCGTTCCGGAAATCATAGACAACAGGCAGATTCTCATAGTGGGGTATCCCCTCCCGGACCGTCATCATATTGATGCTGATAAGGGCGTCGTCCCGGCCATCTCCGGTCAGGTCGGCCACCACAGGGCTGGACATGAAGCCGACATTGAGAGAGTCACGGAAAAAGACCTCTCCCGTACGACCGTCCACCCCGATCTGGAGACTCTTGTCGAAGTGCGGGAAAATTCCTCTTGAGATGACAGTTACAAAATCGGGAACTTCATCGCCGGTAAAACGACCGGGGGAGAGCGAGGCGTAGGCACCGGCCGGCCCCAGGGGACCGGGAAGGTCCCCGATCCGGTTCTCCCAGAGAAGCCGGTTGTCCCTGCCGCTCACAGCCACAATGCGGCAGCTGAAGTCGATGGCGACGATATCCAGAACCCCGTCGCCGTCCAGATCGGCAAGTGTGGGCGGAGCGATGAACCCGCCTTTTTCCCCCACCGCCACCTCCACGGCACCGGAGAGCCCCGCTTCAATGAATTGCCGGAGGGGTATTCGGAAGAGCGAACCTCCGATGGTCTCTCCTCCTGTGCCGAAAATCACGCTGAGTTCCTCTCCCTCCGCCAGATCCGCGACCAGGGGGGTCATGTAGGTCTCCTTTCCGTCGGGCATCTCATGCGAGACAAGCTCCTGACCCGTGGAGGAGTCCAGGATCAGAAGCTTTCCCGGATAGCGATCCCGCGGGTCGGGAGGCACTGATTCCTCCGCCCCCCGCAGAGAGCAGGAT
>CAYTTA010000071.1:0-4696 GCA_964440655.1 uncultured Balneolaceae bacterium
AGCAGTCGACTCATAATCGATTGGTCGCTGGTTCAAGTCCAGCCGGGCCCACAACACCTTTCTGATGCCCTCTCCTGGGTCCACTCAAACCATCGCACAGTCTCATAGTAAGATTTTTCCGGGATGGAATTCTATTAGTCTTTTTTAATAGAAAAGGCGTTAGATACTGATTTTTATGGAATTGAAAGGCAGTCATAACGGGATCCGCACGCTTGAAATGAATCGTTACATCATGCGTCCCAATCACTTGTGGGGCATCATCCTGCTCTATATTGTCTACGGCTGCGGGGTGCCCCAACCGGCAATTTCCCCGCAGGAGACGGGGCGCTTTTACAGTTATGCAGGGCTTCCGGAAACAAGAAGTTATCCAAATTCACTGACAATTCTGTATAACGAGGGGTTCGTGGTGGGCTACGATGAGGTTCGCGGAACGCCGGCATGGGTAGCCTATCGACTCTTCTCGGTGGATGAGTACCGAACCTGGCCCCGGCCCGGCCGGTTTCTGACCGATGGACGGACCACGAATCGCATCAATCATGATCACTACACTCACTCCGGATACGACCGCGGTCACATGGCTCCCAATTTTGCCATTGCTACACGATATGGAGAGCAAGCCCAGCGGGAGACCTTCCTGATGACCAATATAGCCCCTCAGACTCCGAGACTGAACCGGCAGTGGTGGGCGCGGCTGGAACAGCTGGTGGCCAGGGAGTATGCCGAGTTCTTTCAGGAGGTATGGGTGATTGTCGGTCCGGTTTATATGGAGAACAATACCTGGATCCGTGAGGCTGTCCAGGTGCCGAGTCACTACTTCAAGATCATCAAAGTGGAAGTGGACGGAGAGCTCTGGATGAAAGCCTTTCTGGTTCCCCAGGATCTTGCAAAGGGCGAGGCGCCGGAACCCTACCTCACCACGGTAAAAGAGATCGAGTCACTCACAGGACTCAACTTCAATCCCGATCTTCAAACGGCACTTGCCGACAGCCTGGAAAATATCCGGCTCACCCGATTATGGGATCTGCAGCCCGCGGATCTTGCACTCTCAACCTCAGCCTGTCTGGATGGGATCTGTATGGAGCTGGCGGGTATGGAGGCCGCTGAAGAGTGAAAGCCTTGCTTGTTGACAACAGGGGAGAGAAACCCTCTATGGTCATGGGGGAGCAGCCCACCCCATCCCCGGGACCGGGGGAACTTCTGGTCAAGGTGAAGGCGACCGCCCTGAACCGCGCCGATCTGCTGCAGAAATCCGGAAACTATCCTCCGCCGGCAGGGGAATCGACCATCCTCGGACTCGATATGGCCGGGGTGGTCGAGCAGGTCGGTTCGGATGTTACCCGCTTCCGTCCCGGCGATCCCGTTTTCGGTCTGCTTCCGGGGGGCGGCTATGCGGAGTATTGCACCATCCCCGAGGAACTCTCCCTCCCCATCCCCCGGGGATGGTCATTCGAAGAGGCGGCGGCACTGCCCGAAGTCTTTCTCACCGCCTGGCAGGCACTTGTATGGCTCGGACAGATCGGGGAAGGCGAGACGGTACTGATTCATGCCGGCGCCAGCGGAGTCGGAACAGCCGCCATTCAACTAGCAAACCGGCTCTTCGGCTGCCGGGTGATCACCACAGCCGGATCGGAAGAGAAGCTTGAGGTCTGCCGGAATCTTGGAGCTGACCTGGCCATCAACTACCGAGAAGAGGAGTTCTCCGAGCGTATCCGCAGTGAGACGGGACCGGAGAGCGTGGATCTGATCATCGATTTCATCGGAGCCCCCTACTGGGAGAAGAATCTGAACTCACTGTCACAGGATGGCCGGCTGATCATACTCGCCATGATGGGAGGGGCGGTGGGGGACCGGCTCCGCCTGGGCCCCCTCCTTCGCAAAAGACTCACGGTAAGGGGCTCGACCCTCCGGAATCGGGATGCACGGTACAAAAAGAGGCTGGTAGCCGATTTCTGGGACCGGACGGAAGAGCTGTTCCTGAAACGAGAGCTCCTCCCGGTGATCGACTCCGTCTATGACTGGAACGATGTGGAAGCCGCTCACCGCAAAATGGAGGAGAACCGGAACATCGGCAAGATCATTCTGAACGGAATGTAGCCATCCCTTCCGTCAGCACCTTCCCCCGTTCCAGACTTCGCTAGCTTTCGGCAGCTAGCTTTCCGCAGCTAACTTTCCGCAACTAACTTTCCGGCGGCATCTCTTCCACCGGGGTGGCAACGCGTCGCTCCCTTGCACCCGACATAATCTCCTCCGTAAGCTCATCCACTCCTATTCTCTCTGATTTTGATACAATTTGTGCCAGGCTTGCTGAGTAGAGACAGAGTGCAATTCCTGCATAGAGCTCAAAAAGTTCCTCGGCAATGGCGTAGGGCACGTAATGCTCCTTCAGATCTATCACGAGGGCGGTCCCGAGAAAGAGAAGGAAGAGTCCCAGATAATGACCCGGCGCGAACCGGTGTATGTTCGCGGTTTTCTTCCTGAGCCGGCTCCTCTTTTTCCAGATGACTATTGCAAGGAGAACGGTGGCCAGGAGTACAAGCGCGGCGATACCCGGTTTGCCGATCTGATCATGCAGTATCACATAGATGAGCATCACCAGATCATGGGCCGCATCCACTTTCACTCCGTAGACTACAGGCATCTCCATCTCCAGGACTGTCTCCCCGAAACTCACTTCACTCAGATAGCCGACAAGGGAGAGAACGCAGACTGCGGCAGTAAAGAGCCGCCACTGCTCATATCGTATCATCGCCCATGCAGCAAAAAAAATGCGAGCAGGTAGGTATAGGAGCTTAAATTTTCAACGAGATGATCTTCTTCCACAAGATGGTGGGCATACTCCGGAAACCAGAAATAGATGCCATACCCGGTGGTCGTGCCGGCAGCGGTTAATAGCAGGAACCCCCGCACACCCCTCTCCATACTCTTCTCTCTTGTTCGGATCATTGTACTCTCTTCTCCGTTGTTCTGATTTCTGGAGTGCGGTCTGACAGGAAGGCACATCGCTCTCCTGGAGAAAGTACTTCACCCTTCCGCAGACACCCCTCTCTCTGTGACTTTACTGCAGACAACACTGCATCTCACAGCCTATCGGGATCCACCGGCCAGTCGTATCCGATATCCTACAAATCACTATCTGTCCCGATCATTCCTATTCCCGGACATTTTTTTTGACTTCCTGCTGCCTGTATTGATGACATTCTGTTCATCGTTGCCGCACGAACCGGAACGATTGCAGTGCAGATTGCGCTAATGCGAGGAGTTGTGTATATCCATAAAACACTGCCTGCTTGGAGGTTAAGTCATCTGCGAGGATAATCTGTTCTGAATCGTAACGGAAATCACCCCAATGGAACCGACCACTCAAAAAGGAATTCATCACATCACCGCACTTTGCGGTGATGCTCAAAGAAATATCGATTTTTACGTCAAGACACTGGGTATGAGGCTTGTAAAGAGGTCCGTGAACCAGGATGACCCCGATACCTACCACTTTTTCTATGGCAATTCCAAAGGAGATCCCGGTTCCGGTCTCACATTCTTTCCCTGGCCGATGGCGCGTCAGGGGAAACCGGGCGTGGGGGAGGCGATGCGTGTGGCACTGGCTGTACCTCCCGGGTCGATCGATTTCTGGGTGGAGCACCTTGCCGCGGGAGGCATTGATTTTGACGGACCCTACGACCGCTTCGGACAGGAAGCGATCGGTTTCCGTGATCCCGACCTGATGCAGCTTGAGCTGGTCTTCGACGAACGGGTGAACGGCATCCCGGGTTGGGAGGGGAGCACCCTTCCCACAGAGCATGGTATCCGCGGCTTCCGGGGAACCACCATGCGACTGCTGGTTCACGAAGCCACGGCAGAGATCCTTGAGGAGATTTTCGGATTCAGGCTGAAGGACGAGCGTGAGAACATGTGGCACTATACAACCGACGCGGTGATCGGAGGATCTGTAATCATTGAAAAAGCGATGCCCAACCCCTCCGCCAACGGTCGCGGGATCATCCACCACGTCGCTTTCCGGGCCGCGGACGATGAGGAGCTGGAGAAGATGAGAAAGCAGGTGATGGAGAAGGGGCTCTCACCCACCCCGATCATCGACCGCTACTGGTTCCATTCGGTCTATTTCCGCTCCCCGGGCGGCGTGCTCTTTGAGATCGCCACCGACGGCCCAGGTTACGATGTGGACGAGGATCCGGCACATCTGGGGGAGAAACTGATCCTGCCACCCTGGCTGGAACCTCAACGGGAAACGATTGAAAAGCGCCTGCCTGCCATTTCTCTTTGAAAAAATTGCCCTTCCGCTGATTCCGGGCAATGCAGGCAGGCGGCCGATCATCAGAAAAACGGGGGCATGGAGCAATGAGGATGGAATCTCTGCCCCCGGAACGGCTTGCTGAAGGATGATGAGTCACGACATCATCCGGTTATTCAAAATACTCCCGGTAATCATTCGCAAAATCTTCCACAGTGCGTGCCGGACGGCCCAGAATTTCTGCAACGCTTTCCGAAACGCGTGCGGTGGGGCCACCTGCCTTCTGGTAAGCCGCCAGGGCAAGGTAGGAGTCGATCATCTTCTCGTTCATCCCCTGTTGCTTCATTCGTTCACGCATCTCTTCCATGGAGAGTGAATGGTAGACAACGGGAGTGCCTGTCGCTTTGGATATCGCCTCGGCTACTTCTCTGTACCCGACCGCCTCCC
>CAYTTA010000071.1:4796-6382 GCA_964440655.1 uncultured Balneolaceae bacterium
CCGCCTCCCAATGCTCCAGTGCCAGCGGGGCTCTGGTCCGTGGTGAGGCGCCGAGAGCGGAGAGTTTGACCACATGCTTAACACCCAGACTTTCTGCTGTCCGGATCACATTGATCTGGATCCTTCCGAACCCCGGCTTGTTGCCTGTAAGCAGAAACAGTCGGCTGGTGCCTGCAAGCAGAGGTTTCAGAAGGGATTCATCCGTGACATCCGCCTTGATCCAGACAACACCCGGCACCGTCCGGATACGGCGGGTATTTCGCAGAACCGCCCGGACCGGTGCCTCTTCATCCGAAAGAAGATCGACCAGCTCTCTTCCGATATTCCCTGTACTGCCTATTACCGTGATCACATCTCCGGACATCGTATATGGGCTGGATTGTTAAATTGATCTATCTGTTAATGTAATGAAAACACCGGCTTGAACAACCCGGACACTTCACCGGATACTACTCCGGCCACACCGGAACATCCTCTGCAGGCAGGTTTCAGAACCACCCTCATTGGCATCGTTGCGAGCATCCTGCTGGCGGCCGGAAAGGCGACGGCGGGAATTGCCGGTCATTCCTCCGCCCTGCTGGCCGATGCCATTGAATCGACCGGCGATATCTTTACGACGATCATAATGTACCTGGGGCTGAAGAAAGCGACCAAGCCGCCCGATGAAGATCACCCGTGGGGTCACGGCAAGGCAGAACCGATCTCCGCCCTTGTGGTTGTTGCGATTCTTGTGACCGCAGCCGTCGCCATCATCATCGGAAGCATCCGCAATGTGCCCGTCCGGCAGCATCCGCCGGAAAGCTACACCCTCCTCGTTCTGGGGCTGGTTATTGTGATCAAATGGCTCCTTTCGCGGTACTTCTCCCGTATCGGAACGGATATCGAAAGCAGCGCCGTGCAGGCAGAGGCGTTGCACCATCGAAGTGATGCCCTCACATCGGCCGCAGCCTTTATTGGGATTGCTGTCGCCCTGACAGGTGGAAAAGGGTATGAGATTGCCGATGACATCGCCGCACTCGTTGCCGCGCTCATCATTCTCTACAATGCCTGGCATATCGGGCGCCCCGCTCTGGGAGAGCTGATGGATGAACAGCCGGATCCGGAGTGGCTCCACAAGGTGGAGGAGGTGGCGATGGCCCATCCGGAAGTGAAAAGCATCGAGAAGGTGCGCCTGCGCAAGCTCGGATTTGACCTCTACATCGATTTTCATCTGCGGGTCGATCCCGCTCTTTCGGTAGAAGAGGGACACCGGGTATCCCATGAAGTGAAGGATGAACTGACCGGACTTCACCCTTACATCCGGGATGTACTCATTCATATTGAACCGGAGGCAGAGAACCCTGATTATTAACCTCTTACGGCACAAGGTGAAACGCTGAAAAATTTTCTTTTGTAGTGGATGGTTCATAGATTGGGTTTGGTTACGTGTACTCTCATGAACAGGGCCTGTCAGCTCTATTGTTCCGTGGGCAGTCCGGCACGGGCCACATGGTCAGGGTTTGACACGGCCAATCCGAAACCTAACCCCCTTCTCTTATGCGTTCGCTCACTCTTCTTTCCTCCATTCTGGTTCTGACAGCGGCGTC
>CAYTTA010000072.1:0-5959 GCA_964440655.1 uncultured Balneolaceae bacterium
AAGAAGTTTCAATGTGTAATTGCCTCGTCAGTCGAAGACCAGAAAAAAAAATTCGATTCATTCCGTTGCAATAATACAGCTATAACCGGGTCGCCGAGGAATGATCTATTCTTCACGGTTAATCAAAAGACGATTGATGAATTAAAAAAAAGACACTCGCTGCATAATTATTCCCAGATTTTCACCTACGCGCCCACTTTTCGGGATTTTGAAACCAGACCCCCTTTCAGTGATCAATTCTGGCAGAAACTGGATGATTCATTAATCTCCAGGAATGCAGTATTAACAATCAAAAAGCATCCTGGTGACAAATACTTAAGAGTACCTCAAGGTCTGCGCTCTGTTGTAGACCTATCTGAAGAGATAGATGATGTTCAGAATCTGTTGTTAATAACCGATGTTCTCATCACGGATTACAGCAGTATCAGTACCGATTATTCGTTAACCAAACGCCCCATCATCATTTACGATTACGATCTGGATGAATACATGGCTTATTGCCGATCGATGTATTATGATTTTAAAAAAATTATGCCAAAGCCATCAGTTCAGTCTGAAGAGGAGTTGCTTCGTCTGTTGATAGACGATGAATGGAGATGCAGGAAAGATATTATTGAAAGTCAGGAAAGATTTAGAAATATGTTTCATGCATATATAGATGGGAACTCAAGTGAACGCGTCTTCCTGGAAATAAAAAAGCTTTGAAATCACCTAAGATGTGATTGTATCATCTGAAAAAATTTTCCGTTGATGAAAAGAGTTATAACATACGGCACTTTTGATCTGCTTCATGTCGGTCACATCAGACTCTTGGCCAGGGCCAGACAATTGGGGGAGGAACTGATCGTCGGTTTGTCGACCGATGAATTCAATCGCTTGAAACACAAGAACAGTTTTTTTAGCTACGAAGAGAGAAAAGAGATCCTGGAATCCATCCGGTATGTGAACAAGGTGATACCGGAAACCAACTGGGAGCAGAAGATTGAAGATGTGAAGAGACATCAAATAGATATTTTTGTCATGGGAGACGACTGGGAAGGAGAGTTTGATTTTCTCAAGGAGTACTGCGAAGTGGTCTATCTGAAGCGTACCGAGAACATTTCAACCACCATGATCAAAACCACTCTGAAGAACGGACATTAGGCATATCCGTCAGTTTTTCTGCTTTTCCAGGTCGATAAACTACACATGAAACCATCATTGAGAGTTGGCCATGAAATTGTGTACCTTTGTTTAATTTAGGTCTCATTCTGCAAGGCATTAGGGGCCGACATAACCGCTTTCGTTCCTTCTGAGCCATCAATGCTGCGTTCGTATAAAAACAATCTGACCCGAATCCTCTTTTTTCTTGTCGGGGACATGCTGGCTCTCGGTGCGGCCATCGCAGCCTCCTTCCTCCTTCTCGACTACTTTGGCGGATCCGTCCACAGCTTCCCCTGGCTGGATGCATCACTCTTTATCTGTCTCTCCCTGCTTTTCCTCACCCTGTTCAACATGTATCAGGTCAGCTGGCGGTTCACCAGCTTGCGGGAACTGCTCATGATCTTTCTGGCGCTGACTTCGGCCTGGGTCTCCTACACCGCCCTCTCTTTTCTTTCCGGTGGTCCCGGCCAGTTCCAGCTTGCCCTCTCGGTTCTGGTCCTGGTAAAAAGCATCATCCTGGTCGGGGGCTTCCGCATCAGCAAAAGAATGATGCACGAAGTGCTCAATCCGCCCCACACCGAGAAAAGGGCGGTGATCTTCGGTGCCGGAAGTGCGGGCGAGCAGATCTTGCGGGACGTGAAACGTCACACCCAATGGAAAGTGAAGGTCAAGGCGATTTTTGATGACCATCCCGCCAATCACGGCATGACCCTTCACGGAGTGAAGATTCTGGGCGGTCGCCGCCGGATGTACCCCTACCTGAAATACGCATCGATCGACGAGCTGATCATCGCCATCCCTTCGTTGCCGAAAAAGGACCTCCGGGAGGTGATCGAGCGGGTCAAGGCGGCCAAGCCGGATATCAAGGTGAAGGTGCTCCCGTCGTTCCACAAGCTGTCGGACGATCCGGTCGGCGTGAAGAACATCCGCGAGATCACCATCGAGGATGTGCTGGGACGCGAGCCGGCACGCATCGACATGAAATCGATCAAGTCGGCCATTTCAGGGAAAACCGTACTGGTCACGGGAGCCGGCGGGTCGATCGGAAGCGAGGTTGTCCGGCAGTGTGCCAATCTGGGTCCTGCCCGGCTCATTGCCCTCGATATCGACGAGACGGAGTTGTTCCACCTGCTGAACGAATTTGACCGCCTGGCGGCAAGCAACGGAGCTTCAACGAACGGGCATGCGGAGGATGAGATCTCCTCCGGCCTGAA
Organism: uncultured Balneolaceae bacterium; assembly: GCA_964440655.1. Lineage (GTDB taxonomy): Bacteria > Bacteroidota > Rhodothermia > Balneolales > Balneolaceae > CAYTTA01. Next base: position 2,358 of record CAYTTA010000072.1, read on the forward strand.
CGGAAATCAGAACGGTCACAACAACGGATCGGCAGGGGCTGCCTCCTTGGTCCGGCCGGTTCCCTGCGTGGCCGACATCACGGACCGCAAGCGGCTTACCCGTCTTTTTGAAAAAGAGAAGCCGGACATCGTCTTCCATGCGGCGGCCTACAAGCATGTACCCATGATGGAGCAGTTCCCGCGCGAGGCGGTCCGGGTCAACGTGGGTGGTACCCGTCTGCTCGCGCAGCTGGCGTGCGAACATGGAACCGACAAGTTTGTCCTCATCTCCACCGACAAGGCGGTAAACCCTACAAACGTAATGGGGGCGACCAAACGGGTGGCCGAAGAGATCTGCCTCTCCTGGAATGAACTCTGCCTCACCCAATTCATCTCTGTCCGGTTCGGCAACGTTCTGGGTTCCCGCGGTTCAGTTGTTCCGCTCTTCATCGAACAGATCAAGAAGGGCGGTCCGGTCACGATCACCGATCCGGAGGTGAAACGCTACTTCATGACCATTCCCGAAGCGGTTCTGCTGGTGATGCAGGCTGCATCGATGGGGGAGGGAGGGGAGGTCTTTGTCCTCGACATGGGAGAGCCTGTCCGGATCCTCGACATGGCCCGGGAGTTGATCCGCCTGCACGGTCTGGAGCCGGACAAGGATATAGCAATAGAATTCAAGGGGCTGCGACCCGGAGAAAAGATGTTCGAGGAGCTTCTCAATGCCGAGGAGGGGGTCGAGGAGACCTCGCACGAAAGAATCTTCAAGGCGATCTGCCGGAAGGAGCTCAGCAACAAGGAGCTGAACACCATCATCAGCCAGCTCTTTGCCCGAATTGAAACCGAGGATGAAGAGGGGATCCGCTACCTGCTCCGCCAGATTGTCCCCACCTACAACTACGGAAGCCAGGCCGCTCCGGGTGGTCCTGCCGCACCGTCCGAGACTGCCAAAACAGGAATTCCAACCGGTACAGGCATCCCCGACCCCAGGAAAGGCCAGGACGACCGGAAAGACCGGGATGTCTGGAAAGATCAGGATGATCGGGAAGACCAGGAAGAGAGCCTGCCGGTGAAGAGCGAGCGGATGGAGACCCCGATCCATGCGCCGGTTCATTTCGCCCCGGAGCGCTGATTCTTCTTCACCTGCGACACCAGTACCCCGGACAGGGCCCACCGCTCCACCGTCCCGAAAACAGCCCCAGAGGCCTTCACACGCGCATTTCGCCCGAGCACCCTTTCTGCCAATCTCCTGCCGGGCATTCCATTATCAAGGAATGGATCACAGATTCGGTCCGAAAAAGCATCGATTTTTTTATTACAGGCGGATTCTTATTTTCCGACTTGTGTTCGAGCAGATAATCGATACCGGGTTGGCACGCCAATATGCAGGCGACAGAGTATCGGGTTGCGGGCCAAATGGTCCCGGAATCCATCCGATGAGATGCAAATACCCATAATGAGAACCGAATGAATCTGGTGCCATACAGGAACGTCCGCCGTTCACTGCTCTTCTTTATCGGGGATCTGATTCTTCTGGCTCTCTCATCGGTTCTCGCCTTCGCCATTCTCACCGCTGTGCGGGGAGCAAGCCTCTCCCTGCCCCTTACAGACCTCTTTCTCTATGTCTCCGCCTCCCTGGCGGGTCTGGCAATTTTCCGCACCTACAACATTCACTGGCGATTTGTAAGCATCCGCGAGCTGGTGCGGATCTTTCAGGGAGTCGCCACCGGAGCGGTCGTCTACGGCGTCTACAGCCTGATCTTCTACGGCCCCACCACCTTCTACCTGGCGTGGGGTCTGGTCTCCTTCGTCCAGTCCCTGCTTCTTATCGGCGCCTTCCGCATCAGCCAGCGGATCTGGTTCGAGGTCTACAAGAAACCCAAACGGGCGAGGGGTGTGATCATCTTCGGGGCCGGAACGGCGGGCGAACAGATCATCCGGGACATTTTGCGCAACAACGACTGGGAACTGACCATCGAGGCGATCTTCGACGACAAGGAAAACCTCTGGGGAAGCACCCTCCACGACATCCGGGTGCTGGGCGGACGGCATCATATGTTGGAGTACCTGGAGAACCGGCCGGTGAAGGAGGTGATTATCGCCGCCCCCTCCATGCGCAAGAAAGATCTCAAGGAGATCATCGATGCGATGAAGGATCTGAACCCGAAGCAGAGCGTCAAGGTGCTGCCGTCGTTCCACAAGCTCGCCGACCAGCCGGTGACGGTGAAAAACGTGAGGGACATCCGCCTGGAGGACATCCTGGGACGTGAGCCCGCCTCCATCGATTTCAGCAGCATCAGCGACGACATCCGCGGGAAGGTGATCCTGGTGACCGGAGCGGGAGGATCGATCGGTAGCGAACTGGTCCGGCAGCTGGTGAAGTTCCGACCAAGCAAACTGATCGCTCTCGACATTGACGAGACCGAGCTCTACCACATCGAGAACGAGTTTCAGGAGTCGCCGGCGGTGATTCCCTATGTGGCCGATGTGACCGACCAGGACAAGATGGAGATCCTTTTTAATGAATTCCGGCCCGAGATTGTCTACCACGCCGCCGCCTACAAGCATGTCCCGATGATGGAGCGCTATCCGGAGGAGGCGGTCCGGGTCAACATCGGCGGAACTCGTATCCTGGCCGATGTGTCCGGCAGATACGAGGTGGACAAGTTCATCCTGGTCTCCACCGACAAGGCGGTAAACCCGACCAATGTGATGGGGGCCTCCAAGCGGGTGGCCGAACAGATCTGCATGTCCTGGAACGACCTCTGCAAGACCCGCTTCATTTCGGTTCGCTTCGGCAACGTGCTCGGTTCGCGCGGTTCGGTGGTTCCGCTTTTCATCGAGCAGATCAACAACGGCGGCCCGGTGACCATCACCGACCCGGAGATGACCCGCTACTTCATGACCATCCCCGAAGCGGTCCTGCTGGTGATCCAGTCCGGCACGATGGGAAGTGGAGGCGAGGTGTTTGTCCTGGACATGGGCGAGCCGGTGAAAATCGTGGATATGGCACGCCAGCTGATCCGTCTGCACGGGCTGGAGCCGGAGAGTGATATCCCGATCGTCTACAAGGGGTTGCGTCCCGGCGAGAAGCTCTACGAAGAGCTCCTGAATGCAGAGGAGGGGGTCCAGAAGACCGGGCACTCCCAGATCTTCAAGGCCAACTGCTGCGTCTGGTACGACAACCAGGAGCTGGAGGAGCAGATCGGCCGGCTGCTCAAATCGGCTTCCCTTCATGAGACCGACCGGATCCGCACCATGCTGAAGGATCTGGTACCCACCTACCACTACAATGGAGAGGGGAGAGGGGATGCCCTTCCGGCGGATGCTGTTTCGGCTGATGTTGTCGATGCGGATGCCGCCGCCGAGAAGGTTTTGGGTCTGAAAAACGGCAAATCCTGCCATGAGCCGGCAAACGGAGAGCATACAATCCGGCAGCGCGTGGCCAATATGTAGAGAGTCTTTTCTTCGGGTTCTACTTTTTCTTCAGGCTCGCTTTTGAATTGTGACCCAGGCCGATTTGTTGAATCAGGTAGTGCAAGTGCAGTCAATGAAGAATGCCCGAATGCCTGAATGCCTGAATGCCTGAATGCGGGAATTCCAAATGCCCCGGAATGGCCGAA
>CAYTTA010000073.1:0-1939 GCA_964440655.1 uncultured Balneolaceae bacterium
GGCATTCGGGCGATCCGAGTTCTTCTTTGAGGAGGAGTTCGAGGAGATGTTGGGGGAATGGCGGGGGTTTAGTGGCGCGCGGGCGTTGGGTGCACTGTAGGCCGTGATGTTGGCGCATTGGGGCTGTGGTGGCGCATTGGTCGCGCTGTTAGGCTGTGATGACGGCGGCGCGTTTGTGTTATGATGTTGGGGGGTGTGGTGGCGCTCATGGCGGTCCGTTGGCAGGTTTCGGTTAGTCTATTAGGGCGGTTGAGGCTCGGTTAATAGCTAGGGTGGGTCGTTGTTCCAATTCCGGTTGCGAAACTGGAATAACGACCCTATGGCGGCGGGTATCCTGTTCTGAACCCTCTGTCTTTATTCCATTTCGGGGCGAGGTTTTGGAATAATGACCCTATATGCCGCACACTGTATGTTCTAGCCCCTCTGTCTTTATTCCATTCCGGGGCGTGATTTTGGAATAACAACCCTATGGCGGCGGGTATCATGTTCTGAACCCTCTGTCTTTATTCCATTCCGGGGCGTGATTTTGGAATAACAACCCTATAGGCCGCACGTGTCATGTTCGGAACCCTCTGTCTTTATTCCAATTCGGGGTGTGATTTTGGAATAACAACCCTATAGGCCGCACACTGTATGTTCTGAGCCCTCGGTCTTTATTCCAGTTCGCGACGCGAAGTTGGAATATGGACCCATGTACGGATGTATGCGGAACACCCCCCAATTCCTATGTATGTAACAGTACTATTCCAAGGTTCGATTTCGAAAAGCGTTTAAATATTTGTAAGGAATGGTTCCGATAACTTCGAACCGAGGTATGAAGTTCCACGTATTCCCCGAAAACCGGGTAGATAAGCATGTCACTTTCAGGAATAAAAGTGTGGGGATTCTCTTCACTGGTGTGAGATCCCTGCCATCCTTCGAAAAGGAAACGGGTCATCTCCTGCGGCCCCGTACCGGCCAGGACTTCGATTGGAGTTCCTTTTTCAAACTGAAACTCCTCCATGGGGTTATAATTTTTCCCATTTATGAGGATCCGGCTCACATTTCGAGCATTGTCGTAATCAATTTTCACTGAGACGTATTCGGTCTTCTTCTCGAAGATGGCTTCCAGAACTCCCGTTGCTGCGATGACCAGCTGCCGTGTGGCCGGATTCTCCGTCTCTTGGCCATTTCCGAATGAGCCCCCCCAGCGGACAAATTCCCACCCTTCTGCCGGAACTGCTTCGGCCGTGATCGCTTCCGCCTTTTCTAGAGAGAAGAGATTGTCGCCGACATCCGGCTCCGTGTGCAGGATGATCTCACCTTCTCCAACCACTTTTGGCTTGATCTCCAGAAAATCCTCAAACAGGGGATAGATGGTCAGATCAGAATCCATAGTAAGAGTGAGTGGGTTCTCGTCGCTTTCCAGATCCCCTCTCCATCCCCGGAACAGGCGGACCAGAAAGGCAGGTTGAGGTGTACCGGGCAGGGCTTCCAGCTGCACCTCCACACCCTTTTCGATCGGTATTGGTTTGGTTGGGTCTGTCGTCTCTCCGTTGATGTTAATCGGGCCGCCCCGGAAATTGCTTGTATCGAAAGAGAGAACTACGGTCTCAAGCTTGGGATCTGGTTCCGGATCTTGTTCCGGTTCCGGATCGGTTCCAGGATCAGGCTCCGGTTCCTCCGCTTTCACAAAAACAGCGATGACTGAGGTGTTCCGATTGATGGTGGCATCGACCGTCTTGTTGCGCCCCTGGAATGATCCTTCCCAATGGGAAAACTCCCAACCTTCCGCAGGGTTCACCCCTATCCTCAGCTGAGTCCCGGCCGGGATCTGATCGGTATCAGAATAAGGTTCCCACCAGACGATTCCCTGACCCCGGACGATCCGCTCGAGAGTGTAGAGGACAACCTCCTTATTATCATCTTTCTTGTCCTTGTCCCCTTTGCCTCCCGGGCC
>CAYTTA010000073.1:2039-3477 GCA_964440655.1 uncultured Balneolaceae bacterium
TTCCCATCCTTATTACCGGGGTTGTTCTTGTCCTTGCCACCCGGGCCATCGTCCTTGTCTCCTTTGCCCCCCTTGCCGTCCTTGTCTCCCTTGTCATCCTTTCCCTTCTTGTCGTCCGAGCCCTTGTCTGGGCCGCTCTTGTCGCCACTTTCATCCCCGTCGGTATTCATACCGCCGTCTGAATCCTTGTCACCCTCAGCGACCTCATCATCCGAACCCTCATCATCCGAACCCTCATCATCCGAATCCTTATCATCCGATTCACCATCAACAGCAAGACGGCTGAACCGTGCCTTGACCGTCATCTCCCCGCTTATCATGATCACCGCGGGGTTATCTGTTCCCTTCATATCGCCATCCCATCCGCCGAACTCCCACCCTTCAGCGGCTTCGGCCAGCAGGCGGACCTGGGTGCCCGCTTCGTACTCCTTGGCCGGAAGCTCGACCACCGTTTCAAGAACCTGCCCCAAACCTTCGATCTCCACCTCGAGCGGATAACTCTTCCGGATGAATTCCGCAACGATGTGTTTTTCCCCATCCATCCTGAGCGAATCGGGGTTTTCCGTTCCACTGTGATCACCGACCCACTGCTTGAAGGCAAAACCATCGGCGGGGACCGCCTGAATGCGGACATATTCTCCCTTCTCAAACTCCCCGATATCGGGCGATACGGCTCCGCTTCCTTCCGGGATGGCGGTGGTCTGAAGCCGGATTGGAAGCTCCTCCTCTTCGGGATACCCCGACTTGTTCATTTCGCTGCAGCCGGACAGGTTGATGCTCATGCCGATGATGGCGGTCAGGGTCCAGAGCAGGTTGGGTATAAGCTGCTTGGGGGGCGGTGAAGTGCGCGCTGGTTGTTTGGGTAGTGACTCGGGGCGCAGCGTGGTGTTTAGCTGCAGGGAGGATCCTCTTAGTGGGGCAAAACGATTCTCTCTCATTTCTATCTCGTCTCTCTTGCAGGATGTACTTCCAGTGGCCTGGATGGTCTCTTGCGGCCATCCCGAGGCCTGGGTTATGACTACAGAGGTCCCTGGCGGCTGATACCTCCGGGTCGCCTCAACGGTAGCGCAGGGAGTGCGCAATGTAGTTGCCCGGCAGGATCCGGGTTGCAGGATTTCAAAGGGGCAGGTTGATGCCGGTGCAGGGGCACGAATCGGGATACACCCTATTCGGAGTCCCGCGCAGGAGGTACGAGCCGGGGATGACCCAATCGCTGTCCGGTACAGGGGCGATACGCCGCTGTTCCGGCACTCCATACCAGCTAAAACATCCGCATTAAAGAGAAGAAAGACGTTCAGACGGGATAGGAAATTGCTGTCTGAACTTGTGCCAGGTGGGATTCACAAAGAAGAAAGGGGGAATGGTGCTCTGCTACGGGAGCAGATGTTTTTTATTACAAAGTGGGGGGAGCTCTCCTCTTTCCCGGCGATTCTCCAGT
>CAYTTA010000073.1:3577-5566 GCA_964440655.1 uncultured Balneolaceae bacterium
ATGTTTTTTATTACAAAGTGGGGGGAGCTCTCCTCTTTCCCGGCGATTCTCCAGTCCCGACGAATCTCCAGGACACGATCGGGGAAAAGCCGCCCTTCCTTCTCATATACTCCCTTTCCCATACCCTTCTCATACCCACTTTAAATTTCCTGAACCATTCGGCGAGCTTCATTCACCGTTGTCCCCTCTGAGGCGGCAGATCACTCCTTCAGCTCACCCTCATCCAACTCACGGAACTGAAGGGCGTGAAGATGGCTGTAAAGACCTCCTCGTGCGATGAGCTCGGCATGGGTTCCCTCCTCGACGATCTCACCATGGTCGAGTACCAGAATACGGTCGGCATGCTGTACGGTGGAGAGCCGGTGGGCGATCACAAAGGTGGTACGGTTCTGCATGAGCCGGTAGAGAGCCTCCTGCACCTGGGCCTCCGATTCGGAATCGAGCGATGAGGTCGCTTCATCCAGCAGCAGAATGGCGGGGTCTTTCAGTATTGCCCGGGCAATGGCCAGCCTTTGACGCTGCCCGCCGCTCAGTTTCACCCCTTTCTCGCCGATGAGGGAGTCGTAGCCATCCGGCATCTCCATAATAAAATCATGGGCGTTGGCGCTGCGTGCTGCCTCCTCGATTTGCCGGTCGGTCGCCTCGAGGTTCCCGTATCGGATGTTTTCACGGATGGAGGTTCCAAACAGATGCACCTCCTGCGGGACGATCGAAATCTGGCTGCGAAGCGATTTTACCGTGACCGATCGGATGTCGATTCCGTCGATGGTTATGCTTCCCTGCTGGGGGTCGTAGAACCGGGGGATAAGGTTGAGAAGGGTGGTCTTTCCCGCTCCGCTCGGTCCGACCAGGGCGACCGTCTCTCCGGCCTCTACATGGAAGGAGATCCCTTTCAGGACGGGGCGTTTCTTATCGTAGGCAAAGCTGATATTGTCGGCCCGGACCTCTCCGCGGACCGGGGGGAGCGGCCGGGCATCCGGGGCGTCGGTGATCTCCGGCACCTCTTTCATCAGCTCGAAGACCCGTTCGGAAGCGCCCGCTGCGGTGTTCACCGCGGTGTAGAGGCGCGAGGTCTGACTGATGGAGCGCGAGATGTTCAGGGCATAGATGATGAATGCGACCAGGTCCCCGGCGGTGAGCCGTCCTTCCAGCACTTCCCGCCCCCCGAACCAGAAGATGATGACAAGGGTTGTCATGAAGAGGATGCCGACGCCGGACCAGAAGAGCTGGCTGATGACCACTTTGCGGCGCGCGGTGCCGAAGAGTTTCTCCACTGCCTCGTGATAACGTTGCACTTCGAACTCCTCCCGGACGAATGCCTGCACCAGCCGGATGGCACTGAGGGCATCTTCGGCAACGGCGGTCGACTGGGCCAGATCGTCCTGGATGCTGCGGGAGAGGGAGCGCACTTTCTGACCGAAGTATCGGGTGGCCAGGGTGATGAAGGGGACAATTACAAAGATGACGAGGCTGAGCCGCCAGTTGAGCACCACCATGAGGGAGACGGACCCGACAAGGGAGAAGGTGATGGTGAAGAGCTGGGGAAGCGAGTCGGTCAGGGCCGTTCGGATGGAGCCGACGTCGTTGGTGAGCCGCGAGGTGATCTCGCCGAGCCGCCGGTTGGCGTAGAATCGGAAGCCGAGCCGGTGGAGGTGTTCGTAGATCTTTTTGCGCAGGTCGGTGACCGCCCGTTCTCCAACCCACTCCAGATGGTAGTTCCCCAGGAAGGAGAAGAAGGCCTGGATGATGAAGAGGCCGAAGAGTCCTATCGCGAGCAGGTTGAGGAGGCCACGATCGCCTGCCTCGAAGACAGCATCGATCAGTTCGCGCAGGCCCAGCGGGACGGTGAGCCAGATGGCCGATCCGATGAGCACGGAGATGGTGGCCAGATAGAACCGGAGCCGGTAGGGCTTGCTGAGTGCAAAGATCTCCTGCAGGGTTGCCCAGAGGGATCGCACGGTTTTGCGGGATGTTGCCTCGTTTTGGGGC
>CAYTTA010000074.1:0-4392 GCA_964440655.1 uncultured Balneolaceae bacterium
CCGCAGAACCATTCCCCGCGCCATTATCCAGACCATGATCCTGATCGTGATCCTCTATCTGGCAGTCACACTCACTGCACTTCAGATTATGGGAGCTGATGCATTCGCCCGGACGGTGGAGGGGGAAACCGCACCCCTCATGGCCGTTGCCGAGCTGATTCCTCTACCGGCGGTCGGGGTGATTGTCACCGTAGCCGCCATCACGGCCATGCTCGGTGTTCTTCTCAATCTCATCCTGGGACTGTCCAGGGTGATGCTGGCCATGGCCAGGAGGAAGGATCTCCCGCAGCGCCTCGCCCGGATCGATGCCGAAACCCAGAGTCCGGGGCCCGCCGTCTGGACCACGGGAGCCCTGATCGGTCTGCTGGTACTGAGCGGGAGCGTGGTCTTTACATGGTCATTCAGTGCCTTTGCCGTCCTGGTCTACTATTCGCTGAACAACCTGTCCGCCCTCGCCCTGCCCGAGGAGCTACGACTCTACCCGAACATGGTTCCTTTCGCGGGGCTGCTGGGCTCGTTACTGCTGGTGTTCTGGATCGAGACTCGAATCTGGATTTCAGGGCTTGCACTGATTGTGGCAGGGCTGATCTGGCATGCGGTTTCCATCAGAAATCGAGTAAGAGCTGTTTAAAGAGCTCAATGCTTCGATCTCGGGAGCGGAACGATCGGCTGGTCGGGAACGGCGTCCGGCGCTGACCGGGAACAGCGTCCCAAGCAGGCCGGAGACGGGAAAGGATACCCGCCCGGTGATATAAATCTTTATCACCTATGATGTTACATGAACGAACTCTTTGTTTCGGTTGTTAGGGTGCTTTCATGGAAATGGTATTTACCGTGTTGCTATTAACGAAATCGTTGCGGTTTCCAGGATGACCGATGTTGCTTTCCGGATCGTTCATTCCGTCTGCACCTTCCACCATAAACAATCCCTCCCGTCATGGACAGAATCCCCATTCAGGCTCTCGTTGTTGAAGAAAAAAGCGGCCCCTTCGTATTGCAGGAACTGGAACTTGAAGAACCGGCCAGGGAGGAGGTTCTTGTACGCATTCTGGCATCCGGCGTCTGCCACACGGACGAAATAACCCGGCATGGAGACATGCCGATGCCTTTTCCTTCCGTACTGGGCCACGAAGGCTCCGGCATTGTGGAGAGAGTCGGTGAAGGGGTGACCCGGTTCGCGCCGGGCGACAAGGTTATTATCGGCTGGCCTTCCTGCGGTGAGTGCAAGAACTGTCTGGACGGCCAGCCCCGCTACTGTCTCCGCACGGGCGAGGCGCTCGTATCCGGACGCAGGTTCAAGGGTCCCAAAGCCGGAACGACCGCCTACTGGCGCAATGGAACCGAGATGAACGGACATTTCTTTGGGCAATCTTCGTTCGCCACCTGGTCCATCACCAATGCCGATGCCCTGGTCAAAGTGCCGGAGAATACACCGGTCGAACTGCTTGGACCGCTCGCATGCGGCTTGGGAACGGGCGCCGGTGCCATCCTCAACGAAGCACGCCCCCGACTGGGAGATTCCATCCTCATCGTGGGAGTGGGTGCTGTCGGTCTTGCGGCGATCATGGCTGCGCGAAATTCGGGTGTTACGAAGATCATCGCAGCCGACATTCACGACTCGCGCCTCAAACTGGCCGAGGAGTTTGGAGCAACACATACGGTCAATTCCGGCTCCACCGACATACTTGATGCGGTAAAGAAGATCACCGGATCCACGGTCGATTACGCCATCGACTGCACCGGGGTGATCTCCGTAATTGAACAGATTGCCGAAGCGGTCGGGATGCTAGGCACCCTTGTGCTGGTGGGCGGAGCACCGGCCAATGCGCGATTCTCGCTCGATCACCTAAATACCCTCTGGGGTAAACGGGTTATCGGGGTGCTGGGAGGTGGCGGCAGGTCCGGCCAGCTTATTCCGGCTCTCGTAGAGCTCTATCAACAGGGACGCTTTCCCTTCGACAAACTGGTACGGTACTACGAACTTGGGGAGATCGAAGAAGCCCTCGAAGATTCACGAACGGGCAAAGTGGTAAAGCCTATTCTTCGAATGCCTTGAGATCCTGGAAGTGGAATGGTGGCATCCTTCAATCCCTCTGCGATTATTCCTTTTCCGGCCCACAAACGAGAATAATCACCCAGGGGAGGGAGGTACATAGGTCTCCCAAACTCTCTGCGATTATTCCACTCCAAGGCCGAAAACGAGAATAACAACCCATCTGCGATTATTCCACTTCTAGGTCGAAAACGAGAATAATCACCCAGGGAGGGAGGCACATATGTCTCCCAAACTCTCTGCGATTATTCCACTCCAAGGCCGAAAACGAGAATAACAACCCAATGGAGAGAGAACCCCCATGGGGAGGGGCGGCTCAAAAATTATTCGGCAGGGAGGTTCGGCAGGGAGGTTCGGCAGACAGTTCACATACCGCCATAAAAAATATTCCATTTGTGGCCTTCCGGGTCGGCAAAGGCGCAGCCGTACCATCTCTCGTCGAAGACAGTCTCTGGTTCACTGATCACAGTTCCTCCCGCTTTCCGAACCTCTTCCGCCCACTGATCCACCTCCTCTCTGCTCCCGGCGGAGAGGGTGAACATGATCTCGCTTCCCCGATTCATATCGGCAACTTCTCCGACAGACGCCTCTTTGAAGCGCTCTTCGGCAAAGAAGTGGACCACAAAATTATCCTCGCCAATCACAAAGCTGGCCAGCTTGTGGCGCTCTCCCCCATCCCCATTTCTTCGAAATCCCAGTTTATCATAAAAAGACCGGATGGTTTCCACATCTCTGGCTGGCAGATTCGCCCAGATCTTTTTCGGATTCATGGCTCTTCTTCCCATATTTGATTTACTCCTCGGATTATGAACACACCTCGGATTATGAACACACCTCCAAAAAGGAAAGCGTTTCTTGAACTGAGGGTTCCGCCCGTCATCGTTTTCATCCTCTCAGCGTTCCTTATGTGGGGCGCAGCACGGCTTCTCCCTTCCTGGAGGTTCGATCTTCCCTGGAGGGGACCCCTCTCTGCCTTGTTTATTTTTATCGGGATTCTGTTGGGCCTGAAAGGCCTGTCTGCGTTTCATCGGGCGCGGACTACATCCAATCCTGTCCGGCCGGATGATGCTTCCTCTCTGGTAACCAGCGGGGTCTACCGGATCACCCGGAACCCGATGTACCTGGGGCTGCTCTTTCTTCTCGCAGCATGGGCACTCCGAATCTCAAACGGAGTGAGTCTGCTTCTGCTTCCCGCTTTCGTGATCTATATGACCCGGTTTCAAATTATTCCCGAAGAGCGTGCACTCGCCTCCAAGTTCGGAGAATCGTTTGACAGCTATCGCCGCTCTGTACGCCGCTGGCTCTGATTACCTTGGCCGATCCGCCCTTTTCTCCGATCCGCCCGTTCTCCGATCCGCCCGTTCTCCGATCCGCCCGTTCTCTCGTCCCGATTTCTCCTTTCCGCGGTTTGCTCCTCCTTGATTCTCCTTCGATTCAAAGCTGTTTTCTCTGGGGTGCAAACACCCCCGGCATCAACCATTAAAATTTTCTAATAAATCACCTTCCCTTCGCTTAACTCCTCCTTGAAAGGACAGATAACAAATATAGCTGCCGAGTAACCTAAAGTGTTTCGAGCCATGCTCTACCATGATCTGTCCATCGACCTGGGAACCGCCAACATTCTGGTCTCCACAAAAAACAACGGGATCATTCTGCGTGAACCCTCCCTGGTCGCCTACAACCACGACGGGGCCCCCGTCTGCATCGGCCAGGAAGCCTGGCTCATTCACGAAAAGACCCACAGCAATTACCGAACCATCCGGCCCCTTCGGGATGGGGTGATTGCCGATTTTGAAGCGGCGGAATATATGATCCGCAGCATGATCAAGAGCATCAAACGGAGGTGGTACACCACCACCCGCCAGATGGTGGTCTGCGTGCCGAGCGGGATTACAGAGGTGGAGAGGCAGGCGGTGCGCAATAGTGCCAGGGAGGCGGGAGGCAAACAGGTCTATCTGGTGATGGAACCGATGGCAGCCGCTATTGGGATCGGTCTGGATGTGCACAGCCCTGTTGGCCATATGATCGTGGATATCGGAGGAGGAACAACGGAAATCGCGATTATTTCGCTCTCCGGGGTGGTCCATGCACAGTCACTGCGTGTTGCCGGAAACAAGCTGACGGAAGATATCATCAACTACTTCCGGAGAACCCGGAACCTTCTTATCGGGGAGCGGACGGCCGAGATGGTGAAATGCGAAATCGGGTCGGCCTGCCCTCTGGAAAAAGAGCTGACGCTGGATATCAAGGGTCAGGATCTGGTGAACGGCCTGCCGAGAACGCTAAAAGTCACCTCTCAGGAGGTCCGTGAGGCGATCTCTCCCACCGTGGATCTGATC
>CAYTTA010000075.1:0-3470 GCA_964440655.1 uncultured Balneolaceae bacterium
TGATCCGGACCAGTGTTCAGGTGGAGAATCTCCGTCCGCAGGTACGACAGGCCGAGAATGCGCTGACCGGAGCGCACAACTATCTGAAGCTTCTCACCGGGATTCCCCTGGAACAGAAGATGCGTCTGAGCGGCACGTTGCAGGAATTTTATGACCACCGGGGGGAGATGACCGGCCTTCCGTCCGCGCTCACGGCGGAACTGATGGAGAGAAATCCCGACCTGGTCCAGCTGGACGCGCAGCTCGATGTGACCCGGGAGCAGCACCGGATGAACCTTGCCGAATATTATCCCTCCCTTACCCTGGTCGGCGTCAACATGCATCAGTCGCAGGGCGATCAGTTCCGTCCCTGGGATTACAACTGGATCGGATCGACCTTTGTCGGAGTGAGGCTCTCCATCCCCCTCTTCAGCGGGCTGCAGCGCAAGTTCCGGAATGACCAGTCGCGTATCCGGATCGAGCAGCAACTCGAGCAGATCGATTTCTTCAAACGTTCCCTCGGAGCGGAGTACGACAATGCCCGCAACCGGATGCTTCTGGCCCGGGAATCGGTTCAGGCCCAGCGACTTAATGTGGAACAGGCCGAGCGCGGCTATGAGATCGCTTTGGTCGGATATGAAAACGGCACCCAGAACCTGCTCGAGGTCACCGATGCGGAGCTGGCACTTACCGAGTCCCGGCTCAACTGGCTGAATTCGATCCATGAATATATCGATGCGGCCCTGCAACTGGAGCATCTGCTCGGTCTGGAGCCCTCCCTTTTCCCTGCTTCCGGGGATGATCTGAACGGACCTGAGAACTGAATCAATCCAACACCGAAGAACCATGACGAAATCCAGGAAAAAACTCTTGACGGCTGCCGCTCTTCTACTGGGTGCCTTTGCACTTTATCAGCTCTCCGGCTCGCCGGGTTCCGATTCGGAACCGGCAGAGATCGCGGATGATGCCGTCCCGGTGCGGATCACAACGGTGTCGCAGGAAACCCATCCGGAGATCCGGAAATTCCCCGGCTCCGTCGAGGAGTGGGATATCGCTTTTGTCTCCGGAATGAGCGGCACACGGATCCTTCGGATTCATGTCGAGGAAGGGCAGTATGTCGAGCAGGGCGCCCCTCTGGTCGAGATGGAAGCCGCCAATCTGGATCAGGCACGGATCCGGTATGAAACTGCCCGACGTGAAGCGGAAAGGCTCCGGAATCTGGTCGGAATAGGCGCTGTCTCCGGCCAGCAGCTCGATCGGGCGGAGGCCGAGCTGCGGAATGCAGAGAGTGTATTGGAACAGCTGCAGGAAAACACCTTTCTCACCGCGCCTCTCTCCGGGGTGGTGACCGCTATCTGGTTTGTGGAAGGCGAACTCTTCTCGCCCGGCATGGACCGGCCGGCCATTCTCTCCCTGATGCGGACCGATCCGGTCAAGGTGGTGCTTCATCTCTCCGAGCGATACCGAACTGCGGTCAGGACCGGCATGCCGGTTGATGTTGCAGCCGAAGCGCATCCGGACAGCTCTTTTCAGGGTGTGATCCATCGCATTGCACCGACCATCGATCCGCAGACAAGGACCTTCCGAACCGAGGTCCGGGTAGATAACCCCGATGGTGCTCTAAGTCCGGGGATGTTCGTCCGGACCTCCCTCCATTTCGGAGAGAGAGAGGGGTTCTATCTGCCGGCAAGGAGCATCGTCCGTCTGGATGGAAGGACCTGGGTCTATGTGATCCGTGGCGATTCAGCCGAACGAAGGGAGATTGAGACTGGCGAGAGGCTGGAGGAGTTCCTGCAGATTGTCTCGGGGCTGCAGGAAGGGGAGCGTGTGGTGATCGAGGGAACAGGCAGGCTGGTTGACGGACAGCGGGTGCGCGTGGTCTCCCAATAAACAGGTTTAATACATAGGGCTATGAAACTTTATCAACTGGGGGTGAACCGCCCCGTGACCACCGCCATGATCTTCATCGCGGTGATGGTATTCGGAATTTTCTCCTATATCCGGCTTCCGGTCGATCTCTTTCCCGAAATCGAGGCACCGGTTGTCACGGTCATCACCTCCTGGTCGGGAGCGAGCGCCCAGGAAGTGGAGCGCAACCTGACCGAGCCACTGGAGAACACCCTCAGCATGGTTCCCAATCTGAACGAGATCTATTCAGAATCCCTGGACAACGCTTCGGTCGTTGTGCTGGAGTTTGATTGGGGAATGGACATGCTGGAGATTTCGGATGATGTGCGCGATGCGGTAAGCCGGGCGCGCCAGTTTCTGCCAGAGGGCGCGGACGAACCGATCATTCAGAAATTTGATGCCGGTGCCATACCTGTCATCATCCTTTCGGTAACTGCCGAGGAGAGCTACGACGACCTGGAGACCATCCTCGAGGACCGGGTGGTCGCGCCCATGAACCGTATTCCGGGTGTAGGGGCGGTCAATATTGCGGGGGCTCCGGTCCGGGAGGTCCAGATCCTGATCGATCCGGTTCGCTTTGAGGCCTACCATCTCGACATTCAGCAGGTGGCACAGATTCTCGGAGCCGAGAATGTAACGGTTCCCGCCGGTCGTCTGGATCTGGGAGCCCTTACCTACAACTTGAGGACCAACAGCGAATTCAGATCGCTGGAAGAGATCGGGCAGGTTGTGGTGGCTCATCATGAGGGGCGGAGCGTCTATCTGCATGAGGTTGCCGAGATCATATCCGGATTTGAGGAAGAGACCATCATCAGCCGGGTGGACGGTGGCCGGGGAGTAACACTGACCGTCAACAAACAGTCCGATGCCAATGCGGTTTCGGTGGCACAACAGATCGTGGCCCAGCTGCCGCGCCTCCAGCAGACACTTCCCTCCGACGTGAAGGTGAGTGTCTTGCTTGATACCTCAGAATTCATCACCAGCTCGGTGGGGAACCTTGCCTCCGTTTTGTTCTATGCCATTCTCTTCGTCACCCTTGTGGTGCTTCTCTTCCTGCACACCTGGCGCGCAACCCTGATTATTGCCGTGACCATCCCGGTCTCCCTGGTCACCGCTTTTATCTACCTGACACTTACGGGAAGCACCCTCAACATCATTTCCCTCTCCTCCCTCGCCATTGCCCTGGGGATGGTGGTGGACGATGCCATCGTGGTGCTTGAGAACATCATGAGGCGGGTTGAAGAGGGAGACGATCCCAGGGAAGCGGCCATTCGCGGACCGCGAGAGGTTTTCAATGCGGTGATTGCCTCCACTCTTACCGTCATCGCCGTATTTCTGCCCCTTACATTTGTGACCGGCATGATGGGCTTCTGGTTCCGGGAGCTCGGTTTCATCGTGGTGGTTACCATGACGGTCTCCACAATTTCAGCCCTGATGCTCACACCGATGATGGCATCGCTCATGCTCGATTTCCGTTCGATATCGGAGGGGAAAGAGGAAAAACCCTCCTGGCGGGATCGATTCTCCGAGGCTTTCAACCGACAATTCACTCGTATTGAAGAGCACTACGGGCGGATGATCGC
>CAYTTA010000076.1:0-3307 GCA_964440655.1 uncultured Balneolaceae bacterium
AGGCTTTCAACCGACAATTCACTCGTATTGAAGAGCACTACGGGCGGATGATCGCCCTATTTCTGTCGCGAAAGAAAACCGTGGTGGGAATCTCTGCCACCATCTTTATCGCGTCGCTGTTGATGGTTCCGCTGATCGGAACGGAATTCATGCCCGCCTCGGACAACAACCAGCTTCAGATCGATATGGAACTGGCGACGGGACGAAATCTTGAATTCACAACACGGGTAATTGAACAGATTGAGGAGATCATCTTCGAAGAGGTGCCGGAACTGAGAAACATGAGCATCCGTGCGGGGGGATCCGGATTCGAAGGCGGAGTGGATCCGGTTCATGTGATTACCGGAAACCTTCAGATGGTAAGCCGGACAGAGAGAAACCGCTCGGTATTTGAAATAGCGGACCGGCTCCGCGAAAGAATCGAGGAGCTTCCCGAAATTGAATCCCTTCAGGTGACGGCAGGAGGGCATTCGGCAGGCAGCATCCGGCCGATCCAGATCCATGTCGTGGGGAGGGATCTGGATCAGATCGGAGAGGTGGCCGAGGAACTGGTGGAACGGATGAAAGGGATCCAGGGGGTGACCGACCCTGCCACAAGTCGCGGGAGCGAACGGCCCGAGTTTGAACTGGTTCTGGACCGGGAGAAGCTTGCGGCCGCGGGTCTCAACTCAAGCACCGTATCCACCACGGTGAGGGGTAAAATGGACGGTCTGGTGGCTACCCGATACCGGGACCGCGGTGAGGAGTACGATGTCGTCATCCGGTATCAGGACGCAGACCGCCATTCGCTGGCATCCCTGGAATCACTCACCGTCATGACCCCGTCGGGGCGTCCCATGCTGGTGTCGGATCTGGGTGAAGTACGGGAGATCCTGACCCCCCCGAACATCGAGCGGCTGAACCGCGAAAGGGTGGTCACCGTTTCGGCAGGGCTAGCGGGCAAGGCGCTGAACGATGCGACTGCAGAGATTCGGGAGCAGGTGGCCCGTATGGAGATCCCCCCCGGAGTGGAGATCCTCTACAGCGGGGATATCGAGGACCAGGCAGAGGCGTTTCAGGATCTTTTCCTGATTCTGCTCCTCAGTCTGATTCTGGTCTATATTGTGATGGCCGGACAGTTTGAATCCCTCAAGGATCCCTTTGTCATCATGTTCTCCGTCCCCTTCGCCTTGCCAGGTATCCTGATCCTGATGCTTCTTACCGGAACCCCTCTCAGCGTGATCGGCATGCTGGGCGGGGTTATTCTGGTCGGCATCGTTGTGAAGAACGGGATTGTGCTGGTCGACTATATCCGGCTTCTGAGAGAAGAGGGTGAAGGTCTTGCAGAGTCGATCGTAAAGGCGGGGATTCTCCGGCTTCGTCCGGTGCTGATGACCACACTGACCACCATTCTGGCGATGTTCCCCATGGCTCTCTCCATCGGGGAAGGAGCCGAAATCTGGGCTCCCATGGGGATCGCCGTGATCGGAGGACTCACCTTCTCCACGGTGGTCACGCTGGGGCTGATCCCGGTTCTTTATGCGATCGTGAACCGGAAGAGTGCGTAAAAAAGTCCGTGCGGAGAGGGACTTCTATATTCTTCGAGGAATGGAACCACCCTGTATGTGATTGTGTCCTGCTTTTCAGAAGCATTTTGCGGTTCAAATGCTTTAACATCTCACCGGTCATTTTCTATCCGCCAAACCAAAGCTTTAGCGGGTATCTTCCATACTAGTTTGCATGATGATTTAGGGATGCGGACAAACTTTCGAGCCGCTCCACAACGATCATCCTTACATTTTTTCCATCTACGATATCTGGATTCTACCGGCTGGCCCGATTTCCAGTCTTCGATGTGGTCACACACCGGTCACACAGTTCCTCTAGTATCGAATGTGGAAAACGGTGTGAGGTTCGTGCTTTAAAGAAGCTACACGAATCCGACCAACAAACTCACACCGTGTCCAGTTGAATAAGCCAGTGGATTTTCTATAGTTTAATCTACTCTTACAAGAATCCTAATACGATACTTCCACATAGTGAAGCGTCGATATATCCTGATTATGAATAGAGGAAAACTGAAGTCGTAAATAGAAATGATTCGCAGTATACTCAATGTGACCAAGCCATGGTACATTAGCACCAATATTCTGCCATGGTCCGGTCCCATTGCCATAATCTATTTGCCATTGAAAAGTACAATTGCTACTCGGAATACAATAATCTTCTAATTTTTCCCCAAAAGGCAAATTGCTTAATGATGCATCAAATTCAACATATTGTCCGCCTTGTATCAACTGCGGACCCTCTATGTGAACATATGGACCGGAGACTGCACTTGACAGATCACTCTTGTCAACTTTTGATTTATCCAAATAAAACGACCCAGAAAATTAACATACCACGAAAATGCCAATCATTGTTTTCATGATAGCCTCAGCTTTTGTTTATTATGGTTTGTCATTAGGAAATAGTGAAAAAATTTAAGTGAATCAAATTGCGTTGTGAAAAACAAGCCTTTTCAATGTTTATTAAAATTTTTTTGCCTTTTCTGGATATATTGCGCGGGTTGCGAGCAAGCGTTCGAGCCGCTCGACAAAGATCATTCCTATTATTTTTCCATCTACGGATATCTGGATGCAACTGCCGACACCCAATGGGTGCGCGTAATGCCGGTGCGCGACCAGCTCCTGCCCGGTCCGGATGATCCTGTCGCGACCGTTCACCTTGAGAATATCGAGACCGGAGAGATGCAGATGATGAGTGATTCGCTATTTGAGTATGCTCATGGAATTCGGCTTTACAATTTCTGGAGCTCAATGAGGATTGAACCAAACCAGGCCTACAGAATCATTGCCATCAATGAAGAAGGCCAGTCCAGTTCGGCTGCCGTTGAGATTCCGAGGGATTTTCCCGTTCCTGTGGCCCGGGAGGTAGGCAGGTCTTTATTCGTCGAGATTGAAGACGTGGACGATCTTGCCTATGTAGATGTTATCTACGAAGTACATGAATCAGGGTGCAGACGGTTTGTCGTCAGCGTACCTTATCGTTACCGAGTCGAGGAAATGCCAGAGGGTTTCCAGGTCCAGGTACGAGTTCCTCCTTCAACGCCAGGTCTGATTATAAGAGAGCATCCCGATTTCACCCACGCCTTTCCACTGCAGATTCGTATCGCCGCCGCGGCTCCTGATTGGCCTGCACTGCATGAACTGGATGAGGTTATGGAGACACTTCCCGATGGCATTTCCAACATCGAAAACGGCACCGGGTTTCTGGCGGGCCTGGTCACAAAAACCATCCCCTTCCAGGCCTGCAGAGATGAGAACAG
>CAYTTA010000077.1:0-3246 GCA_964440655.1 uncultured Balneolaceae bacterium
ATCTCCGAGATCGAGAAGAACCTCGGCACCGAGGCGAAAAAGAAGATGATGGAGATTCAACCGGGGGATGTGCCAGCCACCTGGGCGGATGTGAGCGACCTGTTTGACTACATCGACTACAAGCCGCAGGTGGGTATTGAAGAGGGAGTGGCCCGATTTATCGAGTGGTACCGGGAGTACTACAGGGTCTGAAAAGAGAGAGTTTCGCGCAGCCTCTATCGGGGGAACCGTCTCCCTGCTTTCCAGGCCCACAAGCCTGTCTTACCCAAAGAGTTGCCGGATCAGGTAGAACGGTCTTTCTGTAATCAAACCGACCGTGCATTTGTGGTAAATTTTTGTACTTTACCAGCTTAGACGTATCGGACTGATTCGAAGTTTCAGGCAAATCCGGACACAAACCGCACATCTTCCGGATCCCTTCGAGACAAGTGCAGTATCAGAATCAGAACCCGATTGTAATCATAATGGCGACTACAGACACGCTCCGGTTGCGACAGAAGTTGCCATCATCCGCTATTTACGGTAACTCAAGAAAGTACTCTTTTATGTTGCACATTTGCTCTCGAGCCTCCCGGAAGACCCTTCTTGCAAGCTTTATCGTCCTCTTTCTGGGAATCTTAACTCTTCCTGCCGTTCAACCACATCATTTTGTTGTCGCCCAGACAGGGGGAACCGGGCTGGATGCACTTGATCTCTCCACCGTTCGAGCGGCCGATATCAGTGACGCCCAGCTTCGCAGCTATGTGAACCGGGCTGAAGCGGAAGGGTTCACCATCGATGAGGCGTTCCGATTGGCCCGCGAGCGGGGGCTTCCCGCATCGGAAGCAGCCGCCCTCAGGCAGCGTGTGGAGCAGATGCAACAAACATCCGGCTCCGGGGGGGGCACCGGTGGCACATCGGAGCGGGCCACCGCCACTCCCCCTGAAATCGCCGATGATGAGCGTCCGCAACGGAACGAAACCGAAATCTCCCGCCGCACCTTCGGTTCACAGATGTTCCGATCCGAGGACCTGACCTTCACGCCCTCTCTCAATATTCCCACACCGGCCTCCTACGAGCTCGGTCCCGGCGACGGTCTCGTGGTGAACATCTGGGGAGATGCCACCAACGTCTATCGGCTGGAGGTGAGCCCGGAAGGGACCGTTGCCATCGACAACCTGGGCCCGATCTATGTGAACGGGCTTACCATCGAGGAGGCGAGCAACCGCATCATCGAGAACCTGAGGACTCTCTACTCCGGTCTGCGACCCGGCAATCCCAACCAAACCACCTTCGCCCAGGTATCGCTCGACCGGCTTCGAAGCATCCAGGTGACGATCATCGGGGAGGTAAACAACCCGGGGAACTACACCGTCTCCTCCATGGCGACGGTCTTCAACGCCCTCTATCGATCCGGCGGTCCCAACCAGCGCGGCTCGTATCGCCATATCCGATTGGTCCGCGACAACGCCGTTATCGCCGAACTCGATCTCTATGATTTTCTTATTAACGGAAGGCAGACGGCCAACGTCCGGCTCCGGGATCAGGATGTGATCCTCGTGCCTCCCTACGAGAATCGCGTGGAGATCCGCGGGCAGGTGAAGCGGAATGCCTTCTTTGAGCTCAATGAGGGGGAGACCCTTCAGGATCTGATCCGGTATGCGGGATATTTCACCGACAGGGCTTACACCCGCCAGATCCGGCTTCACCGGAATACCCCCATTGAAAGGAGGGTGATTAACGTCGAGAGCGAGAAGTTCGCCACCTTCGAGCTTCAGGGAGGGGATGTGGTTTTCGTGGATGACATTCTGGACCGGTTTGAAAACCGCGTAACTGTAAGCGGCGCGGTATGGCGTAGCGGAGAGTTTGAACTGCGTGAGGGGATGACCCTTCGGCAGCTGATCCTGGAGGCGGACGGGCTGCGTCCCGATGCGTTCATGAACCGCGGCATCATTCACCGGCTACGTGAAGATCTGACTCGGGAGCAGGTGGCGTTTGATCTGCAGCGGGTGATGAACGACCCCCAGCGTTACGATATCCCCCTTCAGCGGGAAGATCAGGTGGTGATTCGCAGCATTCATGATATACGGGAAGAGTTTACGGTCTCCATAGGCGGGGCCGTTCAGAACGGGGGATCTTTTGCCTATCGGGAAAACATGACCCTCCAGAACCTGATTCTGCTGGCCAACGGGTTCCGGGAGTCTGCCTCTGAAGCCCGCATAGAAGTGTCCAGAAGGGTGATCGGGGAGCCGGCACCGGACATCCGAGGAGATCAGCTGGCCGAGACCTTCATGTTTGAGGTAAGCCGCGATCTGGAGCTGAGCGAGGCAGACCAGCAGTTTAAACTGCAGCCCTTTGACCACGTCTATGTACACCGCCGCCCCGATTATCAGGTTCAACAGAACGTTCGGATCGCAGGGGAGGTACTCTACCCGGGAACCTATACCATTCGTGACCGCAATGAGAGAATCTCCGATCTGATTGCCCGTGCCGGGGGGCTTACGGATGAAGCGTTCATTCCGGGTGCCCGTCTTATACGACAGTCCAGGTCCCTTGACCGGGCGGATATCGAGGTGGACTTCATATCGGATGAAGAGGATTCGGCGGCGGCAGAGCGTGCAGCCATGGCCCGAGGACGTGAAATGAGAATCGGGATCGATCTGGAGGAGATACTGCGAAGACCAGGCAGCCAGTCTGATCTCTATCTCCGGGCGGGCGATGTCCTGGAGATTCCCGAAAAACTCCAGACTGTACGTATTGCCGGTGAGGTGATGCAGGATGTGGAGGTTCGGTATCGGGAAGGATTCAAGCTGAAGGATTATATCGATATGGCGGGCGGATATACCGAGAACGCCCGAAAGAGGCGTGCCTATGTGATTTATGCCAATGGGGATGTGGATCGCCGCAATAACTATCTGTTCGGACTCATTGCCTCCAATCCGGATATAGAACCAGGGGCAGAGATCATCATCCCGGGCAAACGCGAGCGTGAGAGGATGAGTACGGGCGAGATCATTGCGCTTAGCAGTACAATAGTATCGATGCTGGCGACGGTGACCATTGCGATCGATCGTCTGAGCAGATGACACTCGTTGTCAGAAAATCCATTTAACATCCTTTTATAATCTGTCGGTTTTAGCCAATGAGCGACGATACGAAAAAGACTTCTTCCGAAACATCACCGGCTAACGGTGGACACCCTGTCTGGCCTTACGGACCACCTCCGCCCTATCCCTATCCTCCACAGCAAGATGAAGATGAGATTGA
>CAYTTA010000078.1:0-2641 GCA_964440655.1 uncultured Balneolaceae bacterium
CAAACCCGTCACGCATCTGCTGTCGGGTCACGAAGTAGAAATCACAGTAGGTGCACGCCTGCCTGCAGAATGGAATGTGAATGTAGATCCCCGCCATATGAGGGGAACGCCCCGGAGGCGGTTATTGATACATGTACATCTCGACCAGAGAACGGAACTGGCCGTAGGTCTGGGGAAGCTGCTGCAGCCGCTGACCGTTCAGGAAGTAGGTCGGGGTGGCGCGAACCATCCTTCGGATCCCCTCGTTTTTCTGACGCTGCACCTCCTGCCGCACCTCCTCCGAGTTCAGATCGCTCTCGAACTGCTCCAGATCGAGGCCGATCTCTTCGGCGTAACCACGGAAAATCTCATCGGCATTGCCTCTCGTCCAGATCTCCTGTCCCTCAAAGATCTTGTCGTGCATCTCCCATTTTTTCCCCTGTCGGGCAGCCGACTCCACAGAGCGGGCGGCAAGATCGGAAAACTGGAATCCGTCGAGCGGAAAGTAGCGATACTCGATGGTCACCAGTTCGCCGAACTCACTCTTGAGCTGATCATCCATCGAGATGGTGGTCTTGCAATAAGGACAGGAGTAGTCACTGTATTTGAGGATCTCGACAGGTCGGGCCCCCTGGTTCCCCTGCCGGGCGGCCGTTTCGGATTTTCCTCCGCCGCAGGCGGTTGCGGATGCAAGCAGCAGAAGGGCTCCGGCCACTACATTGAAATACTTCTTCATAATCTTACCGGTTTTCATTAAACAACGAAACTTAAGGGTTTGCTGCAGATCATGCCACCGCTTATCATGCGCAATGCAAAGAGCTGAATGTAACGCCATTTGATGATGTCTTCGGAAATGGAACCAGCGGAAACATATCGGGCCTATGTGGTTCGCGAGACCCCGGAAGGTTTCTCCGGCAGAACGGAATCGCTCCCCCTTTCCGGACTGCCGGATCACGATCTGCTGATCCGTGTTCACTACTCCTCGCTGAACTACAAGGATGCGCTTTCGGCAACCGGGCACCGGGGGATCACCTCCCGGTATCCGCACACCCCCGGAATTGATGCGGCCGGAGAGGTTGTCCGTTCCACCGATCCCCGATTCCGTGAAGGGACACCGGTGATCGTAACAGGACGGGATCTGGGGATGAACACCCCCGGCGGGTTCGGAGAGTATGTCCGGGTGCCGGCCGCCTGGGCCATACCTCTGCCGGCTGGACTCACGCTGAAAGAGAGCATGGTTTTCGGAACCGCCGGGTTCACCGCAGCCTCCGGTGTTCTGAAGCTCCTCCGCGCCGGCATCCGTCCGGAGCAGGAGCCCGTTGTGGTGACCGGGGCAACGGGGGGGACCGGATCTATGGCCGTCTCCATTCTCTCCCGTCTGGGATACACGGTTACCGCTGTTTCCGGCAAACCCGGGAGTCACAGCTGGCTCAGGGAGCTGGGATCGGCCGAGATCATCGACCGGAACAGCTTCCTGGATCAGCCGGACAGACCGCTTCTCAAGAGCCGGTGGAGTGGGGGCATCGACACAGTGGGAGGCGAAATGCTGGATCGCCTTCTGCGCCAGACCCGATCCGGCGGCTGCATCGCATGCTGCGGGAATGTTGCCGGAAATGAGCTGAAAACCTCCGTTTTCCCCTTCATTCTCCGGGGAATTACCCTGACGGGAATCGATTCGGCAAACGTCGGGCTAGAGAGCGCGAAAAAGATCTGGCAACACCTCTCTACAGACTGGAAACCGGAAAAACTCTCCTCCCTTTACCGGGAGATCCCCCTCGAACAGATCGACGGGGAGATCCAACGTATCCTGCGTGGTGAGCAGACGGGAAGAGTGATCATCAATCTTTTGGCGCCGCAGTCAGACCCGTCAGGCTCACACCCTGACTCCCCCTCGTAAACCAGAAGAGGTTTTTGTCCGCAAGTCAGAGGGCCCGTAGCCGGAATGAACCTGACCTTCCGACCGGCTACCCTACCCTCCGGGACCGGTCCGTGGTAAAAACCCGATCGAGCAGATACCCCAGATCCTCCTGCGAAACCGGCTTGACCAGATAATCGACAAAACCTGTCTTGCGGGCTCTTTCATAGTTAAACCGGTCGATGCTGCTTCCCGAAAGGTAGATTACCGGCACATCTGAAAACTTCCGGATCTCCTGCATGGTGCTGATTCCGTCCAGTCTCCCCTTGAGCGTGATATCCATCAGGATGAGATCGGGCTTGTTCCGCTTCACCAACTCGATGGCTTCCTCTCCGCTTTCCACTTTTGCGACAGTTTGATAACCGAGACGTGCGAGCATCCGCTCCTGGACCAGAGCCAGCAGGATGTCATCCTCCACGATTAGAACCGTTCCCTTGTAGATGTAGTCACCCATGACCTACCGTACCTTTTGATCTGAATTTTGATTGGCTGAACCGAATGCGGATACACTCTTTCCATTTACCGGTTCTACTCTATAAAGAGGAGAAGGTTCCCGATTTATTACACACCTGCTGAAATTTAATTACATCAGATTCCGGCGGTTGCTTACACGAAATTTCTCCGCAAGGCTGGAAAAAATGTGAGCGGAAATGTACATTGGAAACTGAATCAAGCGGGAATAGCTCAGTGGTAGAGCATCAGCTTCCCAAGCTGAGGGTCGCGGGTTCAAGTCCCGTTTCCCGCTCA
>CAYTTA010000079.1:0-2309 GCA_964440655.1 uncultured Balneolaceae bacterium
GGAGTACCTTTCATCATGTTCGATCCCGAGATCAACCAGGTCACCAACAACCGGCTCATCGCCCACCACATCGGTTTGAAGCATCAGGAGACCCATTGGTCCTTGACCCTCTTCTACACCTGGACCAAAAACTACGGTTCATACGGCTTTCCTCTCCCGGAGCCATTAACCCAACACCACGCGATGATCTCCCTGGAGCGGGATTTGGCAGACGTGCTGCGGTTGCCCCTTCAAGTCTCTGCCGAACTCGGCCTGGACAGAGGAGAGTTCTACGGGAACAGGTCAGGGGTGTTGGTTGGTGTGGTGTATCGGCTGTTGTGAAGATCGTTCTGGCCGTACTCTACAAACAAGTCTTGCAAGACGCGCTTCCCATCTGTTCTGGTTGTTGCGGGAGTTTTTTCTCTGGCTTCAATTATCTCTTTCCATTTTCTAGTTTTTAGGGAAGCTTACAATATTAGTATCCAGTTGTATATATTTTTTGTCTGATCGAATCTGCTCTTCCTAGTTTTGCCTTTCAAAGGTCATTGTCGTACTTTAGAACGTGTTACTCATGGACGCTTTGCCGCCTGCCGGGACTAAGAGCTGAGTCTACTTTTATCTGTTTTACTTCCCGGTTTTGACTCCCCGCAGCCGTCTGGCTGCAAGGATTGACCATCAAGAGCTGCGTCAATCTCTATGGACCACTCACGGTCCGACCCGTCTATCAGCCGTTCAGGCCCAAGCGTCCAGTTCGTTGCCGGGATCGTTCCGATATCGGAATCGACCATGTAATTCCGCAGCATTTATCGGGTGGCCATATGCGGGCGGTATTTATCGGGCGGCTTTTCATCATTCGGGTGAATATGAAATCAAGGATGAATCCCAAGGCATGAGTTACGATTTGCAGTATAGATCGACATCAACCGAAATCCCCATCAAATCCTATAAATCCTACTCCCTACGCAATTTCAGAAAGATCCCCCAGATGGCGCTCCTCTCCGAGGAGGAGAAGTTTGCCATCGAGGTGGTGGGAACAGTGCTACCCTTCAAAGTGAACAATTATGTGATTGATGAGCTGATTGACTGGGAGAACGCCCCGGACGATCCCATGTTCATTCTCACGTTTCCGACGCGTGACCTGCTTCGGGAGGAGCATTTCAACCGGATGGCGGATCTGATCCGGAGCGGGGCGTACCGGGCGGAGGTGCAGCGGGTGGCCAATGAGATCCGGATGCAGCTCAACCCGCACCCGGCGGGTCAGCTCGAGCTCAATGTCCCGACCCATGAAGGGGAGAGGCTTGAGGGGATGCAGCACAAGTATCGGGAGACGATTCTCTTTTTCCCCAGTCAGGGGCAGACTTGCCACGCTTACTGCTCCTTCTGCTTCCGATGGCCCCAGTTTGTGGGTCTGGATGGTTACAAGTTCGCCACGCGCGAGACCGAGCGGTTGATCGACTACCTGAGGGAACATCCGGAGATCTCCGATGTTCTTATTACGGGAGGCGACCCCATGGTGATGAAGGCTCCCGTGCTAAGGCGCTATATCGAGCCGCTGCTGGAGGCTGATCTGCCCGGCCTGAAGTCGATCCGTATCGGCAGCAAGTCACTGAGTTACTGGCCCTACAAATATGTGAACGACCCGGATGCAGGGGAGACGCTCGAGATCTTCCGCGATGTGGTGAAGGCCGGAGTTCATCTCTCTTTCATGGCCCATTTCAACCATCCGGTGGAGCTGGAAACCGATGTGGCCAGGGAGGCGATTCGTAATATTCTGGAGACCGGTGCGGTTGTGCGGTCGCAGTCGCCGATTCTGCGGCGGATTAATGATTCGTCCGATGTCTGGGCGGAGATGTGGAGGAAGCAGGTTCATTTGGGGATTATCCCGTACTACATGTTTGTGGTGCGCGATACCGGTGCACAGCATTTCTACAACATTCCGTTGGAGGAGGCGTGGCACCTGTTCCGCGAGGCCTACAAGCAGACCAGCGGGCTGGCTCGGACTGTGAGGGGGCCGAGTATGTCGGCAGGGCCGGGGAAGGTGCAGGTGCTGGGTGTGGAGGAGATCCACGGCGAGAAGGTGTTTGTACTGCAGATGCTTCAGGGGCGGAATCCCGACTGGGTAGGGCGGCCGTTCTTTGCCCGCTATGATCCCGATGCGGTCTGGCTGGATGATCTCGAGCCGGCATTCGGGCGATCCGAGTTCTTCTTTGAGGAGGAGTTCGAGGAGATGTTTGGGGGAATGGCGGGGGTTTAGTGGCGCGCGGGCGTTGGGCGGCGCGTTGGGTGCACTGTAGGCCGTGATGTTGGCGCATTGGGGCTGTGGTGGCGCA
>CAYTTA010000080.1:0-1819 GCA_964440655.1 uncultured Balneolaceae bacterium
AAAGAGATCCGGGTCATTCCCAACTTTATCGATCTCAAGAGGTTCCGAAGAACACCCAAAGAGCATTTTAAAAAAGCGATCTGTCCTTCCGGTGAAAAAGTGGTGGCGCATGTCTCCAATTTCCGTGAGGTGAAACGGGTCACCAAAGTGGTGGAGGTGTTCCACCGGATCGTGCAGAGCGGGGTCAAGGCCAAGCTTCTCATGGTGGGGGACGGTCCGGATCGTCAGAAGGCGGAGAGCCGCTGCAGGGAACTTGGAATCTGCAATCTTGTCCGCTTTCTGGGAAAACAGGAGCAGGTGGAGGAGGTACTCTCCATCGCGGATCTTTTCCTGATTCCCTCCGCGAGTGAGACCTTCGGTCTGGCAGCACTGGAGGCGATGGGGTGCGGGGTTCCTGTTGTAAGCTCCAATATTGGTGGGTTGCCGGAGGTGAATGTGCACGGCAAGACGGGATATCTCTGCAATTTGGATGATGTCGGGTGTATGGCCGATTACTCTGTTCGAATCCTGAAGGATGAGAAGCTGCACCGGCAGCTTGCGGGAAATGCACTGAAACATGCCAGGAAGTTCAGTCTTGAAGAGATGGTCTCCATATATGAGGAATATTACCGTGAGATCCGGGACCGGCTTGTCGAGAAAGGGGAACGGAAAGCTGAAGGTTCCTGAAGAAGTGCGACGGAGCGTGATGCACTGCCGGGCGGGGAACCTATGGGAGGAACAGTCCGGTTGTAAGGTTTTAATCCCATGATGTTCATACCGGGCAGAGTGCAATGAAAATCCGCTGAAAAAATGGAGACGGCAACATCCGGTCCTGTAAAAAATGTGATGGAACTGGTCGGGGGGCCGGAGGGGGACCCATCCCGGCCTCGCCGCATCCGTTTCTGGTTCTATTCAGGCGAAGAGGCGGTGATCTATCGGCTGGCCGCCGCTCTCAAGAAGAGAGGGTACGAGATCGAGCTGGAAAGGGGGTCAGGACGGTACCGATGGCTCTGCATAGCCCACAGGGTCTACGTCCCGGCAGAGGAACCTCTCCACTCTCTTTGCGGGGAGATGATGAGACTGACCCGCAGGTTCGAGGTCATCTTCGAAGGATGGGAGCATTTCTTCATCCCTGAAAAGGGAGCAAAAGCCGTTTGAATAGTATCAATGGCAGAAGGTTTCCGGCGGGCAGAAGAACCGAACCGATCCGAACCGACAGGCAGGTTGCCGGCCTTTCTGATAACAAAGGCACGGCCAATCAAAATGAACAGGAAAGCCGGAATTTTTTATCTTACCTTCTTGTGCGATGAGAGCCCCGCTACCGGGTTCACTGCCGCAAAAAAGTTCTGATGTCTTACACTCTATTCGATTTACTTCAGCTTCTGGGTTCTGTGGGAATCTTCATCTTCGGGATGAAGGTTTTTAGTGACGGACTTCAGAAAGTGGCGGGAGGCCGGCTCAGAGCGATCCTGAAGGGGATGACGACAACCCGTCTCAGGGGCGTCCTCACCGGGTTCGGAGCCACCACCATCACCCAGTCCTCGTCCACCACCACCATCATGGTGGTCAGCTTCGTCAATGCGGGGCTCATCACCTTTCTCGAATCGACCGGTGTGATCATGGGGGCGAACATCGGAACCACGGTGACGGCATGGATGGTCGCTCTTTTCGGTTTCAAGATGGAGATCACCCCGATCGCCGTCAGTCTGATCGGGCTTTTTTTCCCCTTTCTTTTCTTCGACCGCGAGAAGCTCCGGAACCTTGCCGAAGCAATGATCGGATTCGGTATCCTCTTCATCGGTCTGGAATTCATCAAGAATTCAGTGCCCGATATTCAGCA